>NZ_JBQQBP010000003.1:0-633252 GCF_052245875.1 Actinomadura sp. 3N407
TCGAACAACGCCGGGATCGTCGCCCGTTCGACGTCGCCGCCCTTGCCTCCGGCCCACCTGCGCAGCAGCGTGCGGCGTTCACCGCTGCTCAGGACCTCGGCGGCGCCGATGGGCGCGTCCGGGTCGGCGAGCAACGAGGACAGGTACCGCTCGAAGCGCTCGATGAGCCGCCTCGCGGTGGACGGGTCGTAGAGGTCGAGCGCGTACTCCAGCTCACCGTCGAGCCCGTCCTCCCGCTCGGTGAGGATCATCAGCAGGTCGAAGCGCGCGACTCCGGCGGTCAGCGGCTCCACCTCGGCGCTGAACCCGGGCATCTCCAGCCGCGCCTCGGGGTTGTTCTGGAACGTCAGGCCGACCTGGAACAGCGGGTGCCGGGCCAGGTGACGCGGCGGGTTCAGGACCTCGACGAGCCGCTCGAACGGGACGTCCTGGTGCGCGTAGGCGGCGAGGTCGGTCTCCCTCACCCGCCCGACCAGGTCACGGAACGACGGGTCCCCGGAGGTGTCGGTGCGCAGGACGAGCATGTTGACGAACATGCCGACGAGGTCGTCGAGGGCCTCGTCGGTGCGGCCCGCGATGGGCGACCCGATCGGCACGTCCGTCCCGGCCCCGAGGCGCGTGAGCAGCGCGGCGTAGGCGGCCTGCATGACCATGAACAGGCTCGCGCCGCTCTCGCGGGCGAGGGCCAGCAGACCGCCGTGGAGTTCGGCGTCCAGCTCGAACGCGTGGGTCGCTCCCCGGTAGGTCGCCTCTGCGGGACGCGGCCGGTCGGCGGGCAGCGTGAGCTCCTCCGGCAGTCCGGCGAGAGCGTCCCGCCAGTAGGCGATCTGCTTGGAGATCAGGCTGCCGGGGTCGTCCTCGGAGCCGAACAGCTCGCGCTGCCAGAGCGTGTAGTCGGCGTACTGGACGGGCAGCGGCGCCCACTGCGGTTCCCGTCCCTGCGAGCGGGCCGCGTAGGCGAGGATCACGTCGCGGGCGAGCGGCGCCATCGACCAGCCGTCGCCGCCGATGTGGTGCATGAGCAGCAGCACGATGTGCTCCCGCGGCCCGGCCCGGAACAGGTGGGTGCGCAGCGGCGGCTCGGCGGAGATGTCGAAGGCGTACCCGGCGGCCATGGCGAGCCGCGTCGGCAGCTCCGCCTCCGTCGTGTCGGCGACCTCCAGTTCGGGGCGGGCCGCGGCCGGGCCCAGGATCAGCTGGCGCGGCACTCCCCCGCCGTCGGGAAGGATCGTGCGGAGCGTCTCGTGCCGTTCGACGAGATCACCGATGGCGGCGCGGAGGGCGTCCACGTCGAGGGGGCCGCGGACGCGCAGCGCCAGCGGCATGTTGTAGGTGGCGGACGGTCCCTCGAACCGGTTGAGGAACCAGAGCCGCTGCTGCGCGTACGACGGCGGGATCACGCCGGGGCGCTCGCGCGGCTGCAGTGCGGGACGGCCCGGCTCCCCGCCGGCGCCGCCGCGGAGGAGGGCGGCGAGGCTCGCGGCGGTCGGCGCCTCGAACAGCGCGCGGACGGGCAGTTCGGTGTCCAGGACGCGGCGGACGCGGCTGACGACCCGCATCGCGATGAGCGAGTTGCCGCCGAGCGCGAAGAAGTCGTCGTCGGCGCCGACCCGGTCGACACCGAGCAGGTCGGCGAACACGGCGGCGACGGCCTCCTCCGTCTCCCCGGACGGGGCACGGTAGGCGGTCGCCGGGGTGATCGTCGGTTCCGGCTTCGGCAGCGCCTTGACGTCGACCTTGCCGTTCGGGGTGAGCGGCATCTCGTCCAGGACGACGACGGCGGCGGGCACCATCGACTCGGGCAGGCTCTCGCGGATGTGGGCGCGCAGCTCCTCGGTGTCGAGCGCCCGGCCCGGCGCGGCGACCACGTACGCGACGAGCCGCTTCTCCACCGGCCCCTCGGCCGCCTCCGCGGCGGCGAGGCCGGGCAGGTCGAGGCCTTCGACCGTGACGGCCGCCTTCGTGGCGACGGCGGCCTCGAGGGTCCGCCGGTACCAGCCGGTGAGCCGCTCGGCGGTCTCCCGGTCGAACACGTCGAGGGCGTATTCGAGGGTTCCGGTGAGGCCGCCCTGACCGTCGCGGGCGTCCTCCAGCAGGAACTCCAGGTCGAACTTGGCGACCCCGGCGTCCACCGGCTCGACGGCGACGTTCAGGCCGGGCAGCTCGACGGACGCCTCGGGGTTGTTCTGCAGCGTCAGCATGACCTGGAACAGCGGGTGCCGGGCGAGGGAGCGCGCCGGGTTCAGCACCTCGACGAGCCGCTCGAACGGGACGTCCTGGTGGGCGTACGCGGCGAGGTCGGTCTCGCGGACGCGGGCGAGAAGCTCGGCGAACGACGGGTCGCCGGACGTGTCGGTCCGCAGCACGAGCGTGTTGACGAAGACGCCGACGAGATCGTCCAGGGCCGCGTCGGTGCGGCCCGCGATGGGCGAGCCGATCGGCACGTCGGTCCCCCCGCCGAGGCGGGTGAGCAGGGCGGCGAGCGCGGCCTGCAGGACCATGAACACGCTGACCTGGTGGTCGCGGGCGAGCGCCGCCAGCCCGTCCGCCAGGTCCGCCGGGACCTCGAACGAGACCTGCCCGCCCCGGTAGGACGCGCGGTCCGGGCGGGGCCGGTCGTGCGGAAGCCGGATCTGGTCGGGAAGCCCGGCGAGCGCGTCCCTCCAGTAGGCGATCTGGCGTGCGGCGAGGCTGCCGGGGTCGCTCTCGGAGCCCAGCAGCTCCCGCTGCCAGAGCGCGTAGTCGGCGTACTGGACGGCCAGCGGCGCCCACTCGGGGGCGCGGTCGTCGCGGCGGGCCAGGTAGGCGGTGATGAGGTCGCGGGCGAGCGGCGCCAGCGACCAGCCGTCCCCGGCGATGTGATGCAGGACGACCAGGAGAAGGTGTTCGTTCTCGGCCAGGCGGTACAGGTGGGCGCGGATCGGCAGCTCGTTGGCCAGGTCGAAGCCGCGGGTGGCGTCCATGAACAGGACGCCGCGCGCGTCGTCGGCCTCGCCGATCGTCAGCCGCGGATCGGCCTCCTCGAGGGCGAGGATCACCTGGTGCGGTTCGCCGTCGGCGTCGGCGAACAGCGTCCGCAGCGACTCGTGCCGGGCGACGACGTCGCGCAGCGCGTGCCGCATCGCGTCGTGGTCGATCGCGCCGGTGAGCCGCAGCGGGATCGGCACGTTGTAGGTGGCGGTGGGCCCTTCGAGCCGGTTCAGGAACCAGAGGCGTTCCTGCGCGTACGAGACCGGCAGCGGGACGGGACGTCGGGCCGGGCGCAGCGCCGGGCGCTCGGCGGCGGACGCGGAGGCGATGCGCTCGGCGAGGCCCGCGACGGTGGGGGCCTCGAACAGCGCGCGGACCGGTAGTTCCACGTCCAGCGCGGCGCGGGCGCGGGCCACCACGCGGGTCGCCTTCAGCGAGTCGCCGCCGTGGTCGAAGAACCCGTCGTCGATGCCGACCCGGTCCAGGCCGAGGACGTCGGCGAAGACCCCGCAGAGGATCTCCTCGCGGGCGTCGCGCGGGCCGCGGGCGGTGACGGACGCGGCGAAGTCCGGCTCCGGCAGCGCGGACCGGTCCAGCTTGCCGTTCGGGGAGAGCGGCATCGCGTCCAGCACGACGATCGCGGACGGCACCATGTACGCGGGCAGCGTCCCGGCGACGAACGCGCGCAGCTCGGCCGGGTCGGCCGCACCGACGACGTAGCCGGCGAGGACGCCGTCGCCGGCGGCGTCGCGGCGGGCGACGACGACGCTCTGCGTCACGGCAGGGTGCGCGGAAAGCGCCGCCTCGATCTCGCCCAGCTCGATCCGGAACCCGCGGACCTTCACCTGATGGTCGAGGCGGCCGAGGTACTCGATCTCCCCGGCGTGGTTCCAGCGGACCAGGTCGCCCGTCCGGTACATCCGCTCGCCCGGCCCGCCGAACGGGCACGCCACGAACCGGTCGGCGGTCAGTGCGGGGCGGCGCAGGTATCCGCGCGCCAGCCCGTCCCCCGCCAGGTACAGCTCGCCCGGGACGCCGGCGGGGACGGGGCGGAGCCGTCCGTCCAGCACGTACAGGCGGGTGTTGGCCATCGGGCGGCCGATCGGCGCGTGCCCCTCGGCGTTGCCGTCGTCGTACCAGCCGGTGACGAAGATCGTCGCCTCGGTGGGGCCGTAGATGTTGGAGATCCGCGCGTCCGGCAGCAGCGCGCGGGCGTCCTTGACGAGCTGGGGCGGCAGAGCCTCACCGCCGAACGCCACATCGCCCACGTCCAGCCGCAGCCCGCCGCGCGCCAGGAGCACCGCCACCGCGGAGGGCACACCGCTGATCAGCGTCCCGGACCAGCCGCCGCGTTCGGCGATCTCGAGGAGGTCGCGCACGACCTCGATCTCGCCGCCGACCGTGAGGGGCACCAGCCACTCGAACAGCGACACGTCGAAGTTCAGCGACGTGGAGAACAGGACGCGGCGCATCCGGTCGGGGCCGTAGCCGGCCATCGACTCGGCGCAGAAGTCCATGACGTTCGCGTGGGAGATGACGACGCCCTTGGGGCGGCCCGTCGAACCGGACGTGTAGATGATGTACGCCGGGTTGGCGGGGTGCAGCGGCCGGACGCGCTCGGCGTCGGTGACGTCCGCGGCGGAGTAGCCGCCGAGGGAGAGGGCGTCGAGTTCGACGCGGGGCGTCCCGCCGGGCAGCTCCGCGTCCCGGGTCGTGATGACGCAGGCGGGGCCGGCGTCCTCCAGCATGTACGCGATGCGGCCGGGCGGGTACGCCAGGTCGATCGGCTGGTATCCGGCGCCCGCCTTCAGGACGGCCATCGTCGCGACGACGAGGTCGGCGTCGCGGGGCAGGGACAGGGCGACGAAGTCCTCGGGGCCGACGCCGCGCTCGATCAGGCATCGGGCGAGGCGGTTCGCGCGGTCGTTCAGCTCCGCGTAGGTGAGCCGGGTCTCGCCCGCGACGACCGCCGTCCGGTCCGGTGTCCGGGCGGCCTGGGCCTCGAACAGGTCCGGGACGACACCGGGCGCGACGGGCAGCGCCGTGTCGTTCCACTCCTCCAGGACGCGGAACCGCTCGGCGTCGTCCAGCAGGTCCACCTCGTGGAGCGGCGTGGACGGATCGGCGTCGCCCAGCGCGCGAAGGAACCCGACGTAACGGTCCAGGTGGGTGGAGACCTGGTCCTCCGTGTAGAGGTCGGGATGCGCCTCGAAGTCGACGCGCATCCCGCTGCCGTCGAAGTTGTCGTAGATGTTGATCGACAGGTCGTCGATCGGGCCGGTGGTGATGGCGTGCGTCCTCGCCGGCAGGCCGGCGAAGTCCAGCCGGTAGTCGAACGCCATGATGTTGATGACCGGCCCGTACAGCCGGTGCCGCTCGCCGAGCAGCTTCAGGTCGCGCAGCAGGTCGTCGCGCCGGTACCGCTGGTGGCGCAGCGCACGCGCGCTCGCCCGGGTCGCCGACCGGACCAGCTCCTCCACGGTCATGTCCGGGTCGACGTGCACGCGCAGCGGCAGGACCGTCGACAGCATCGCGGGGGTTTCGCGGGAGGCCTCGGTGGCTCGGCAGGCGGCCGCGAGGCCGAGGATGACGTCCTCGGTGCCGGTCATCCGCGCCACGTACGCGGCGGTCGCGGCGATCGCCAGCGCCGGCGCCGCGGTGCGCAGCCGGCGGGCGCCGGCCGCGAGCGCGCTGGCCTCGCCCGGCGGGATGACGGTGATGCGGCTCAGGTAGTCGGCGGTCGGCTCGGCCATCGCGTCCGACAGCGACACCGCGACCGGCTTGTCGGCGAACCGCTGGGTCCAGTACGCGCGGTCCCGCTCGAACCCCTCCGACGCGCGGTAGTCCTCCTCCTCGGCGAGAACCCTGCGGAAGTCGCCCAGCTCGCCCGGCTCGTACTCGCCGCCGCCGGCGAGGAGGGTGTAGACCTCCGCGGCGCGGCGGCTGATCAGCAGGCCGCCGTAGCCGTCAAGAATCACGTGGTGGGCGCGCACGAACCACCGGTGCAGCTCGGGGCCCAGCCGCAGCAGCGCGGTCCGCAGCAGCGGCCCGCCGTCCAGCGGCAGCGGCTCGGCCATCCGCTCGTCCATCCACGCCCGTGCGGCGGCGTCCGGGTCGGGCTCGCCGGACAGGTCCACGAGGGGGATCGAGACGGTCGCGTCCGGGTCGAGAATCTGGTGCGGGACGCCGTCCACTTCGACCGGCCGCGCGTTCTGCGCGAGCGCCTCGTGCGCCGCGATCCGAGCGACCCTGTCGAACAGCTCGTGGTCGACCGGGCCCTCGATCTCGATGTACTGCGCGATGTGAATCGGCGTTTCGGGCGCCAACTGCTGCGCGTACCAGACGCTCCGCTGAGGGGCCGAAAGAGGAACGTACTCGGTGGACATCAAGCGGCACTTTCCCGGTCGAAGGGGGTTTGTTCTACGCCCGGCATCGGGACCGGATCGGCGCCGGCGGGCAGAAAATCAAAGAGAATGACCACAGAAATCGGGCTGTTCCCCGTCCCCTTTCACCCCGAGTCCCTTCCGGAACGCGATCTGCCCACGTGAATGCGGGACTCAACGCCCTGTGGTCCGGTCAATACAGAGCGCCGCCACGTTCCGCCCTCGCCCGGGACCGCCCTGGACCCTTGCACTACTCAGGAGTAGCAGAGCCACAGTCAACCAGCCTGTCACATGCCTCGCAATCCCCCCAAAAGCAGAACTTGACCCGTCCTATTGCTAACAGGAGTGACAAAATCCCCGATGGGCGACCTGCACCCAGTGTCGTGGGACGCTCACCGGTTGACAAAAGTTCACAACACATTCGGCCCGATGCGATTACACAGCGTGATATGTCACCCGGTCGGGTACTCGTGCACGACGACCGCGGCGGCCCCCACCGACGGATGCCGCTGCAGCACCGCCTCGATCTCGCCCAGCTCCATCCGCACCCCGGCGATCTTGACCTGCCGGTCGACGCGTCCCAGGTACTGCAGCGTGGGGCGGTCCTCGCCGCCCGCGCCCGCCGGCAGCAGCCGCACCGCGTCGCCCGTCCGGTAGAGGCGGCCCGTCGGGGAGTCGCCGAACGGGTCGCGGTAGAACGCCTCGCGGGTCCGCTCGCCGTCGCCCAGATAGCCGCGCCCGACGACCGCGCCCCCGACGAACAGCTCGCCGGTCTCGCCGACGTCGCACGCCGCCCACGTCCCGTCGTCCTCTTCGCGCAGCACGTACAGCCGCGCGTTCACGACCGGCGTCCCGATCGGCAGCCGGAGGAGCCGCAGGTCACCTGCGGTCACGGTGTGGTGGGTGACGTCGTCGGAGCACTCGGTCGGGCCGTAGGCGTTCAGGAGGCGCGTGTGCGGCATCGCCTCCAGCCAGCGCCGCGACAGCTCGGCGGGCAGCTCCTCGCCGGTGGCGATCATCCACCGCAGCCCTCGCAAAGGCCCCTGCCCGGAGTGACCGGTCCCAGGGCCGAGGTCGTCCAGGAGGTGCCTGACCATGGTCGGGACGAGTTCGACGACCGTGATGCCCTGCTCGTCCACGGCCCGCGCGAACGCGACCGGATCGTGCCCGACCTCGTCGCCGACGACGTCCACCCGGCCGCCGAGCAGCAGCGGGCACAGCATCTGCCAGATCGAGATGTCGAACCCGAGCGGGGCCGTGAACGCCACGACGTCCGCGCCGGTCAGCTCCATGTCGGCGATCTTGGCCCAGAGGTGGTTGACCATGCCCCGGTGCTCGACGACCGCGCCCTTCGGACGGCCCGTCGAACCCGAGGTGAACAGCACGTACCGGGGCTGGTCGAGAGCGTCCAGGCGCGGTTCGCCGGCCCATGGCTCCAGGCCGTCCGCCGCGGCGGCCTGCACGACCCGGCAGCCGGCCTCCGCGGCCCCCGCCGGCAGCGCACCCGTGCCGTCCGCCACGACCAGCACGGACGCGCCCGCCTGGTCGAGGACGTCGCGAACGCGCCCGGCGGGCCACGTCTCGTCGGCCGGCACGTAGAGGGCACCGATCAGCTCGATGGCGAGGAACGCGGCGATGACGGTGGCGGAGCGCGGCCCCCCGACGCCGACGACCGTGCCGGGCTCGACGCCCTCGGCCTCCAGCAGCGCCGCCAGCCGGCGGGCCTCGGCGGCCAGCTCGGCGTAGGACACCGCACGCGCCCCGCCGGTGACGGCGGGCCGGTCCCGCTCGGCGGCGAACCGCTCCACCCGCGTGATCACGGGGTCGGCGATGTCGACGTCCTCCTCGCGGAGCATCCCGTGCCGGACGGCCAGCTCCCCGGCCCGCCGGACCTGTGCCGCCGGCACGTCGAGGGCGGGCAGCCCGGCCAGGGGAAGCAGCCGGTCCACGGCGGGCCCGCGAGCATTCATCATTACTCTCCGTGATGTAGAACTTCTCCACCGTCATCAGCAAAACAAGCGGAGGCCATAGCTTATCCGTGGGACGGCAGAAGCATCTCGCATTCGTCGCTACCCGTCGGTAAGTGGGGGGTTGCGTGGAGAAGATGCACGCCGGTACGGTGATGCTCCGCCATGGCCAGGCGCGAGCCCGCGGCGAAAACTCGGGGAAGATGAGGGAATTGTTTCTTCATTTGAGGGTGACAGTGTGCCGATAATCACCTCGCCGCAGGAATTCAATGTCGACGACCTTTACGTCGATCTGCGGCACGTCATCGACCGTCCGCTGTACCTCAAATGCGAGGGCTTCAATTTCGCGGGATCGGTCAAATTGAAGGCCGCAGCCGCGATGGTGGAGGCGGCCGAGGCGGAGGGTGCGCTCACCAAGAACTCGATCATCGTCGAGTCGTCGTCCGGCAACCTCGGCATCGCGCTCAGCCTCATCGCGGCGAGCCGCGGGCTGAAGTTCGTGTGCGTCACCGACCCGCGCTGCAACCCCGCGTCCATGCGGGTCATGCGGGCCCTCGGCACCGAGGTCCGGGTCGTGTCCGACCGGGACGCCAACGGCGGCTACCTCGGCGGCCGCATCGCCTACGTCCGTGAACTGTGCGAGTCCGGCCGCGAGTACGTGTGGCTCAACCAGTACGCCAACCGCAACAACTGGCTCGCGCACTACCGTGGGACCGCTCCATCGATCGACCGGGAGTTCCCCGACCTGGAGGTTCTGTTCGTCGGCGCGGGCACGACCGGCACCCTGATGGGCTGCGCCCGCTACTTCCGCGAGCGGAACCGTCCCGTCACCATCGTCGCGGTCGACGCGGTCGGCTCCGTCACGTTCGGCGGCCTCCCCGAACGCCGCATGGTGCCCGGCCTCGGCACGAGCAGCAAGCCCGCCCTCGTGGACGAGTCGTTCATCGACGACGTGGTGCACGTCGCCGAGCCCGACACGATCCGCACCGTGCACGCCCTGTCGTCGCGCGGGTTCCTGTTCGGCGGCTCCACCGGCACCGTCGTGTCCGGCGCGTCCCGCTGGCTGGAGGCCAAGTACCCCGGTGAGGACCCGGTCGCGGTGGCCATCGCCCCCGACCTCGGCGAGCGCTACCTGGACTCCATCTACGAGGAGAGTTGGCTGCGCGAGCACTTCGGCGAACTGCTCCCCGATATCCTCGACGCCTGATCATCGAGACGAACACGAGGTCCCTTCCATGACGCAGGCCCCCCCATTCGCCGTGATCTCCGGCGCCCAGGTCCACGGCGCGGTCGCCGGCCGGGAGGAGCAGGTCACCCGGATGGTCGAGGCCGCCTACCGGCTGCACGGCGAGGGCCGGACCGTCAACCCCGACTCCTACTTCCTCCGGTTCCCCGACCGCCCGTCCGACCGGATCATCGCCCTGCCCGCGTCCGTCAAGGGCGACGTGGACGTCCACGGCATCAAGTGGATCTCCAGCTTCCCCGGCAACGTCGCGAACGGCATCCCCCGCGCGTCCGCCGTGCTGATCCTCAACGACGCCGAGACCGGCTACCCGTTCGCGTGCCTGGAAAGCTCCATCATCAGCGCCGCCCGCACCGCCGCGTCCGCCGCCCTCGCCGCCGCCGCCCTCACCGACGCCCGCGGCGACCGCCCCCGCCGCGTCGGCTTCGTCGGCGCCGGCCTCATCGCCCGCTACATCCACACCTACCTGGCGGGCAACGGCTTCGCCTTCGACGCGCTGGGCGTGCACGACCTCTCCGCGGACCACGCCGAGGGCTTCACGGGCTACCTGGCCCGCACCGAGAAGGGCGACATCACGATCCACGACACGGCCGAGTCGCTGATCCGCTCCTCGGACCTGGTCGTCTTCGCCACCGTCGCCGGCGAACCCCACGTCACCGACCCGGCCTGGTTCGCGCACAATCCCCTCGTCCTGCACATCTCCCTGCGCGACCTCTCCCCCGAGATCATCCTGTCGTCCTGCAACATCGTCGACGACGTCGAGCACTGCATGAAGGCCAACACGTCCCCCCACCTGGCCGAACAGCAGGTCGGCAACCGCGGCTTCGTCGACGGCACCCTCTACGACGTCCTCACCGGGAAGACCACCCCGCCCACCGGCAAGCCGGTCATCTTCTCGCCCTTCGGCCTGGGCGTCCTGGACCTGGCGGTGGCCCGCTACGTCTACGACGAGGTCTCCGCCTCCGGCGCCCTGCACACCGTCCCGGACTTCTTCCACGACCTGAACCGCTACGGCTGACGCAATGTGGCGGCGAGCGACCCGAGCAGCCCGAGGCCGTCACCGCCCGTCTCATCCGCGAAGACCGCCCCACCTGCAAGGCTGGGACGGATGACCATGCACTCCTCTTGGGCCCTCACCGGAGGAGTCGCCGTCGTCACCGGCGCCGCACGCAGGCGGCTGACCGAGCTCAGATCAACTCGGAGGTGTCGAGTTCGACCTCGAACGGCACCGGCAGGGAGATGGTCTTCCCGAACGGCACCAACGCGACGCGCTGACGGCGGCCGGCACGATCAGCCCCTTGTTACCGCCGTAGTGGAACTTGGTCGGACTCTGCTGTGCGATCTGCCAGACGACCTCTCCGACGTTCTGCTCATGCCTGCTACCAGGGGGTGGGGTCACGACGATCTCTCCGTCGATCAATTGGGCGCGGTAGCCCTCCGGGGGGTCGAAGGAGAGGAAGTCACGCAGTACGGCGTCGTCCTGCGTCAGAGGCTCGTCAACCATCACCGTCATGCCCTGCTCCTTTCCTCGCGAGCGAGTCCATGAGCAGAGCGCCACCCTTCGCATACAGATCGTAGTGACCGGGTTCTGCATTTCCAGCGTACGGCCCGGTCCCCTCCCGGGACAGGTAGAACGTGCGGGGAACGGGCACGTTCTGGCTATGGATGAGCGAAGGTACAGGCGCGGGGACGTTCAGGAGCTGACGGATTTCGAGCTGACCGTGTACGAGACCGTCGCGACGATCGACAAGGGCGGTGGCGCGGCGGACTTCGACACGATCGAGGAGCTCGTCGGCGCGCCCGAGGAGGACCTCTGGGCGGCGCTGGGGCATCTGGTGTCGATCAACCACCTGCATTCGACGAGCAGGGGGTACGCGCTCGGCCCGCACGACTGGGCGCCCTGACCGTCCCGGTGGATGGGAACGCCGGCCGGCCGGGCGGCGGGCGTGCGGCACGATGACCGGGCAAGCGTGAGCACGTGTGGGAGGCCGCCGGAATGCAGCTCGTCGTCACCGAGGAACAGCAGGAGCTGCGGGATGCGCTGCGGCGCTTCTTCGCCGACCGGTCGCCTTCCGCCGAGGTGCGGCGGCTGATGGAGACGGCCGAGGGCTACGACCCCAAGGTGTGGGCGCAGATGGCCGAGCAGCTGGGGTTGCAGGGCCTCGCGATCAGTGAGGAGCACGGCGGCGCCGGGTTCGGCATGCGGGAGCTGGCCGTTGTGTTCGAGGAGATGGGGCGGGCCGTGGTGTGCGCGCCGTTCCTCGCCACGATCACGGCCGCGGCGGCGCTGGAGGCCGGCGACGGCGGCCATGATCTGCTGGCCGGGATCGCGGGCGGGTCGACGATCGCGACCCTGGCGGTGGCCGAGGAGGACGGGCGCTGGGATCCCGGCTCTGTGGAGGCGACGTTCGAGGGCGGGGTGTTGCGCGGGACGAAGAGCTTCGTCCTGGACGGGCACGTCGCCGATCTGGTTCTGGTCGTGGCCAAGGGCGCTGATGGTGCCGGGGTCTATGCCGTGGAGGACGTCGCGGGGCTCGTCCGGACGGCTCTGCCCACGCTCGACCAGACGCGGAAGCTCACGCGGATCGAGTTCGATGGCGTCCCGGCTCGGAGGGTGGGCGGGGAGGAGGCCGTCCTGCGAGCCCTTGATGTGGCGGCGGTGGCGTTGGCCGCCGAGCAGCTCGGCGGGGCGCAGCGGACGCTGGACATGACGGTCGAGTACGCGAAGGTGCGGCACCAGTTCGGGCGGCCGATCGGGTCGTTCCAGGCGATCAAGCACCGGTGCGCGGACATGTTCGTGCTCGTGGAGTCGGCGCGGTCGGCGGTGCTGAACGCGGCCGCCGCGGCGGACGAGAGCCCGGAGGAGTCGCCTGCTGCGGCGGCGCTGGCAAAGGCGTACTGCTCGGACGCCTTCTTCCACACGGCGGGCGAGGCGATCCAGCTGCACGGTGGTATCGGGTTCACATGGGAGCACGACGCGCACCTGTACTTCAAGCGCGCCCAGGGGTCCCGGCAGTTGTTCGGGGCGCCGGAGCGCCATCGTGAGCGGCTCGCCGAGCTGGCCGGGCTCACGGGTGCAGACGCAACCCCTTGAAGACCTTGTCGACACCGTTCTTCGGGCCGTGGACCGAGAACCCGACGAGCGGCATCTCTTCGGCGGTGACGGCGCGGACG
The DNA here is from genome assembly GCF_052245875.1 of Actinomadura sp. 3N407. Lineage (NCBI taxonomy): Bacteria > Bacillati > Actinomycetota > Actinomycetes > Streptosporangiales > Thermomonosporaceae > Actinomadura > Actinomadura sp. 3N407. Next base: position 12,738 of record NZ_JBQQBP010000003.1, read on the forward strand.
GTCTCGCGGTTCGCCTCGTCGTGGCCCGTCTCGAACATGTCCTCGATGTAGACGGCGATGTCCATCTCGCGGGCGAGGGCACGTCCGTGGGCCTTGCCGATCGTTTCGGCGTCGGCCTCGTACACCAGGACGGGCTGCCGGAACATCGGCAGGTAGGTGTTGCCGGACGCGTCCTCGTACGGCTCGCCGATGACGCCGGGGAAGGCGCCGGCGACGGCGCTCGCGAGGAACGCGGTGACGTTGAGCCGCTGCCATGCGGCCAGGTCGTCCCGCACCACGATCCCGATCTTGGTGTCGAAGCGCATGGCCGACAGGCTGCCGCGGAATCGGCGGATCCGTCTTGAACGCTCGTGCGCCAGACTGGGACGCGTGGAGTGGAGCAGGTACTGGCGGTCGCCCGACCGTCCTCTGGAGGCGATGCACGCCCATTTCGAGCGGCACGTGTATCACCGGCACAGCCACGAGACGTACTCGTTCGGCGTGACCGAGGACGGGTATCAGGCGTTCCGGTGCCGGGGGGACGCCCACACGAGCGCGGCCGGGATGGTCATCGCGTTCAACCCGGACGATCCACACGACGGGCACGCCGCCGACGAGCTGGGGTTCACGTACCGGATCGTTCACATCGGGCCGGAGCTGGTGTCCGGTGTGCTCGCCGACATCACCGATCGTCCGGCCGGGCCGCCCTTGTTCGGGTCGCCGGTCGTGGCAGATCCCGTTCTGGCGCGGAATCTGCGCGGCCTGCACGCGGCGCTGCTGGGCGGCGCGTCCGCTCTGCGGCGGGACGAGCTGCTGACCGCGACGGTCGGGGCGATGGTCGCCCGGGCCGCGACACGGCGGGTGCGCGCGTCGTCCGCGACGGGTGCCGTCGAGCGGGCGCGGCGGCGGCTTGAGGAGTCGTATACGGACGATGTGGGCGCCGACGAGCTGGCGGAGGCGGCGGGGTGCAGCAGGTTCGCGCTCTACCGGGGGTTCCGGCGGGTCTACGGGATGGCGCCGAGCGACTACCAGCGTCAGCTGCGGCTGCGCGCGGCGCGCCGGCTGCTGGCGCGCGGCGACGCGATCGGGGAGGTAGCGGCGATGACGGGGTTCGCCGACCAGAGCCATCTGACGCGCTGGTTCGTCCGCTGCTACGGGATGACGCCCGGTGGTTTCCGCGGTGCCCGTACCGATTGAGGAAGAATGTCGCGCATGAGACGGGCGAGCGGGGCGATGTTCGGGTCGGCGTACGGGGACTCCCTGGGCGCGCCGACCGAGTTCCTCACGATGAAGCAGATCCACCGGCGTTTCGGCGAGCACGGGCCGACGCAGCTCAACGGTGATCCGGCGCTGGTCACCGACGACACGCAGATGGCGATCGCGGTCGGCCTGGCGCTACTGGACGCCCTGGACGATCCGCCGTTCACCCCCGATCTGATCACGCCGATGTGGCGGCGGCGGTTCGTCGACTGGCTCGACAGCCCCGACAACAACCGGGCGCCGGGCCACACGTGCCTGCGGGCGTGCGAGGGCCTGGCCGCCGGGAAGCCCTGGCTGGAGGCCACGGTGGCGGGTTCCAAGGGCTGCGGCGCCAACATGCGGGTCGCGCCGGTCGGCCTCGCCCCCGGGCTTTCCGATGAGACCAGGGCGGGCGCTTCGCAGCTTCAGGCCGCGCTCACGCACGGGCATCCGACCGGGCTGGCCGCCAGTGAGCTGACCGGGTTCGCCGTCCGGTGGCTGGCCGACGGGATGGACCCGTCCGACCTGCCCGCCGCGCTCCGCGCCCGCTGCCACGACCAGCGCACCGTCTACCACGAGCGGTGGCTCGGGGATCTGTGGCAGCAGCCCGGCATGGACGCCCCGGAGGAGTTCATCGCGCGCGGCTGGGACGAGTGCCTGGACGTCCTCGACCGGCTGGACGAGGCCCTGGCACGCGGCGACCGTGCGTCCGATCCCTGCGAGGTCACGGGGGCGGGCTGGACGGCGGAGGAGGCCATGGCCACCGGGCTGCTGTGCTTCCTGCTCTTCCCCGAGGAGCCGGTCGAGGCGATCTGGCGCGGCGCCGCCAGCTCCGGCGACTCCGACTCGATCGCCTGCCTGGCGGGGGCCTTCGCGGGCGCGCACCTCGGCATGGACGCCTGGCCGGACGAGTGGCGCTACCGCATCGAGTACGCCGGCGACCTGGCGAGGATCGGCGATGCCTGGGACCGGCCCTAGGACGCCGACCAGCCGTTCCAGCCGTCGATCGTGATGGCGATGACGGGTCCCTCGGGCGGGCGGTCGCGGTACTGGGCGTAGCGGCCGGCGAGGAGCCGGACGGGCTCGTCCATCCTCGCGGGGTCCTCGACGATGTTCGCGTGACCGTCCACGCGGACCCACCAGAGCCGGTCCCAGTCGTCCTCGTAGTGGTCGGCCAGGAGCGCGACGTGGGGGTTGGCGCGGATGTTGGCCAGCCGCCGCAGGTCCCGGGTGCTCTTCGGCTTGTGGTCGACGGCCGTGTAGACGGTCCCCCGGTGGACGGCGAACGTCACCGGGACGAGATGCGGCCGGCCGTCCTCGCCGACGGTCGCCAGGCGCACCACCGGAACCGTCGTCAGCAGCCGGCGCGCGTCGTCCGGGGAGAGCTTCGGCACCCCTTCAGCGTGCCATGCCGCCGCCCGCGCGTCAGTCCTCGAAGTCCGGGGGGCGGTTCTGCTTGCGGGCCTTGATCGCTTCCTCGAAGTTGTGGGTGGTGAGGCGGACGTAGAGCTGGGCGAGGCCCTCCTGGCCCATGTGGGCGTCGAGGCTCGCGGCGTCCAGGCTGGACCACAGCATCCGTTTCGTCAGCTCGGTGCCGGGGCGGCTGAACCCGGCGATCCGCTCGGCCAGCTCGTAGCAGGAGTCGAGGAGCTTGTCGGACGGGACGACGCGGGAGAGCAGGCCGACGCGTTCGGCCTCGGTGGCGTCGACGTCCCGTCCGGACAGCATCATCTCGAAGGCGCGGGACGCGCCGATCGCGCGGGGCAGCAGGTAGCTGAGGCCGAGTTCGCTCGCGGTGAGGCCGTTGTTGATGCCGGCGGCGCGGAACAGGGCGGTGTCGGCGCCGAGCCTGATATCGGCGGCGAGGGACAGGCAGAGGCCGCCGCCGATCGCCGGGCCGTTGATCGCCGCGATGACCGGCTGGTGGACGCGGCGCATCGCGCGGATCACGTCGTCGAGCAGTTCCATCGAGCGGAGCGCGATGGTGGGGAGGGTGAGCCCGTCGATGCCGGGGATGTCGCCCGGGTTCTCCAGGTCGGCGCCGGAGCAGAAGCCGCGCCCCGCGCCGGTGATGACGACGACGCGGGTGTCGTTGTCGCGGCTGACCTCCTCCAGCGCCTCGCGGAACGGGACCATGACGTCGAAGGCCATCGCGTTCATGCGTTCGGGCCGGTTGAGCGTGATGAGGGTGATGTGCGGGCGCGGCTTGTCGATCAGGACGAAGGGCAATGCGGACCTCCCACGCGGTGACCTAGCAAGCGTTAGGTTACACGCGGGGGAACTCCGGGGGCGTGAGGCCCCGCTCGACCACCATCGCCAGTTCCCCATCCGTCAGGATGCGCGGTTCGCCGATCGCCTTGGCCCGCACGTAGACGCCGCAGAGCCACTCCAGAAGACGGGCGTTCTCGAACGCCTCCTCCAGGTCGCGGCCGATCGTGACGCCGCCGTGGTTGGCCATCAGCGCGGCGCGCTTCCCACCGGCCATGGCGGTCCGGACGTGCTCGGCGAGTTCGGGCGTCCCGTAGGTGGCGTATTCGGCGACCTTGACCACGCCGCCCAGCAGGAGGGTGTTGTAGTGGATCGGCGGCAGCTCGGTCATGGTCGTCGCCACGACGGCGCCGTAGGTCGAGTGGGTGTGGACGATGGCCGCCGCAGGGGTCGCCTCGTACAGGGCCAGGTGCATGGGGGTCTCCGACGACGGCGCCCGCTCCCCCTCGACGAGCCGGGCCGACATGTTCACGACCGGGCAGTCGGCGGGCTCCATCCGGTCGAGCATCATCCCGCCCGGCGTGACCGCGACGAGGTCGCCCGACCGGACGCTGATGTTCCCGGACGCCCCGGTGACCAGGCCGGTCTCGGCGAGGCGGCGGCCGGCCGCGCACAGTTCTTCCCGCTCGTCCTTCAGCAACATGCGAATACCTCTCACATTTCCGGGTCCGCACCCCGTACGCTACGGCCCTGACGATCTTTAAGGGGTCTGGTCATGGCGGTTGTAACACTGGGCGCGCACATCCTGGACGTGCTCGCGCGGCCCGTTGAAGGCATCCCCGGCGGGCAGGACACCGTCGTCGTGGACGAGATCAGGGTGACCGCCGCCGGCGCGGCCGCCGGGACCGCGGTCGCCCTCGCCAGGCTCGGCAACGACGTCGTCTCCGTCGGCGCGATCGGCGACGACGACCTCGGCGACCTGCTGGTGACGATCATGACGCGGAACGGCGTGGACGTGCGGGGCCTCGTCCGGCGGACCGCCGACCAGACGAGCGCGTCGATCCTGCCGATCCGGCCGGACGGCGGGCGGCCGAGCTTCCACGTCCCCGGCGCCAACCTGACCCTCACCGCCGGCGCGGTCGGCCCCGGGCTGCTCGCCGCGGCCAGCGTCGTGCACCTCGGCGGCCCGGACGTCACGTTCGGGCTCAACGATCCCGCGTTCTTCGACACGCTCGCCGCCGCGAGGGAGACCGGCACCGTCGTGACGATGGACCCGCTTTCCAACATGCCCGACCTCCTCACCGGCGCCGCCGCGTTCCTGCCGTACGTCGACCATTTCCTGCCCAACGAGGAGCAGGCCGCGGCGATGACCGGCGAGAACTCCCCGGAGAAGGCCGCCAAGGCGCTGCTCGCCCGCGGACCGGAGACGGTGATCGTCACCCTCGGCGGGGACGGCAGCCTCGTCGCCACCGCCGACGGCGTGCACCGGCTGCCCGTCCTTCCCGTCGAGGTCGTCGACACCACCGGCTGCGGCGACGCCTACTGCGCCGGGTTCATCACGGGCCTCGAGCGGGGACGCGACGTCCTGGAGTCGGCGCGCTGGGGAACGGCGGCCGCGGCGACCGTCGCCCGGGGGCTCGGCTCCGACGCCCGCCTCACCGACTTGGACGCGGTCCTCGCCCTGCTGAAATGAGTCAGATCTTCTGCGTCCGGTCCTCCCAGTACGGGTCGCGCAGCAGCCGCTTGTAGAGCTTGCCGGTCGGCGTCCTCGGCATCTCGTCGACGAAGTCGACCGAACGCGGCGCCTTGTACCCGGCGAGCGCCGTGCGGACGTGCTCGATCAGCTCGTCCGCGAGCGCGCCGGACGGCTCGGCGCCGTCGTCGAGTTCGACGGCGGCCTTCACCTGCTCGCCGAACTCCTCGTCCGGCACGCCGAACACGGCCACGTCCCGGACGGACGGATGGGTGATCAGCACGCCCTCGATCTCCGCCGGGTAGATGTTCACCCCGCCGCTGATGATCATGTCGATGACGCGGTCGGACAGGAACAGGTAGCCGTCGTCGTCGAGGTAGCCCACGTCGCCGGTGGTGAACAGGCGGTCCCCGCGGTGCATCGAGCGGGTCTTGTCCTCATCGCCCCAGTACTCGACGTCGTCGCCGCTGGTGTAGCGGAAGTAGATCTGGCCGGGCTCCCCCGGCGCGGCGGGCTCGCCGTCCTCGCGCAGGATGTGGACCTCCGTCGTCGGCAGCGGGCGGCCGACGCTGCCGGGCTTGTCCAGCCATTCCGGCGCGGTGATGACGCTGTTCACCGCCGCCTCCGTGGAGCCGTAGTACTCGTGGACGATCGGGCCGAACCAGTCGATCATCTGCCGTTTGACGTCCGGCGAGCAGGGCGCGGCGCCGTGCCAGACGGCCGAGAGGCTGTGCCCGTCGAACGACGCGCGGGTCGCCTCGTCCAGCCGCAGCAGCCGGACGAACTGCGTCGGCACCAGGTGGACGTTCGTGATGGTGTGCTCGTCGATGAGCCGGAGCGTCTCGGCCGGGTCGAAGCTCCGCCGCATCACCACCGGCCGCCCCACGAGCATGAACACATGCGACCACAGCCACTGCGCCGAGTGGTAGACGGGCCCGACGAGCAGCGACCGCCCGTTCGCCGGGATCCGCAGGACGTCGGCGAACACGTCCCCGAGGAGGGTGGCCGTCTCGATCGGGACGCCTACGCCGAGCTGCTTGCGGCGGACGCCCTTGGGCCGTCCGGTGGTGCCCGAGGTGTAGAACATCGGGAAACCCATCACCGGGTCGGCGATCTCCTCCTGCTTTCCGCCCGCGAGGAACTCCTCGTACGGGGTGAAGCCCGCGATCTCCCCGCCGAACGCGACGCGGGCGTCCAGGCCGAGTCCCCCGGACGCCTCGCGGGCGACGTCGCCGAACGCGTCCTCGGAGAACAGCGCCCGCGCGCCCGCGTCCTCCAGGACGTAGCGCAGCTCGTCGGCCGTCCAGTGCCAGTTGACCATGACGTGGCGGAGCCCGATGTGGCCGGCGGCGCACATCAGCTCGAAATACTCGCGCCGGTTGCCGGAGTGGACGGCGATCGCGTCGCCGGTGGTCAGGCCCAGGCCGCGCAGCGCGCTCGCCAGCCGGTCGGTTCTGGCGTCCAGCTCCCGCCAGGACGTGCTGCCGCGTTCGTCGGTCAACGCGGGCTCATCGGGCCTGGCCTCAACGTGGGGGCGCAGCAGTACGGCCATCGGCCACCTCCGGGGAACGCGGCAGGGTCTGGAATGCGACTCTAGAACCGGGCGCCCCCGAAGACCAGGTCAGACGACCGACGGTCCGGTGCGGTCAGCGGCCAGGACGATGTCGGCCGCGCCCGCGAGCTGCTCCAGGCGCGACACCTCCGTCCGGTGGAACGGCGGCGCCCCCGTCCGGGCGGCGACCAGCGCGACGCGGCCCGCGAACAGCGGGCATATCGCGTGGTGCGTGCCGTCCGGCGCCGTGAACGCGCGCGGGCGCAACGGCAGGAGCTCCGGCAGGCCGCCGGCGCCGAACGCGCCGCCGGCACTGACGTGCACGAGCACCGCCTCGCCGGCGCCCTCGCCCGCCGGCTCGGCGAGGCCCGCCCAGTCGGCGCTGAGGATGGCGGGGACGGCGTCCGCGAGGATCTCGGCGCCGCGCGCCGGATCGGCCGCGACCTGCCCGATCACGGCGGCGTCCGGGCAGGAGCCCTGCGGCTCGGCCGTCGGCCACACCCCGGCGACGTCCACGCCGGGGACCGAGCCGAGCCCCTCGATCAGCCGCTCCACGCCCGCCCCGGCGGGCCACGCGACCGTGAAGTCGTCCATCGCCCGGCCGTTGCCGCGCTCCAGGACCGCCATCTGGACGACGTCGGCGCCGGCGGCGCCGAGCGTGCGGGCCACCCGCCCCAGCGACCCCGGACGGTCGGGCAGCCGGATACGTATCCGCAGCAACATCGCCACCTCCAGTTCCCCCTGCGATGCCACCACCTTCGGTGAAGGCGGTTTCCATCGTGTTACCCACGGGTGTCGACGCGAGAAAACGCCGCCGTTGCCGGTGCTGGAATGGGGGGTACAGGTCAAACTAGAGTCCAGTGAAGGTCATCAGCAGGCCTATCGCCTCACGCCACCCAGCATTAAGGTAACTCCACGTGTCGAGGGACGGGGACCCCCCAGTCAACGAGGATTCCGGAGCCGAGCCGGAGCCGGTGCCCGCCGGGGACGATGCGGCGTCCGGGAACGAGGCGTTCCGCGCCGACGTCAGGGACGCCCTGGCCGGGCTCGCCGCGCGGCTCGACCGCGAGCATGAGCGCGCCGCGCACCGCGAGGCCGTCATCGACCGGCTGCACGAGGAGAACCAGCGGCTGCGGCGCGGCGAGCTCCAGGCGATGCTGGAACCGGTCCGCGCCGCGCTGTACCGGCTGCACGACCAGGCGCGCCGCGAGTCGTGCCGGCTCTCCGCGCCGGACATGACCGAACCGCCGGATCCGGAGGGGACGGCGCTGCTGCTGGGGGCCCTGGCCGACGACGTCGCCGACGCGCTGGCGCGGCTCGGCGTGGAGAGGTTCACGGTCGAGCCGGGCGCGCCCTACGACGCGTCCCGGCACCGGCCGGTCGCGGTCACGCCCGTCGACGACCCGATGCGGGACGGCACCGTGACGACCGTCCAGTCCGACGGGTTCGAGCAGAGCGGGAAGGTGCTGCGCAAGGCGGCCGTCGGCGTCGGCAGGCTCGACGGCGCCGCCGCCCGCGACGGCACGGGAGACAAGGCGGGCGAAGCCCCCGAGACCGGATCGAACGGGGCCGGTCACTCGGTCAGGGCCGGCTCAAATCGCCTGCGCGGGACGGGGCGCGGCGAGACGATGAACAGCGGACTCGGTACCGATAGGTGAGAGGGACATGGCTGTCTACGGGATCGACCTCGGAACCACGTACTCCTGCATTGCCTCCATCGACGATGTCGGGCGGCCGGCGGTCCTGCGCAACCTGGAGGGCACCGACACCACCCCGTCCGTCGTCTACTTCGAGAGCGGCGAGAACGTCGTCGTCGGCGCCACCGCGAAGGACACCGCGGTCCTGGAACCCGACAACGTCGTCAGCCTGATCAAACGGGACATGGGCCGGGACGTGGCGCGCCCCATCCACGGGATCGACTTCACCCCCGAGGAGCTGTCGGCGTTCATCCTGCTGAAGCTCGCGACGGACGCGCGCACCACGACGGGCGAGGAGGCCCGCGACGTGGTCATCACCGTCCCCGCCTACTTCGGCGCGGCCGAGCGCGACGCGACCCGCAAGGCGGGGCGGATCGCCGGGCTGAACGTCATCGACATCGTGTCCGAGCCGATCGCCGCCGCGATCACCTACGGCGTCCTGAACCCCGAGCAGGACAGGACGATCCTGGTGTACGACCTCGGCGGCGGGACGTTCGACACCACCGTCATCACGCTGCGCGGCGGGCACATCGAGGTGGTGTGCACCGACGGCGACCACGAGCTGGGCGGCGCCGACTGGGACGCGCGCCTCGTCGAGCACCTGGCCGAGCGGTTCCGCGCCGAGCACCCGGACGCCGGCGACCCGCTCGACGACAAGCAGACCGAGCAGCAGCTGCGCCGCGACGCCGAGGACGCCAAAAAGGCCCTCACCACCCGCACGGCCCACACCGTCCGCGTGATGCACGCCGGGCGGGTCGCGTCGGTCGAGGTGACGCGGGAGAAGCTGGAGGAGCTCACCAAGGACCTCCTCGACCGGACCGTCGAGATCACCGGCCGGACCCTCGCCACCGCCGCCGACAAGAACGTCGACGACTACGACGACCTCGTCCTCGTCGGCGGGTCCACGAAGATGCCGGTCGTCGCGGCGCGGCTGGAGACCGAACTGGGCCTCGCGCCCCGGCTGCAGGACCCCGACCTCGCGGTAGCCAAGGGCGCCGCGCTGTACGCGTTCGAGGAGACCTACCGGCGGCTCGTCCGGGAGGGCGCCGCCGAGCGCGCCGAGGAGATGGCGAGCCGGGCGGGCCTGTCCGCCGAGCAGCAGAAGCAGATCGCCGGGCGGCAGATCAAGACGGTCGCCTCGCACGCGTTCGGGATCGTGGTGGTCGACCGGGAGACCGGCGCCGAGAACGTCGCGCATCTCGTGCACGCCAACGACGAGCTGCCCGCCTCGAAGACCGAGGACTTCTTCACCGTCTACGACGACCAGACGTCCGCGGACGTGCGGGTGATGGAGCAGGCCGGGGTGGTGGAGTCCACCGACCTGATCGACAACACCGAGATCGCGACCGGGGAGATCCGGGTCCCGCCGGGCAAGAAGGCGGGCTGGCCGATCGGCGTCACGTTCGCGCTCGACTCGTCGGGCCTGCTGAACGTCACGGCGGTGGAGAAGGAGACCGGCGAGCGGCTGGAGCTGAAGGTGGACGTCGGCGGAATGTCCGAGGAGGAGGTCGAACGCTCCCGGAAGGCCCTCTCCCGGGTCCAGGTCAGCTAGCGGCCGGAGGCGCCCGTGGCGTTCGACGACGACTACCGGCGGGAGGTGCTGGAGCCCGCGCGGGCGGCGGGCGACCAGCCCCCCGAGGATCTGCGCGTCCGGTACGCGCTGGCCGATCCACCGTCCTCCAGCCCCCACCCACCGCCATTCAACGGGCGAGCTCCGCTCGACGGACTCACTGGGCCGGCGGTCGCGGCGCGGGTCAAGGAGGTCCGGCAGTGCTGGCGGCGGGCCCGCGGGCAGCTGAAGTACCGCAAGCTGATCGACCGGCTGGAGGCCGAGCACCGGGAGCTGGCGCCGCTGTTCACCGCCGCGGAGCGCGGTGACCTGCGGCCGCTGGACGCGCGGCTGCGCGGCGGGCGGGAACGCGGTGAGCGGCGCCGCGCCCGGGCGCGCGCCCGGCTCGCCGACGCGGCGGGGACGCTGAAGATGGCGACGCCCGCCGAGGTCGAGGGCATCGCCCGCACCGCCGGCGTGACCCGCGCCGAGCTGGAAGGCCTCGCCGCCGGCGACCGCATCGAGATCCGCGAGCCGGACCCGCTGCCGTCCGCCGCGCCCTACCCGGCGTACCGGAAGGTCCAGGAGTCGCTGGACGTCCTCGGCAAACGGCACCTGGCCGACTTCCTGTTCGGGGCGCGGCTGACCGGCCCGGTCAGGCTGCTGGACGGGTTCGCCGCGCCGGGCGCGAACCTGCGGCTCGACGGGGACGCGGTCGCGGCGGCGGGCGCGGAATGGGCGCGCCGCAGCCGCGACACCAGCACCACGCACGCCGACACGATCCTCGCCGCGCTGCGGTCGGGGGCGGAGCTGCCCGAGCTGGTGCTCTACGACGTGGTGGAAAGGCTCCGCGAGCGGCTGAGGCAGCGGGCGTCGGAGCGGGCGCTGCTGCGGTACGCGACGGAGGACCTCGGCGTCGACCAGGGCGACGCCCGCCGCATGGTGTTCGCCGTCGTCCGGGAGACCGGGCCGGGCGGCGGCCTCGCGGGCCGTCTGCGCGCGCTGCTGGACGCGGGCGAGGTGTTCGCGGCGGCGGAGCTGGCGGACGCCGCGAGCGTCCCGCCGGCCTCCGGCGCCCCCCGGGCTTCCGGGGACGCCGAGCCGCCGGAGGAGGAGGTCCTCGCCGCCGAGGCCCGGCACCGCCTCGACACCGCGCTGCGGCTCCGCGAGACCGCCGCCGCCGACCCCGACCCGGACCGCGCCCACCGGCTCCTGTCCGACGCGCTCCGCCTCGTCCGCGACCTCCCCGGCGCCGCCGCCCACCAGCGCCGCCTGCCGCCCCGCCCGGTCTCCTCGGTCCGCGCGGACGTGGACCTCACGCCGGCCGGGAACGAGCCCGCCGGCGGCGACCGCCGTGGCGGGGCGTCGGTGCGGTTGTCGTGGGAGGCGTCGCCTTCCACGACCGGAGAGATCGTCTATCAGGTCGTGCGGCAAGTGGGGCGGGCGCCGCGTGATGCGCGGGACGGGACGCCCGTCGGCGGGGCCCTCGACGAACGGCCGCCCGTGAACGTCCCGGTGTACTACGGCGTGGTCGCGGTGCGCGGCGAGGCGGCCTCCGCGCCCGCCGTGGCGGGGCCGCTGCTGGTGCGGCCCGATCCCGGTGAGGTCGAGCTGCTGGCCGGGGACGGCCAGGTGACGGGGCGGTGGCGCTGCCCGGCGGAGGCGGCTCGGGTCGTCGTCGTCCGCGGCGGGAAGGCCGTTCCCGCGGGCCGCGACGGGTTCCGCGAACAGGTCCCGAACGGCCGGACGCACCACTACCGGATCTGCGCCGTGTACCTCGACTCGTCCGGCCGGGAGGTCGTGACGGGCGGTGTGCGGGCGTCGGCCACGCCGAGCGCGCCGCCCGAGCCGGTGTACGAGCTGTCCGCCGAGACCGACGCGTCCGATCCGGGCCTCGTCCGGGCCCGGTTCGACCCGCCCGGCAGCGGGACCGTCGAGCTGGTGCTGTCGGCGGGGCCGCCGCCGTGGCCGCGCAGCGCGCTCGTCCCGCTGGAGGAGGTCCGGCGCGAGACGCGGCGGCTGGCGTGCACGCCGGTCCCCGGCGGGCTCTCGGCGCGGCCCGGCTCCAGCGGGTGGCTGCTCGCGGTGACCGTGGCGGAGGGCACCGCCGCGATCGGCGCGTACCACCGGCACGTGAACCTGCCGCCGCCGCGCCGGCTGGTCGCCGAGCGGCGCGGCGACTACGTGCACATCGGTTTCGACTGGCCGGCGGACGTCGCGGAGGTCGACCTCGTGTACCGGATCGGCGCCGGTCCGGCGCGGTCCGCCGAGCCGCCCGCCGGGGAGACCGTGACCCGCGCCGCCTACGACACGCAGGGCGGGATCCGGCTGCCCGTCCCCGAGGACGAGCCCGTCGAGCTGTCGGTCGCGGCGGCCGGGACCGTGGGCGGCTCCCGCGTGACCGGGCCGCCGGTGACCGCCGAGGTCGCGGCCCGCACGATCGTCCGCTACGACGTGCTGCGGTCCGGTCCGCCGTGGCGGCGGGCGCTGACCGTCCGGCTCACCTCGTCCCACCCCCTGCGGGTGGCGCGGCTGTCGCTGGTGCTGCGCACCGGGCGGGTCATGCCGCACCGTCCCGCCGACGGGGAGACGCTCGGCAGGTGGGAGCAGGTGCCCGTGCCGGGCGAGCTGTCCCTGGCGGCGCCGGACGCCTCCGGGCCGTACTGGCTGCGCTGCTTCGCCGACGACGACGCCGTCGAGCTGAGCGACCCCCCTGTCCGCCGGCTCCGGGTCCAGTGATGGCGAGGCCGCTCGCCCGGGCGGGGATCCCCGGCGTGCCGTCCCGGCAGCGCACGTCCAAGCAGGGCGTCACCTGCCCGTACTGCTTCGCGTCCGTCGCGCCGCAGCGGATCCTGTTCCGGTGCCGGGGGCAGGCCGGGCGGCGGCGGGGCTGCGCGCCCGTCCTGGACGGGGAACTCGCCGCGTACACGGGGTCGACGGCGGGCGCGTCGCTGCCGCCGGTGTTCTCCGCGTCCGGACGCGGGGGACGCGCGAACTGCCCGGACTGCGACCTGCCGACCGGCAACCGCGCCTGCCCGGAGTGCCACAACCCGCTCCCGTCGGCGTACTGCGACTCCCCCGGCCGGATCGTCGCGCTCGTCGGGGCGAAGAACGCGGGCAAGAGCACCTACATCGCCGTCCTGCTGCACGAGCTGATGAACCGCGTGGGAACGGAGCTGGACGCGTCGCTGGTGGCGTGCGACGACCGCACGATCGAGCGGTACAAGCGCGACTTCGCGCGCCCGCTGCTGGAGGAGCGGCGGCTGCTGCCGACGACGGCCAGCGCCGCGACCGGCCCCCGCGAACCCCTGGTGTACCTGCTCACCCGGACGCGGCGGGGGCGTTTCTCGCGCCCCCGCAACGACTCGCTGGCACTGGTGCTGTTCGATACGGCGGGCGAGGACCTGCGCAGCCGCGAGGTCACCGACCTGCACCTGCGGTACCTGGAGGCGGCCGACGCGGTCATCTTCCTCGTCGACCCGCTGGAGCTGCCCGGTGCCCGGACCGGCGTGCGCGACGCCGTCCCCGGGCCCCGCGCGGCCGGCGAGGACCCCGACAGCGAGCCGCTGAACATCATCGCCCGCGTCACCGACACGCTCCGGCAGCGGCACGGCACCCGCCCCGGCGAGCCGCTGCCCGTCCCCGTCGCGGTCGCGCTCACCAAGATCGACGTGCTGCGGCCGGGGCTGCTGGAGCAGTCGGCGCTGCACCGGTCCCGGTCCGGCCAGGGCGTCCTGGACCTGGACGACAGGGACGCGGTGAACGAGCAGGTCCGCGCGCTTCTGCACGAGTGGCAGGCGGGCCAGCTCGACACCTACCTCGGGCAGCAGTACGCCGACCACGGGCTGTTCGGCCTGTCGGCGCTCGGCGCCGTCCCGGACGGGGAACGCGTCGGCGCGGGCGGTGTCCGGCCGTACCGGGCCGAAGACCCGCTGCTGTGGCTGCTCTACCGGTTCGGGATGCTCGACGGCGTCCGTCCCGGGGGACCGTAGCCGTGGCCTGGCAGCTCCACTACACCTCCGCGCGGCGCGGCCCCACCGGCCGGGCCGGGTTCCAGTTCGTCGCGGAGACGCCGGGGCTGCCCGACGGGGTCCGGGCGGGCGTGACGCCGTACCTGTCGTACCGTCCGCCGCCCGACGCGCCGCCGTCGCCCGACGACGCCGAGCTGGGCCTGTTCCCGGTGTCGCTGCTGTACGACAGGGTGGACGGCCGTCCGCTGCTGCTGCGCTGCAGCTACCTCGGCCGCGACTACTCGGGCCGCTACGGCAACTTCTTCGCGCACGCCGTGGTGGCCGAGCCGGACGAGCTGGAGGGCCTGCGTCCCGCCGAACTCTGGCACGCCCCGCACTGGACGCACCGTCCGGCGCCGGAGGCCGTCCTGGATTCCCTGGACGAGCTGACCCCCGGCGCGGCGCTCGATCCCGAGGCGCTCGCCGCGTGGCTCGCCGTCTCGGGCCCCGACGACCCGTACGCGCTGCTCGGCCGTCTGGTGGACGCCGTCGCGGGCGTCCTCGGCCGAGGTCACGGACGTGTCGTCCTCGTCGCCGACGACGTCGAGCTGATCGCCCGCTGGATCGCGGTCGTGTCGTACTCGCTGCCGGTGACGGCGGCGGCCCGCCTGTCGTTCGTCACCTACACCGCCGACCCGGACGGCGCGGCCCAGCGCCTCGTCGGCACGACCCCGGCGATCTGGGCCGCCGCGCAGCACCACGCCTCGCACGCCTCCGCGTTCGACCTCCGCAAGGGCGTCCCCGTCGGGGAGGCGAGCCGGTTCGCGCGGACCGTCGCCGGGTGCTGGCGCGACCCGGACTTCGCCGGCCTCGACGCCCTCGGGGAGCTGGCGCCGCTGAACGATCCCGCGCAGGAGGCGGCCGCCGCGCTGCTGGCGCTCTGCCGGGGGGACGCGACCGTCACGGCGGCGGAGGAGGGCGCGGCGGCGGAGCTGCTGTCGCGGCGCGGGTCCGGGATCCCCGAGTGGGTGTGGCGCGACCTCGTTCCCGGGGTCCCGTCCATGGGCCTGGATCTGGCGCTCGCGCTGCACGAGCGGGCACGGGCGGCGGGAGCGGCGGAGGTCGCCCGGCAGTGCTCGCGCCGCGTCACCGAACGGGTCTCGGGCGCGCTGGCCGAGGCGTCCGGGCTGGCCGAGGTCGCGGCGGCCGCGGGGGTCGCCGAGCGGGCGGGCGTGCCGGTCGATCCCGCGGAGGTCACCGCCTCGGCGGCGCGGTGCGCACGGCGCGGCGACGGTGAGCTCGGCGCGGCGCTCGACGGATGCCCGGCGGGATCGCGGGACGCCCTGCTGGACGGAGTGATCACCGGGCTCGGCGAGGCCGGTGACCAGGAGCGGGCGGCGGCGCTCACGCCCGGCAACTGCGACCTGCTCTACGCGCACGCCGGACGGCTGCGCGCCGTGCCGTCGATCGCGTCGTCGGTGCTGGCGTCCGTCGGGCGCCGCCATCCGGGACGCAGGATCCCGGTCACCGGCGAGCTGCTGCGGCTGGACGGCGACGCCGAAGGCGGCACCGACGCGGCGCTGCGCGAAGTCTGGGCCGAGCCTCCGTCCGCCGGTGAATGCGCCGACCTCCTGGACGCGCACGGCGACGCGATGGCCGGCCGGCCCGCGCTGGCGGGGCTGCCGTCCCGGACGCTCACGCGGCTCGCGTTCCCCGGCGGCGACGGCCTCACCGAACCGGCGGCGCTGCGGCTCGCCGCAAGGGTCCGCGAGGTCATGCCCGGCGGACGCGCGGGACGCGACGCGGCCCTCGTCCAGGCGTACGGGAAGGCGATCACCGCCGGGCCGGCCCGCGCGGCGCGCGCACTGGACGACATCGCGGCCGCGGACGGCGCCACGCCGCAGCTCGCGGGAGAGGCGTTCATCGGCGCCGCGCGGCGGCTGTGCCGGCGTCCGCCGGCGTTCCGGGCGGAGCTGCTCGCCGCCCTGTCCCCGGCCGCCCGCGCCCGGCTCGGCGCGCGCTGGACCGCCGAGCTGCCGGGACGTGCCCGCACCGGGCGCGCCCGGCTGCGCGGCGGCGAGGTCGAGCAGCGCAACGAGCTGGTCGAGGTCGTCCTGCGGCTGAAGGCGCGCGGCGTCACCGAACCCGCCTTGGAGACGTGGGTGCGGGCGGCGGCGGCCCGGTGGCTCGCGGCCAAGCAGCTCGACGCCCACCTGGCGCGCAGCCCGCGGTTGCGGACCGCGCTCCGCGACCTCCTCGACGACGGCGAGGGGAGGTGAGCCGGTGCATCCCGTCCTCGTGCTGCTGCTGATCGCCGTGTGGGGCGCGGCCATGTGGCTCGGGTTCATGTACGTGTTCCCCGTGCTGTTCGCCGCGACGCTCATCGTCGCCGGAGCCGCCGCGCTGGGCCTGTACTACCTGCACGCGTGCCGGACGCTCGCGCCGTCCACCCTGGAAGGACCCTCGCCGGTCGCCGAACCGAAGATCGCCTACCGGCACTACCTGCTGGGCCAGGTGTGGCGCGACTGGTGGACGATCAGCCGCACGGTCGTCCCGCAGGTGTACCGGACGGCAAGGAACATCATCGTCCGCCTGACCCGGCTGCTGCTCGGCGGGTTCTGGGGGTTCTTCGTCTTCCCCGTCTGGCTGGCGCTGTGCGCGGGGATCGTGGCCGCCGCCGTCCCGGCCGGGGTGTTCGTGCTCGCGCTCACCGTCCTGTACGGGGTGGTCGCGGCGGCCGGGCTCGCCGTGTGGCTGATGTGCGTGCTCGTCCTGGCGGCGGTGGAACGCGTCTTCATGATGTACGGGCGGATCCTGCAGACGTGCCCGCACCCGTTCTGTTACGAGCGGATCGGCCTGCCCGAGTACGAATGCCCAGGATGCGGGGCACGGCACACGCAC
The DNA here is from genome assembly GCF_052245875.1 of Actinomadura sp. 3N407. Lineage (NCBI taxonomy): Bacteria > Bacillati > Actinomycetota > Actinomycetes > Streptosporangiales > Thermomonosporaceae > Actinomadura > Actinomadura sp. 3N407. The sequence goes on from NZ_JBQQBP010000003.1 coordinate 29,506, forward strand.
CTCGCCCCGGGGTCGGGCGGCGCGTTCCGTCACGTGTGCCGCTGCGGGGCGCGGCTGCCCACGACCGTCCCGCTCGGACGGTTCCGGCTGGCCGCGTACTGCCCGCATTGCGGCGGGCGTCTGCCCGAGCGGATCGGACGGGTCCGCGTGGAGCCGCTGCCGTTCGTCGGCGGCCCGGCCGCCGGCAAGACCACGTTCATGGTTCTCGGCATCCGCGCCCTGCACGCACGGGTCCGCGCCGTCCACGGACGGCTCGCGTTCGTCGAGCAGCGGCACGCGCAGGCGTACGCGGGCGCGATACGCGAGTTCCAGCGCGGCGGGCGGCTCGCCAAGACCGGGCCGGAGCTGCCGCTGGCGACCATGGTGGACGTGGAGCTGCCGGGACGGGCACGGCGCATCCTCTACCTGTTCGACCCGGCGGGCGAGCACTACACGGGCGCCACGGAGGTCGAGTCGCTGCGCTACCTGGACCACAGCGAGGCGCTGCTGTTCGTCGTGGACCCGTTCGCCCTCCCCCAGCTGCGCGGATCCCTGACCGGAGACGAGCGGGAGTTCGTCGACCGGTCCGCCGCGTCGTCGGAGGAGGACCCCGCCGACACGTTGCAGCGCGTGCTGAACGAGTTGCGCTCCCGTCCCGATCAGGGACATCAGAAGCGCGTCGCCGTCATCGTCACCAAGACCGACCTGCTGGCCCGCACGGAGATCGGCCGCTGCCTGGACACCGAGGCCGGCCTGCGCGAATGGCTCGGGAATGTCGGCCTCGGCAACACCGTCCGGACCCTCGACCAGGTCGCGGGCCAGGTGCGGTACTTCGCGTCCGGCCTGGCCACCGAGCCGGCGGACGTCGCCGACCTGCTCGGCTGGGTGACGGGGCTGGCGCCCGCCGGCACGCCGGCCGGCGGGGGCGGGCCGGCCGCCGACGCCCAGGAGCTTCCCGGGACGGCCCCGCTGCGCGCCCCGTGGCCGGTGCGCGGCCGCGGTCCGAGCCGCGTCCCCGTCGGCTATCAGGTCGGGCGCTGGGCGGTGCTGTCGGGCCTGTCGGTCCTCACCGTCGCCACGGTGACCGGCGCGGTCGTCGCCGCCGCCGAACGATTCCCGTTCTGAGGCGATGTGACCGACCCCACTTCCTGACGTGGAAGATAACGGACCGTCATCCGATTGAACCCACTCAGAGCCTTCCACCCCCCGGCTCTCTTCCGACGGAGAGGCGACCATGACGCAGACGGCCCCCACGGCCGCCGGAACATCGGACGGCCGTGCGCCGGACCGGCGGCTCTGGCTGGTCGTCATGCTCGGGACGCTGACGGCCGTGGCGCCGCTGTCGATCGACATGTACCTTCCGGCGCTTCCCACGCTGACGTCCGACCTGTCGACCGGCGCGGTGCAGGCGCAGCTCACGCTGACCGCGTGCGTCGTCGGCCTGGCCGTGGGCCAGGCGGTCGCGGGGCCGCTCAGCGACACGTTCGGACGCCGCCGGCCGCTGCTGGTGGGGGTCGCCGCCTACGCCGCCGCGTCGCTGCTGTGCGTCGCCGCGCCGACCGTGGAGACGCTCATCGCGCTGCGGCTGGTGCAGGGCTTCGCCGGGGCCGCCGGGATCGTGATCGCGCGCGCGATCGTCCGCGACCTCTACGAAGGCGTCGCCGCCGCCAGGTTCTTCTCGATGCTGATGCTGGTGACCGGGCTGGCTCCGATCCTCGCGCCCGTCCTCGGCGGGCAGTTGCTGCAGGTCATGCCGTGGCCCGGCCTGTTCGCCGTCCTCGCGGGGATCGGCGTGGCGCTGTTCTTCGCCTCGCTGCTCTGGCTGCGGGAGACGCTGCCGCCGGAGCGGCGTGCGACGGGCGGGCTGCGCGCCACGCTGGGAACGTTCCGGGCGCTCGCGGGCGACCGGACGTTCGCCGGGTACGCGCTGACGATCGGCCTGGCGTTCGCCGCGATGTTCACCTACGTCTCGGGGTCGCCGTTCGTGCTGCAGGACGTCTACGGCCTGTCGCCGCAGGCGTTCGGCATCGCGTTCGGCGTCAACGCCCTCGGGCTCGTGATCGCCGCGCAGATCGGCGGCCGGCTCGCCGGGCGGGTGCGGCTGCGGCGGCTCCTGGGCGTCGGGCTCGGCATCGTGGTGGCGGGCGGGGTGGGCCTGCTCGTCGCCGTCCTCACCGGCGCGGGCCTGTACGGGGTGCTCCCGGCGCTGTTCCTGGTCACCGCCGGGCAGGGGCTCGTCCTGCCGAACACGACGGCGCTGGCGCTGTCGGGCCGCGCGTCCCGGGTGGCGGGAAGCGCGTCGGCGCTGCTGGGCGTCGCGCAGTTCTCGCTGGGCGGGGCGGCGGCGCCCCTGGCGGGGATCGCCGGGCCGGACACGGCCGTCCCGATGGCGGTGTCCATCGCCGTGCTGGCGGTGCTCGCGGCCGTCGCCACCGCCACCATCACCCGCACGCCGAAGGTTGCGTCAAAGAACTGACTCCGCGTACCGTCGGCGGTGTGATCGTTCGCATCGGCATGGCCCCGGCCGCGTCCACCCTCACCCGTGACGCGCTGACCGCTCTTACGCTCGGCCTCGAACGCGAGGGATTCGACTCCCTGTGGGTCTCAGAACGGGTCACCGGGCCCGCCCTGGACCCCGTCGTCACGCTCACCTACGCGGCGGCGCTGACGTCGCGGATCAAGTTCGGCACCGCGGTGATGACCCTCCCGGGGCGCTCCCCCGCCGTCCTCGCCAAGGAAATGGCCTCGCTGGACGTGCTCTCGGGCGGGCGGCTGCTTCCCGCGTTCGGGCTCGGGCAGCGCCACGCCGGCGAGCAGCAGGCGTTCGGGGTGCGGCGCGAGGAACGCGCGGAGATCTTCGAGGAGGCGCTGCCGCTGCTGCGCCGGTTCTGGGCCGAGGACGAGGTCACCCACGACGGCCCGCGCTACCGCTACGAGGCGCTGCGCGTCCTGCCGAAGCCGGCGGCGCGCGGGTTCGACGTGTGGATGGGCGGGACGTCGGAGCCGGAGCTGCGCCGCACCGGGCGGCTGTCGGACGGGTGGCTCGCCGCGTTCACCACCCCGGCCGAGGGCGAGCGCGGCCGGCTGATCGTCCAGGAGGCGGCGGCGGGCGCGGGACGCGAGATCGAGGAGGAGCACTTCGGCGCCGTCGTCCCGTACCGGCGCGGGCCGCTGTCCGCGGAGGCGGAGGCGCGGTTCGCCCGGGTCCGGCGGATCAGCGGGCCCGCTCCCCTGGACGACGTCGTCCCCGACCTGGACGGCCTGGAGGCGCACCTCAAACGGCTCGTCGAGGCGGGCCTGTCGAAGTTCGTGCTGGCGCCGCTCGCACCACCGGACGACTGGGACGCCGAACTCGCCGACGTCCGTGACGCGGCGCTGCGCCTTCAGACGCGCCGCTGATCCAGGGCGTCCAGGACGAAGCCGGCGACCTCGTCGGCGAGCCGCCCGGCCGTCTTCGGGCCGTCCGCCCGGTACCAGGACGGCATCTGGTTGACCATGCCGAGCGCGACGATCGTGACGGTCTCGGCGGGCGTCGCGTCGCTGAAGACCCCGTCCCGCTGCCCCTGCTCGATGAGGCCGCGGAACGTCACGTGGTAGCGGCGGCGGTCGGCGCGCACCGAGCGCATCCGGGCGCTGTCCAGGCGGTGCATCTCGCGGGAGAACACCTTCGCCTCGTCGATGTGCTCGGCCGTGCTGCGGATCAGCCCGGCCAGCACGGCGCGGACGGCCTCGCGCGGCGGCAGCCCGCGCGCCAGCACCTCGCCGAGGTCGGCGAGCTGCCGGGCGATCAGCGAGTGGTAGATCTCGTAGAGGAGATCGTCCTTGGAGTCGAAGTAGTGGTAGAGGGCGCCCTTGGTGACCGCCGCGGCCTCCACGATGCCCTGCACGGACGTCCCGTCGAAGCCGCGTTCGGCGAACAGCGTGAGCGCCGCGTCCAGGATCCGCCGCTCGACCGCGCTCGCCCGCACGGGCGCCGCCGACGCGGGCACCGGCGGCCCTGGGGCGAGCGTGGGTTCGGTCTCTGTCACCTGGGCACCTCCCATTGATGCGGAGCATGGTACGGGCATGTGGCCGGGCATTGACTCCGGTGCGCACCTCGCCATAGCTTGCCAGAAAACCGACCGGTCGGTATGCAACCCGCTGCCCTACAGAGGGAGAGCCGATGCCCGCAGTAGAGACCGTCCGCGGCCCCGTCGACGTCACCGGCCTGGGACGCACGCTCATGCACGAGCACGTCTTCGTCCTCAGCGCCGAGAACGTCCAGAACTACGGCGCGGGCGACTGGTGGGACGAGGAGGAGAAGGTCGCCGACGCGGTGGCCAAGCTCCGCGAGCTGGCCGAGCGCGGCATCACCACGATCGCCGACCCGACCGTGTGGGGGCTCGGCCGCTACATCCCGCGGATCCAGCGGATCAACGAGCAGGTACCCGGCCTCAACATCATCGTCGCCACGGGCATCTACACCTACCACGACATCCCGTTCCAGTTCATGCACCGGGGGCCCGGAACGATACTCGACGAGGGCCCCGACCCGATGATCGCCGACTTCACCCGCGACCTCACCGAGGGCATCGCCGGCACGGGCGTCAAGGCCGCGTTCCTCAAGTGCGCCGTGGACGCCCCCGGCTTCACGCCCGCCGTCGAGCGCATCCTGCGGGCCGTCGCCGCCGCGCACCGTGCGACGGGCGCGCCGGTCACCGTGCACACCGAGAGCTCGAACCACACCGGGCGGAGGGTCGCCGACCTGCTCGGCAAGGAGGGCGTGGACCTGTCCAAGGTGGTCATCGGGCACGCCGGCGACAGCAACGACCTCGACTACCTGATGGAACTGGCCGACACCGGCGCGATCCTCGGGATGGACCGCTTCGGCCTCGACATCATCAACCCGACCGAGAACCGGGTGGCCACGATCGCGTCGCTGTGCGAGCGCGGCTACGCCGACCGGGTCGTGCTCAGCCACGACGCGAGCTGCTTCATCGACTGGTTCGGCCCCGACCCGGCGACGGTCCCGGCGATGCAGCCGAACTGGCACTACCGGCACATCAGCGACGACGTCCTGCCCGCCCTCCGCGACGCGGGCGTCACCGACGCGCAGATCGGCCAGATGCTGGTGGAGAACCCCAAGCGCTACTTCACGCGTTGAGGGCCCGGGTGCGGGACGGCGCCCGTCCCGCACCGCCCCCTCCCGGCCTCCTGGTGCGACCACCTGGTCATGACTCACCTTGATTTACGACTAATCCCCGGAAATCGGGAATCATGGGAGGAACGACGAGGAGGCAGCGAGGTGAGCGAGGACACCGTGCGCCGCGGCGCCCGTACCGTGATCCCGGTACTCCTGATCACGCTGCTGTCCCTGCTCGCCCCCGGCTGCCGGATCGTGGAGGGCGGCGCCACCCGGGACGTCCCGCCGCCCGTCACGGCGTCGCCCACGTCCGAGCCGGCCAAGCCCAGCGGCCGGAGGCCCGGCGTCGTCAACATCAAGACCGAGCAGGACCTGAACGGCACCCGCGCCGCCGGGACCGGCATCGTGCTCGACCCGTCCGGCCTCGTGCTGACCAACAACCACGTGATCCGGGGCGCCACCGAGATCATGGGCACCGACACCGACAACCGCCGCACCTACACGGCGCAGGTCGTCGGCTACGACCGCGCCGGCGACATCGCGGTGATCCGGCTGAAGGGCGCCTCCCGCCTCAAGGCCGCCGTGTTCGCCTCCGCGTCCGGCGTGAACGTCGGCGACCCGGTCACCGCCGTCGGAAACGCGGGCGGCAAGGGCGGCAAGCCCCGGGTCGTCACCGGCAAGGTCACCGCCCTGGAGCAGTCCGTCACCGCCCGCGACGACAGCAACGGCACCACCGAGCGACTCACCGGCCTGATCGAGACGAACGCGCCGATCAAGCCCGGCGACTCGGGCGGCCCGCTGCTGAACACCGCGGGCAAGGTCATCGGCATCAACACCGCCGCGTCCGCCGGTCTCTCGGCGGACGCGGAGGAGAAGAGGAACCACCGAGGGTACGCCATCCCGGCCGACCGGGCCCTGGACATCGCCCGGCAGATCCAGCGCGGCGAGGCGTCCACCACCGTGCACATCGGCCCGACCGCCCTGCTCGGCGTCAAGGTCCGCTCCAACGCCAACTCACCGGGCGCCCTCGTCGCCGAGGTCGTCCCCGGGACCCCCGCCGACACCGCGGGCGTCCCCGTCGGCGCCGCCATCGTCACCTTCGACGGCCGTGCCGTCGACTCCCCCACCGCCCTCACCACGCTGATGATGGCCCACCACCCCGGCGACGTCGTCCAGATGCAATGGACCACCGCCCAGGGCGCCCACGTGTCCGGCACCGTCCGCCTGACGGAAGGCCCGCCCCAGTAGCGCCCCGTGCGACGTGAACCCATCGGCGTGACTTGCATTGCCATCATGCGGATTCGGTGGGGTTACCGATCGCGCCCCCATGCGACAGTGGGAGGAACCCAGGCGACCACGAGGATGTGTATGCGATGAGCCGCAAGGCGCCCTCCGATGACTTCGACGACGCGGGCCTTGAGATTTCGAGACCGAAGACATGGGCCGCGGGCGTGCCCGGTGTCACGGCCGCGCTGCGCCAGTCGTACGGGCAGATGGGGGTGCGGCGGACCGCGCTGACGCTGCTGCGCGTCAATCAGAAGAAGGGTTTCGACTGCCCGGGGTGCGCGTGGCCGGAGGGCGACCACCGGCACATGGCCGAGTTCTGCGAGAACGGCGCGAAGGCCGTCGCCGAGGAGGCGACGACGCGGCGGGTCACGCGGGAGTTCTTCGCGCGGCACACCGTCGCCGACCTCGCGGAACGCTCGGACCACTGGCTCGGGCAGCAGGGGCGGCTGACCGAGCCGATGCTGAAACGCGCCGGGTCCGAGCACTACGAGCCGGTGTCGTGGGACGAGGCGTTCGGGCTGCTCGCGTCCGAGCTGAACGCGCTGGAGTCGCCGGACGAGGCCGTCTTCTACACCTCGGGCCGGACCAGCAACGAGGCCGCGTTCGCCTACCAGCTGTTCGTCCGCTCGTTCGGCACGAACAACCTGCCGGACTGCAGCAACATGTGCCACGAGTCGTCCGGGTCGGCGCTGAGCGAGACGATCGGCGTCGGCAAGGGCTCGGTGCTGCTGGACGACCTCCACCAGGCCGATCTGATCTTCGTCGTCGGCCAGAACCCGGGGACGAACCATCCCCGGATGCTGTCGGCGCTGGAACGGGCCAAGAAGGAGGGCGCCCGGATCATCGCCGTCAACCCGCTGCCCGAGGCGGGGCTGATGCGGTTCAAGAACCCGCAGCGTCCGTCCGGGGTGACCGGGCAGGGCACGATGCTCGCCGACCGGTTCCTGCAGATCCGCCTGAACGGCGACCTCGCCCTGTTCCAGGCGCTCAACCGATCCCTGCTGGAGTCGGACGCACCGGACGCCGTCGACCGCGCGTTCCTCGACGCGCACACGCACGGTTTCGACGCGTTCGAGGAGCACGCCCTCGGCCTGGACTGGGACGACGTGCTGGAGGCGACCGGGCTGACCCGGAGCGAGATCTCCGCCGCGCTCGGCGACGTCCTCGGCGCCGGGCGGATCATCGTCTGCTGGGCGATGGGCCTCACCCAGCACCGCAACTCGGTGCCGACGATCCGCGAGATCGTCAACTTCCTGCTGCTGCGCGGCAACATCGGCCGCCCCGGCGCGGGCGTCTGCCCGGTGCGCGGCCACTCCAACGTGCAGGGCGACCGGACGATGGGCATCTGGGAGAAGCCGAAGCCCGAGTTCCTGGACGCGCTCGCCGCCGAGTTCGGGTTCGAGCCGCCGCGCGAGCACGGCGTGGACACCGTGGACGCGATCCGCGCCATGCGCGACGGCCGCGCGAAGGTGTTCCTCGGGATGGGCGGCAACTTCGTCCGCGCCACCCCCGACTCGGCCGTCACCGAACGGGCTCTCCGCCGCTGCCGGCTGACCGCGCAGGTGTCCACCAAGCTCAACCGCTCGCACGCCGAGGTCGGCGAGCTGGCGCTGATCCTGCCGGCGCTCGGCCGCACCGAGCGCGACGAGCGGGAGTCCGGGCCGCAGTTCGTCTCCGTCGAGGACTCGATGGGCATGGTGCACGCCTCCCGGGGCCGCCTCGCGCCCGCGTCCGCCCACCTGCTTTCGGAGGTGTCGATCGTCTGCCGGCTCGCGAAGGCGACGCTCCCCGGCTCGGGCATCGACTGGGACGCGATGGAACGCGACTACGACGTGATCCGCGACCACATCTCCCGTGTCGTCCCGGGCTTCACCGGCTACAACTCCCGCGTCCGCGAGCCCGCCGGCTTCACCCTCCCCCACGCGCCGCGCGACGAGCGCAGGTTCCCGACCGCGACCGGCAAGGCCAACCTGACGGTCAACGAGCTGGAGGTCCTGCGGGTCCCGGAGGGACGGCTGCTGCTGCAGACCGTCCGGAGCCACGACCAGTACAACACCACCATCTACGGGCTGGACGACCGCTACCGCGGCATCAAGGCCGGACGCCGCGTCGTGTTCGTCAACCCGGCCGACCTGTCCGCTCTCGGGCTCGGCGACGGCGCGATGGTCGACCTGGTCTCCGAATGGTCGGACGGCGTCGAACGCCGCGCCCCGTCCTTCCGCGCCGTGTCCTACCCGACCGCGCCGGGCTGCGCGGCGGCGTACTTCCCGGAGACCAACGTCCTCGTCCCCCTCGACAGCACCGCGGAGGTGAGCAACACCCCGACCTCCAAGTCCGTCGTCGTCCGCCTCGAACCGGCACGCCCCTGACCCGGTCCGCCTGGTTTAGGCTCGGTGCATGACGAACCTCCCCGAGCGCGCAGGAACCCCCGCGACGCCGGAGATGCGCGCCGGCGACGCCGATCGCGAGCGGGTCGCGCAGGTGCTGCGCGACGCGGCGGGCGACGGGCGGCTGACCCTGACCGAGCTGGACGAACGGCTGGACGCGGTGTACGCGGCCAAGACGTACGGGGAGCTGGAGCCGATCACCCGGGACCTGCCCGCGCCGGGCGCGTCGCCGCCGGCCGCCCCGGCGTCCGGGACGCCGGACTGGCGCCCGCTGGAGGGCGCGCCGTCCTGGAAGAGCGGCGTCGGGATCATGAGCGGGTTCCGGCGGGCGGGCGTGTGGAACGTCCCCCGCAGGTTCCGAGCGTTCGCGTTCTGGGGCGGCGGCAAGATCGACCTGCGGGAGGCGCGGTTCGACGAGCGGGAGACGACGATCCGGGCGCTGGCCATCATGGGCGGCTTCGAGATCATCGTGCCGGACGACATCACCGTGCATGTCAAGGGGCTCGGGATCATGGGCGGGTTCGACCAGCGGGCGAGCGGCCCGGGTGTGCCCGGCGCGCCCACGGTGGTCGTCAAGGGCCTGGCGTTCTGGGGCGGTGTCGGGGTGAAGCGCCGCAAATCGAGCCGGCAGAAGAAGAAGCGCGACAAGGAACTGAAGCAGGCCGACAACGACTAGGCGGGGACTAGCCGTCGGCGATCCGGTCCAGCCATTCGTTGAGCAGGGCCGCTTCCGAGGCGGTCAGGCGCGGCGGCGGGTCGGCGGTCAGGGCGGCGCGCAGGGCGACGGCGCGGGCGGCGGCGGAGGCCGTCGCGTTCTCCCGCCCGCCGGGTGAGACGGTGATCGCGCCGAGGACCGCCTCTCTCGTCCGGACGGACAGCTCGCCGTCGTCCCCGTCGGCGATGATCGCGAGGGTGACGCCGACCCCGGCCGCGTGGATCATCCGGGCGGCGGTGTCGACGGGGACGGTCAGGCGCCCGGCGCGGGCGACGGCCCCGACGAGGCCGAGCAGGATGCCGTGCGCCTCGTCCGCGACGGGCGGCGTGCGGGACGTCCCGTACATCAGGGTGTAGAACGCGGGGTTCGTCCGGCCGTACTCGATGTGCAGGTCCCAGCCGCGGCGCAGGTCGTCGACCGGGTCGCCGGTGCCGCCCTGGGCGCGCTTGCTCGCCAGGTACTCCTCGAACCCGTACGCGGCGACGGCGTCGAACAGGCCGCGCTTGTCGCCGAAGTGGTGGTAGAGGGTCGGCGCCCCGACCCCGGCGGCGGTGCAGACGGCGCGTGTCGAGACGGGCTCGCCGTCGGCCTCGGTGAGCAGCCTGACGGCCGCCCGCAGGATCCGGTCCCGGGTGTCGAGGTCCTTCTGAGCAGTCACAACATCGATGTTACAAAAAATTACCGAGCATCGCTATGCAAGTCGATGTAGCGGCGCTATGTTAAGTGATATATCGATGCTATGGACAACGTACGAGAGGGAGGGCTGCCATGCGCAGCGCGCTTCTGTCCGCACCCGGCAAGCCGCTGGAGATCGTCGAGCGAGAGGTGCCCGAGCCGGGCCCCGGCGAGATCCTGGTCGAGGTCACCGCGTGCGGGATGTGCTACTCCGAGGTCAACCACCTGCGAGGCCACTATCCGTTCGGGACGTTCCCGACCGTCCCCGGGCACGAGATCAGCGGCGTCGTCGCCGCGCTCGGCGAGGGTGTCGGCCGGCCGGAGGTCGGCACGCCCGTCGGCGCCGCGTGGCTGTACGGCTCGTGCGGCCACTGCGACCAGTGCGTGCGCGGCGACCAGATCCTGTGCACCGGCGCGCCGAGGCCTTTCACCGGCGTCAACCGCGACGGCGGCTACGCCGAGTACTTCCTGGGCCGCGCCGGGTTCGTCACCCCGCTGCCGGACGGACTGGACCCGGTGGCGGGCGCGCCGCTGATGTGCGCCGGGATCACCGCGTTCAACGGGCTGCTGCGTGCCGGCGCGGGCCCAGGGTCGAAGGTCGCGGTGCTCGGCACCGGCGGCGTCGGGACGCTCGCGGTCCGGTTCGCCGCCGCGATGGGCGCCCGGGTCGCCGTGGTGTCCCGGTCGCGCCGCGCCGAGGACGAGGCGAAGGGCTTCGGCGCCGAGCTGTTCGTGGCGACCGAGGAACAGGACCCGGCCGAGGCGCTGCAGAAGTGGGGCGGCGCGGACGTGGTGATGAACACCGCGCCCGACACCGCCACGGGGCTGGCCGCCTTCGGCGGCCTGCGCCCGGACGGCACCCTGCTCTACCTCGGCTTCGACGCCGCCAACGTGGACGTGCCGCCCCTCGCTCTCGTCGCCGACCGGCTGCGGGTGATGGGAAACCCGTCCGGGTCCCCGCACGACCTGCGCGACACCCTCGCCTTCGCGGTGGCGCACGGGATCGTCCCCGAGGTCGTGCCCATCACGCTGGACGACGCGCCGCGCGTCCTCGCCGAGATGGACGCGGGCGTCCACCGGGGCCGCACCGTCATCACGTTCGGCTGAGCCGCTTCCAGGGACGCGCCCGCTCGTAGGCGTGGCAGGCGGCCATCACCAGGGCGTCGGCGTGCCGGGCGCCGACGACCTGGAGGCCGATGGGCAGCCCGCCGGAGGTGAAGCCGCACGGCAGGTTCGCGGCGGGCTGCTGGGTCATGTTGAACGGGTAGGTGAACGGGGTCCAGCTCGTCCAGCGCGGGGACCGGCAACCCGGCGGGACCTCCACCCCCGCCTCGAACGCCGCGATCGGCATCGTCGGGGTGAGCAGCAGGTCGTAGCGCTCGTGGAACAGGCCCATGATGCGGCCCAGCTCCATGCGGCGTGCCGTGGCGGTCAGGTACTCGTTGGCCGAGTACCGGTCGCCCTGCTCGCAGATCTCCTGAAGGCCCGGGTCGAGCCGCGCGCGGGCCTCGGGCGGCAGGTGCTCGACGACCTTCGCGGCCCCCGCGAACCACAGGACCTCGAACTCCTCGACGGGGTCGCCGAAACCGGGGTCGGCCTGCTCGACCTTCGCGCCCAGCTCGGCGAAGAACCCGGCGGCGGCCGCGACGGACGCCGCGACCTCGGGATCGACCTCCGCGAACCCGAGGTCCGGGCTGAACGCGACGCGCAGGCCGGTCAGGTCGTCGAGGCCGCCCTCGGTGAACGGGACATCCGGCGGCGGAAGCGACGACCAGTCGCGGCCGTCCGCGCCGCAGATCGCGTCGAGGAGCAGCGCCGCGTCCGCGACCGTGTTCGTCATCGGGCCGGTGTGCGCGAGCGTCCCGAACGGGCTCGCCGGGTAGTGCGGGATGCGGCCGTAGGTCGGTTTGATGGTGAAGATGCCGGTGAACGCGGCGGGGATGCGCACCGAGCCGCCGCCGTCGGTGCCGAGGGCGAGCGGCGCCATGCCCGCCGCGACCGCCGCCGCCGCGCCGCCGCTCGACCCGCCCGGTGTGCGGGACGCGTCCCACGGGTTGCGGGTGACGCCGGTGAGCGGGTTGTCGGTCACGCCCTTCCACGCGAACTCGGGCGTGGTCGTCTTGCCGACGAACACCGCGCCCTGCTCGCGGAGGCGCGCGACGGACGGGGCGTCCTCGTCCCACGGGCCCGCGGGGTCGATCGTCGTGGAGCCGCGCAGCGTGGGCCAGCCGCGGGTGAGCAGGACGTCCTTGATGGAGACGGGCACGCCGTCCAGCGGGCCGAGCGCCGCACCGCGCCGCCGCCGGTCGGCCGCCTCGCGAGCCATGGCGAGCGTGGTCTCCTCGTCGACGAGGCAGAAGGCGTTGAGCTCGGGATCGTCCCGCTCGATCCGGGACAGGACCGCCTCGGCGGCCTCGACCGGGGAGAGCGTCCCGGCCTCGTACTCCTGCAGCATCTCGGTCGCGGTCAGGTCGGCCGCGTCGGTCCCGGTCGCCTCTGTCTTGGTCACGGTCACTGCTACCCCCTCTGTGTCACAGGTGAACCGACATAGCCGAGCCGTTTGTCAACGACGTTGTGCAGCGGGCGCCCGGACAGGTAGCGGTCGAGGTTGCCCGCGAACAGGCGGACCAGCTCGTCCCGCCAGCCGATCACGTCGCCGGACATGTGCGGGGAGACGACGACGTTCGGCATGTCCCACAGAGGCGAAGACGCCGGGAGCGGCTCGTCCTCGAAGACGTCGAGCGCCGCGCCCGCGATACGGCCCGCCCGCAGCGCCGCGACCAGGTCGGCCTCGGCCACCAGCTGGCCGCGCCCCACGTTGATCAGCCGTGCGGACGGCCGCATCCGGTCCAGCGCCGCGGCGTCGATCATGCCGCGGGTCTGCGGGGTGAGCGGCGCCGCCAGCACGACGTAGTCGGCCCCCGCGAGCGCCTCGTCCAGACCCTCCACCGGGTGGACGAGCCCGAAATCGGGGTCGGCGTCGCGGGCCGTGCGGCCGGCGCCGGACACGGCCAGGCCCGCGGCGGACAGATGGCGGGCGATCGCGCGGCCGATCGGCCCGGTGCCGACGACCAGCGCGCGGGCGCCGGTGATCCGCTCGGTCTCGCGGTGCCTCCAGCGCCGCTCGCCCTGCAGCCGGACGGTCGTGTGCACGTCCTTGGCGAACGTCAGCACCAGCCCGAGGACGTATTCTGCGATGGGCTCGTCGAAGACGCCCCGCGAGTTGGTGACGACCGCGTCGCTGTCGACCAGGCCGGGGAACAGCAGCCGGTCGACGCCCGCGCTCGCGATGTGCACCCAGTCAGGGCCGCCGGTCCGCGGCCACGCCCCGGCGAGGGCGTCGGAGAGGAAGTCCCACATGAACAGGACGTCGGCGGCGGGAAGGGCCTCCGCGAGTTCGGGCTCGCGCACGTAACGGACGCGGGCGCGGCGCTCGACGTCCGCCATGCCGCGCGGCGGGACGTCCCCTACCAGCACCACCACTTCGGGCGGTCCACCGGGTGCGGGCGGAACATGCTCCATCGGCGCCACTTTCAGGGAGTCCGGAGTTTACGGGAAGGGAACTCGGGGAGGCATTGACACGCTAGGATCGGTTCGTAGGATTGTCAACAATCAGCGCGGTGCATCGCGGCCCCGCTCACCGCACTGAGATCTCGTGTGCTGCAAGACCGTCGCAACCTGCCCACGCAAGGCCAGGACGGATCCCAGAGCGCTCTAACGGAAGAGTCCTTCGGGTGGCGACGCTCTCGCCCACCCCTGTTCACGGGGAGGTCCGGCATGCCCAAGCTCATGACCATCACTCTGGAGCGTCGCGGCGTCTCATGCGTCGCGGAGCTGCTGGAAAAGGACGCGCCGCTCACTTGCGAAGCCGTGTGGCGCTCCCTGCCCCTCGGCGGCGAGGCGTACCACGCCAAGTACGCGCGCAACGAGGTGTACACGATGGTCGAGAGGTTCTCCGAGGAAGAGGTCGGCCTCGAGAACCCCACCGTCACGCCGATCCCGGGCGACGTCGTCTACTTCTCCTTCGCCGGCGGCATGCTCGACCGGCGTTTCAAGGAGGAGAAGGGCATCCACGCGCTGCCCGGCGTCATCGACCTGGCGATCTTCTACGGCCGCAACAACCTGCTGCTCAACGGGGACGTCGGCTGGGTGCCCGGCAACGTGTACGCGACGATCGTCGACGGTCTCGACCGGATGGCCGAGGCCTGCAACGACGTATGGCGCTCCGGCGGCGTCGGTGAGCGCCTGGTCTACGACCGTGCTGAGTCCTAGAGCGGTGGGCGCGCAGATGACGTTCGACCCAACGCTGGTCGTCGGCCCCGAACTGCTGGCCCAGCACGGAATCGGTGTGGTCGCGCCCTTCGACTTCGCCCTTGACCGTGAGCTGTGGCGGTGGACGCCCGACGACGTGTCCCTGTTCATGACGCGGCTGCCGTACGTGCCGGTGCCGGTCACCGTCGAGATGGCGTCCGCGCTGTCGGACCAGTCGATCGTCCGGCAGGCAACGCGGGACGTGCTGGCCCCCGAGCCGCTCGCCGTCGCCTACGCCTGCGCGTCGGGGAGCTTCATCGGAGGCAAAGCGGGCGAGCTGCGGCTGCACCAGTCGATGATGATGGCCGGCGCACCCGTGTCGACGACGACGTCCGGCGCGCTGGTCGAGTCGCTGCGGCTGCTCAACATCAGCCGGATCGCGGTCGTCACGCCCTACATAGACGCCGTCACCGAAAGGCTGGTGTCCTTCCTCGGCGAATACGGCATCGAGGTGGTGTCGTCGGTCGGGATGGGGCTGCTCAGCCACATCTGGAAGGTCGGCTACGGCGAGATCGTGTCGGCGGTGTCGACGGTCGACGCCCCCGAGGCCGAGGCGGTCTTCATCAGCTGCACGAACGTGCCGACCTACGACATCATCGCCCCGCTGGAACAGATGATCGGCAAGCCGGTCCTGACCGCCAACCAGGTCACGATGTGCGCGGCACTGCGCTCGATGGGCCGCTCCGCGGCCGGTCCCGGGCAGTCCCTCGTACAGATGGCCCCGTCCACGGCCGCCTGATCGCTGTGAGTGATTTTCATCCTCGGTGGGGGTCCGCCCGTACCGGTCGCCGCGGACAGGCGCGGATGAAAATAACTCAATGATCCGCAAAGGTAGGATTGACGATTCCATGCACCAGAACGGGTTGCGCGCCGGGTTCCTCTACCCCGGCTACAGCGCTGAGGACGACTACCCCGCCATCGAGCGCGCTCTCGGCGGGGTGAGCCTTCCGGTCGTGCACACGCTGATGCGCGAGGACGCCCACAGGGTCGACGCCCTGCTGGACATCGGCGGCGCCGACGTACTGGGCGACGGCGCCCGCGCACTGCGCGGCATGGGCGTCCAGGCGGCCGTGTGGGCCTGCACCAGCGGGAGCTTCGTGTTCGGCTGGGACGGCGCCGCACAGCAGGTCGCGGGCGTCCGCGAAGCCGCGGGCGTCCCCGCGTCCAGCACGTCGTTCGCGTTCGTGAACGCCGCCCGCGCCCTCGGCGTGACCCGGGTCGCGGTCGCCGCGACCTACCCGGCCGACGTCGCCGAGAGGTTCGTCGCGTTCCTCGGCCGCGCCGGCATCGACGTGGTGGCGCTGTCCTGCCGGGGCATCGTCACCGCCGCCGAGGTCGGCACCCTGGGCCGCGAGGAGGTCCTCGCGTTCGTCGCGGCCAACGACCATCCGGACGCCGAGGCGGTGCTGGTGCCCGACACCGCGCTGCACACCGTGTCCTGGCTCGACAAGCTGGAGGCACGGGTCGGCAAGCCCGTACTGACCGCCAACCAGGTGAGCGTGTGGGAGGGGCTGCGGCTCGCGGCCGGTCCCGGGGGACTCGCGCCGCGCACCGGGCTGGGCCGGCTGTTCGCCGTGCCCGCCACCGTCCCGCCGGATGTCTTCGAGCACGAAGGAGATATCCGGCAGCTATGAGGAAAGGGGCCCGCGGCATGGGCCGATTGGGTGAGCTGGAACCTGTCCCCCGCAAGTCGACCGTCGAGATCGTCTCGGACGAGCTGCGCTCGGCGATCATGTACGGGTCGCTGGAACCCGGCGTCCAGCTCGGCGAGGCCGAACTGGCGGGCCGCCTGGGCATCAGCCGCGGCCCGCTGCGCGAGGCGATGCAGCGGCTCGTCCAGGAGGGACTGCTCGTCAGCGAGCCGCACCGCGGGCTCTTCGTGATCACGCTGGACGAGGGGGACGTCGAGGACGTCTACCTCGCCCGGCTCGCGATCGAGCGGGAGGCCTGCCAGCTGATCATGGAACGGAACCGCGGTGAGGCGGTCGCCCGGCTCACCGAGGCCCTGGAGGCGCTCGTCGACGCCGCGAGCGACCGCGACCGGATCGCGATGAGCGACGCCGACCAGGCGTTCCACGAGGTGCTGGTCAGCTCGTCCGGCAGTCCGCGGCTGGAGCGGATGGCGCACACCCTGCTGGTGGAGACCCGCATGTGCCTGAACGCGCTGCAGGACACCTACCCGGAGCCGTCCGAGCTGGTGGAGGAGCACTCGCGGCTGGTCGACGCGATCGGCGACGGTGAGGAGGAGCGGCTGCTGACCCTCATCGAGGAGCACATGACCGACTCCATCGACCGACTCCGCGTCTCCTAGCCGCGGCCGTCCCAGGCGGCCATCACGGCGGCCCGCCCCCGGCGCTGGACACCGGCCCGAGGGGCACCTACATTGCAGATTGTCGACAATCTACCGAAGGCACCGGAGGGACGACGCATGGCGAAGCTGTCACCCCTGCTCAAGCAGGCCACCCCCGTCCTTGCCGAGCGCGGCGAGGGCGTCTACCTGTACGACACCGACGGCCGCCGTCACCTGGACTTCACCGCGGGCATCGGCGTCACGGGCACCGGCCACTGCCACCCGCGCGTGGTCGAGGCGGCGCAGCGGCAGGTCGGCACGCTGATCCACGGGCAGTACACGACGGTGATGCACGAGCCGCTGCTGCGGCTCACCGACGCGCTCGGCGAGGTGCTGCCGCCCGCCCTGGACTCGCTGTTCTTCCTCAACAGCGGCAGCGAGGCCGTCGAGGCGTCCATCCGGCTGGCCCGGCACGCCACCGGCCGGCAGAACATCGTCGTCTTCCACGGCTCGTTCCACGGCCGGACGATGGGGGCCGCCGCGCTCACCACCGCGGGCACGAAGTTCCGCGCCGGGATCGGCCCGCTGATGCCGGGCGCCGCCATAGCGCCGTTCCCGCAGGCGTACCGGTACGGCTGGGACGAGGAGGAGGCCACCCGGTTCGCGCTGCGCGAGCTGGACTACCTGCTCATCACCGCGAGCCCCGCGTCCGACACGGCCGCGTTCATCGTCGAGCCCGTCCTCGGCGAGGGCGGCTACATCCCCGCCCCGGACGGGTTCCTGGAGGGGCTGCGCGAGCGCGCCGACCGCCACGGCATCCTGCTCATCATGGACGAGGTGCAGACCGGGTTCGGCCGGACCGGCCGGTTCTGGGGCCACGAGCACTCCGCCGCGCGTCCCGACGTCCTCATCACCGCCAAGGGCCTGGCCAGCGGCTTCCCGCTGTCGGCGATCGCCGCGCCGGCCGAGCTGATGGAGAAGGCCCGTCCCGGCTCGCAGGGCGGCACCTACGGCGGCAACGCCGTCGCCTGCGCCGCCGCCCTCGCCACGCTGCGGGTCATCCAGGACGAGGACCTCGTCGGCAACTCGGCCCGGCAGGGGGCGCGGCTGCAAGACGGCCTCCGCAAGGTCGCCGCCGACCACCCGGAGATCGGCGACGTGCGCGGGCTCGGGCTCATGCAGGCCAGCGAGTTCACCACGCCCGGCGGCGAGCCCGACGCTGACGCCGCGCAGCGGGCCCACAAGGCGGCGGCCGAACGCGGGCTCCTGCTGCTGACCTGCGGCGCGTACGGCAACGTCGTCCGGATGATCCCTCCGCTGATCGTCACCGAGTCGCAGATCGACGACGCCCTCGGCCTCTGGTCGCAGGCCGTCGCGGACGCGGTCGGCTGAGCCGCTCCGGACGCGGAACGGCGCCCGGTGGCGAATGGGGGCCCACCGGGCGCCGCCGTGTCCGGAGAAGGTCAGCCGAGCGGGTTGCCGCAGTCGATGGGCCAGTACGGGCCCCAGATGTCGAGCGAGTGCAGCACGAACTTGATCAACACCGGGTCGAAGTTGATGCCGACGTGCGCGCTGGTGTCGTTCGGGCACTTGTCCTGCAGCAGGACGTTGTGCGCGTTGGAGCCGTTGAGGAACGACGAGGTGTAGGGCGTGACGACCTCGTCGTACCTGGTGGCGAGCACGATGTACTCGGGGCCGGGCACGGTGTCGCCGCCCTCGTTGAGCTTCTTCAGGAAGTCCGAGCCGACGATCTGCTGGCCCGCCGCGGGCGCGGCCTTGGCGATCGCCTGGGTGATGCCGAGCAGGCGGCCCAGCTCGACCAGCCCGGACGCGTTCGTGCCGTGGTTGGACGGGAATGCGGTGATGCCGGTCGTGCCCAGTACCGCGGTCTCGCCGCCGCCGCGATGACCGCCAATGAGCGGAGCCGCCTGAAACGCATGCGCATCTCCCTAGTGCGGGCACGCCGAAAAGAGACCGGGACCCGAATATGCGGGTCCGGCCCCTCATCGCCGTACCGGTCGGGGTGGAGTGCCCATAACGTACGGCCGCCTTCCGGCCCGGTCTTGTGGGACGACCGCCGGTTACCGGAGCGGAATTGTCAAAAGACTCACAATCGGATCAGGCCGCATATCGCTTGACCAGCGCTGCGGGGCCGCTCAGGCCTGGGCCACCGCGCCTTCCTTGAGGAGGGTCTCGGTGTCGTCGAAGCCGAGGTCGTCCAGGACGGCGCGGGTCTGGCCGCCGGGGAGGGCGGGGACGCCGTCGGTCTCGGGGGCGGTCCGGGAGAAGCGCGGGGCGGGGGCGGGCTGCGGGTGGCCGGCCAGTTCGGGGAAGACGTCGCGGGCCGTGTTGTAGGGGTGTTCGGCGGCCTCGGTCATGGACAGGACGGGGGCCACGCAGGCGTCGCTGGGGACGAAGACCTCCGTCCATTCGTCGCGGGTCCTCGTGCGGAAGACGGCGGCGAAGCGGTCGCGGAGGGCGGGCCAGCCGGAGCGGTCGTGCTGGCCGGGGAGGTCCTCGTCCTCAAGGCCGATGAGGCGGAGGAACTCGGCGTAGAACTGGGGCTCGATCGCGCCGACGGCCATGTGGCGGCCGTCGGAGGTCTCGTAGACGTCGTACCAGGGCGCGCCGGTGTCGAGCATGTTGACGCCGCGGCGGTCCTCCCACAGGCCGCCGCGGAGGAAGCCGTGGATGAAGGTTGACAGGTGCGCGGCGCCGTCCACGATGGCGGTGTCGACGACCTGGCCGCGTCCGCTGGTCCTGGACTCCAGGAGGGCGGACAGGACGCCGACGACGAGGTACATGCTGCCGCCCGCGAAGTCGCCGAGGAGGTTCATCGGCACCTGCGGCGGGCCGCCGGCGCGGCCGATGGCGTGCAGAGTGCCGGTGATGGCGATGTAGCCGACGTCGTGGCCGGCGGTGTGGGCGAGGGGGCCCTCCTGGCCCCAGCCGGTCATCCTGCCGTAGACGAGTCCCGGGTTGCGGGCGAGGCAGTCGTCCGGGCCGAGGCCGAGGCGCTCGGTGACGCCGGGCCGGAACCCTTCGAGGAGGACGTCGGACTTCTCGACCAGCCGGAGGACGACCTCCCTGCCCTTCTCGCTCTTGAGGTCGATCGCGACCGAGCGTTTGCCGCGGTTGCTGAAGTCGGTGCCGCCGGTCGCCTCGCCCGCCCTGACCGCTGAGGCGCGGTCGACGCGGATCACATCGGCGCCGAGGTCGGCGAGCAGCATCGCGGCGAACGGCCCCGGTCCGATCCCGGCCAGCTCGATCACCCGTACTCCGGACAGCGGCCCCTGACCCATGTGCGACTCCCTGAATCTCGTTCGGTCCCCCTAGTGTGCACGATCAATGTAAGCGCATGCTGACCCGGCCGCGGCTAACGGGCGGTGAGTTCCACGGGGGTGTCCCTGCTTCCGGTGGCGGTGAGGAGACGTTTCCGCGTGGTGGACCGGCGGACGCCCTCCGCGTGCGGGACGAGGCCGCGTCCGGCGGCGGCCAGGTAGTACCAGCGGCCGGACGGCGCCCGCCACCAGGTTCCGCTCACCGGCCGGCGGGCGTCGCAGAGGCCCGTCGCCCGGGCCTCCTCGGCGAGCAGTGCGGCACGGGCGGTGGTGGCGCCGTCGGGGTGGGTCAGCCGGGTGCAGACCCAGTCGGCGGTCTTCCCGCCGTGCGGCAGCTTCCCTGACCAGAAGTTCCACGCCATCGCGGCGGAGACCGGCCGGTCCGGCCGGGGCGTCAGGCAGGCCAGGCGGTTCCAGAACTCCCGAGCCTTCTCGCCCAGGCGGGCCGGGCGGTCCGTCGGGCCCGGCCGGTAGGCGGGCGAGTGGTAGGTGAGGACGGCGGCGCGCGGGCCGCCCAGGTCGCCGACCGTCCTGGAGCCGAGGTGGAAGAGCGGGCCGCGGCCGCAGCCGGTGCCGGCGCTGGTGGGTGCGGTCACGCCGTCGGAGGTGGCGAGGCGGTCCCCGGTGAGGGTCTCGGGGCGGCCGTCCCAGGGGGCGAGGAGGTAGCGTCCGCCGCCGAGGGCGATCGGGGCGGACGGGTCCTTCCCGGCGTCGAGTACCGTCAGGGCGCCGCCGGGCGAGTAGCGGGCCAGGCGGCCGCCGTGCCGCATCACGGCGACGGGCGTGCCGCCGATGTGGCCCGCGTAGAGGAGCTGCGCGGTGCCGCCCGCGCGGCGGCCGGCCGGCTCGGCCGCCCAGGCGGCCGCGGCGCGGCCGGTGAACGCCCGGTCGCGGGCGAGGTCGCCGCGGGCCGGCCAGGCGTCGAGGGTGCGGGCACCGCGCGTCCAGGCGTCGGGGGCGGCCGAGACGAGCCGCAGGCCGGGCGCCCGGGGGGCGCCGCGCTCCGTCATCACCAGCGCGCCGACCAGCGCGGCGGTGAGGACGGCGGCGGTGGCGAGCGGCAGCACCGAGCGGTTGCGGACGGGACGCAGCAGCGCGGGCTCGAACCGTTCGGGGCGCCGGACGGCCGGCGGCCTGAAGGCGTCGGCCGCGCGGATCACCGGCCACGGGTCGCGGACGCGCAGCTCGACCAGCTGGTCGTGGACCGCGTAACGGGGCAGGCCCTCCACGTGGCGCAGGACGTAGGCGACGCGGACGTGCGGGTGGAGCTTGGCCAGCGCCGCGGTGAGCGCCGGGTCGGGCAGCCGCGTGGGCAGGGCGCGGAGCCAGGGCCCGAGGCCGATCTGCAGCCGGCGGGAGGGACGCAGCGCCCGGCGGAGCACCCGGGTCCGGCGGCGGGCGAACCCGGCGGGCGAGCGGTCCCGGGCGCCGCGCGCGGTGGTGTCCACGATCCGGCGCGCGATCGCGAGCCGGTAGACGCGCTTTCCCGTGCCGGGAAGAACGAAATACGCCATCCGGACAAGGTCGCCATATGCCGATTTCGAGATCGGCGATTCCGTCCTCGTATTCGTCAGGACATCTTCCGTCACGGCGGGCCACTCCCTCTGGGCCGTTCTCTCGTCGCGAACCCCGAGGTTAAGCCGCGCCCCGGCGGGGGCGGGCGAAGTTGGAACAACGATTAATCAGGCCATTGGAAATGTCAGCCTATTTCCGTACGGAGGCGGCGCGGGGCGGGAGACCGCGGCCGTCCCGGCGAGACCAGCCGCGCCCGATTCCTCCCCGTACTACGCTGTTGACCTCCGGGGGAACCTCCCCGGGCCGCAGGACATCGAATGATCGCGCCCCCCGCCGCGACCCGGACCAGCAACGGAGAAGGATCCCCCCACCCATGACCGAGGACGTCCCCGGGTACCGGGTGCTGGAGCAGGTCGGCGAGGGCGGCTTCAGCGTCGTCTACCGCGCGCACCAGGAGCACCTCGACCGGATGGTCGCGCTGAAGGTCCTGTCGATCGCCTCGGTCGACGACGCGGCGATGCGGCGCTTCCAGCGGGAGAGCAAGATCACCGGCCGGCTGTCCGGCCACCCCAACATCGTGACCGTGCTGGACACCGGCACCACCCGTTCCGGACGCCCCTACATCGCGATGGAGTACTTCGAGCACGGGGCGCTCACCGACCGGCTCGCCCGGGAGGGGCCGCTGCCGTTCGCGGACGTGCTGCGCATCGGGGTGAAGATGGCGGGCGCGCTCGCCGCCACCCACGAGACCGACGTCCTGCACCGCGACGTCAAGCCGCAGAACGTGCTGCTGTCGCGGTACGGGGAGCCGGCGCTCGCCGACTTCGGCATCGCCCGCCTGGTCGACACCTTCGACGCCACCCACACGCAGGCGTTCACGCCGCACCACGCGGCGCCCGAGGTGCTGGAGGGCCGGCCGCCCGGCGTCGGCTCCGACATCTACTCGCTCGGCTCGACGCTGTACCAGCTCCTGGCCGGGCAGCCCGCGTTCAAGGGCCCGCCCGGTGAGGGCATCGCGCTGCTGATGCTGCGGATCCTGAACGACCCGCCGCCGCCGATCCCCCGGCCGGACGTCCCGCAGCAGGTCTCCGACGTCATCGGGCGCGCGATGGCCAAGACCCCGGAGCTGCGGTTCGCGACCGCCGTGGAGTTCGCGCAGGCCCTCCAGGGCGTGCAGGCCGAGCTGGGGCTGCCGGTCACCGACGTGGCGCACAGCGGCGGCTCCGTCCGGCCCGTCCCGCGGACGGACGGCGGCACCGGCTCGTCGTCCTCGGGATACTCGTCCTCGTTCTCGTCGTCCGGTTCCCTTTCGGGGCCGCGGCCGTCGTTCCCCGACACCTCCGGCCCGCCGCGCGTCCCGGAGTGGGCGCCGACCAGCCAGGCGCCGCCCGCACCGCCCGCGCCCGCCGCCGCGCCACCGTCGCCCTGGCATCCCGACGCACTCCCGCCGCAGACGCCGGACGCCCTCCTCCCGCAGGACGGCCCGCGGCCGCAGCGGCCGCCCGCCGCCCACGCCGACGCCGCCACCTGGGCGGCGGCCCCGCAGCCGCCGAACGCGCCACCGCAGGCCGGCGATCCGCGGGCGAGCGGCTCCCACACCACCCCGCACACGACGCCGCACACGAACCCGTACCAGCTCGCCCGGGAACGGCCGGACGACGGTCCGCGCCGCGGCCTCATCGTCGCGGCGGGCGTCGCGCTCGTCGGCGGGCTGGCGCTCGGCGTCGGAGCGCTCGCCCTCACCCGCGGCGGCGGCGACCAGCAGAACGCGGGGGCCGCCGTGGCCTCCACGCCGGCGTCTCAAGGGCAGGCGACCGACGTCCCGCCGGAGCCCGTCACGCGCGAGCAGCTCGCCGCCGCGCGCCCGCGCAAGCTCGTCGCCAGGCCGGTCGGCCGCACGGCCGCGCTGGCCTGGGTGCTGCCGCCCGCCGCGAAGGGACTGCCGCTGCTCATCCAGCAGCACCCCGCCGGCTCGGAGCCGCTCATCACCGTCCCGGCCGGCTCCCGCGCGGCGACCGTGCCGGGCCTGCGGCCGAACACCCGCTACTGCTTCAAGGTCGGCGCGGTGCTGCGCCTCAACCAGGGCCGGGCACCGGACGTGTCGTGGTCGGCGCCCGCGTGCACCCCCAAGGGCAAGAAGCGGAGCCCGCGGAGCTAGCGGCGCTCGGCCGCGCGCTACCAGCTGTTGGACGGCTCGCACTTCCAGATCGACGGCCCGTTGTGACTCTTCCAGCTACCGGGCGTGTTGATCAGGTAGCCGATCACGTAGCCGCGGCTCCCCTTCCACGTGATGTTGGTGTACATGTCACCGGCGAGGTTGGGGTCGTTGGGGTGCGTGTAGTAGAGGCCCTGCTCCTTGCAATGCACGGTGACGTTGTCGCCGTTGTTGTCGTGCATGGTGGCGACGATCGCGCTCTTGGAACTCGCCGTCTTCCTGATGTAGCCGTCGGAGTTGCCGTTCATACGCACGGCGTAGGTGCTCGTCGGGCCGGTCAGCCTGCTGTCGATCGTCGTGCCGGAGCCGGTTCCCGCGCCGTTGGCCGCAGCGACGGTGAAGGTGTAGTCGCCGTTCGTCCACACGTCGCCGAGCGTCGCGGACGTCGCCGTGACCGTCTTGCTTCCCGAGACCGGGCCGTTCCAGGTCAGCTTGTAGGTGGCGGAGCCTCCGCCGGGCGGGGCCGTCCACGAGACCTTCGCGCCGGACTTCGTCGCCTGCGCCTTGAGGCCCGTCGGCGCGCCCGGCGTCACGCAGGGCCGCACGGGATCGCTGGCCGGCGACGGCAGTTCACGTGTCCTGCCGTCGGCGTCCTTGTAGCGCACCGCGACGCGGAACCTGTACTCCTGCGCGCAGTCGCCGCCCGTCACCGTGAACGTGAAGGGACCCGCGCCGGGACCGATCGCGGACGGGCTGGCCGTCAGCCCGGACGGGACGTCCTTCAGCGTGTATCCGATGATCCCCTCGCCCCGCGAGGGCTGGAAGTCGATCCGCATGCTGCCCGCACCGGGCGTGACCGACACGTTGGCCGGCGCGGTCGGCGGCTCACCGGGGCGCGGCGTGTCGGGCGGCCGCTGCGTCGGGGGCGTCGACGGGCGCCTGCGGGCGGGAGGCGGGGCGTCCCCGTCGCCGGGCAGCGGGATCGTCCGGCGCTTCGGGCCGCCCGCGACCCTGTCCTTGTACTTGTTGATCCCCTTCTGCACGCCCTGCCGGTCGATCACGACGGCGCGGGGACCGGACGGGTCGTTCGCCCAGATCATCCCGTCCTTGACGAAGACGTCGAGCCCGGATCGCCGGTTCGTCACCGGAATCGGCTTCTCGAACCGGTTGGCCGACGAGTCGTACACGATCAGGGCCCCGGCCGTCTCGTCCGGGATGTAGACCTTCGCGCCGAGCATCTGCGGCGGGCGGTACCGGTGCTTCGGCATCGGCAGCCGGGTACTGGAGTACCGCCCGGTGTCGGTGTCGACGGTCACCAGGGACCCGGTGCCGGGGACCAGCAGCGGGACGATCTTGCCGTCGGTGTGCGCGGGGGCCAGCACGCCGCCGCGGCCCGCCCGCCGCACGGTCGTCGGCAGGCTGATCTTGAGCGGGGACCCGGACGGCGTGACCACCGTGGCGGTGGAGGCGGTGGAGTCGGTGACGACCGGGGCGCCGGCCGCGATGGTCAGCGCCAGGTCGTCGCCCGGCTCGCCGACCCGGACGGGCGGCTGGACCTTGCCGTCCTTGAACGCCGCCACCTCGCCCTTCCGCGACACCGGGATCCACAGCGTGCCCTTGCCGTCGATCCCCGCCTGGCCGAGGATCGGCGGCAGGTCGGCGGCCGCGCCGACGGGGGTCAGGCCGACGGGGTCGATCTGCTGCACGACGCCCTTGACCGAGTCGACCGTGTACGCCTTCCCGGCGCCGGCGAGGACCTGGATGCCCTTGCCGAGAGGGCGGCTCTGGCCGATGTTCAGCTGGGACGGGTCGAGCCGGCTCACCACGCCCGTGTCCAGGTCGATGATCAGGACGGTGGCGCCGTCCTGGACGATCTTGATGTTGTGGCCGCGCATCTGCGGGATCACGGCGGCCTTGCCGTCCACCTTGGCCGCGGGGCCGTTGACGTGCACGGCGATGCCCTTGCTCTTCGCGGCCAGCCAGGCGCCGACGTCGGCGAGGCGGTACTGGGCGCTCGCGACGCCCACCCCGTACACGGCGGCGGCGATCACGAGCACGCCGACGAGGCCGACCGCCACCTGTCCCGTGAGGCGGTCACGCCGGATCCAGCTGAGGCCCGCTACCCGCACGACTACGATCACCTTCCCCCCGTACGAGGAGAACCGTAGTGGTTCCGGCCCGAAGTTGCCCGTGTTTTCCCGATAAGGAAGGTGTTCAAGTTTCGCGAATGGCGTCAGTGAATGTCGGGACTGTAATGTTACGTCCGGTAACGATCACCACGAGGCGGCCGGTGACCTCGGTCTTTCCGGCGAGGACGGCGGCGACGCCGGCCGCGCCCGCCCCCTCGGCGACCAGCCCGTGCTCGCGGAACAGCCACCGCATCGCCGTCCGGATCCGGTCATCGGTGACGGCGGTCAGCTCGGCGGTCCCGCCGATCACCTCCGGGGTGACGCTGCCGGCCTCCAGGTTGCCGGGAAGGCCGTCGGCGAACGTCTCACCGACCTCGACGTCGACGACCCGCCCGGCCGACACCGAGGCGGACACGCCGCGCGACACGGCCGACTCCACGCCGACGATCCGCACGTCCCCGCGTTCGCGCGCCCACAGGCACAGCCCGGCGAGGAGACCGCCGCCGCCGACCGGCGCGACGACCGTGAGCGGCCCGTCCGCCTGCCGGTCGAGTTCCCGCCCGATGGTGCCCTGCCCCGCGATGACCGCCGGGTCGTTGTACGGCGAGACGTAGTGACCGGGCAGCGTCATCGCGTGCGCCTCGGCCTCGTCGTAGGTCGTCCCGTGCTGGACCAGCCGCACCGGATACGCCCCGATCTTGTCGACCTTCACCTGGGACGCCCGGGTCGACACGACCACGGTGACGTCCGCGCCGGACCGGGCCGCCGCATGGCCCATGCCGAGCCCGTGGTTGCCCGCGCTCGCCGTGACGGCGGGCCGCCCCCCGGGAAGCGCCGCGACGGCCGCGAGCGCGCCCCGCACCTTGAACGCGCCGGTCGGCTGGAAGGTCTCCAGCTTCAGCAGGGCGCCGGGGGCCAGGCCGGACGGCACCAGCGGCGTCGCCTCCAGTTCGGCGGAGACGGCCCGCCAGGCGCGGTCCAGGTCGTCCGGGCCGGGCGGCCGGACGGCGCGGGCCGTCACCGGCGGTCCCCGGGCGCCTCGTCCAGCCGGTCGTGGAGGCGCCGCCGGATCTCCTCGGGCGTGTAGGAGCGGCGGCGCCGCTCGGCCCGCACGATCACCGCCCCGGTCGCGGCGACGCCGAGGAACCCGGCGATGCCCAGCGCTTTCCGGACGCCCAGCGTCTTCCACCATCGCATGCGGCTACCGTATCGATCATGCCTGGTACGAGCATCACCCTCGACGAGGCCGCCGACCTGACCCGCACCGGGGACGTGTGGCTGTTCCGCGGCCGGACGGTCGCCGACCGCGCCATCCAGATGACGACGAACAGCCCCGTCAACCATGTCGGCATGTCGCTGGTCATCGACGACCTGCCGCCGCTGATGTGGCACGCCGAGCTGGGGCGGTCGCTGCGGGACATGTGGTCGGGCGGCCACCATCGCGGCGCGCAGCTGCACGACCTGCGCGATGCCGTCCTGGCGTGGGGAAACCGGTACGGGCAGCGGGCGTGGCTGCGGCAGCTCGACCCGCCGCCGACCAGGGAGATGG
This sequence comes from Actinomadura sp. 3N407, assembly GCF_052245875.1. Taxonomy (NCBI): domain Bacteria; kingdom Bacillati; phylum Actinomycetota; class Actinomycetes; order Streptosporangiales; family Thermomonosporaceae; genus Actinomadura; species Actinomadura sp. 3N407. The sequence continues at coordinate 56,961 of NZ_JBQQBP010000003.1, forward strand.
AGGACGCGGCACTGCGCGCGGTGGCGCGGCTGGACGGCACCCCGTTCCCCTCGACGTCGAAGCTGGCGACACGGTGGCTGCGCGGGCGGGTGCCGATCCGGCGTCCCGCCCAGCGGGATGCGCACCGCGGCGCCAACGCCATGGAGACGGCGTTCTGCGCCGAGATCGTCGCCGTGACCTACCAGTCGATGGGGCTGCTGCCGAAGGGACGCCGCCCGAACTGGTACGACCCCGGGCGGTTCTGGAGCGGAGACGACCTGGAGCTTGAGTCCGGCGCCGCGCTGGGCGGCGAGATCGCGGTCAGCCTGCCCCTCTCCTGACGGGAGCCTTCGCCGGAGTCTTGGCCGGCGGCGTGCTGGTCGGCGTCATGGCCGGCTGGGCCTTGGCGGGTTGTGCCTTGGCGGGTTGTGCCTTGGCGGGTTGTGCCTTGGCGGGCGCGCGGCGGTCCTTCAGGGAGCGGGGGTGCAGGCGGCGCCGGAGGCGGCGGATGCGTCCGGCTTTGGCGGTGACGAGGCGTCCCAGCGCGTCGGTGTGCCGCCAGGCCTGGTCGGCGGCGCGCGGGTCCGGGCGGGACGCGGCGAAACGGCTGCGGTTGACGAGATCGGCGAGCGGGCGCAGATGCCCGTGGGCGTCCTCACCGACGCTGGACGCGCCGAACCGTGCCACCTCGTGCGCGGTCAGCGTGCGGGCCGTGGACAGGCCGACATCCGACAGGTGGTCGAGGGCCTGGTGCCAGGCGCCGGTGATGCGGGCGGCGGGCGATCCGGCTCGGCGGCGCCGCTTGCGCAAGGAGGGAGCGAGCAGGACGGCGAACACGTATCCGATGAGCAGCACGGCCCCCGCGATCGACGCGAACACCCACCATGGCGGAGGCGAGTTGTCCGCGACCGGCTTCTGTGGTGCCTTCTCCGTGGTGTTGCCCTGCTCTTCGCCGCGCTGCTGGGACACGGCGTTCTTCTGTGCCTGCTCTAGCTTCTGTTCCGTCTTGCCCGCGGCGACCGAGTCATTCCCCTTGGAGCCGCCTCCGGTTTCCGGGAGCGGGTTGAAGCGGATCCAGCCGAGACGCTCGAACTTGATCTCAGGCCACACCATCACGTCCCCGGAACGGACCTGGACGGTGTCGCCCACGCGGTTCCCGCCGTCGAAGCCCACCACGACACGGGACGGCAGGCCGAGCGTGCGGGCGAGCAGGGCGTAGGCGGTCGCGAAGTGCTCGGGGGTGCCGCGCCTGCCCTCGGCGAGGAAGTAGTCGAGCTGCCGGTAGCCGTGCCCGGGCGGCGCGGTCACGTCGTACTTGGCGAAGCGCTGGAGGTACTGGGCGAGCAGCGCGGCCTTGTCTAGGGGCGACACCGCGCCCCGCGTCGCCGCCTCCGCGAACCTGCGGAACTCGGCGAGCTGGACGGGCGGCTCTTTCGCGCCCGGCCCCCACGGCAGTTCCAGCGCCGCCTTGGCCTCGGCGTCGGTCGCGACGGTCGCGGCGGCGAGGTCCTCGACCGTCCATTCGGGGACGACGGAGTCGACCCGGTACGTCTGGCCGGGGCGGAGCGGTTGCGCGGCGGCCAGCGCGCCGCTCTCCGGGTCGACGACGACGGGGAGCCCCTCGACCTGCCGGGGGCGGTCGGGGGCGGGCACCCACACGCCGGGCAGGTCGCGGATCGTGATGCGCTGCTCGACCTCGTGCTCGCGGTCCGGCCGTGGGCCTTCCGGCACGCGGCTCCCGGTCGGGACGAACCGGGCCGTGGACGACCAGGTCACGCCGTTGAACCGGTCGAGGACGGCGAGCCGCTCGATCTCGTCCCGGCCGGACTGGACGGTGAACATCACCTGGCCCGGGTTCAGCAGCCAGCCGCCCACGCGGTCGAGCGGGCTGACGCCGTCGCGCTGCAGCGGCGGCGGGGCCCGCACCTGCTCGCGCGGGTTGTACGGCTCGGCGCTGACCGGGACGACCGGCGCCGCCGCGAACGCCACCGCCCCGAGCACGGCGGCGGCGGGCATCCCGATCGCGAGGGGCCGCCACGCCGCGCCGGAGCCGGACTCGGAGCCGGAACCGGGGCCGTCGGCGCGGACGAGGACGAGCACCGCGACCAGCACGACGGTCGCGGCGGCGAGGGGCGCGTTGGAGCCGGGTCCGTCCACGCCCAGCAGGAGCGCGACCGCCCACACGCCGAGCGCCGGCAGGCACGGGGCGGCGCGCAGCGAGGTCCGGAGCGCCAGCTCGGCCGACGCGAACGCCGCCAGCCACACCACCACGTTGACCAGGACGAGGAGCTCCGGCTCGGCCGGAGCGGGCAGCAGCGTGGTCAGGATCGCCTTCCACGAGCTGAGCACGCCCTCGCGCAGCGTCTGCGGCAGCGTCCCGGCACTGAGGGCCGGGCGCAGGACGGTGACCGACACCGTGCCCGCCCACGCGACCACGGTCAGCACCAGCGAGATCCACAGCGGCCAGGGGTCCTTGCCCTTGCGCGGGCCGGACAGCAGCCCGCACAGCACAGCGGGGACGACCGCGGCGGCGGCGGCGACCGGGACCACCGGGCCGAACCCGAAGACGCGCTGGAACGACAGGCCGGCGACGGCGACCAGGCAGGCCGTCACCGCGAGCGACAGGTACCGGGTCACCGGACGCGTCCCAGCCGCCGCCACGACTCCGCCAGCCCGTCCAGATCGGCGAAGTCGATCAGCTGGACGCCGGGCGGCGCCGACGCCGGCCCGGGCGGCCGGACCCGCAGCACCACGACCCGGTCGAAGCGGCTCCGGACGGCCGCGATCGGCCCCAGCTCCACGGCGCCGGACGTGACGACGACGAGCGACCCGCCCGCGCGCACACGGCGCACCACGTCCATGGTGGACTGCGGTCCCTCCCGCGTCCCGACCGAGGTGAGCCGGTCGAGCAGGACCTCCACGTCGTCGCGTCCGCCGCGCGTCTCGGCGAGCTGCCCGTCGCCGGTCACGAGGCGGACGGGGAAGTTCGCCGACGCCGCCGCCATCGCGACCGACGCCGCCGCGTCCACCGCCAGCTCGAAGTCGTCGGGCTCCGGCCACGACCCGGGCCGTGCCTCCAGCACGATCGTCGTGGTCGGCAGGCTCGCGTCGACGAGCTGGCGGACCATGAGCGTGCCCGTCCGCGCCGAGGACTTCCAGTGGATGCGGCGCAGCTCGTCCCCGATCACGTACTCGCGCAGCGCGTGGAACGTCGCCGTCCCCGCCGGGGACCGGTCGCTGGTCGGCCCGTCCAGGTGGTGGGCGCGGCCGGACGGCAGCAGCGACAGCGGCACCGTCTTCGGCCGGACGAGCAGGACCTCCGGGCTGCCGTACTCGCGGGTCCGGCGGGCCAGCCTGAGCGGGTCGGCGCGCATCAGCCGCAGCGGGCCCACCGGGATCTCGCCGCGCCGGCCGGTCGGCAGCCGGTAGGTCACGGTCCGCGTGCCGCCGGACCGCAGCCGCGGAACGTCCACCGCGACGGCGGCGGGGCCGGCCGCGTCCTGCGCGCTCACCCCGCGCGCACCGCGTCCCCTGTTGGTGACGTGCAGGACGCCCACGGCCGGTTCGCCGCGCTCGACCTTCTTCGGCGCGATCTCGCGGCTGACGTCCAGCTTCGCCTGCGGCAGCGTCCACAGCGCCGCGCCCGCCACCGCGGCGAGCCCGGCGATCCCGAACATCGCGGGCTCCGGATAGCCGAGCCACCAGCCCGCCGCGTACAGCGGCGCGCACACGGCCGCCGTCCCCCAGCCGAGCGGCGTCAGCACGTCACACCCCGTCCTCGTGCACCGGATCCTCAGACACCGGCGGCCTGTGGCGTGGGCACCTTCTGCAGCGCCTCGCCCACCACGTCCGCGCCGGAACGCCCGCGCAGCTCCGCCTCCGGTGTCACGATCAGCCGGTGCGCGATGACCGGGACCGCGAGCGCCTTCACGTCCTCCGGGACGATGTAGGACCGGCCGGCCGCGGCCGCGCGCACCCGCGCCGCGCGCAGCAGCGCGATGCTGGCCCGCGGGCTCGCGCCGAGCCGCAGGTCGGGATGCTCGCGGCTGGCCGCGACGACCCGCACCAGATAGTCGAACAGGGGCGGCGCGACATGCAGCCGCTGCGCGAAGTCGATCATCCGGGCGAGGTCCTCGCGGCCCATCACGGGCGGCATCTGGTCGAGCATCGCGCCGGTCGGCGCGCCCGCGAGCAGCGCCACCTCGGCCTGGTGGTCGGGGTAGCCCATCGAGATCCGCATCAGGAACCGGTCGAGCTGCGCCTCCGGCAGCGGGTACGTGCCGTCCATGTCGACCGGGTTCTGCGTCGCGATCACCATGAACGGGCGCGGCACCGGATGCGGGGTGCCGTCCACGGTCACCCGCCGCTCCTCCATGACCTCCAGCAGCGCCGACTGCGTCTTCGGGGAGCCGCGGTTGATCTCGTCGGCGACGGCGAGGTTCGCGAAGATCGGCCCGGGGTGGAACTCGAACGCGCTCGTCCCCTGGTTGAAGATCGACACGCCGGTGATGTCACTGGGCAGCAGGTCGGGCGTGAACTGGATCCGCGTCCACTCCGCCTCCACCGACGCCGACATCGCCCGCGCCAGGGTCGTCTTGCCGACGCCCGGGACGTCCTCGACGAGCAGGTGGCCCTCGGACAGCAGGCAGATCAGCGCCAGCTCGACCTTCTCCCGCTTGCCGCGCACGACCCGCTCGACGCTGCCCGCCAGCGCCGCGAACATCTGCGCGAACCGCCCGGCCAGGGCGTCCGCGTCCACCCCCGCGTTCTCGCTCATCCACTGCACCCCCAGCCGCGCGGGCCCGTGTCCCGCGCGGGGGATCGGTCCCCGATCAATCCCCGTCACCCTCTCTTAGCGCCAGGTCCCGGGTCGGGAGCCGCGACCCCCGGCGCGAAGGGCACCATAGCGGTTTCCGGCACCGTCCCGTACCGGTATTCACCGAATGACCGCCGAGAACCGAACGCGAACGTTATCCATGACGTCCTAATGTTGGGCATCGCGACGACGACTTCGAGGTGGACGTGGACGACATCAGCATCGCCGACCTGTGGGACCGCGTGACGGGAACGCAGCCCGACCCCCCGTGGTGGCTGGTCGCCTTCGTCGGCCTCGTGGCGCTCGCAGCGGTGCTCCACGGCCCCACCTGGCGGGTGGCGCGCAACACGGTGACGATCGCGCACGAAGGCGGGCACGCGCTCATCGCCCTCGTCACCGGCCGCAAGCTGGACGGCATCAAGCTGCACTCCGACACCTCCGGGGTGACGGTCTCGCGCGGCAAGCCGCACGGGCCCGGCATGATCTTCACGGCGCTGGCGGGCTACGTCACTCCGCCGCTGCTCGGCCTGTTCTTCGCGCTGCTGCTCGCCGACGGCCGGATCACGCTGATGCTGTGGTTCTCGCTCGCGCTGCTCGGGGCGATGCTCATCATGATCCGCAACGCCTACGGCGTGCTCTCGGTGCTGGCCACCGGCGCGGTCATCTTCGGGGTGTCGTGGCTGGGCAGCGCCGATGTCCAGGCCGGGTTCGCCTACCTGGCCGCCTGGTTCCTGCTGCTCGCCGCCACCCGCCCGGTGATCGAGCTGCAGCGGATGCGCGCCCGGCACATGGCGCCCAGTTCCGACGCCGACCAGCTCGCGCACCTCACCGGCGTCCCGGGCCTGGCCTGGGTCAGCCTGTTCGGCGCCACCGCCCTGCTGGCGCTGCTGGCGGGCGGCGCCCTTCTCGTCCCGGACGTCGACGTCCCCGACCTGTCCACCCTGCCCGGCTACTAGCTCCAGGCCACGGCGCCCCGCGCCGCGTACCCGTTCCCGGTGGCGGCCGTCGCGGCGGGCGTCCAGGCCGTCCGGCTCCGCCGCCCGTCCGGCGGCGAGGGGCAGGGGCGGGAATCGGCGGCGGACGAACATGGCGAGGATGTCGGAGGAGGCCGATAGTTTCGACTGTGTGAGCGAACGATGGGACCGGGACCAGGTGCTCGGCCTCGCACCCGACGCCGCGTCCGCGAAGGCGGCGGGCGGCATCGCCGAACCGGGCAAGTGGGCCCGGACGGGGTGTGACGACGAGGCGGTGTGGGGCGAGTGCCAGGGCAGCGGACAGTCCGTCTACCGGGCGTGCGCCGACCTGACCGAGCCCGCGTTCCGGTGTTCGTGCCCGAGCCGGAAGTTCCCGTGCAAGCACGCCCTCGGGCTTCTGCTGCTGTGGGCCGACGGGACGGTGGAGAGCGGGCCGCGTCCGGGGTGGGCCGCCGAGTGGATCGAGGAGCGGCGGGAGCGCGCCGACCGGTCGGCGCAACGGCGGCCCTCGGCGGCGGCCAGGTCCAGGGACCCGAAGACCGTGGAACGGCGGGAACGGCGCGTCGACGACGGGCTCGCCGAACTCGACCAGTGGCTCCGCGACCAGGTCGCCCACGGGCTCGCGCAGGCGGACAAGGCCCCCTACCGGCTCTGGGACGACGCCGCGCGGCGGCTCGTCGACGCGCAGGCCGGCGGCCTCGCGGGGCAGGTGCGGGGGCTCGCCGCCATCCCCCGGACGCCCGGCTGGCCCGACCGCCTGCTGGAGGAGTACGCGCTGCTGCGGCTGCTCGTCCGGGCCTATCAGCGGCGGGACGAGCTGCCGGAGGGCCTGCGCGAGACCGTCCGTTCCCGTGTCGGGTTCACCGTCCCGCAGGAAGAGGTCGTCACCGGCGGGGAACGCGTCCGCGACCGCTGGTGCGTGACCGGGTCGCGTGACACCGCGCAAGACCTGCTGACCACGCGGCGGGTGTGGTTGCGGGGGCGGCGGACGGGCCGTCCCGCGCTCGTGTTGTCGTTCGCCGCGCCGGGCACGTCCCTGGACGCGTCGCTCATCGTGGGTACGGAGGTCGATGCGGAGCTGGCCTTCTTCCCCGGCGCGCAGCCGTTGCGGGCGCTGGTGGCCGAGCGGTTCGGCGCCGCCGTCCCCGGCTCGCCCGCCGGGACGCCCGTCCGGGGGTTCCTGGACGAGCACGCGGCGGCGATCGCGCTCGACCCGTGGCTGGACCGCTGGCCCGCGACGCTGGAGAACGTCCGCCTGGCCCGTGACGGAGGAGGGGACCTGTACGTGGTCGACGCGGCCGGTGACGCGCTGCCGCTCCGGATGGCGGATCCGTGGCGGCTGCTCGCCCTGTCGGGCGGCGGGCCGGTCACGATGGCCGGTGAGTGGAGCCCGCGCGGCCTGCTCCCGCTGGCCGCGTGGCACGAGGACGAGGGGACGGTGATCCTTTGACCGCGTGGAACGAGCACGTCACCGCGGCGCTTCTCGGCACCGAGCGCCGTGACCCGCCCGTCCTGCCCGATGCCCCCGGGGAGCCGGGAGACAGGGCGGGGCGGCTGCTCGACCAGGCGGCGCTGCTGGCCGTCCGGCGCCGGGCCGGGCGCGTCCCCTCGGGCGCGGCGCCCGTGCCGGTGGCGCTCGCCCCGGTGGAGAACGTCCCGGTCGTGCCGGGGCCGGCGGCGGTGCGGCTGCGGCGGATTCTGCGCGGGGAGCAGATCCGGGTGCTGCCCGAGTGGCTGGAGGCGGCGGCGGCGCGGGGCCTGCGGGTGCCCGCACAACTGCTTCCCGACCTGCTGGAACGCGGGCGCGGCGACCGGATGCTGCGGCCGTCGATCGCGCGGGCGTCCGGGCGGCGCGGCGTGTGGCTGGCGTTGCAGAACACCGACTGGGCGTACCTGGTCGGCTCCGGGGACGATCCCGGCGGCGGCCCCGACGTGTGGGAGACCGGCACGCGCAACCGGCGGATGGCCTACCTGACCGGGCTCCGCCGCACCGACCCGGAGCGGGCGAGGGAGCTGCTGCGCGGCACGTGGGCCAAGGAGCCCGCGCCCGACCGCGCGGTGTTCCTCGCCACGTTCGGGGACGGGCTGTCGCCGGACGACGAGGAGTTCCTGGAGGCGGCCCTGGAGGACCGGGGCAAGGACGTCCGGCAGCTCGCGTCCGACCTGCTCGCCCGCCTGCCCGGTTCCGCCTACGGGGAGCGGATGGCGGCGCGCGCCCGCGCCTGCCTGACCCCGGAGGTCCGCACGGTGCGCGGGCGGGAGCAGACGTGGATACGGGTCGACCCGCCGCGCGCCCACGACGAGGAGATGGCGCGTGACGGCGTCCCGTTCCATCCGAGCGGATCGTTCGCGCCGAGGAGCGGCGGCGGGCCGGTGGGGACGAGGGCCGCGTGGCTGCGCGAGATCCTCGCCCGCACTCCCCTGCCGACGTGGACGGACCTGTTCGGTTTGCCGCCCATGGAGATCGTCTGCCTCCCCATCAGCGCAGTTGCCAGGGGGTCTGGGGGGTCGTCCCCCCAGAATGAATCGGAGGCCGACGGACGCGACGTCCACATCGGGTGGGCTCGCGCCGCCCTCGGCGGGCGCGACGCCGAATGGGCGCGGGCGCTGCTCAAGGGCGGCGTCATGGTGGACGAGCCGGAGGCGCTCGCCGACCTGCTGTCCGTCCTGCCCGAGGGGGAACGGGACGCGGCGGCGGCCGACCTGATCCGCTGGGTGGAGGGGCGGCCCGACCTGCTGCGGGTCCTCGAACGGGTGCCCGGGCCGTGGACGGGCGCGCTCGCGTCGGCGGTGGTCGCGATGCTCACCGGCGGGCACGCGTCCGCGGAACGTCCCACGCGCCGCGACGAGCACCTGATCACCCAGCTGTGCCGGCTCGCCGACCAGCGGCTCGACCCCGCCACCGTGTCCCGCCTCGACATGCTCGTGGCCGAGCAGGGCGCCGCCGCCCCGCGGGCCGTGACAGAACTGATCACCACACTGCGTTTCCGCGACGAGATGCTGAAGGAGCTGGCCCTGTGACCGAAGAGCAATCGCCGGGGGGTCTGGGGGAACGTCCCTCCGGTGAGACGGCCGACGCGGTCCTGCGTCCGCATGCCGAGCAGGAGCACGCCGGTGAGCTGGCGCGGCTGGCCGAGCACGACGACCGGCCCCGGCCGCCCGGCTGGCGGCTGTCCCCGTGGGCCGTCACCACGTACCTGCTCGGCGGCGAGCTGCCCGACGGCACGGCGATCAGCCCGAAGTACGTGGGGCCGCGCCGGCTGATGGAGGTCGCGGTCGCGACGCTCGCCACCGACCGGGCGCTGCTGCTGCTCGGGGTGCCGGGGACGGCGAAGACGTGGGTGTCGGAGCATCTCGCGGCCGCCATCAGCGGCGACTCCACGCTGCTGGTGCAGGGCACGGCGGGCACGGCGGAGGAGTCGATCCGCTACGGGTGGAACTACGCGCGGCTGCTCGCCGAGGGCCCGTCCGAGAAGGCGCTGGTGGAGAGCCCGCTCATGCGCGCGATGCGGCGGGGCGCGGTCGCCCGCATCGAGGAGCTGACCCGGATGCCGTCCGACGTCCAGGACTCGCTGATCACCGTCCTGTCGGAGAAGACGCTTCCCGTGCCCGAGCTGAACACCGAGGTGCAGGCGCGCAAGGGCTTCACGGTCATCGGCACGGCCAACGACCGCGACCGGGGCGTGAACGAGCTGTCCAGCGCGCTGCGCCGCCGGTTCAACACGGTCGTGCTGCCGCTGCCGGAGTCCGCCGAGGAGGAGGTCGGCATCGTGGCGCGGCGCGTCGACCAGATCGGCGCGGGGCTGGAGCTGCCGGAGTCCCCGGCGGGCCTGGAGGAGATCCGCCGTGTCGTGACCGTGTTCCGCGAGCTGCGCTCCGGGGTGACGGGCGACGGGCGGACCAAGCTGAAGTCGCCCAGCGCGACGCTCAGCACCGCCGAGGCCATCTCGGTGATCACGAGCGGGCTGGCGCTGGCGGCGCATTTCGGGGACGGTGTGCTGAGGGCCGCGGACGTGGCCGGCGGGATCGTCGGCGCCGTCGTCCAGGACCCGGTGTCCGACCGGGTGGTCTGGCAGGAGTACCTGGAGGCGGTCGTCCGTGACCGCCCGGAATGGCGTGACTTCTACCGCGCGTGCCGGGAGGTGTCTTGAGCCACGTCGAGGTCTACGGGATCCGTCACCACGGGCCCGGCTCGGCGCGGGCGCTGCGCGGCGCCCTGGAGGAGTTCAAGCCGGACGCGGTGCTGATCGAGGGCCCGCCCGAGGCCGACCCGATCGTGGAGCTGGCCGGCGACCCGGGGATGGTGCCGCCGGTCGCGCTGCTGGCGTACTCCCCCGCCCCGGGCGACGGCGACGGCGGCCGGAAGGCGGCGTTCTGGCCGTTCGCCGAGTTCAGCCCCGAATGGCAGGCGGTCCGGTACGCCCTGGGAGCCGGTGTTCCCGTCCGATTCTGCGATCTGCCGGCCGCGAACCAGCTCATCCCGTCCCCCGAGGAGGAGCCGGAGGAGGCGGAGGAGGCCCGGCCGTCCTCGGAGGCCGCGGAGGGGATCCGGCTCGATCCGCTGGGATGGCTGGCGAAGGCCGCCGGATACGACGACGCCGAACGATGGTGGGACGACGTCGTCGAGCATCGCGGCGGCGGGCCGTCGCCGTTCCCGGCCATCGCGGAGGCCATGGCCGAGCTGCGCGAGCAGCTGGCCGCGATGCCGGAGGAGTCCGCGTCCGGCGGGCTGCCGCCCGGCCATCTGCGGCGGGAGGAGCAGCGCGAGGCGCACATGCGGCGGACGCTGCGCCGGACCCTCAAGGAGGGGCACGAACGGGTCGCCGTGGTGTGCGGCGCGTGGCATGTGCCCGCCCTCCGGGCGAAGGTCCCGGCGACCCACGACGACCGGACCCTGCGCGGGCTGGCGAAGGCGAAGGTCGCGATGACGTGGGTGCCGTGGACGCACGGGCGGCTCGCGGGGCGCTCCGGCTACGGCGCGGGCGTCCGGTCCCCCGGCTGGTACCACCACCTGTTCACGGCCCGCGACCGCCCGATCGAGCGGTGGCTCACCGCCGCCGCCCGCGTCCTGCGCGACGAGGACCTGCACGTCTCCTCGGCGCACGTGATCGAGGCCGTCCGGCTCGCCGAGGCCCTCGCCGCGCTGCGGGGACGTCCGCTGGCCGGGCTGGACGAGGTCACGGAGGCGACCCGGGCGGTCCTGTGCGAGGGCGCCGACCTGCCGGTCGAGCTGATCCAGCGGCGCATGGTGGTCGGCGAGCGGCTCGGCGCCGTCCCGGAACGGACCCCGATGGTGCCGCTGCAGCGCGACCTGCAGGCCGAGCAGCGGCGGCTGCGGCTCCGGCCGTCCGCGCTCGACAAGGAGCAGGACCTCGACCTCCGCAAACCCACGGACCTGGAGCGCAGCCGCCTGCTGCACCGCCTCCGACTCCTGGACGTCGACTGGGGCGTCCCGTCCGACACGGGCCGTTCCAAGGGCACGTTCCGGGAGACGTGGACGCTGGCGTGGCGGCCCGAGTTCGACGTCGAGCTGATCGAGGCCAGCGTGTGGGGCACCACCGTGCGCGGGGCGACCACGGCCCGCGCCGAGGCGTTGGCCGAGCACGCCACGGCGCTCGCCGACCTGACGTCGGTGGCCGAACGCTGCCTGCTCGCCGACCTCGGCGACGCGCTGCCCACGGTCATGCGCGCCCTCGCCGACCGGGCCGCGGTGGACACCGACGTGGCGCATCTGATGTCCGCCATGCCCGCCCTGGTCCGCGCGCTGCGCTACGGCGACGTGCGCGACACGTCCACGGGCCCGCTCCGCACGGTCGTGGACGGCCTCGTCGTCCGGATCTGCGTCGGGCTCCCGCCGGCGATCACCGGGCTGGACGACGACGCCGCCCGCGAGTTCCTCGCCCACGTCGACGACGTGCACGGCGCCCTGTCGCTCCTGGCCGAGGAAGGCCACATCGAGCGGTGGCGCCGCACCCTGGAAGGTCTCCTCGTCCGGCCGGACGCCCTGCACGGCCTGATCGAGGGGCGCCTCACTCGGCTCCTCCTCGACGCGGGCCGCCTGCACGACGCGCCCGACCGGATGGCGCGGGCCGTGTCCGCCGGCGCCGCCCCCGACCGCGCCGCGGCCTGGGTGGAGGGCTTCCTGTCCGGCGGCGCGCTGATCCTCAAGCACGACGACGCCCTCCTCCGCCTCGTCGACGACTGGATCGCCGGCCTCCCGGACGACTCGTTCACCGACGTGCTCCCCCTGCTGCGCCGCACCTTCGGCGCCTACGCCGACGCCGAACGCCGGTCCATCGGCGAGCGGCTCCGCCGCCTGGACCAGGCCCCGGCCGTCTCGTCCCAGCCCCTTGAGGAGGGCGTCGACGAGACCCGCGCGGCCCCCGCGGCCGCGACGACCCTGCACATCCTCGGCTGGAGGGATCTTCGTGAGCGATGAGGCGGCGGCCGGGGACGACCGGCTGCGGCGGTGGCGTCTCGTCCTCGGCGGTGAGCGGGCCGACGGGACCGGGGTGTCGCTCACCGGCGACGACGCGCGGATGGACGGGGCGCTGGAGAAGCTCTACGGGGCCGGCGGCGGTGGGGGCCGGCCGCGGCCGGGCCGGCGCAGCGCCGGGCTCGGGGATTCGGCGCCGTCGGTGGCGCGGTGGCTCGGCGACATCCGCGCGTACTTCCCGTCGAGCGTCGTGCAGGTCATGCAGAAGGACGCGATCGAGCGGCTCGACCTCACCCGGCTGCTGCTGGAGCCGGAGATGCTGGACGCCGTCGAACCGGACGTCCACCTGGTCGGGACGCTGCTGTCGCTGAACCGGGTGATGCCCGACCGGGCCAGGGAGTCCGCGCGGGCGGTGGTGCGCACGGTCGTCCGCGATCTGGAGCGGAGGCTGGCGCAGAAGACGCGGTCGGCGATCGGCGGGGCCCTCGACCGGTCGGCGCGGGTGCTGCGGCCGAGGCGGCTCGCCGACGTCGACTGGGAGCGGACGATCCGCGCGAACCTGCGCCACTACCTGCCCGAGCACGGGACGCTCGTCCCCGAGCGGCTCGTCGGGTACGGGCGGCGGCGGCAGGCCGTCGAACGGGACGTGATCCTCGCGATCGACCAGAGCGGGTCGATGGCGGCGTCGGTGGTGTACGCGAGCGTGTTCGGGGCGGTGCTGGCGTCGATGCGGTCGCTGCGGACGTCGCTGGTGGTGTTCGACACCAGCGTCGCCGACCTGACCGGGCAGCTGCACGACCCGGTTGAGGTGCTGTTCGGGACGCAGCTCGGCGGCGGCACCGACATCAACCGGGCCGTCGCGTACTGCCAGGGCCTGGTGGCGCGGCCGGACGACACGATCCTCGTGCTGATCAGCGACCTGTACGAGGGCGGCGTGCGCGAGGAGCTGCTGCGGCGGGTGGCGGCGCTGACGTCGGCGGGCGTGCAGGTCGTGGTGCTGCTCGCCCTGTCGGACGAGGGCGCGCCCGCCTACGACCATGAGAACGCGGCGGCGCTGGCCGCGCTGGGCGTGCCCGCGTTCGCGTGCACACCGGACGCGTTCCCCGGGCTGATGGCCGCCGCGATCGAGCGCCGCGACCTGAGGGAGTGGTCGGAGCGGCGTGCCCCGGGAGCCGCGTCAGCCGGATGACCTCGACAGGCCGCGGGCGAGGAGGACCACGACGACGGCGGTCACGGCGGCGTGCCCGGCGAGCGCGGACGCCTGGATCTCGACGAGCGCGCCCCACGCGCCCCACATCGCGACGCGGACGACACGGGCGGCCATCACCGTCCACGCGGCGGGGCGGCTGCCGCGCCAGGCGAGGATCGCCGCCACCAGCGTGACCACCGCCACCACGGCGAACGAGGACGCCACCACCGGCAGCATCCCGCCCCGGGCGCCTTCGCTGAGGGACGGCCTGGCGATCAGGATGGCGAGGGCGGCGACGTCCAGCGCCGCGAGGAGACCCGCGAGGAGGAGGCCGGTCACCAGCGCCGGGCCGCGCCGGAGGGACCGGCGCGGTGGCCGCGGTGGGGCCGCCGGGCCCGGCGCGCCGGCGTCCTGCGGCCACGGTTCCCGCCATGTCTCCGGCTCTCCGGGGTCGTGGACGAACGGCGGGCCGCCGTCCGGCGCCGGCTGCCGGATCGTCGCCGGGTCCGCGTCCCGGGCCGGCCCGGCGGTGGTGCCGGCGGTGGGGCCCGGCGCGGGGGCCGTGAAACCGGGGGCCTGGACGGTCGGGCCGGGCACCGCGGCCGTGGGGCCGGCAAGGTGCTCGGTCGGCATCTCCAGGCGGGCGCTCCCGTCGCGTTCGCCGAGGAGCCACAGCAGGACGTCCTCGGAGGCCGGGCGGGCCTTCGGGTCCTTGGCGAGGCACGCGGCGGCGACCTCGGCGAGCGGGCCCGGCAGCGCGCCCAGGTCGGGCGTCTCGTGCATGATCTTGTACATGACGGCGGGCAGCGGGCCGCCCGCGAAGGGGTCGCGGCCGGTGGCGGCGAACAGCAGGGTCCCCGCCCAGGCGAACAGGTCGGTCGCGGGCCCGACGCGGCCGGAGAACTGCTCGGGCGCCATGTAGGCGGGGGTGCCGACGACCTGGCTGGTCAGGGTGGAGCCGCCGTCGAACGCGCGGGCGATGCCGAAGTCGATCACGCGCGGCCCGTCCGGCCCCATGAGGACGTTCTGCGGCTTGAAGTCGCGGTGCACGACGTTCGCGCGGTGGATGGCCGACAGCGCCGTCACCGAGCTGATGGCGAGGCGGTCGAGGTCGGCGCCCGTGCGCGGCCCCTCCTCGTGGACGAGCGTGCGCAGCGACCGTCCCGGTATGTACTCGCTGACGATGTAGGGGCGGTCGCCGGCCATGTCGGCGGCGAGCATCTGCGCGGTGCAGAACCCGGCGACGCGCTGCAGCAGCGCCAGCTCGCGGACGAACCGTTCCCGCGCGCCGGCGTCGCCGAGAAGCTGGGTGTGCAGGAGCTTGACGGCGACGCGGGACGGCCGGGCGCCGGGCTCCGCCGGGCGGCCGAGGTACACCACGCCCTGCCCGCCGGTGCCGATCCGGCCGAGCAGTTCCCAGCCGCCGAGGCGGGTCGGATCGGCCGCGGTGAGAGGAATCGGGCTCGCCATTCGTACCCCCGTCGGGTCCCCCGATACCGGCCGGGCGGCCGGCGAAAAAATTTCCGGCATTCCACCGGGCACAAATCCACTCCGCCCGGCATCAAAGAGTATAGGTACGGGGAGCCCGGATCGGGAGAGACGGAACATGACTGAGATCCATTCGATAATTGCCCGGCGCAGGGGGACGGCCGGGCCGCTGGCGGGGTCGGTCGCGGCCCTGGCGCTGGCGGCGGCAACGCTTTCCGGGTGCGGGGACGCGGGGGCGACCATCACCCGGCTGACGGTGGGAACGCCGGGCCCGGATCCGTACACGCTGGCGTCCGGCACCGACAAGACCGATGTCAAGGAGCGGCCGCGGGCGGGCGGGACCACGACGGGCGACTCCCCCGGCCTGTACGGCGGGACGCGGCGGGAGGCGACGTGCGACCCGCAGAAGCTGGTCGCGTTCCTGCAGGCGAATCCCGAGAAGGCGAAGGCCTGGGCGGGCGTGCTGGGCATCCCGGTGAGCGACATCCCGCGGTACGTGTCGCGGCTGACGCCGGTGCTGCTGCGCACCGACACGCTGGTCACCAACCACGGCTACCGCGACGGGCGGGCGACGAGCGGGCCCGCCGTCCTCCAAGCCGGAATGGGCGTTATGGTCAATGGGTACGGGGTGCCCACGGTGAAGTGCAATTGCGGGAATCCCCTGACCCAGCCGGAGAAAAAGATCTCCCCGGACGACGCGTCCTACACTGGCCGATCCTGGCCGGGATTCGAGGAGCGGAATGTGACCGAGATCCGCCCGAGGGAATCCAGGAAGGGCACGATCGTCACGTTCGTCCTCGTCGATCCGGAGGGCACGATGGGGTTCGAGCGGCCCCGCGCCACCGAGGGGGAGGCCGACGGGCCGCCGACCGAGTTGCCGCCGACGGAGACCGAGGTCCCGACCAGCGACTCGCCGTCGCCGTACGATTCCGGTCTGGAGTCCCCCTGGACGGGGTCGCCGGGCACCGAGACGCCCGGCACCGACCCGACGGGCACCGGCACGCCGTCGCCCGGCGCCGGGGACGACTCCCCCGCCTCACCGGGCTTGACCTCGAACGACCCGGGTACGGGCAACGGCGGGGATCCTTCGGGCGAGCGCACCGGGGGGACGGGGCGGCCCGGCGACGAGCCGGTCGGCGCGGTCTCGCTGCCGCCGTCCGAGGAGCCGGCCCCGTCGATCTCCTGAGATCCTCTGCGGTATATTTGCTCATATGAGCAGTACTTCAGATGTCACACCCGGCGCGGTGCCCGGCACGGCGCCCGCCCCAGTGCCCGCCCCAGCGCCCGCCGAGGCGTGCGCCGTCCGGGTGGTCGACCCTGAGAAGGTCGCCATCGTCACCGCCGCCCTGCCGGGCGCCGAGACGATCGCCGAGCTGGCGCAGGTGTTCGGGCTGCTGTCCGATCCCGGGCGGCTACGGGTGATCACCGCGCTGCTCGAAGGGGGAGAGATGTGCGTGTGCGACATCGCCGCGTCCTGCGGGCACTCGGAGTCGGCGGTCTCGCACGCGCTGCGCCTGCTGCGCGCCAACCGCGTCGTCCGCGTCCGCAGGGACGGCCGGATGGCCTACTACCGGCTGGACGACTCGCACGTCCGGATGCTGCTCGATCTCGCCCTCACCCACATCGGCCACGGGGAGGAAGGCACATGATCGGGGACCGGGGGAACGGGCCGGGCCGGCACCGGAACGGGCGTGACCACGGGCACGGGCACGGCGTGTCGGCGGGCGCCGACCGGCGGCTGCTGGGCGCCGCGCTGGCGCTGATCCTCGTCTTCATGGCCGGCGAGGTGGTCATCGGCTTCATCGCCGGGTCGCTGGCGCTGATCACCGACGCGGCGCACATGATGACCGACGCGTTCGCGATCGCGCTGGCCCTGGTCGCGATGCGCATCGCGGCACGTCCGCCGAAGGGCGGCTTCACCTACGGGCTGCGCCGCGCCGAGATCCTGTCGGCGCAGCTCAACGGGCTGACCCTGATATTGCTCACCGTCTACTTCGTCTACGAGGGCGTCCGGCGGCTGATCGAGCCGCACGCCGTCGAAGGCCAGTTCGTGTTCTGGACGGCCCTGGCCGGCATCGCGGTCAACATCGCGGCGACCATGCTGATCAGCAGGGCCGACCGGCGCAGCCTGAACGTCGAGGGCGCGTTCCAGCACATCCTCAACGACCTGTTCGCGTTCATCTCCACCGCCATCGCGGGCCTGGTCGTGTGGACGACCGGCTTCGTCCGCGCCGACGCGATCGCCTCGCTGGTGGTGGCCGCGCTGATGCTCAAGGCCGGGTACGGGCTGCTGCGGGACGCGGGCAGGGTGCTCATGGAGGCCGCGCCGGCGGGCATCGACCCGTCCGAACTCGGTACCCGGCTCGCCGGGCGCCCCTGCGTGGAGGAGGTCCACGACCTGCACGTGTGGGAGGTCAGCTCCGGCTACCCGGCGCTGTCGGCGCACGTGCTCGTCGACACCGGGGGCGACTGCCACGCCGTCCGCCGCGACCTGCAGGAGCTGCTGCGCGCCTCGTACGGGATCACCCACACGACCTTGGAGGTCGACCATGTGGACGACCCCACCGGCGCCGGGGACGGCCACTGCGACGACCCGCACGGCCCCCGCCACGTCGGCGACGCGGCGAGACCCCACGAACACGCCGGCCCCACGCCCTGCGACCACTAGACACGTACGACCAGATCCGTACGACGTTCAGGTGCGGGGCGCCGCCCTTCGAGCACGGCGATGAGGGCGGCACGCCGCAGGTCGGCGGGCCGCGGCGGGCCGTCGTCGTGAGGGCCACGGGGACGGCGGCCCGCCGCGGGTCGTCGAACGGCGTCAGGTGCAGGCGGCGCCGTTGACCCTGAAGGCGGACGGGGGCGGGTTCGCGTCCGCGCTCGACCCGTTGAAGCCGATCGTCACCGAGCCTCCCGGCTGGATCGCGCCGTTCCAGTCCAGGTTCCGGGCCGTGACGTTCTCACCGTCCTGCGTCCACGAGGCGTTCCAGCCGTGGGTGACCCGCTGGCCGGCGGGGAACGCGAACTGCAGCGCCCACCCGGGGAAGGGCGAGGTGCCCGTGTTCGTGACGGTGACCTGCGCGGTGAAGCCCGAGCCCCACTCGCTCTGGATGGAATAGTCCACCTCGCACGCCGAGGCGGCCGGGCCGTCGTCCGCCGGGATCTCGACCAGCGTGACCGAGGAGGCCGGGAACGTCTCGGTGAATCCGTCCGAACCGACGGCGACGTCGTCGTCACGCTCGATCGCCGACAGGTCGTCCGCGCTGTAGCGGTAGACCTCGGCGGGAGCGGACCCCGACCGCCCGGCGATCGACACCGTGCTGGTGAGGTCGTCGGTGAGCGACTTGTTGACGACCATCAGGGTGAGCGCCTCGTCGGAGGCGCGCTCGGCCGCGTACACCGCCAGTTCGCCCTGGTCGGCGCTCGCCGCCTGGACGGACGTGTCGCCGAAGGCGGAGCCGGCGCCGTCGTAGTCCAGGTACATGCGGAAGGCGAAGGCGCCGGGATCGGCCGCGCTCGGCGGGCTCCACAGCGTGGCCAGGTCCAGGCCCTCGCGCCCGAAGATGCCGAGGACGTCCGCCTGTGCCAGCGCGCCGTTGATGTGGCCGAGGGCACCCCAGTTGTACTCGGTGATCGCCAGTTTCGTGCCCGGATAGTTCTCGTCCACCAGCTCCTGCATGCGCGGGATGTACTGGATCGGCTCGTTGATCCAGCTTTCGTCCACGTAGGTCGGGTCCCAGAGCTGGCGGGTCGAGCGCAGCCGGAGCTCCTGGGTCTCGGCGTCGCCGGGTTCACTGAGCGCCACCCCGGTCTGCTGCGGATACAGGTGCTCGTCGAAGTAGTCGAGGATCCGGACGCCGTGCTCTTCCTCGTACGCGTTCATTTCCTTGAGGTACCAGGCCGCGAACGGCACACCGCCGTGCGCGGCGCGGTCCGGCGGGTCGGACCAGCAGTCGCCGCCCTCCCGGTCGCAGGTCTGCTTGTCCAGCCCGGACAGCGTCAGCGACTGGTAGCCCCAGCCGACCGGCCCGAGCGTCTTCGCGCCGGGGTCGGCGGCCTTGACGGCGGAGGCGATCGCGTACGTCTGCGCGCGCATCTCGTCGTAGCCGGCGCCCTCCGGGTGGACGTCGCGGTGCGTGTGGTGCCAGAGATCGGGTTCGTTGTCGAGGTTGTAGAAGCGGACGCCGCCGTCGGCCGCCTTCCCGTACTTGCCGGTCAGGTGGGCCAGCCAGTCGGTGACGTACTCGGGCCCGGCCGGGACGCTGGTGTCGTGCGGGTCGTTGCCGATGACGTTCGTGCCGTCCGGCTTGACTCCGTTGCCGCAGTCGGGGCGCCACTCGGTGTCGGCGGCCTCCTGCGGCCCGTACTTCTCGATGCTGAAACCGCAGGCGTAGTCGCGGGCCTTGGGCGTCCAGCCGATCAGCGGGACGGTCAGGATCGTGCCGGTGCCGGTGCGCCGGTCCTGCTCGGTGAACTGGTCGGTCTCGGAACCGTCGGGGAGCCGCTCGGGATCGGGTGCGGGGCCCGGCACGTTCTCGAAGTACCAGTCCGAGCCCCGGTTCGTCGTGTCGTAGAGGTAGTTGTAGCGCGTGGTGGCGTTGCCGCCCCACCGCCGGACGGGGAGCCCCAGGTCCGCGGCGAGTTCCTCGTCGGCGAAGTTCATGCCGTAGATGTAGGGGCTGATGGCGTGGCGCCCGGCGGCGGGGTCGACGGTCAGCGCGGGCCCGTCCGCGGCCTGCGCCGGCAACGCCCCCAGCGGCAGCAGCGCCGCGGACAGGGCGGCGGCGAGCCATGCTCGTCGGGTCATGTCACACCTCGCACGGCTGGTCGTTGAGGTCGAACGCGCCGGGCGCGGCGGCCGCCGCGCCGGTGGCGCTGAAGCCGACCGTGACGGAGGCGCCGGGTGCGATCGCGGAGTTCCAGTCCAGGCCGGTGGCGGCCACGTCGTCGCCGTCCTGCGACCACGTCGCGCTCCAGCCCTGGCTGATCCGCTGGTCGCCGGGGAACGCGAACGCCAGCGTCCAGCCGTTCACGGCCGCCGGACCGCTGTTGGTGATGGTGACCTGGGCGTTGAAGCCGCCGTCCCAGCTGCTCTGCACCGCGTAGCCGACCTCGCAGGAGATCTCCGGCGTGCCGGGATCGCCGCCCGGATCGCCGCCCGGATCGCCGCCCGGATCGCCGCCCGGGTCGCCGGCGCCGAGCAGGTACGGGTCGAGGTAGGACTGCTTGCCGGTGTCGACGGTCGTCCAGTCGCCGTTGAGGATGCCGCCCGTGTCACCGGAGTTGGGATTCCACGACCAGAAGGTGAAGGAGATCCCGCCGGTGCCCTCGCCGAGGTAGGCCATCAGCGTGCGCAGCCAGGTCTGGTCGCGCGGGTCGGCGAGCGTCGTCCCGAACTCGCCGAGCAGGACGGGTGCCACATCGCTCTTGTGGAGGTAGCCCCAGTTCCTGTCCCAGATCCCGGCGAGGTTGGACGGGAAGCTCGGATCCTCGAACCACGGCTGCCGGTGCACGGACGTGGCGTAGTCGTGCGCGGAGTAGACGAGCCGGTCCGGGACGT
The DNA here is from genome assembly GCF_052245875.1 of Actinomadura sp. 3N407. NCBI lineage: Bacteria > Bacillati > Actinomycetota > Actinomycetes > Streptosporangiales > Thermomonosporaceae > Actinomadura > Actinomadura sp. 3N407. The sequence goes on from NZ_JBQQBP010000003.1 coordinate 77,403, forward strand.
CCAGCCGTACCGGGTGCTCCGCCGCGCCCTGCAGGTTGCCGCCCCACCAGTACGGGTCGTTCTCGTAGCTGTCGACGCCCTCGACGATGATCAGCCAGTCGGGGTTGGCTCCGAGGATGGCGTTGCCGGCCCGTTCGGCGGCGAGCCGCCAGTCCCGCGCCCGGTCGCCGCAGCCCCAGCAGGCCGGTTCGCGCGGCTCGTTGTGCAGGTCCGCCCCGATGACCGTGGTGTTGCCCGCGTAGTGCTCGGCCAGCATCGTCCAGTCGGAGATCCAGCGCGACTCCGGGTAGGCGTCGGTGTACCAGAGCGCTGACTGGGCGGCCGCGCCGGGCCGGTGCCGGTCGAGGACGACCTTGAGCCCGAGCCCGCCCGCGTACTCGATGATCTCGTCGAGGATCTGCAGGCCGTCCAGCCCGCTGAGCCCGGGGTTCTTGTAGTAGTCGATGCCGTTCGGTGTGCTCCCGGAGTCGAAGAGCTCGTTGGAGTACGGGAGCCGCAGCGTGTTGTACCCGAGGCCCTCGATCTGGTCGAGCATGTCCTTGTAGTTGCGGGTCCAGAGCCCGTGCGGCGTGTGGTTGGACGTCTCGGCGCCGAACCAGTTGATGCCCGTCATGCGCACCGGCCGCCCGTTCGCGTCGAGCAGCTGCCGGCCGTCGGTGTGCCAGTACCCGGTGCCGGCGGCGGCGCGGGCCGCCCCCGGCACGGCGGGGACGAACACCAGCGCCAGCAGCGCGGCCAGGATGAGCGGGACGAGGCGGTGCGGTCTCTGAGGCAGGATCATGGATCGCTCTCCTCCGCCCGGCCGTCAGCCGGCCGTGCAGGTGACGGCGGGTGTGCCGGGGGCCGGGCCGCTGCCCTGGAATCCGAAGCTCGTCGAGCCGTCTTCGGGGACGGCGCCGTTGTAGTTCGCGTTCTCGGCGTGGACGTCGGCACCGCTCTGGGTGACGGTGGCGTTCCAGCCGTTCACGATCTGCTGGCCGCCGCCGAACGTCCAGTCGGCGGACCAGCCGGACAGCGGCTCGTCCCCGGTGTTGGTGACGGTCACGGTGGCGGTGAATCCGCCGTTCCAGGAGTTGTCGGTGCGCAGGGACGCCGAGCACGCCCGCCCGTCCGTGGGCGGGTCCGTCGGCGGGGTGGTGGTGCCGCCGACCTCGACGGAGAACGAGTTCGTCGTCAGGCCGGTCCCGCCCTGCCAGATCTCGAATCCGGCCTCGACGTCGATGAGGTACCAGTCCTCTTCGACGGAACCGCGCGACACGGCGTCTCTGGTGAAGGCCCGCAGGTCGATGTCGTCGACCGATGTGGTGCCGCCGGTGCGCACGTAGGCGATGTAGCGCCAGTCCATCTGGGTGGTCCAGACGTCCCAGGTGGCGCCGGAGATCTGCACGCCGCTCGCGATGCGGGTCCCGGCGGGCTGGACGGGGCCCTGGTAGTCCAGCCAGATCATCATCTCCGCGCCGTCCGGGGCCTCGGACGTCGTGGGCGTGGTGTTGTACCAGAGGTCGTAGGCCACGTTGTACGCGCCCGACCCGGTGACGGTCGTGCTCCAGTCGCTCGTGACGGAGGGCATGTCGCCGTCGACCTGGACCGGCAGGCCGCTGTCGGTGGTGCACTGACCCCAGTGGCAGCCCTTGAAGAGGGACGGGTACGCGGCCGGGGCACCGCTGGTGGAGTTCTCGTGTGCGGCCGAGTCGACCGTGAAGGACGTGCCGTCCACCGTGATGCACTGCGGGGTCTCCGCGCCCCAGATGTTGTTCTGGGCGATGTACTCGCCGCCGTTGACGGAGACCGTGTCGGTGGCTCCGCACAGTTGCGTCGCGGCGTCGGCGGGCGCGACGAGGGAGACGAGGGTCAGGGGGACCGCCAGCAGGGCCGCGGCGAGGGCGACACGGCCTTTCAGTGCGGCTCGGCCTTTTGGAGCGGCTCGGCCTTTCAGACGCGCTTTCATGCGGGGACCTCATTCGGTGAACGCGCAGTGGGAGCGCTCCCAAAATCTCGGCCGCCGCCGGAACTGTCAAGAACGCCGATCGCGTCCCGCCGCGGAATGACCGATGACCAGCCGTCCGGCATGAAAACTCATGAAACGGCGGCCTTTTCGGTCACGACAGGCCGAAAAACGCGGCGGGGCCGTGCCAGCAGACGGCGCGGAGCCAGTCGTCGCCGAGGTCGAGCGCGGCCAGCGCCTCCAGCTGGTGCGCGTACTCGTAGGGGATGTTGGGGAAGTCGGTGCCGAGCAGGATGCGCCCGTCCAGCCCGAGGTCGCGCAGGAGGGGCATCAGCGCCGCGGGGAAGGCGCCCAGCTCGCCGAAGCTGGTGAAGGTCATCGTCGTGTCCAGGTGGACGCGCTCGTAGCGGCCGGCGAGGGCGAAGAAGCCGTCGAACTCCGGCGCGCCCAGGTGCGCGACGATCGTGGTCAGCCGCGGATGGCGGGCGAGGACCTCGCCGAACGGCCCCGGGCCCGTGTAGCCGTTGGCGACCGGGCCCGACCCGGCGTGGACGAGGGCGGGCACCCCCGCCTCGGCGAGCATCCCCCACACCGGGTCCAGTTCCTTGGCGCGGGGGTCGAACCCGCCGACCTGGAGGTGGACCTTGAAGAGCCGGGCACCGCCGTCCAGCGCGCGGCCCACATAGTCCTCGACGCCCGGCTCGGGGAAGAACGTCGCGGTCTGGACGCATTCGGGGACGCGCGCCGCGAACCCGGCGCCCCACTCGTTCAGCGACTCGGCCATGCCGTGACGGTGCGGGTACACCAGCGAGGTGAACGCGCGGACGCCGAGGCCGCGCAGGAACGCCAGCCGCTCCTCCTCCGAATCCCGGTACCGGATGGGCCACTCGGTGCCGATCAGCGGACCCGCCTCGTCGAAGTACTCCCAGACCGCGCTCATCAGCCGCTGCGGCATGAAATGAACGTGCACGTCGAAGATGCCGGGCAGGCCGAGCGCCCGCCAGAACGCCGGGACATCTGAATCAGAACGAGGTTCGGTCACGTCCCGACCCTAGCCGGAGGTCATGTGATCTCCGCCATGAGGGCGGGCAGGGCGGCGCGGAGCTCGCGGCGCCAGTACGGCCAGGTATGGGTGCCGCGGTAGAAGTGCGTCGAGACGGGGATCCCGAGCCTCCGCAGCTTCCCCGCGAACTCCCGCGACACGGTGTGAGCGAGCGCCTCGAGCACGTCCGGGCGCGTCCCGGGGCGCGGATCGTACGGGCCGGGGCCGCCGTCGCCGGCGCTCACGTGCACGCGCACGCCGGCGAGCCGGTCGGCCAGGTCGTAGGGGTTGTGGTGCCGCCACACGACCCGCTGCTCCTCCGGGTCGCCCCACACGTCCGTCCAGTCGAGCGACGGCGCGCCGATCGCGACGCCCAGCTCCACGAGGTCGGCGACGTCCAGCCCGCACGGATCGCGGTGCAGCGTGTGGAGGGGCCCGCTGAACGACGCCGCCGCCCGAAACAGGCCGCGGTGCCTGGCCGCATACGCCAGCGCGCCGAGGCCGCCCATCGCGTAGCCGGCGACGGCGCGATCGGGTCCGGCGCGGTACCCGCGCTCCAGGATCTGCCGCAGTTCCGCCAGATGAAACGTCTCCCACTTCGGCGCTCCGCCGCCCCCGCGATTCCACCAGTCGGTGTAATTGCCGCACGGGCCGCCGTCCGGCATGACGACGATCACATCGGCGTCCTCGGTCAGTTCCTCGATGTCGGAGTGGTCGCTCCAGGCGGTGTGGCCGTCGTGCCCGGCCATGGCGCCGTGCAGCAGCCACAGCACCGGCCAGGTGCGGGACGCGTCGCGTGACCAGCCACGGGGCAGCAGCAGGCGGGCGTGGGCGACGTCCGCGAGGACGGGGGAACGGATCGCCAGGTCGAGCACCCTGCGGCGGGGACGGCGTTCGCCGACGACGGTCGCGCCGTCGTCGGCCAGGGCGGCGGGGCGGGCGGCGCCGCCGGCGGCGATGGACGCCGTGAGGCCCGCGATTCCGACGATGAAACCCGCTCCCGCCAAGCCGCGCAGCCGCATGTTATCCGCCCCGCTCATTCAGATGTATGTCACTTTTAAGGGTCCCCACTCAGGGCCATGTTTCAACGGCGGGTTATCGGTTTATAAAATATCGGGCCGGGAGTTCCGGTCCACGTGCCTTGTAGGGTGACGCGGACGAAGGGGGCGACCGGTCGAGATGCGGAGCGCCGAGATGCGGAGCAAGACCGAGCTGGAGTCGGCGATCGCGGGCGGCGGACGCGCCGCACTGGTGATCAACTCCCGCTCCCGGCGTGGCCGCCGGCTCTACGGCAGGGCCCGCCGGATGCTGCGCGAGGCGGGCGTGGAGTTCGTGCACGTGTTCCCCGTCACCGACCCGACCCGGCTGCGCGAGCTGTTCGCCGACGTCCTCGCCATGGAGCCCGACCTCGTCATCGTCGGCGGCGGGGACGGCACGGTCGCCGAGGCGGTCGGGCATCTGGCGCACCGCGACATCGCGCTCGGCGTGCTGCCGCTCGGCACCACCAACAACTTCGCCCGCAGCCTGGAGCTGCCGCAGGGCCTGAACCGCGCGATCCGGACGCTGGCCGTCGGCCGGCCGGGCGGCGGGAAGGTCGCGGACGTGGACGTCGGCTGGTTCGAGAGCACCGGCGACCCGCAGGGCGAGGGGCCGGGCGGCGACCGCGAGCACATCTTCGCGAACATGGTGAGCCTCGGCCTGTCGGTCCAGGTCGCCGAGAAGGTCCCGCACACGCTCAAGCGGTTCGTGGGCCGTCCCGCCTACGCGCTGACGGCGGCGCGGCTGCTGCGCGGGCACCAGGCCTTCACCGCCCGCGTCACCATCGACGGCGAGACCGTCGAGCTGGCCACGCACCAGCTCAACATCGCCAACGGCGCGCACCAGAGCGGGCAGCGCATCGCCCGCGACGCCAGCCCCGACGACCGGCTGCTGGCCGTCTACCGGCTGGGCGACGAGCGGCGGCTGCGGCTGGCGTCCGCCACGGCCCGGCACGTCCTCACCGGCCAGTGGCGCAGCCTGAACGAGGACGCGTTCCTCACCACCGCCCACGTGGAGATCGAGACCGATCCGCCGCTGCGGGTGGACGTCGACGGCGAGATCCGCGGCCGCACCCCGGTGTCGATCCGGCTGCGCGGCAACGCCCTGCGCGTCATCGTCCCGCAGACGTTCGTCGACACCTGATCACATGGCGCCGCGGGCGCGGGCGTCCGCGTCCGCCGGCTCGCCCGCCATGGCGTAGGCACCCGACTCCAGCCGCTCGATCAGCCCGAGCGTCCACCGCGTGGCGGCGTCCGCGGAGTGCGTCCACCAGCCGAGCAGCTCGCGCAGATGGTCGGCCGGGTCCCGCTCCGCCAGGTGCGGGGCGACGGACTCGCGCCAGGCGGCCAGGCCGTCCAGCCGCTCGCGCAGCAGCCCGATCGCCTCGGCGCGCGGCAGCTCGGCGAGGAACACGAGCCCGGCCGTCAGCATCTCCGGATGCCGGACGTCCACGGTTGCGAGGGCGCCGCGCAGCAGCCGCAGGAACTCGGCCCGGCCGGCCTCGGTGATCTCGTAGTCGGTGTGCGGCGGGCCGGCGTCGCTCTCCTCCACCTCGTGCGCGCGGAGCAGTCCCTCCTTGGCGAGCTGCTTGAGCGCGTGGTAGATCGAGCCGGGATTGACGTGCGCCCATTCGTCCGAGCCCCACGACAGCAGCTCGCGGCGGACCTCGTACCCGTGCGCCCGCCCGGACCGCCGCACGCCGCCGAGCACCAGCAGCCGCGTCGCCGACATCTCACCCCCTGATCGTCTGCGTTCAGGCTAGAGCCTCACACGGGCGGCGGGGGGCGGGGGGCGGTGAGTCAGGTTCTCAGCTCGGCCAGGTCCTGCGGGGTGAGGGCCAGATCCGCGGCGGCCATGTTCTCCTCCAGGTGAGCAGGGGAGCCGGTGCCGGGGATCGCCGGGCTCACGTGGCTCACGCCGAGGTGGCGGATGAGACCTTCCCCGCGGAGCCCGGCCAGGACGGCGAACCGCTCCCCGACCGGCTCCTCGTCCGGCTCTTCGATACCGCCCGGCCGCAGGTAGACGAGGTCCAGATGGTCGCGGCCCAGCTCGGTCAGATTCCTCTCCACTTCGGCGCGCAGCTGCGCCGCCTGAAGCTGCCCGGTCGGGTGCGAGTCGCCCGGCCCCCGGTACGGGCCCACCTTCGTTGCGATGACCAGGTCGGACGGGTACGGGCTGAGCGCCGCGCGGATCATCTCGTTCGCCGCGGGGCCGTCCTGGTGGTAGTAGAACGCGGCGGTGTCGATGTGGTCCGCGCCCAGCTCGACGGCCCGGTGCAGGATCTTCAGCCCGGTGTCGCGGTCGTTCGCCGGGCCGTGGAGGGTGCTCACGGGCAGCCGCATCGCGCCGAAGCCCATCCGGTTGATCCGAAGGTCGCCGCCTAGATCGAAATGTTGTGTCATGTTCTCCACAGTGCTGCGCGGCGACATCCGGGACGAGCGGCTGGCAGCTTGCTGCCAGGCGGCGTCTCCGGCGCGTGGCAGACTGGAACGCGATGAGCGTCGATCTGGACCGGAATGTCGTGCTGCGCGGTGAGGCGGAGCTGGTCGAGCGCGCCGGGCGGCTGTTCCTCGCGCGCGGGGACTTCGCCTGCGCCGCGAAGGACATGAACACGTGGGCGCTGCCGGGCTTCCGGGAGTGGATCGTCGCGGAGCGGCGCAGGACCGGTCCGATGCAGACGGCCCACAAGCTGTACAGCCCGGAGGCGCTCGCCGACGAGGAGTCCGAGCGGCGGCTGGTGGAGCTTGCGAACGCGGGCGCGCGGGTGCGGATCCACCCGACGCCGCTCCCGCACGAGACGATCATCGTGGACTGGAAGATCGCCATTCTCGCGGGCCCGCCGGAGCAGGGCGTCCGCGAGTACACGGTCGTGCGGTCGCCGGGCGTGGTGAAGGGTGTCGTCTCGCTGTTCCGAGCGACCTGGGAGACGGCGTCCGGCCTGGCCGACTTCCGCCGTGACCGGCCGCCCGCGCTGACGGAGGAGAGCCGGCGCATCCTGCGGCTCCTCGGCGGCGGGCTGAAGGACGAGGCGGCGGCCCGGCGGCTCGGCATGCCGCTGCCCACCTACCGGCGCCGGGTCGCGGAGATCCTCACGCTGCTGGGCGCCGACTCACGTTTCCAGGCGGGCCTGCGCGCCCAGGAGTACGGCCTGATCGGCTAGGGCCCTCAGCCGCCGGCGGTGGCCGTTCAGCCCGGTTTCGGCGCCGTCCGGGCGGACGAGGCCGTGCGCGGGCGCGCCGCGCTCCACGAGCTGCGCGGGAGTGATGCCGCGCCGCGCGGCCGGAATACCGGCCAAAAACCGCGATTCCGACGTCTGTTCAGTGACCTCATGGTCACCTACGCTCGGTGGGTACCGCAGCAGAATGAGATTCGGGACGGCCATGACGCACAGCGTGGTGATCATCGGAAGCGGGTTCGGCGGGATCGGGATGGCGATCCGGCTCCGGGAGGCCGGGATCCACGACTTGGTGATCCTGGAGAGGGCCGAGGGCCTCGGCGGCACCTGGCGGGACAACACCTACCCGGGCGCGGCGTGCGACGTTCCGTCCCACCTGTACTCGTTCTCGTTCGAGCCCAAGACGGACTGGTCGCGGCGCTTCCCGCCGCAGTCGGAGATCCTCGACTACCTGTGGCACTGCGCCCGCAAGTACCGCGTCCTGGAAAAGGTGCGGTTCGGCACCGAGGTGACCGAGGCGCGGTTCGACGAGGACAGGGCCGTCTGGCGGATCTCGACGACGGCCGGGGAACTGGAGTCGCGGGTGCTGGTGTCGGCGTGCGGGCAGCTCAACCGCCCCGTCCGGCCCCAGATCGAGGGCCGCGAGTCGTTCACCGGGACGAGCTTCCACTCCGCCCGCTGGGATCACCGCGCCGACCTGCGCGGCAAGCGGATCGCGGTCATCGGGACGGGGGCGAGCGCGATCCAGATCGTCCCGGAGATCGCGAAGGACGCGGCGGAGCTGCGGCTGTTCCAGCGCTCCGCGCCGTACGTCATCGACAAACCGGACCGGCTGTACCGGGACTGGGAGAAGGCCGCCCTGAAGAACGTGCCGGGGCTGTACGGGCTGAGCCGCGCCCGCATCTACGCGCTGTACGAGGCGCGGGCGCTGGGGTTCATCAAGTACCCGAAGCTGATGTCGATGCTGGAGAACCGGTTCCGGAACACGCTGAAGGACGGCATCGAAGACCCCGTCCTGCGGGAGGCGCTCATCCCCGGCTACCCGATGGGCTGCAAGCGGATCCTCATCTCCAGCGATTACTATCCGACGCTCGCCAGGCCGGACGTCGACCTGGTCACCGATCCCATCGAGGAGATCACGCCGTCCGGCGTCAGGACCGCGGAACGCGAGTACGGCGTGGACGTCATCGTGTACGCGACCGGGTTCCAGACCACCGAGTTCCTGTCCCCCATGAAGATCGCCGGGCGTGACGGGCGGGAGCTGAACGAGGCGTGGCGCGACGGCGCGCAGGCCCATCTCGGCATCACGGTCAGCGGATTCCCGAACCTGTTCCTGCTCTACGGGCCGTACACCAACCTCGGGCACAACTCGATCATCTACATGCTGGAGTCGCAGTTCCGGTACGTGCTCGGCTGCGTGGAGACGCTGCGCCGGCACGGCCTCGGCTGGATCGACGTCCGGCCCGACGTGCAGGACGCGTTCACCCGCGAGATGCAGGAGCGGCTGCGCTCCACCGTGTGGCAGGCGGGATGCAAGAGCTGGTACATGACCGCCGACGGCAAGGTCGTCAACAACTGGCCCGGGTTCACCTTCGCCTACCGCCGCGCGACCCGCCGTCCCGACCCGCGGCACTTCCGGGCGCGGCGGGCCGTCACCGGGTAGCACGTCCGGCGGCCGCGACGGCATAGGCTCGGTCCCATGCCGACCGCCTTCATCACCGGCGCGACCGCGGGGATCGGTGCCGCCTTCGCCCGCCGCCTCGCCTCCGACGGATTCGACCTCGTCCTGCTGGCCCGCGACACCGAGCGGCTGGAGCGCACCGCCGCCGAGCTGCGCGGCAAGTACGCCGTGCGCACCGAGACGCTGACCGCCGACCTGTCCACCGAGGAGGGCCTGGCCGCGGCCGAGGAACGCGTCCGCACGGACGTCGACCTGCTCGTCAACAACGCCGGATTCGCCAACAAGGGCGTGTTCCTGGACGTTCCGGTGTCGGACGAGCTGACGATGCTGAAGGTGCACTGCGAGGCCGTCCTGCGGCTCACGCACGCCGTGCTGCCGGGGATGCTGGAGCGCGGCCGGGGCGGCGTCATCAACGTCTCGTCTGTGGCGGCGTTCGCGACGCGCGGCACGTACGGGGCGTCCAAGGCGTGGGCGGTGAACTTCAGCCAGGGCGTCGCCGCCGATATCCGGAACCGCTCGCATGGCAAGGTGCGCGTGATGGCGCTGTGCCCCGGTTTCGTGCACACCGAGTTCCACGAGCGCGCCCAGATGGACATGTCGGACGTTCCCGGCTTCATGTGGCTGGACAAGGACGACGTCGTGGACGCCGCGCTGCGCGACCTCCGGCGCGGGGTGCAGGTCAGCGTCCCGAGCCCGCAGTACAAGGCGATCGTCGGCGTCAGCCGGTTCATCCCGCGCGGGCTCGTCGCCCGGATGTCGTCCACCACCGGCCGTAAGTACAAGTGATCATGTAGTCAAGGATCACGGTCTTGTCACGGGCGGCGCGACAGGGCAGGCTGGCGGTCAGGTCGATTCGATGGCGCGCCGAACGACACAGCCACCGTCCTCCAGCCCCCACCGTTCCAACGACGAGCTCTGCTCGGCCCGTTCGTCGAGAGGTCCGTCCCGATGGGTCACGACCTGGGCCATGCCGCCCTCGCATTGATGGCGACCACCGTCTACTACATCGCGTTCCTGGTCTTCCGGATCTCGGCGCGCCGCATGGAGCCGCTGCGCGGCAGCCGCCCGTTCCACGTCGCCCGGCTGATGCTCACCGACCCGATCTGGCTGGGCGGCGGGCTGCTGCTGTTCCTCGGCCTCGGCTACGAGGTCGTCGCGTTCTCGACGATGCCGTTCGCGGTCGCGCAGCCGATCTTCGCCGTCGGGCTGGTCTTCCTCGTCACGTTCGCGGTGTGGGTCCTCGGCGAGCGGATGAGCGCGCGGGAGTGGACGAGCGTCGCGCTGTTCGTCCTCGCCACGATGCTGATCGGGCTGTCCGCGACGCCCGGCGGCGAGCCGCGCGCGGACGCCACGCTCACCGGCACGCTGGCCCGGCCCTGGACGATGATCGCCATCTGCGCCCCGGCGGTGGTCGTCGCGGCGCTGGTGTGGCTGGTCGGGGACCGCCGCGCCGGCGGCCGGCACGCCCGCAAGCTGGCCGGGGTCGCCTACGGGATCGGCGCCGGGGCCTGCGCCGGGCTGGCGGAGGCGGGCATCCGCGGCATCTCACTCGTCTACCAGGAGACGGGCAGTTTCCGGGCGGTACTGGAGTCGCCGTACCCGTACCTGACGATCGGGCTCGCCGCGATCGCGCTCGGGCAGCTGCAGATCGCGCTGCAGCGCTGCCGGATCGCGATCGTCGCGGTCGTCTTGACCGTCATCGGCCGGACGTACCTGATCCTCAGCAGCACCGTCCTGTTCGACGAGCAGTGGCCGCAGGAGACGGTGCCGTTCATGCTGCGGACGGGCGGTTTCGTGCTGGCGCTGCTCGCGCTGGTCACGTTCCCCAGATACGAGGAGCCCGGCGCGACGGGCTCGCCGCCCGCGACGGCCCCCGGAAGGAGCATGCGGACCGTCCCCTGACCCTGCCTTGCCTGGACGCCCATTGCCGCGCGGGGCGCGCTCCCGGATGCTGAAGTCATGCGGGTGCTGGTGACGGGGGCGGCGGGTTACATCGGGTACGCGGTCGGGCGGCGGCTGGTGGCGGCCGGGCACGAGGTCGACGGGCTGGTGCGGCGGGCCACCGGGGTCCCGGACGGGGTCCGTCCCGTCCACGGCGACCTCCTCGACCCGGACGGGCTGCCGGACGGCCCCTACGACGGCGTCTGCCATCTCGCGGCGCTGACCCGCGTCCGCGAGTCGTTCGGCGAGCCGCTGCGGTACTTCGCCGTCAACGTCCAGGGAACGGTGAACCTCCTGGAGGCGGTGGGCGAGACCCGGGTGGTGTTCGGGTCGACGGCCGCGGTGTACGGGACACCGGGGCGGCTGCCGATCCCCGAGAGCGAGGGCACCGCGCCCGCCAGCCCGTACGGGGCGTCCAAGCTGGCCGCCGAGCAGGCCGTCCGGTTCCACGCCCGGACGGGCGCGGCCGGCGCCGTCGTCCTGCGCACGTTCAACGTCGCCGGGTCGGTGGACGGCCGGGTCGACCCCGACGAGACCCGGCTGATCCCGAAGGCCCTCGCCGTCGCCGCCGGGCGGGCGCCCCACCTGGAGATCAACGGGGACGGGCTGGCGGTCCGCGAGTACCTGCACGTGGACGATCTCGCCGCCGCCTACGTCCGGGCGCTGGAGGCCGCCGCCCCCGGCGAGGACCGGGTCTACAACGTCGGCAGCGGCACCGGCACGGCCGTCCGCGAGGTCGTCGCCGCCGTCGAGGAGGTGACCGGCCGGCCCGTGCCCGCGCTGCGGCGCCCGGCCCGGCCGGAGACGCCGGTGCTGGTCTGCGACGCCGCCGCGATCCGGGCCGACCTCGGCTGGCGGCCGGAACGCTCCGGGCTCCGCGAGATCATCGCGGGCTCGTGGAACGCTCTGACCCGTGGGGACGGATAAACTCCCCAGCGTGTCCGAGCCGAAGTTCGAAGTCCAGATGCTCCACGACCGCGTCATGATCAAGGTCGAGAAGGACAGCGGCGAGCGCCGAAGCACCGGCGGGATCGTCATCCCGGCGACGGTCGAGCAGAGCAACCGCCTGGTCTGGGGGGAGGTCTGCGGGGTCGGCCACCACGTGCGGATCGTCAAGCCCGGCGACCGGGTGCTGTTCCACCCCGGCGACCAGTACGAGGTCGAGATACAGGGCGAGAACTATCTCGTCATGCGCGAGCGGGACCTGCACGCCATCGCCAGCGAACGCCCCGAGCACGGGACCGGCCTGTACCTCTGAGCCGTCAGATGCCGCGGACGGCCGCGACGGCGAAGGGGCGCTCCGGTGCCCCCTCGCCGGGCGGCCCGCCCCTGTCGAACCGCGAGCGGACGACATAGAGCGTCCCGTGCCGGCGGACCAGCGTCGCCGGCACCCGCGGCGACGCGTCCGGCCGTCAGACGGTGACGGTGGCGGTGGATCCGGCGCGGTCCTTGGTGACGCGGAGCTGGGCCGGGATGCGGGCGCGCAGTTCCGCGACATGGCTGACGACGCCGACCGCCCGGCCGCCGTCGCGCAGGCCGTCCAGGACGTCGATGACCTCGTCGAGCGTCTCCTCGTCGAGGGTGCCGAAGCCCTCGTCGACGAACAGCGTGCCGATCTCGGTGCCGCCCGCCTCCGCGGTGACGACGTCGGCGAGGCCGAGGGCCAGCGACAGCGAGGTGATGAACGACTCGCCGCCCGACAACGTCACCGGGTCGCGTTCGAGGCCCGTCCAGGCGTCGGAGACGCGCAGGCCGAGGCCGCCGGCGCCCTTCGTGCGGTCGCCCGCCGCCTTGTCGGTGGTGTGGACGAGCGCGTAGCGGGCCCCGGACATCCGCGAGAGCCGCTCGTTCGCGGCGGCGACGACCTGTTCGAGGCGGGCGGCCAGCACGTACGCCGACAGCGACATGGCGTGCCGGTTCGCGGCGTGCTTGCCGGAGGCCAGGCCGGCGAGGCGCTCGGCGACCTCGTGGCGTTCCGCGGCGGGACGCCACGCGCGGACCGCCTCGTCCAGCTGCGCGCGCAGCTCGCCGAGCCGGGCGCAGCGGTGCCGGGCGCGGTCGGCGGCGCCGGCCGCCCGGGTGCGCGCCGCGTCCGCCGCCCGCAGCGCCGCCTCAAGGCCCGGCAGATCGGGGGCCGGTTCGGCGGCGGCGGCCACGAGCGCCGGGTCCTTGAGCAGGTCGCGGACGGCGGCCTCCTCGTCGTCCAGCCGGCGGATCCGGTCGCGCAGGACGCCCTGGTCCTCGTCGGGCATCGCGGCTTCGAGGACCTCGTCGGGGGCGCGGAACCCCTCCGCCTCGGCGGTCACCTTCGCGTTCGCGCGGGCGGCGGCCAGTTCCTCGGCGGCGCGGCCGGACGCGCGCAGCGCCTCGACGGCCTCGGCGAGCGCGTCCGCCTCCCGGCCGAGCCGGGCGATGCGCGCTTCGAGCGTCGCGTCGTCACCGCGCGCCTCGTCGAGCTCGGCGGCCAGCCGCTCCCGCTCGGCGGCCCGCTCCTCGTCCTGGGCGCGGTTCCCGGTGAGGGCCTGGGCGATCTCGCTCCGCGCGTCGCGGACGCCGTCGAGTTCCTGCTCGTGGCGGTGGAGCGCGGCCTCCAAACGTTCGGCGTCGGCGGCGCGGGCCACCGCCTCCTGAAGCACCTGCTCGGCATCGGCGAACTCTTCGGCCAAGGCGTCGGCGGTCATCTCGCCCGCCGTCTCCAGCAGATGGTCGCGTTCGGTGCGCAGCGCCTCGACGTCCTTGCCGGTCTGCTCCCGGACCGCCTGAACCTGGTCGGACTCCCCCTGCGCCTGGTCGATCTGCTCCTCGGTCGGAATCAGCGCGAGGGACGTCGCGGGCGCCGGATGCTCGGTGGAACCGCACACCCGGCACGGCTCGCCGTCCACCAGGTCCCCGGCGAGGACGGCCGCCATGCCGTCCAGCCGCGCCTGCCGGAGGTCCAGCACGCGCTGGCGGGCCTCCTGCGCGGCGTCGACCGCGTCGCGGTGCGCGGACTCCGTCTCGGCGAGACGATGTTCCACCTGGTCGCGGCGCTGCGCGGCGTCGAGGCGGCGGCGGGCGTCGGTGACGGCGGCCTCGGCGCCGGGACGTCCGGCCGCCGCGATGCGCGCCTCGTCCAGCTCGGCGCGGCGCGCCTCCACGATGCCCGGCAGCTCGGCGAGGGCCGCGGCGATCCGCGCCTCCTCGGGCTCGAGGCGGGCCAGTTCGCGGGCCAGCGCCGCGCGCTCGTCCTCGATCTGCCGGAGCCGGGCGGCCGTGGCACGCCTGCCCTCCAGCGTCGCGATCTCGTCGCGGCGGGCCCGCTCGGCCTTGGCCAGCACGTCCTCCGAGGCGTTCGGGGGGAGGAGCGCCCCGGCCTTGGCGCGCGTCTCGTCGGCCCAGCGGCGCGCCCGCCGCGCCTCCTCGTGCCGGGCCTCGACGGCGCGCACCAGCGGGACGACCCGGTCGGCGCGTTCAGCGGCGTAGAGCCGCGACCCCATCCGCGACCTCTCCTCGGCGCGCTCCCCCAGGGCCTCTCGGCGGGCGACGGCCTCGGCGCGGCGCCGCTGCCGGTCGGCGAGCGTCTTCGCGTCCTCCAGCGCCGTGCGGGACGCCTCCAGCGTCGCCGTGACCTCTCGACGCAGCTCGTCGATGACCGCGCGGATGTCGTCGTGCCCGGCCGCCACTTCGGCGGCCCACGCGGGCAGCGCCTCCACCTCGGCGAACGGCTCCACCACCGGTTCCGCGCGGCGCGGCGCCGGGACGGCCGGGCGCTCCCCGCGCGGCGGCGCGGCACCCGACGTCTCGGCGACGCGGTCGGCGATCGAGGACGCCGCGGCGCCCAGCTCGGCGGCCTCGCGTCCCGTGGCGGCCCGCCGGTCGGCCAGCCACTTCTCGACCTGCGTGAACACCTCCGTCGCGAAGAGCCGCTCCAGGACCTTGCGGCGCTCGTCGGCGCCGGCGCGCAGGAACCCGGCGAACTCCCCCTGCGGCAGCAGCGCCACCTGGCAGAACTGGACGGCGTTCATCCCGAGCAGCCGCGACACCAGGTCGCCCGCCTCGTCCAGCCGCGTGGTCAGCCCCACCCACGCGCCGTGCTCGAACTCCTCCAGGACGACCTTGGCGTGCTCGGTCGTCGTCCCGGAACCGCGCAGCTTCGGCCGCTCCCACGCGGGCGACCGCGTGATGCGCATCCGGCGGCCCCGGATCGTCGTCTCCAGCACGACACGCGGCCCGGTGCCGGGGGCCGCGTGGTCGCTGCGCAGCCCCTTCACGGCGTTGCGGGCGCCCGGCACCTGCCCGTACAGCGCGAAGCACACCGCGTCCAGGATGCTGGTCTTGCCCGCCCCGGTCCGGCCCTGGATGAGGAACAGCCCGGCGTCCGAGAGCGCGTCGAAGTCGATGTCCTCGGTCTTCGAGAACGGCCCGAACGCGCTGACCTCCAGCCGGTGGAGCCTCAAACCGCCGCCTCCTTCTGGCGGCAGGCTTCGAACGCCTCGTGCAGGAGGGCGCGTTCGGCACCGGTCGCGGGGCCGTCGGTGACCTCGGCGACGAAGTCGCCCGCGATGTCGAGGGCGGAGCGTTCTCGGACGCGTTCGGACCAGGTGCGGGCGCCGTCCGTCCCGCCGCCCTCGGGTTCGAAGCCGAGGACGAGCGCGTGCGGGAACCTGCGGCGCAGCCGTTCCATCGCCTCCGACGGGCGGCGCGGGTCGGTGAGCGTGACCTGGAGCCAGCGGTCCTCGAACTCGTCATAGGACGCGTCGGTGAGCAGGTCGTCGATGCGTCCGCGCACACGTGCGAGGCGGCGCGGGACGGGCGCCTCCACGAACTCCGATGCGATGCCGTTCTCGCGCAGGTCGATCAGCCACGATCCCTTGACGTGCTTGTCCTCGGAGAACGAGTACGCGAGGGGCGAGCCCGAGTAGCGGACGCGGTCGGTGATGCGCCAGGCGCCGTGCAGGTGGCCGAGCGCCGCGTAGTCGACGCCCGCGAACACCGACGCCGACACCTGCGACGACCCGCCGACCGAGATGTCGCGTTCGCTCTCGCTGGCCTCCCCGCCGGTCACGAACGCGTGGGCGAGCACGACCGACCGCTGTTCACGGCCCGCGGCGTCCTCCCTCACCCGGCGCATGGCCTCGGTCAGCGCGGCGGCGTGGCTGCGTTCGTCCAGATCCCACGGGTGCCGGACGAGTTCGGGCTCCAGATACGGGATGCCGTAGATCGCGGCGTCCCCCACGATGACGGGCTCCCCCACGGACGCGAAGTCGGCGCGGACGTGCACACCGGCCGCGTCCATCAGCGCCGACCCGAACCCGAGGCGCCGCGCCGAGTCGTGATTGCCCGCGATGAGCACGACCCGGGCCAGGTCGGAGAGCCGCCGCAGCGCCTCGTCGCACAGCCGGACGGCGTCCACGGCGGGCAGCGCCCGGTCGTAGACGTCCCCGGAGATCAGCACACAGTCGACCCGCTCCGCCGCGACGGTCGCGACCAGGTGGTCGACGAACGCCGCCTGCGCGGCCAGCAGGTCCTCACGGTGGAACGATCTGCCGAGATGCCAGTCGGAGGTGTGCAGGATTCGCATGTCGCAGCAACCATAGGCACCCCCTCCGACACATCCCGCGCAGAAACGCCGGGCAGCCCCGAACGATCTCCGGCGGCCGCGCGGCCCCCGCGCCGGCGCTCCCGTAGGGTTGCGGCGTGAGTGATCGTCCCTACGTGCTGCTGAGCTGCGCGATGTCCGCCGACGGCTATATCGACGACGCGACCCCGGAGCGGCTGCGGCTGTCCAGCCCCGCGGACTTCGACCGCGTCGACGCCGTGCGCGCCGGCTGCGACGCCATCCTCGTCGGCGCCGGGACCGTCCGGGCCGACGATCCCAGGCTGCTGATCCGCTCCGAGACGCGGCGGGAGAAGCGCGTCGCGCGCGGGCAGCCGCCCGACCTGACCAAGGTGACGCTGACCTGGAGCGGCGACCTCGACCCCGCCGCTCGGTTCTTCACCACGGGCGACTCGCCGAAGCTGGTGTACGCGCCGTCCCCCACGGCCGGGGAGCTGGCGCCGCGGCTGGACGGCCTGGCCGAGGTCGTCGACGCCGGCGACCCCCTCTCCCTGCCGACGGTGCTCGGCGACCTCGCCGCGCGGGGCGTCCGGCGGCTCATGGTCGAAGGCGGCGGCCGCGTCCACACGCTGTTCCTGACCGGCGACGTGGTCGACGAGATCCAGCTCGTCGTCGCCCCGTTCTTCATCGGCGACCCGTCCGCGCCGCGGTTCGTCCAGGCAGGGGTGTTCCCGCAGTCACCGGACCGTCCCATGCGGCTGGCGGAGGTCACCCGCATCGGAGACCTGACCCTTCTCCGCTACCTGACCGGGAACACGCGTGGATGACCTGGACTGGCTGGGGCTGGCCTGCGACCTGGCGAAGCTCTGCCCGCCCTCGCACACCGCGTTCTCCGTCGGCGCGGTCATCGTCGGCGCGGACGGACGCGAGGTCGCGCGCGGCTTCTCCCGGGAGAGCGACCCGCACGACCACGCCGAGGAAGCCGCGCTCGCCAAGACCCCCGGCGGCCTCGCCGGCGCGACCGTCTACAGCTCGCTCGAACCCTGCGGGCACCGCGCGTCCCGTCCCCGCACATGCGCCGAGCTGATCGTCGCGTCGAGCGCCCGGCGCGTCGTGTTCGCCTGGCGGGAGCCGGCCCTGTTCACCGAGGGGACGGGCGCGGAGATCCTCGCCGCGGCCGGCATCGAACTCACCGAACTCCCGGCCCTCGCCGCCCGCGCCCAAGAACCCAACACCCACCTCCTCTAGCGAAGCACCGCACGGCGCGCCGACCACCCGCTCTAGGAGAAGTCAGGCTCGGCGTGCGGGCGGCCCTTGAGTTCGTGGAAACCGGGGACACCGGCGACCAGGAGCGTGCCGTCCCAGAGGCGTCCTGCGTCCTCGCCGCGCGGGATCTGCGACATGACCGGGCCGAAGAAGGCCCGCTCCCCCACCGCGACGATCGGCGTGCCGACATGCGGGCCGACCTTGCCGATCCCTTCGGCCGTCGAAGCGCGGATCGCGTCGTCGTACTTCGCGGACTCCGCCGCGGCGGCGAGTTCCGCGGGAAGGCCGGACTCTTCCAGCGCGTCGGGCAAACTCCGCGGCCCCATCTCACCGCGTTCGTGGACGCGGGTCCCGAGCGCCGTGTAGAAGCGTCCGAGGGCTTCCTGCCCGGCATGCTCGACGACGGCGGCGCACACCCGGGCCGGCAACCACAGGTAGCCCTCGGGGTCGTCCTCCGGATCGTCGTCCCGGCCTTCGTTCAGCGCCGCCAGGCTCAGCACGTGCCAGCGCGTCTCGATCGGCCTGACCATCGCCGCCTCCAGCAGCCACCGGGTGGTGATCCAGCTGTAGGGGCACGCGGGGTCGAACCAGATATCAGCGGTTTCAGCCACGGACCCGTTTATACCGGACGCCGGATGAGACGCGAGTCTCATTGGTCTTCCACCGCGCCGGGACCTCATGCGATGCTGTGCCCAAGCAAGCATTCGGTTATCTATTCGGCCCGTCGGGCAGGAGGCACGGCAGCATGCGCGAGCACGATCGGCTGTTCATCGGCGGCGAGTGGGCCGCCCCGGCCGGCACCGGCACGATCGACGTCATCTCCCCCCACACCGAGGAGGTCATCGGGCGGGTGCCCGAGGGCACCGAGGCCGACATCGACGCGGCCGTCGCGGCGGCGCGGCGCGCGTTCGACGACGGACCCTGGCCCCGCATGACGCCCGCCGAACGCGCCGAGATCGTCGGGCGGCTGTCCGCGATCTACGCCGAGCGGCAGCAGGAGATGGCCGACCTCGTCACCTCCGAGATGGGCTCCCCGATCATGTTCTCGGTGTTCGGGCAGGCCGCCATCCCGCAGATGGTGCTGCAGTACTACGTGGACCTCGCCGGCACCTACGCATGGGAGGAGGAGCGGCAGGGCATGCTGGGCCCGGTCACGGTGACCCAGGAACCGGCAGGCGTCGTCGCCGCGATCGTCCCGTGGAACGTCCCGCAGTTCACGCTCATGCTCAAGCTCGCCCCCGCCCTGATCGCCGGCTGCACCGTGGTGGCCAAGCCGTCCCCCGAGACGCCCCTGGACACCTACCTGCTCGCCGAGTGGATCAAGGAGGCCGGGATCCCGGACGGCGTCGTCAACATCGTCCCGGCCGGACGCGAGGTCGGCGCGCACCTCGTCGCCCACCCCGACGTCGACAAGGTGTCCTTCACCGGCTCCACCGCCGCCGGACGCAAGATCGGCGCGGTCTGCGGCGAGCAGCTCAAGCGCGTCACGCTGGAACTCGGAGGCAAGTCCGCCGCGATCATCCTGGACGACGCCGACCTCGCGTCCACCATCGAGGGCTTCAAGCTGGCCTCGCTGATGAACAACGGCGAGGCCTGCGCCGCGCAGACCCGCATCCTCGCGTCCCGCCGCCGCTACGACGAGGTCGCCGACGCCCTCGCCGCCATGGTCGGCGGCCTCGCCGTCGGCGACCCCGCCGACTACGGCACCGAGATCGGCCCCCTCGTCGCGAAGCGGCAGCAGGAACGGGTGGAGAACTACATCCGGATCGGCCAGGACGAGGGCGCCAAGCTCATCACCGGCGGACTGAACCGGCCGCACGACCGCGGCTGGTACGTCGCCCCCACCGTGTTCGGCGACGTCGGCAACGACATGCGCATCGCCCGCGAGGAGATCTTCGGCCCGGTGCTCGTCCTCATCCCCTACGACGACGAAGCCGACGCCATCAAGATCGCCAACGACAGCGACTACGGCCTCGGCGGTTCGGTCTGGACCTCCGACACCGACCACGGCGTCGAAGTCGCCCGCCGCATCCGCACCGGCAGCTGCGGCGTCAACATGTACACCCTCGACCCGAACACCCCCTTCGGCGGCTACAAGAACAGCGGCCTGGGCCGCGAACTCGGCCCCGAGGGCCTGAACGCCTACCTGGAACACAAGTCCATCCCCCACCCCGCCTAACACCACCCCCGCGCATCCGCCGCCCGGCGGATGCGCGGGCCCTCGACGGATTCGAAGGGGGCTCTGGAGGGGGCACGGCACGCCACGTCCGATGCCGCCGCCGACGTGGCGCTCGCCGGGCGGCGGCTGGCGGGCGCCCAGGCGGCCGAGTGGCTGTCCGGCCTGGACGACGACGAGGCGACGTCGACGCCCGCCGAGTGGTGGCACACCGCCGAGAAGCACCTGTCGGAGGCGCTGCGGCGCGTCTCCCCCGACGCCGTCGGCCCCCACCCCCACCAATCGATCGACGAGCTCCGCTCGGCCGGTTTAATCCGGGTGAATCGCGATCAAGGATCCGGCAGGATGGCGCGTTATGCGCGTCGAGGATTTGCTGACCGAGATCGAACCGCTGCCGTTCAAGGCCCGCTGCCGCCGGCTGGCGGACCTGCGCCGCCTCGCCGGCGATCCGGCCCTCGCGGCGCTGCTGGACGGCCTGGCGGGACGCGGCCACTACGAGCGGTCGCTGGCGCTGTTCGTCGCGGCGGCGGTCCGGGACGAGGCGTCGCTGGCGCACATGGTGAGCGCGACGCGGGACCCGGACGCCGAGCTGGCATGCCAGGCGATCCGGCTGGCGGTCCGGCACGGCGCCGGCCCGGAGCCGTTCGCCGCCGGGCTGGCGGACGCCCCCGCGGCGGTGCGCGCGGCGCTGTACGACGCCGTCCGCACGTGGCGGCGCGGTGACCTCGCCGAAGCGCTCATCGGACGGGTCGCGGAGCGGTGGGGCGAGCGGGAGGCGGCGACGCTGCTGCCCACCTGCGGCCCGGACGTCGTCGCGGAGCGGATCGACGCGCTCGGGCACGCCGTCGCGAACTGGACGTCGCTCGGCCGCTCCCACCCGGACGCCATGCTCGGCTACGCGGAGCGGAGCCTCGCCGAACTGCCCGAGGGGATGCGGGACTCCTGGTGGTTCCGGCACGCACCGGGTGTCGCGGCGGCGCTGCGCCACGACCCCGGCCGGGTCGTCGGCCTGCTGGAGCGCCACTGCGCGACCCGGTCGCTGCCGCACGCGCTGCATCCCGCCGTCGGGGCGCTGCTGGACGCCGAGCCGCGTCGCATGCTCCGCCTGCTGCTGTCCGAGCCGCACCGCGGTGACCTGCGGGTCCTGCTGTACCGCAGGTCCGTCCGGGACCGGCTGGCCCGGCTCGGCGACGCCGGCCTGGCCGAGGTCGCGCGCGCCGTCCGGGAGGACGAGGGCGCGCTGCGGCTCCTGCTGGGCGCCTTCCCGCCGAGCCGCCGGGAGGCGGTGTTCGAGGCGGCGATGGGCGGCGTCGACCGCGGCGCCGCCGAGCCCGGGGAGGAACTGCTGGAGGTGCTCCCCCGCGCGGTCCGGTTCCGGGAGGCACGGCGGATGATGGGCCTGCGCAAGGTCACCGAGACGCCGGCGCGGATGTGGGCCGTGGCGGCGTTCCTGCCCTACGAGGAGGCCCTGCCCGTCCTCGGCGAGGTGACCCGCAGGGCGGACGCCGACGAGCGCGGCGCCGGGTACGCGCTGCTCATCCGGTGCGCGGGACGGTCCGGCGACCCGGCGACGCTCGCCGCGGCGCTGGAGTCGCTCGGGCGGCTGCGCAACGAGCAGGACCCCGTCCGGTACCGTGCGCTGAACGCGCTGGCGTCCGTCCCGGAGGGGCTGCTTCGCGGGGAGCACGCGGCGGCGCTCGGGCGGCTAACGGACGACGCGCTGAACGCCCGCGACCTCTCCCACCTGACCCGCCACGAGCTCGGCCGGGTCGCCTCGGCGCTGTGCCGCCAGGGCGCGGTGCGCGACGACGCCGGGCTGATGGTGTCCGGTCTGGAGCTGGTCGAACGTCTCGTCGGCAGCACGGGGGCGTTCTTCTTCGGCGAGCTCGACCACGCGCTGCGGCGCGGGCAGGAGCACCGGCTGGCGGAGACGCTGGCGCCCCATCTGGAGGCGGGCGCGCGCCGCGACGACCACCGGCTCACGCTGCTGCTCGTCCAGGCGCTGCGCCGCCGCGCCCACCGCGTCCCGATCCTGCAGGACGCGCTGGAGGCGGCGCTCGACGCCCGCGACGACGGCGTGCTCACCCAGGCGATCACGCTATGGCTGGCCGCGCCCGGGACGCGCGCCGAACGGGCCGGGCGGGTCGTGGACCGGGACCCGTCGGCGGTCGCCGTCCCGGCGGTGCTCGCCGCCATCGCCCGTGAGCGCACCGACCTGCTCCACCTCGTCCTGGCCGAAGACACCCCGGCGGGACGGTTCCATCGCCCCGGCGTGACCTACGTGGCGCGCATCGAACCGGTCTGGATGCGCCGCTGGACGTCCCGGCAGCGCGACGGCTACCGCGCCCTCCTCGAACGGGTGGCGGCGGACGAGGAGGCACCCGCCACCGACCGGGCGGGCGCGGTCTCGGCCATGGCGCGGATCCCCGGCACGGACGCGGCGCGGCTCCGCCCCTACTTCGGCGCCGACGACCCCTACGTCCGGCGCGTCGCGCTGACCGCGCTCCCCTGGACCGCGTCCCCGCAGGACGTCCTGCCCGATCTGCTCGCCCACGCCGACTCCGACGACGCCCACGTCGCCGTCTACGCGGCGGCCCGCGCGGCCCGGTTCATCCCGCCGTCGGCGCTGTCGGCGATGCTCCGGCCGGTCCTGGCCGACGGCAAGATCACGGCGCAGAAGGAGGCCGTGCGGATCCTGCTCCACAACCGGGTACCGGACGCCCTCGACATCGTCGCGGCGGCCTGGGACGACCCGGGCCGGCACCGGGACGTGCGGGCCGCGATCGCCTCGGCCGTCCGCGACCACCTGGACGAGCCGGTAGCGCGGCGGATCCTGGCCGAGGCCGCCGAGGGCCCCCGCGACCTCGCCCGGCAGGTGCTCGGCACACCGCCCACCTATGTGGAGGAACGGTTCCGGGGCCGCTACGCCGCGCTGGTGCTGCGCGTGGCGCGCTCCGCCGACCCGGAGGCCCGCGAGGCGGCGCTGCCCGCCGTCGCGACCTGGGCGCCCTGGGCGCCGGACGCCCCCGCCGTACTGGCCGCCCTCGTCACCGACCTCGGCGAGACCCGCGCCTGGCGGGCCGCGCTGCACGCCCTCGTCCGGTGCGTCGCGGCCGGCATCGGCGCCGCCGAACTCGGCGCGGCCGCCGCCGAGCTGGCCGCCGCCCCCGCCGAACCGGACGCCGAAGCCGAACGCGACCTGCCCGCGTTCCAGCGGCTCACCGCGCTGACCTGGACCGTCCGGGACCTGGCCACCCGCCGGCGGACGCTCGGGGAGCGCGCCGTCCGCGCGGTGGACGGCCACCTGCCCGAGCCGCTCGCGAGCCGGCTGGCCGCCGCGACGCTCCGCTGGGACGACCCCGGTGCCGCAGACGCCATCGACGCGCTGGCCGGCCGGTGCGCGGGCCGCGGCGTCCTCGCCGTCCAGGACGTCGCGGAGGCCCTCGCAACCGGCTCGTCCCCCGTCTCCTCGCTCACCGGGCTCGGCCTGCCCGACCCCGCGGAGACGCATCCGCACGCGGCCCGGCTCGCGGCGCGCGGCGACCTCGCCGGCGGCCTGTTCGCCTGCGCGCTCACGCGGGCGCACGGCCCCCGCGCCGGCTGGTCCGGGGACTGGCGTGGCCTGCTGCGCGGCCTGCGCGCCCACACCGAACCCGATGTCGCGTTCACGGCCCGCAGGATCCACACCGCGGACGAATGACCGTCAGGAGGCGGACATGCGGTCGAGGGCGAAGCGGCGCTGGAAGGCGACGGCGGCCGCCATCAGCGCGGCGGGCACCACCGTGACGCCGATGAGGAGCGCCAGCAGCGCCGAGTCCGACTGCGCGACGCTGTGGCCCTCGGTCGTGGAGACGAAGCCGCCCGCGGCGAGGGTCGCCGAGTACACGTAGGGGCCGATGGCGGTGCCGGTCGCCTCGGTCGCCGTCCACACGCCCGTGTAGGCGCCGGCGCGGGCCGTCCCCCGCGATTCGGCGGCGGCCACGATGTCGGGGATCAGGGAGAAGGCGAAGAGCTGGAGCCCGGCGAACGCGGTGCCCAGCACGGCGATCACGGCGACGGTCAGCGCGACGCCGATCGCGTCACCGGCCCACAGGGCGAGGGAGCCGACGACGAAGACGGCCTGGCAGAACAGGAGCGAGCGCTGCTTGCCGGTCCGCTCCGACACCTTCTTCCAGATGGGCCCGGCGACCACGGCGGGGACGAGGAACGCGCCCATGAACACGGCCGTCAATCCCTCGTCGTCGAGCACGTACTCGGTGTAGAACGGCACCGCCGCCAGGAACAGGTGCGTGGTGGTGCCGGTGAACAGGTACGACAGCGTCAGGGCACGGAAGTCGCGGTCCCGCCAGGTGATCCGGAGGTCGTCGATGACGGAGTGCGAGTGCCCGCCGTCCGGGATCCGGAAACCGGAGCGTTCCGTCAGCCGCCGGATGAACACCAGCGCGAGGGCGCAGGTGACGACGAGGACGCCGGCGAGCATGACGGCCATCCGGGCGTAGTCGCCGCGCCCGCCGTCCGCCACCAGCGCCGGGGCCGCGACGCCCGCGCCGAGCAGGCCGACGGTCAGCAGCAGCATCCGGTACATGAACACGCGGGTGCGCTCGTGGTACCCGATCTGCAGGTCGGACGGCGTCGTCAGGTACGGCACCTGGAAACACGCGTACAGGACGTTCCCGGCGATGTAGAAGGCACCGACCCACAGCGCCGCCGACCAGCCGGAGACGCCGGACGGCACCGAGAACAGCCCGATCCAGGCGATGGCCAGCAGCAGCCCCCAGCGGAGCATGCCGCGCCGGTGCCCGGCACGGCGCGCCTGCCGGTCCGACACCGACCCGAACCACGGATGCACCACCGCGTCGAGGATCTTCGGGAGTAGCAGGGTCAGACCGGCCAGGAACGGGGACACGCCGAGCGTGTGGGTCATGAAGTAGAGCAGCAGCAGCCCGGGGACGGTGACCCACACGCCCATCCCGAGAGACCCGGCGGCGTAGCCGGTGAGGTCGCCCGCGCCGGGCCGGGCCGCGGTGTCCGCCCGCGTCGTCTCGGCGGTGCTCATGACCGGCCCGCGCGGCGGCGCACGACCCCGGCGGCGGTCTCGGCGCCCCTGAACGCACCGGAGCGGACGCGTCCGGCGAACGTCCGGGCGACGGTCCGGTCGGTCAGCGCCGGCAGATGCCTGACCTGGAAGAGTTCGACGGCTCCCCGGCGGGTCGTCGTCACGCCGCGGCGCGGGCGGCGGGCCGGGGCGGCGTGCAGCACCGCGTCCACTGCGCCGTCGAGGGGCTCGTGGCGGCTCACACCCTCAAGCGAGAGCGCAGCCGCGGCGGTCGAGTCATGAATCGGGCTCCGCACGGCCGAAGGCTACACGCACGTCACGCCGAAATGGAGGCCGGTCTCCATGCGGACCGCGTCCGCGTAGCCACGAACGCACGTTCGGCCGCGCCGTAGGCCGCGGCCAGGGGAAGCCGCATGACGGCCATCATGACCACACGTCCACACAGGCGGGCACCCGCCCGACCAGCGCCTACCGGACGGCCGGTGCCTGCGCGCCCGCGGAAAGATCCCCGTGTCCGAAGTGCGATCAACTTGGCGGCCGTCCGCCGCGTCACACTGGTGGAAACTCCTGAACGAGCCTTGAGGAGCGGTCTGTGACGCAGTGGCGGGTGTCGGGATTCGAGGAGGTCCGGGAACTCGGACGCGGCGGGCAGGGACGCGTCGTCCTCGCGCGGCACGCCGAACGCGGCACCCCCGTCGCGATCAAGTACCTTCCCGCCGGGGCCGACCCGGACGCCCGGGAGCGGTTCCGGCACGAGGCGCGGATGCTCGGCCAGGTCGACGACCCGCACGTGGCGCGGCTGTACCGGCTCGTCGAGCACGACGGGGAACTCGCCATCGTGATGGAGGCGGTGAACGGCGTCTCGTTCAAGGAGATCCTCGGCCGGTACGGAACCCTGGAACCGGAGGCGGCGCTCACCGTCCTGAAGGGCTCGCTTCTCGGCCTCGCCGCCGCCCACGCCGCGGGGGTCGTGCACCGGGACTACAAGCCCGCCAACGTGATCGTCCCCGCGGACGGGCGCAGCAAGCTCATCGACTTCGGCGTCGCGACCCCCGAGGGCACCGCGTCGGGCGCGGGCACGCCGCTCTACATGGCACCCGAGCAGTGGCGCGGCGAACCCGCCACGCCCGCCACCGACGTCTACGCCGCCACCTGCGTGTTCTTCGAATGCCTGGCGGGCCGCCGCCCGTACGGCGCCGGCGACCGCGCGTCGATCATGGCGGGCCACCTGTCCGGGGACGTCCCGGCGGACGAGGTCCCCGAGGCGCTGCGCCCGCTCATCACCGCCGGCATGGCGAAGGACCCGGCGACGCGCCCGCCGGGCGCTGCGGCGTTCGTCCAATGGCTGGACGAGCTGGCGCGCGCGGCCTACGGGACCGGCTGGGAGTCCAAGGGCGTGCGCGTCCTCGCCGGGAGCGCCGTCGCGCTCACCGCGCTGTTCCCGCTCGCCGCCGGCCTCGCCCCGGCGGGCGCGGCGGGCGCGGGCGCGGGGGCCGGCGCGGGATCGACGGGCCTGCTCGCCGCGGTCGGCACCAAGACGGCCGCCGTCGTCGCGGGCACCGCCGTCGTCGGTGCGACGGCCGGCGGCGTCAGCGCGTACCAGGCGTCCAGGCCCGAGCCGCCGCAGCACACGGCCGCGGTGCGGGCGACTCCGACCCCGTCCGGTGAACCGCTGGGCGTCGGGAAGATCACGGTCCGCGCCCCGGCCGCCTGGAAGACGCACCCGATGCGCAACCGGAACACCACCTCCCCGGGCAACTCGCCACCGCCCGACAGCTACTACGTGGCGACCGCGAAGAACTGCGACTACATGCAGGAGTGGGGCGGCCCCAATCCCAGCTCGTCCTCATGCCGGGGGTTCTTCGTGCTGGGCCCCAGCTTCTTCATCCGGCCCTCCGCGTACATCGCCGGCCCGTACAAGACCACCGACACCTACGGGGTGCTGTTCGGCCAGGACGAGGGAATGAGCTGCCCCCGGAACGACGAGCTGCGGGCCGTGGGTACCGCCCACGGCGCCACGCGGACGGCGGACCGGCTCGCCGCCATCGGCACGAAGAAGGCCGAGTACCGCGAGTGGCGCGTCCCCTGCTACACGCGTGACCCCGGGCCCGACGACCCGGACGGCTACGGCCCCACCCGCAGGACGCGCTCCTCCTACACCGAACGCCTCTGGTACCTGCCGCAGTCCAGGATCCTGATCGTGGACCTCTGGGACACCCCGAACCTCGAACGAATCCTGGCCACCGCCGAATGGACCTGACCCGATGACCGCACCAACCCCTGCCCCGGCCCCGCCGGTGATACCGGCCGGGCATGGTGCCGGGGCACCGGACGGCCCGCGCCGCCGGGCGCCGGAAGAGGCTGGCGTCGGGCACCGGGCAGGCGTGGCGGGGAGTTGTTCAGTCATCCGTGAGGCCCAGGGTTTCGGCCTCCTTCGTCAGGCGGTCGGCGGCGGCCGATGAGCCCGCCGCGTCCAGTTCGTGGGCCAGTTCCTCCAGTTCGCTGCCTCCGGCCATGAGGGCCGTCAGCTCCTCACGGGTGATCTCGTCCTTGGTGTGGTAGCCGAGGCTCTGCCCCCGGTTGAGGATCAGGAATCGGTCGCCGACCGGGTAGGCGTGGTGCGGGTTGTGGGTGATGAAGATGACCGCGAGGCCGCGTTCGCGTGCCTGGACGATGTAGCGCAGCACGACCCCGGCCTGTTTGACGCCGAGGGCGGCCGTGGGCTCGTCCAGGACGAGGGCCTTCGCGCCGAAGTAGACGGCGCGGGCGATGGCCACGCACTGCCGCTCGCCACCGGAGAGGGTGCCGATGGGCTGGTTGACGTCGCGCAGGTCGATGCCCATCGCGGCCATCTCGCCGTGGGTGGTGGACCGCATGGACTCGACGTCCATGCGGCCGAAGCCCTTGCGCTTCTCGGAGCCGAGGAAGAAGTTGCGCCAGACCGGCATGAGCGGGACGACCGCGAGGTCCTGGTAGACGGTCGCGATGCCGCGGTCGAGGGCGTCGCGGGGCGAGCTGAACGCGACCTGCTCGCCCTGCACCTCGTAGGTGCCCGTGTCATGGCGGTGCAGGCCGGCGACGACCTTGATGAGCGTGGACTTGCCCGCGCCGTTGTCGCCGAGGACGCATGTCACCTCCCCGGCGGACGTCTCCAGGCTCACGTCCCGCAGGGCGATGACGTTGCCGTAGTTCTTGCCGACGCCGCTCAGCCTGATCAGCGGCGCGTCCTTCGCGGTCATGACGCCCGCTCCACTCTGCGCCGGACGACCAGGTTCACCACGGTGGCGATGAGCAGCATCGCGCCGAGGAAGAACCGGAACCAGTCGGGGTTCCACTCCGCGTACACGATCCCCTTGTTCGTCATGCCGAAGATGAACGCGCCGATCGCCGCGCCGATCGCCGACCCGTACCCGCCGGTCAGCAGGCACCCTCCGATGACCGCGCAGATGATGTAGAGGAACTCGTTGCCGACGCCCTCCCCCGACTGGATGGTCGCGAACGCGAACACCAGGTGCATCCCGGAGAACCAGGCACAGAACGCCACGCCCATGAACAGGCCGATCTTGACGCGGGCGACCGGGACGCCGACCGCGCGGGCGCTGTCCGCCGAGCCGCCCACCGCGAAGATCCAGTTGCCGATGCGGGTGCGCAGCAGGATCCAGGTGGCGATCGCGACGAACAGCAGCCACCACAACACCGTGATCCTGATCCGGAAGCCGAGGATGCCGATGTCGGAGGCGAAGATCGCGCTGGCGGTGTCGAAGCCGTCCATGTCTCGGACGGAGTCGCTGGCGACATTGCCGGTGAGGGCCTTGGTCACGCCGAGGTTCAGGCCCGCCAGCATGAAGAACATGGCGAGGGTGATGATGAAGCTCGGCAGCTTCGTCCAGTTGTAGAGCAGCCCGTTGACCATGCCGAGCGCCAGCGTGAGGACGAGCGAGATCACCACGCCCGCCCACACGTTCAGCGTGAACTGGTAGGCGGTCAGCGCGGCGATCAGCGCCGAGGACGTCACCATCACCCCGGCGGACAGGTCGAACTCGCCGCCGATCATCAGCAGCGACACGCCGACCGCCATGATCCCGAACGTGGAGCTGGCGTACAGGACCGTCGAGAACGACCCGGCCCGCAGGAACGCGTCCGCGATGACCGAGAAGAACACGAACAGCGCCACCGCGCCGAGCAGCGCGCCGAGTTCCGGGCGGCCCAGCAGCCGCCGCAGCGGCGACTGCCGGGCCAGGCGTTCGTCGGCGCCCGGATCGGCCACCGGCGGCTCGGTGACCGCGTGGATCACCGGGTCCCCCGGTTGGCGAACTCCTCCAGCCCCGCGGCGTTGTCCTTGGTGACGATCGCCGGGCCGGTCAGCACGGGGCGCCCGCCGCCGAGGACGTTGCCGTTGTTCTTCAGCAGCCACAGGGCGTCGACGGCCTCGTAGCCCTGCAGGTACGGCTGCTGGTCGACGGCGAACTCGATCGCGCCAGACTTGAGCGAGGCGATGAGGTCCTTGTTCAGGTCGAACGTGCCGATCTTGGCTTCGCTGCCCGTCTCCTTGACCGAGTCGACGGCCGTCGCGGCGAACGGCGCGCCCAGCGTCAGGATCCCGTCGATGTTCTTGTCGGCCTGGAGCTTGGCCGTGACGGACGACTTGACGTCCGGCATGTTCGAGCCCTGGACGAACAGGTTCTCCAGGTCGCCGTCGAACGTCTTCCTCGCCCCGTCGCAGCGGGCCTCCAGGCCCACGTTGCCCTGCTCGTGGATCACGCACAGCGCCTTGGTGGCGCCGATCTCCCCGAGTTCGGTGCCGGCCGCCTCACCCGCGATCGACTCGTCCTGCCCGAAGTGCGCGATCGCGCCGAGCTCCGCCGACTCCCGCTGACCGGAGTTGATCGACACCACCGGGATCTTCGCCGCGGTGGCGCGGGCCAGGACGTCCTTCATCGCGTCGGGCTTGGCGAGGGTGACGATGATGCCGTCGACCTCCTGGTCGATCGCGGCCTGGACCAGCTGGGCCTGCTTGCCGCCGTCCGGGTCGGCCGAGTACAGGAACTCGACGTTGTCCTTGGCGGCGGCCGCCTTGGCCCCCTTCTGCACGATGTCCCAGAATGTGTCGCCCGGGGCGGAGTGCGTCACCATGGCGATCTCCAGCCGGGGGCCGGCGCCCTGGGTGTCCTCCTCGGACTCCTTGCCGCCCGAGCCGCTGCAGGCGCTCAGCGCCAGCATTCCCGCGGCGGCCAGGACCGCCAGGCTCTTGGACGATCCACGCGCGAAAACGCCTCTCATCGGATGTGTTCTCCGTTTCTCCCCGAATGGTCGGTCTGAGGAGTTGATCACAGATGGTGGCGGCGTGTGCGCCGATCCACCTCATAACGGGCGCGAGCCTCCCTCGTGGAGTCCAGTTCCGACACCTCGGCGACGGGGACGTCCCACCAGGCGTCGCTGCCCGGCGCCTGGACGAGCGGGTCGGTCTCCACGTGGACGACCGTCGTCCGCGACGCGGCGATCGCCTTGCGGAGCGCGTCACGAAGGTCGTCGGCGCCGTCCGCGCGGATCACGTCGGCGCCGAGACTGGCGGCGTTGGCGGCCAGGTCGACCGGGAGCGGCTCGCCATCGAGGCCCGTGGCGGTACGGGCGCGGTAACGGGTGCCGAACCGCTGCGCGCCGACCGATTCCGACAGGTTCCCGATCGAGGCGTAGCCGTGGTTTTGGACCAGGACGACGATCAGCTTGATCCCCTCGGCGACCGCCGTGGCCAACTCCTGCGCCATCATCAGGTACGAACCGTCCCCGACCAGGACGAACACCTCACGATCCGGCGCCGCCATCTTCACACCGAGACCGCCCGCGATCTCATACCCCATACAGGAATACCCGTACTCGACGTGGTAGCCCTTGGGGTCGCTCGCCCGCCACAACTTGTGCAGGTCCCCCGGCATCGACCCGGCAGCGCACACGACCACGTCCCGCGGACCGCTGACCTCGTTGACGGCGCCGATGACCTCGCACTGGGCAAGCGGCCGGGCGTCCTGCGGCGCATACGCCTGATCGACCTTGGCGTTCCAGTCGGCCATCAGAGCACGGGCCCGGTCCCGGTAGGCGGCCGAGACCCGGTAACCGCCCACAGCGGCGTGCAGGCCCCGGATGCCCTCCCGCGCATCGGCCACAACGCAAACGCCCGCGAGCTTGGCGGCATCGAACCCCGCCACATTGACATTGACGAACTTCACCCCCGGGGCACCGAACAAGCTGTGCGAAGCGGTGGTGAAATCGCTGTACCGAGTCCCGATCCCCACGACGACGTCGGCGTCGCGGGCCAGCGCGTTCGCCGCCGTCGTACCCGTCGCGCCGATCGCGCCCACCGCACACGCGTGATCCCACGGCAGCGCACCCTTACCCGCCTGCGTCTCGGCCACCGGAATACCGGTGCCCTCGGCCAAGACACGCAGATCCTCGCCGGCCCGGGCGTAGACCACCCCGCCGCCCGCCACGATCAGCGGACGCTCAGCAGCCCGCAACACCGCCGACGCCTCCTGCAGCGCAGCCGGCTCGGGCACCGGACGCGCAATCCGCCACACCCGCCGCGCGAACAACTCCTCCGGCCAGTCATAGGCCTCGGCCTGCACATCCTGCGGCAGCGCCAACGTCACCGCACCCGTCTCAGCCGGATCGGTCAGCACCCGCATCGCCGCCAACAACGCACCGGGCAACTGCTCAGCACGGTTGACACGATCCCAATACCTCGACACCGGCTTGAAGCAGTCGTTGACCGACACGTCATAGGACCGGGCATCCTCCAACTCCTGCAACACCGGATTGGCCGCACGCGTGGCGAACACATCCCCCGGCAGAAGCAGAACCGGCAACCGGTTGATCGTCGCCAGCGCCGCCCCCGTCACCATGTTGGTCGCCCCCGGCCCGATCGACGACGTACACGCCAACGTCGCCAGCCGATCACTCATCCGCGCAAACCCCGCAGCGGCATGCACCATCGCCTGCTCATTACGCGCCATGTAGTACGGCAGATCCCCGGCGCGCTCCAGCAACGCCTGACCGACACCGGCGACATTGCCATGCCCGAAGATCCCCAAACACCCCGCGAAGAACCGCCGCCGCTCCCCGTCCCGCTCGCTGTACTGAACCCCCAGGAAACGCACCAACGCCTGCCCCACCGTGAGCCTCATGATCGTCCCTCCGGGGAGGTCAGCGGCAGCCGCGGGTCGATGGGCTGTCCCGCCCAGGTGTCGCGGATCCACGCGTGCGCGGGGTCGTCGCAGATCCGCCAGGCCCGCTCCGGCGACGGCCCGGCCATCACGTTCAGGTAGTACAGGTCATGCCCCGGCGGAGCCATCGACGGCCCGTGCCAGCCGTGCGGGATCAGGACGGCGTCGCCGCTGCGCACCTCCGCGAGCACGTCGATGGGGCGTCCCGGTGACCCGTAGACACGCTGGTAGGCCATGCCGTCCCGGGCGACCTCGAAGTAGTAGATCTCCTCCAGGACGGCCTCGTCCGGCGTGTCCTCGTCGTGCTTGTGCGGCGGGAACGACGACCAGCAGCCTCCCGGCGTCAGCACCTCGCACGCGATCAGCTTCTCGGCGAACGGGAAGCCCTCCGGCGTGCCGAAGTTGTTGACCTGGCGGCTCGCCGATCCCGCGCCGCGCAGTTCGACGGGGACGTCTCCGGCGGGGCCGTAGCGGGGCGCGAGCCGGGCCTCGCAACGGGCCCCGGCCAGCGCGAACCGGCCGCGCCCGCGCACCGTGACCCGCGCGTCCCGCGGCACGTAGGCGAAGTCGCTGACCCGGCTGAAGACGTCGTCGCGGCCGTCCAGGCCGAAGCTTTCGCCGTCGCACTCGACGACGCACGACCCGGCGAGCGGCAGCACGATCGTCTCGAAGTCGCCGGTCTGGAACTCGTGGGAGCCGCCGTCCGGCAGTTCGAGGACGCGCAGCGCCGAGTGGATCCATCCGGCCGACTCGGGGGTCACGACGAGCCCGTACGGCTCCTCGGCGGCCGTTCCCGCGGGCAGGTGGTGCTTCATCGCCGCTCCTTCAGCAGTTCTTCGACTTCGTCCGATGCGGGCATCGCGGCGGAGCAGGCGATGCGGGACGCGACGATCGCGCCTGCGGCGCCCGCGAACTCGATCAGCCGCCGCAGGTCCCATCCCGCAAGGAGGCCGTGGCAGATCGCGCCGCCGAACGCGTCGCCCGCGCCGAGCCCGTTCACGACGTCGACCTTGACCGGCGGTATCTCCACCACCTCGCGTGCCGTGGCGGCGAGGACGCCCTCCGGCCCCATCTTCACGATGGCGAGTTCCGGGCCGCGGTCGAGGATCGCGCGGGCGGCGGCGCGCGGTTCGCGCTCTCCCACTGCGACCGCGCACTCGTCCAGGTTCCCGACCGCGACCGAGGCGTGTTGCAGGGCGAGCCCTGCCCAGTGCGGTGCCTCAGTGGGGTCGGCCCAGAGCATCGGCCTGTAATCGAGGTCGATGACGGTCTGTCCGGGATGTTCGGCGAGCGCGGTCAGTGTCGCTTCGCGGCTGGGCTCCTGCGACAGACCGGTGACGGTTGCCCATACGATGCGGGCTTCACGGATCGCCCCAAGGTCCAGTTCGTCAGAGTGGATTTCCAGGTCCGGGGCCTTGGGATAGCGGTAGAAGTACAGCGGGAAGTCGTCCGGGGGAAAGATCTCGCAGAACGCGAGCGGGGTCGGCAGCCCAGGGACGGCGGTGACGAACCGGTCGTCGACGCCGTACCCCTTGAGGGCCTTGTGGACGAACCGTCCGAACGGGTCGTCCCCGGTGCGGGTGACGACGGCGGCGCGTCGGCCGTGCCTCGCCGCGGCCACCGCGACGTTGGTGGGGCTGCCGCCGAGGTACTTCCCGAACGACTCGACGTCCTCCAGCGGCACGCCCACCTGGTCGGGGTAGACGTCGACGCTCACCCGTCCCATCGTGATGAGGTCGAAGGTCATCGGGCCGCTCCGGCGAGGAAGTCCAGGCTTCTGCGGACGTCGTCGAACGGTCCGCCGCCTTCTGCGGGCTCTTCGGTCAGGACGGTGTCCTGTTCCATCACGTACCAGCCTTCGTAACCGGCGCCCTCCAGAGTGCGGATGATGCCGTGGATGTCAATGTCGCCGTCCCCGAGTGGCCGGTACAGACCGTCGCGCACCGCGTCCGTGTAAGCGACCTCGCCGTTGAGCACCCGGTCGGCGAGTCCTACGTCCACGTCCTTCAGGTGGACGTGCGCGATCCGCTGTGCGGCGAAACGCGCCAGCCACACCGGGTCGGTGCCGCCGACGAGCAGGTGCCCGGTGTCCAGGCACAGCGGGACGCTGCTGCCGCCCAGCACCCGCTCGACCTCCGCGCGCGACTCCACGACCGTCCCGACATGGGGATGCAGGGTGACCGGGCGGCCGCGCGCGGCGGCGCGCAGGGCGATCGCGTCGAGATTGCCCAGCAGCGTCGACCAAGCCTTGGTGTCCAGGGCCGGCCGCCCGTCGTAGCCGTCGAGCCCGGTCGCGGCGGCCAGGATCAGGACGCCGTCGACGCGGTCCAGGGCGCGGTCGATCTCCGGCATCGGGTCGTGCGCCGGGTCGTGCAGGACGACCGGGACGAACGCCCCCACAAGACCCAGCCCGTGGGACGTCAGCAGCTCGTCCCTCGCGCGCGTGTCGCCGGGCAGGAAACCGTCCGGTCCCAGCTCTGTCGCCGCGAGGCCGAGAGCGCGCATCTCGGCGAGGACCCGTCCCGGCTCCATCTGGTGGCCCCACCCGGGGACCTCGCACACGCCCCAGGAGATCGGAGCGGCCGCGACCTTCATCGCCGCACCTCCTCGGTCCCGACGATCCGTCCCTCCCGCAGGGACAGCTCGCACGCCTCGGCGAGGTAGAACGCCTCCAGCGCCTCCTCGGGCGGGCAGGGGTTGCCGCGGCGGCCGGCCACCACGTCCACGAAGGCGCAGAGCTCGGCGTCGTAGGCGTCGGCGAACCGCTCCATGAAGCCGCCGTAGACGTGCCTGGGCTCCCCGCCCGGCCCGCCCCCCGGTCCGGCCTTCGGTTCTTCGTGCTCGGGCAGGTCGGTGACGGGCGTCCGGGCGTCCATGCCCGTGACGACGCTGTCCTTGGACCCGAACAGTTCCAGCCGCGAGTCGTATCCGGCGGCGTTGTAGCGGGTGGCCGACACGAGCCCGAGCGTCCCGTCGTCCAGGACGAGCAGGGCGGACCCGGTGTCGATGTCGCCGCACTCGCGGAAGAAGTCGTCGCCCCGGTTGGCCCCGGACGCCATGACGCGGACGACCTCGCGTCCGGTCACGAACCGGATGAGGTCGAGGTCGTGGATGACGCAGTCGCGGAACAGCCCGCCGGACGTCGGGACGTACTCGGCGGGCGGCGGCGCGGGGTCGAAGCTGCACGAGCGGACGGTGTGCAGCCAGCCGAGCCGTCCCGACGCCAGGGCCTCGCGCGCCGCCGCGTTGCCGGCGTCGAACCGGCGCTGGAACCCGACCTGCACCGGGATCCCGGAGGCGGCCGCGGCGGCCACTGTTTGGAACGTTCCATCAAGATCCGAGGCGAGCGGCTTCTCACAGAACACGGGAATCCGCGCGGCGACGGCCCGCTCCACCAGGTCCGCATGCGCGTCCGTGGCCGCCGCGACGATCAGCCCGTCCAGGCCGGAGGAGAACAGCTCCCCGACCGCGTCCAGCGCCGTGGCGCACGACGAGCCGGGCAGGCGGGCGGCGAGGTCGCGGGCCCGGCCCGGGTCCGCGTCGGCGACGCAGAGGCCCTTCACCTCGGGCAGTTCACACAGGGCGGCGGCGTGGCGCGCACCGATGCGCCCCGCGCCGGCCAGTCCGATCTTCATTGATCCCTCCCGGTCGGCGGTCAGGTGATTCACGAGTGTGATGGAGCGTTCCAGGAGCGTCAATGAACGGTTGTACGCGTTCCCGGTATTGGAGGTGTCCGAAATCAAAGCGGTTACTCTTGGGAGGTGAAGTGTAAGGGCTGTCGCCCGGGCGAGACCAAGCGCTAGTTTGTCCTCCATGCGGGTCCTCGTCACCGGCGCCTCCGGGTTCGTCGGTTCCTACACCGTGCGCGCCCTCCTCTCCGCCGGGCACCGGCCGCGCGCGCTGGTCCGCGACCCGGGGAAGACGACCAAGGTCCTCCAGGCGATCGGCGTCGCGGCCGAGGACGTGGAACTCGTCCCCGGCGACATGCTGGACGAGGACGCCGTGGCCGAGGCCCTCGACGGCACCGACGCCGCGATCCACGCCGCCGCCGCGATCGGCGTCACCGGCGCCGCGGGAGACCTGGTCGACGTCAACGTCCGGGGCACCCGCAACGTGATCGGCGGAGCCGTCGCCCACGGACTCGACCCGGTGATCCACGTGTCGACCATCGGGGTGTTCGTCCCGCCGTCCGCCCCGGTCATCACCGCCGACGGCACCCTCGCGAGCCCCCGCACCGGCTACGGCAGGTCCAAGCTGGCCGCCGAGGAGTACGTGCGCGGACTCCAGTCGGACGGCGCGCCGGTCACGATCGTCTACCCGGGCGGCGTGTGCGGCCCGAACCAGCCCACCCTGGACGCGCTGATGGAAGGGCTCGCCGCCGCGCTCGGCAAGATATGGCCACTTCCGGGCGGCGGCGTCTCCGTCGTCGACGTCCGCGACCTCGGCGAGGCGCTGGCACGTTCCGTCGAGGCCCGGCAGGGGCCGAGCCGCTGGGTGCTCGGCGGCCACTACCTGACCTGGCCGCAGTACGCGGACCTCTGCGACCGGCTCACCGGCGTGAAATGCCGCCGCGTGCCCGTCCCGAGCCGCCTCATGCTGGGCCTCGGCTCGGCGCTGGACGCGGCCAAGCGGGTCCGCCGCTTCGACTACCCGCTCACCCGCGACGCCGCCGAGTTCATGGTCACCCTCGTCCCCACCGACGACCGGCCCATCCTGGACGCGCTGGACCTCACCCTGCGCCCGGTCGAGGAAACCGTCGCCGACGGCCTCCGATGGCTGGCCGAGACCGGCCACCTGAAACCCCGCCGGGCCGGAAGGCTCGCCCCCAAGGAGCAGCAGCAGATGCCGACCCTCGTCCAGCGCACCTTCGGCCCGGTCTTCCAGCGGGTGTCCGGCGCCGGATGGTTCGCCAAGGTGGGCCCCAAGGTCGTCCCGCCCGTCGACCGGGCCCTGCACAAGGCCACCGGGGGCCGCCTCCTGCTCGGCCAGCTCCTCGTCCCGAGCCTCGTGCTGACCACGACCGGCGCCGTCAGCGGCCTCGCCCGCCGGACGCCGCTCGCGTGCCTGCCCGACGATGACGGCGGCTTCTTCGTCGTCGGCTCCAACTTCGGCCGCGAGAAACACCCCGCCTGGACCGGCAACCTCCTCAAGAACCCGAAGGCCGAGGTCAGCTTCCAGGGCCGTACCGTGCCCGTCACCGCCCACCTCCTGGACGGCGCCGAACGCACCGAGATCTGGCCCCGCCTGACCGCCGTCTGGCCCGTCTACGACCGCTACGTGGAACGCGCGGACCGCGAGCTGAGAATCTTCCACCTGACCCCGTCCGCCGCGTCGCACCGCGGCTGAGCTTTCAGCCTGCGCGACGCCCGTGCCGGGTCTCCCGGCACGGGCGTTCTTCTCCGCGTGATGTCTCAGCCGCCGCGGACGGTCTTGGAGAGGCGCCGGCCCAGGAGGAGATAGGTGATGACGACGCCGGTGACGTTGAGGATGACGTCGTCGATGTCGAAGGCGCGGCCCATGACGAGGGCGCCCTGAACCATCTCGATGGCGAAGGAGAACATCCCGGTCAGGAGAGCCAGGCGAATCGGGCCGCGGAGGGTCGTCCAGACGACGGGGAGCAGCACGCCCAGGGGCGCCAGGAGCGCGAGGTTGCCGCCGATCTGGAGGAACGCCTCCTTGGTGGGACGGTCCAGGTAGAAGCGGAGCGAGCGGCCCGGCTCGGTGTTCCCGCCTGCCTGGCCGTTGTCCTGGACGGGCGTCAACGTCATCCTGAAGGCGAAATAGAAGAAGACGCCGAGGGCGCCCAACGCGATGGTCACAACGACCACGCGCAGGACCATGACGTACCAGGGGGCCTTCTCGCCCGGCGCGGGCTGCCACATCTGCGTCAACACCCGGCGCATGGTCCCCGGCCCGTCATCGACCATGCGCAACCGGCGATACGACATGACCGAAACACGGGTTGACGTCGAAACGCCCGCGCCGGGCGAACCCGGCGCGGGCGTTCTCGAAGGGGTCAGACCGCCACCGGCATGGTGGCCGGCTCCAGGGCCAGGTCCAGTACCTCGCGGACGTCGCTCACGGCGAAGACCGTCAGGTTCTCCAGTACTTCGGCCGGGACGTCCTCAAGGTCCGGCTCGTTGCGCTTCGGGACGATCGCGGTGGTGATGCCGAGCCGGGACGCGGCCAGCAGCTTCTGCTTCAGGCCGCCGATCGGCAGCACCCTCCCGGTCAGCGACACCTCGCCGGTCATCGCCACGTCCGAGCGGACCGGCCGCCCCGACAGCAGCGACGCCAGCGCCGTCGTCATCGTGATGCCCGCGCTCGGGCCGTCCTTCGGGATCGCGCCCGCTGGCACGTGGACGTGCACGCCGCGGTCCTTCAGGTCACCGACCGGCAGCTCCAGCTCCGCCCCGCGCGAACGCAGGTAGCTGAGCGCGATCCGCGCCGACTCCTTCATGACGTCGCCGAGCTGCCCGGTGAGCGTCACGCCCGTGTCGCCGGTCTCCTTGTCGGCCAGCGACGCCTCGATGTAGAGCACGTCGCCGCCCGCGCCGGTGACCGCCAGGCCCGTCGCGACGCCCGGCACGCCCGTCCGCCGCTCGTTCCGGCTCAGCTCGACCTCCGGCGTGTACCTGGGCCGTCCCAGGTACTCCTTCAGGTCGTCCGCGCCGATCGACACCGGCAGCTCCGCCTTCTCCATCGCCACGTTCGCGGCGACCTTCCGCAGCACCCGCGCGATCGACCTGTCCAGCGACCGGACGCCCGCCTCGCGGGTGTACTCGGCCGCCAGCAGCCGCAGCGCGTCGTCGCCGAAGCCCACCTCGGACGCCTCCAGCCCCGCCTTGTCGAGCTGGCGCGGCAGCAGGTGGTCGCGGGCGATCGTGACCTTCTCGTGCTCGGTGTAGCCGTCCAGCTCGACGAGCTCCATGCGGTCGAGCAGCGGCGCGGGGATCGCCTCCACCACGTTCGCCGTGGCGAGGAACAGCACGTCGCTCAGGTCGAGCTCCACCTCCAGGTAGTGGTCCCTGAACGTGTGGTTCTGCTCGGGATCCAGGACCTCCAGCAGCGCCGCCGTCGGGTCGCCCCGGTAGTCGGCGCCGACCTTGTCGACCTCGTCCAGCAGGACGACGGGGTTCATCGAGCCGGCCTCGCGGATGGCGCGGACGATCCGTCCCGGAAGCGCGCCCACGTACGTACGGCGGTGGCCACGGATCTCGGCCTCGTCCCTGACGCCGCCCAGGGCGACCCGGACGAACTCGCGTCCCATGGCCCGCGCGACCGACTCGCCAAGCGACGTCTTACCGACGCCAGGAGGGCCGGTGAGCGCCAGAACCGCACCGCTTCTGCGTCCGCCCACAACGCCCAGGCCCCGGTCCTCACGCCGCTTACGCACGGCCAGGTACTCGACGATGCGCTCCTTCACGTCGTCGAGCCCCGCGTGGTCGGCGTCCAGGATCTCCCGCGCGCCCGCGATGTCGTAGGCGTCCTCGGTCCGGTCGTTCCACGGAATGTCCAGCACCGTGTCCAGCCAGGTGCGGATCCAGCCGCCCTCGGGCGAGGCGTCGGACGACCGCTCCAGCTTGTCGACCTCCTTCAGCGCCGCCTCGCGCACCTTCTCGGGCAGGTTCGCCGCCTCGATCCGGGCCCGGTAGTCGTCCTCCTCGTCGGCGGGGTCGCCGTTCAGCTCGGCCAGTTCCTTGCGGATGGCCTCCTGCTGCTGCCGCAGCAGGAACTCCCGCTGCGTCTTCTCCATGCCCTCCTGGACGTCCTTGCGGATCGTCTCCGCGACGTCCAGCTCGGCCAGATGGTCACGCGCCCACCCGATCACCAGGGTGAGCCGCTCCACCACGTCCGGCGTCTCCAGGACCTCGATCTTCTGCTCGTCGGACAGGTACGGCGCGTACCCGGCGTTGTCGGCCAGGGTGGACGGGTCGTCGATCTGCTGCACGACGTCCACGACCT
Source organism: Actinomadura sp. 3N407 (assembly GCF_052245875.1). Classification (NCBI taxonomy): domain Bacteria; kingdom Bacillati; phylum Actinomycetota; class Actinomycetes; order Streptosporangiales; family Thermomonosporaceae; genus Actinomadura; species Actinomadura sp. 3N407. The sequence goes on from NZ_JBQQBP010000003.1 coordinate 117,441, forward strand.
GCCACGCGCCCCGCTTCTGCAGGATCGCGCTGACCAGGCCCTTGTACTCCTTCGCCAGTTCCTGCGCGCGCCCGGACGCCGGCGGCGTCTCGATCGCGGTGCCCTCGACCCACAGCGCCGCGCCCGGCCCGGTCGTCCCGGTCCCGATCCGCACCCGCTGCACGCCGCGGACCACCGCACCCGGCTCACCGCCGGGCAGCCGCCCCTCCTGCTCGATGACGCCGAGCGTCCCGATACCGGCGTACTGCCCGTTCAGCCTGGGCACCAGCAGCACCCGCGGCTTGCTCACCGACCGGATGCCCGGCCCCTTGGACTGGGCCGCCGCCCGCGCGGCCTCGATGGCGGCCCGCACCTCACCGCTCTCGGACAGGTCAAGGGGCACCACCATGCCCGGCAGAACGGCCCCGTCGTCCAGGGGCAGCACCGGCAGCGTCAGGGTCTCGCTCATGCTCAGCTCCAAGTCCGTACGTCCACCCAACATCAAGTTGAGTCATACACACTCAATAAAACGGAGCAGCATTTTGTTTCCTCAGCAACGTTCGCCCAGAGCGATCACCGCGCTTCCTCTGGAAGGTGAGAACCATTCGCCGAGAGCGCTGGATCTGGGAAGCGGGCTGCGCCTCGCCGCAGTTCCGGCAGTGGCCGTCACCGGCGGTGACCGTCCCTTCGCGTGAGACGCGGGCCGTCATGGCGCCGGGATGCCGCGAAAACGGGGTTGCCGGGGGTACGGGCGGCGTGCGATCTTCGGCGGGATGTTCCGGCTCCGGTTCGGGAGGCAGATCGTGTACACGGGTCTCGGCAAGGCCACGACCGGCGCCTCGGCGGCGGAGCGCAGCACGGCCTGACCGGCACCGCGCTCCTCGACGCCGAGGCGAGTCCACGCGGGGTCCGCCCCGCCGACCTTGCCGCGTCGAATCGATGGAGCATCCGTGTCCTCGCATGTCCCACCGCCCGGCCTCAGCCGTCGGGTGATCTTCCTTCTTTCTCTGACCTGCGGCGTCGCCGTGGGGAACATCTACTTTCCGCAGGCGATCAGCCCGCTGGTCGCGTCCGGCCTGGACGTGTCGCCGGGTACGGCCGCGCTGGTGGTGACCGCGGCGCAGTTCGGGTACGCGGCGGGGAACTTCCTGCTGGTGCCGCTCGGGGACCGGTTCCCGCACCGGCCGCTGATCGTGGTGATGCTCGGCGTCACCGGGATCGGGCTGCTGGGCGCGGCGGGCGCCCTCGGGCTGCCGGCACTGGCCGGCGCGAGCGCCCTGGTCGGGATCACCACCGTGGTCGCGCAGGTCATCGCGCCGATGGCGGCCGGGCTTGTGGCCGACGACCGGCGCGGCGCGGTCATGGGGACGCTGCTGTCGGGGTCGATCGGCGGCATCCTGCTGGCCCGCACGTTCGGCGGGATGATCGGCGAGTGGCTCGGCTGGCGGGCACCGTACCTGGTCTCCGCGGCGGTCGCCCTGTGCCTGGCGACGGCGCTCGCGTTCGTGCTGCCCACGACCGTCCCGTCGTCGAAGCAGAGCTATCCCGCGCTGCTGGCCGAGCCGCTGCGGCTGCTGCGCCGGGAGCCGGAGCTGCGGCGGACGTGCTTCTACCAGGCGACGATCTTCGGCGGGTTCCAGGCCGTGTGGACGGGTGTCGCGCTGCTGCTCACCGGTCCGGTGTACGGCCTCGGCGCGCAGGCGGTGGGGGTTCTGGCCCTGGTCAGCGCGGGCACCATGGCCGCCGCGCCCCTCGCCGGGCGGCAGGTGGACCGGCGGGGCTCCGATCCGGTCAACCTCGTCGCCGTCCTCGGGACGATCGCGGCCGCCGGGGTGCTGGCCGCCGGCGCCGCGGGCGGCGTGGCCGGGCTGGTGGCGCTCGCCGTCGGGACGCTCCTGCTGGACGTCGCGATGCAGTCCGGCATGGTCGCGAACCAGTCCCGGATCTTCGCACTGCGGCCGGAAGCCCGGAGCCGGGTCAACACGGCTTATATGACCTGCTCCTTCCTGGGCGGGAGCACCGGTTCCTGGCTGGGGGCCGCCGCCTACTCCCGGGTCGGCTGGACGGGCGTCTGCGCGCTCGTGACGTTCCTGGCCGTCCTCGCCCTGGCCCGGCACGTCCTGCGCCGCCGTCCCGCCGCGGCGGAGCGGGCGCCGGGCAATGCGGAGGCAAAGTCCGCTTCGCGATCTTGATTCTTTGTACCGGGGCCGGTTTACGCCCGCATGACGCGGGGGTACCTAACGCAACGAGATCGTGACACAGGGTGAACGATAAAGCCTCGGGGCGGCAAAGCCCCAGGTCGGGAAGCAGGAGGGATCCGGATGCACCGCACAGAGCGTGAGGCCCGGCCCGTTCCCGCGTCCCCGTCCGGGCACGGCCCGGTCCATGCGGCCGAGGGCGGCCGCGGCGCGCTCCACCGCGGCGGGCACCGTCCCCCAACGGATGCCGCGGCCGGAGCGCGCGGCGGTACACCTCGGGTCCTCGGCCGTACCGGACCGGCCGGGCCGATCGACCATCCCCGGACGCCGGTGCCGCACGCCCCCGCGGCACCGGCGTCCCCCACGAGCCGGGCCGGCGGCATCACCCGAGCCGTGCCGCCGGCCCGGCCTCCGTCATCGGGGCGCCGTGGCGGCGTCCTCCCCCGAGCGCCGGACGGGTCCACCGGCCGGCCGGAGCGGAAGGGAGGTGGGAACCAGTCCCGAGCCGAACCGGCGTGACGCCGGTGAACAGACAGGCGGCCGGAACTCCGTCCGACCCCCGTCCCGGCCGCCGCCGCAGTTGAACATCTTTCGTCCGGCCCGGCGCAAGGCCCGTTACCTGAAGCCGGGCCACCGAGGACGAAAGGCGTTCAGTCAGGGATCACTGCGGATCCGGGCCCGTGGAGGCGTCACGCCCCACGGGCCCGGTTCACAGTTTCCTGCGCCACACCTGCCCGTGGACGACGTCGCCGAAGCGTTCGGCCGGGGGCTCTTCCTCGTCGAGGAAGAATCCGGCCTGTTCGTAGACGCGGTGCGCCGGGCGCTGCAGCGCCGTCGTCCACAGCATGATCTCGGAGTATCCGGCTTCGGTCGCGAAGCGGACGCACTCGCCGGCCAGCGCGGCCCCGATGCCCATGCCGCGGGCGTCCGGCTCGACGTGCAGCAGCCGGAGCTGCGCGACGTCGTCGGTGCGGCGGACGCAGAAGACGCCGCCCACCCGGGCACCGCCGGATTCGGCGATCCAGGCGTTCTCCCGTTCCGGGTCATGGTTCCGCACGTAGTCGGCGACGACCGTGGCGACGAGGGCCTCGTACGTGCGGTCCCAGCCGCACTCCTCGTCGTAGAGGGCGCCGTTGCGTTCCACGACCCAGCCGAGGTCGCCGGGACGCGGCGGGCGCAGGACGAAGCCGTCGCCGCGCGGGCGGTCGCCGAGGATGCCGTGGATGGCGCGCATCGCGGCCAGGAGGCGGTGCCGGTCGCCCGCGGGCAGCCCGCCCAGCAGATCGCGGATCTCGGCGACGGACCGCTCGTCGAGCATGGCGAACACCTCGCGGCCCCGCGGAGTGAGCCGGACGATCTGCCGGCGGGCGTCGCCGGCGGCCCGCTCGCGCTCGACCAGCCCGTCGGTCTCGAACCGGGCCAGCATCCGGCTGAGGTAGCCGGGGTCGAGGTCGAGGGTGCGGCGCAGGGCGAGGACCTCGGTGTCGTCCCGCTGCGCCAGCTCGAAGATCACCCGTGCCTCGGTCAGGGAGTACGGCGTCTGGACGAGCCCCTCGCCGAGCACGCCGATCACCCCGGTGTAGAACCGGTTGAACGACCGGACCGTGCCGATGTCCCCTTCGTTCACCCCCATGTCCGTCCTCCTAACGTTTGACTGAGTCAAACATTAGTGGACGCGGCGGCGGTCATCCAGTGCCGGGGGGACGGCCCGTCAGGCGCTCGCCTCGGCGTTCGCGCCGCCCAGCGCCCGCGCGTCCTGCACGATCCGGCGCTCGACGAAGAACGTCATCAGCGGGACGATGCCGCCGAGCACGATCAGCACCATCTTGCTCAGCGGCCAGCCGGTGCGCCGCCACAGGTCGTACGCGGCCGCCAGGTAGACCATGTAGAGGAAGCCGTGGATGGGCGCCGTGATGCCCGCCAGCTCCGGCATGTCGGTCGGCCCGTACTTCAGGACCATGCCGATCGTGAGCAGCACCAGAAGCGTCCCGACCACCAGGGCCAGGATCCGGTACCTGGTCACCGCGCCTTCCACAGATCACACCTTTCGTCGGCGGCCGGCACGCGGCGGCCCGGCCGTGTCAGCGGCGTCCGCCGCTCTCGGAGTTGAGACGCGCGAGGTAGCGGTTGTAGGCGGCGAGGGCGGGGTCCTCTTCCTCCTGCCGCCGGATGATGTTCCGCGTGATCTCGGCCTCCGCGGGCTCCTCGATCACCTTGGGCGCCGGGGTCGTGCCCGCCCGCTCGTCGCGGATCATCTTGACCCACATCACGATCACGAAGAGCGCGAAGATCGGCCACTCGAAGGTGTAGGCCCAGCTGCGGTCGTTGCCGCTCTGGGCGCGGTCGTACTGCCACCAGCCGAAACCGAGGAACGCGCCGCACAGAACGATCGCGATCAGGTGCAGCGCGAGCCAACCTGGGGTGAGGAACCGTCGCACGACCCCGAGCCTACCCCCGGCCCCTCCGAACGCGGCCACGACCCCGTCCCGGACGCCCCGCGAGCCGGTCACCCGGCGGAAAGCGGCGGCCCGGTGCAGAGGGCGCGGGGACGCCCTCGGGATCGAGGTGGTGGCGCAGCGGGTCGGCCGCGGCGAGCGCGGTGGTTCACGGTCCGGCGCATTGTCGGCGGGGGGGTTGGACTCCGCCCGGCCGCACCGCACCCTCGCAACGTGAGGAGGCACGGCGGTGTTGAAGGAAATGACGGACCCGCATGGGACGCTGAAACACGCTGGGAAGGAGCGCCGCACGATGACCGAGACCCTCGCGTTCGGCACGGTCGACACCGTGCTCGGCCGCCTGCTCATCGCCGAGACCGAGACGGGAGTCGTCTCGCTGCACTTCCACGACACCCCCGCCGCCCGCGCCCGCACGGCCAAGGCGACCGGCCTGCCCGTCGTGGACGCCCCCGGCCGCCCGGCCCCGGCCCTGTCGGCCCTCCGCGACTACTTCGCCGGCGACCTGAAGCGGTTCGAGGTCCCGATCGACTGGCGTCTCACCTCCGACGTCCAGCGGCAGGTCCTCTCGACGCTGTACGAGTCCGTCCCGTACGGGCGGGTCATCACCTACGGCGACCTCGGCGACCGCAGCGGCACCGGCGTCCACGCTCAGGTCATCGGTCAGGTGATGGGAAGCAACCCGATCCCGCTGATCGTCCCCTGCCACCGCGTCGTCGCCTCGAACGGCCTGGGCGGCTACAGCGGCGGCTCCGGCGTCGAGGTCAAGCGCTGGCTCCTCACCCTGGAGGGCGCGCTCCCCGCCACCCTCGACTGGGACCTCACCCGGGGCCCGTGAGCACCCGGGAACTTACCTACGGGTAGTCGGGAATCGTAGGATGGGGCCGTGCCGAGGATCAGTGAGGCGACCGTCGCGGCGCATCGCGCACGGCAGTTGCGGACGCTGCTGGACGCCGCGCGGGCGCTCGTGGCGGAGGAGGGCATCGAGGCGCTGTCGCTCGCGGCGCTGGCGAGGCGGGTCGGGCTGTCGCGGCCGGGCCTGTACGAGTACTTCCGGTCGAAGGACGATCTCGTCGCGGCGATCGTCGAGGAGGAACTGCCCCGGTGGGCGTCGCTCGTCGAGGACGCGCTGACGGATCCCGGTGACCTGGACGGCAAGGTCGAGGCCTACATCCGGGTCCAGCTCGGGGTCATGACCGACGGGCGGCACGCCGCCGCGGTCGCGCTGGCGGAGCACGCGCTCGCGGAACCGGCACTCGAACGCATCCGGGTGGGGCACGCGCAGTTGCTGCGTCCGCTCGTCAAAGCGTTGGAGGACGGCGGCGTCGCCGAGCCCGCGCTGCGGGCCGAGCTGATCCAGGGGCTGGTCGATACGGCCGCTCGTCTCGCGCAGCGTGCGCCGTCGGACGCCGAGACCGTCATCGCGGCGACGCTGGCTCAGGCCACCGTGGGGCTTCGCTAAGGCGTGGCCGCCGCGTAGGTGACGTCCGTGAGGGTTTCGGAGATCTCCCAGAGGCGTCCGGCCTGGGCGGGACGGTTCGCCTGCGGGGGCGTGACCACCTCGGTCGGGGCACCGCGGTACTGAAGCAGGCGGGGGCCGTAGCAGGCGCCGCCGTGGACGTCCGGGGCGGTGGCGGCGTAGAGGGACGGCAGGGCGCCCGCGGCCGCGGACTGGGCCACCAGGGCGTTGCCCATGCCGGCGGCCTTCTCCATGAGCGTGCTGCCCTGCATCCTGGGGCCGGTCTGCTGGAGGTTGGTGGCGGCGTAGCCCGGGTGGGCGGCGACGCTGGTGACCTCGGGGACGCGGCGGTCCAGTTCCCTGGCGAAGACCAGGTTGGCGAGCTTGGCCTGGCCGTAGGCGGACCACTTGCGGTAGCGGCGCTCGCCCTGCAGGTCGTCGAAGTTGAGGCGGCCGGACCAGGCGAACGTCGAGGTGACGGTGACCACGCGGGGGGACGGCGCGGACCGCAGCGCGGGCAGCAGGAGGCCGGTGAGGGCGAAGTGGCCGAGATGGTTGGTGCCGAACTGCATCTCGAAACCGTCGGCGGTGGAGCGGCGCGGGATGGCCATGACGCCGGCGTTGTTGACCAGGATGTCGGCGGGCGCGTCGCCGTACCGGGCCGCGAACTCCCGGACCGACGCCAGATCGGCGAGGTCGAGGGAGCCGAGGACGAGGTCGGCGTCCGGCGCGGCGGCCTTGATCCGGTCGAAGGCGGCCTGGCCGCGTTCGGCGCTGCGGCAGGCCAGCACGACGGACGCGCCGTGCCGGGCGAGCTGCAGCGCGGTGTGGTAGCCGATGCCGCTGTTGGCGCCGGTGACGATCGCCCGCCGGCCGTGCAGATCGGGGATGTCGCCCGTCGTCCATCCGCGCATGAGGCACCTCCACGTCATATCGCGACTTCAAAGTTAGACGTGTGCTCGAATAGAGGACAACAGGTTCGGGATGTGGGGCAATTCACAACGGCCGGGCGCGCCCTCCGGGTGCGGAGGACGCGCCCGTTCTTCGGGCCGGCGGGTTCAGGCCGGCAGGTTCTTCTCGATGGCGGCGACGACCTCGTCCGCCTCGGGCTCGGCCTGGGGCGCGAAGCGCGCCGCGACCGTGCCGCCGGGGGTGATCAGGAACTTCTCGAAGTTCCAGCGGATGTCGCCGGTGTGGCCCTCGGCGTCGGGCACGCCGACCAGGTCCTGGTACAGCGGGTGCCGCCCGTCGCCGTTGACCTCGATCTTCTCGGTCATCGGGAACGTGACCCCGTAGGTCGCCGAGCAGAACTCCGCGATCTCGTCCGCGGTGCCGGGCTCCTGGCCCATGAACTGGTTGCAGGGGACCCCGAGGACGGTGAAGCCGCGTCCCGCGTACCTCTCCTGCAGCCGCTCCAGGCCGGAGTACTGCGGGGTGAGGCCGCACTTGGAGGCGACGTTGACAATGAGCACGGCTTTGCCCCGGTACTGGCCGAGGTCGGCGGGTCCGCCCCGCAGGCCGTCGATCTCTACGTCGAAGACAGACATGAGGCCGATCCTAGGAGATCTCCCTCCGCGACCGGCCATGCCCTCGTTCGATCACCCGCCGGCGCCGCCGGGCCCGCGGCCCGCACCGCCGGCGCACCCTCACGTGCCCAAGGCGTTCACGAAGGCGGCCAACTGGTTGCCCGCCTCGCCGAGCTGGCTGAAGGCGTTGTTGACCACCCCTGCCGCGTCGGTGGGTGAGCTCAGCAAATAGAAGATGACGAACGCGATCGCCACATAGCGGAGGTTCTTCTTCATCCGTACGCCGTCCCTGGTTGTAGCGCAGCGACACAACTGACCCGATCCAATTGTGCCCAGGCGCGTCTGCCCGCAAAGCGCGATTTTACTGTGACGCGGAGGCAACCGCTTGCTGGCCGCGCGCGAAGAAGCCCCGCACCACCCGGGGTACGGGGCCAGGGACCCGCCGCTCAGCTCGGGATGGCGCTCATGAACTGCGACAACGACTCGGCGGCGGTGCCGAGCCCGCTCAGGGCGTTGTTGACGAGACTCGCCGCTCCCTCGGGCCTGCTGATGACGTACCACGCCACGAAGGCGATGGCGGCGATCTTCATGTGCTTCTTGTTCACTTCAACCACCCTCTGCAGTCAATTGACTACGGAGAGTGTTTCCCAGTGACGGCCGAACAGAGATCAACACCGGGCAAAGAGACCGTCAGGTCCCGTTGGCGTGCGCGGTGAGGTACTCGATGTAGAGGGGGCGGAGCGCGTCCGCCATCTCCCCCTCCCCCGCGTGCGTGAACTCCTCCAGCAGCGACAGGCCGTGCAGCAGGTCGAACTCGGCGCGGCCGACCTCCCCCATGGACGCCGCCGCGGGGGGGATCGCGCGCAGCAGGTCCCACAGGAAACCGACGTCGCGCCGCTCCCTCGCGAGGCTCATCGCACGCTCGTACAGCTCCTTGGACGGCAGCTCGTCCAGCTCGGCGGCGCCGCCCGGCGTCACATCGGACATGCTCCGACTCTAACCAGGCGGGCGGGCGCCAATCCCCGTCACTTCTTCTGGATGACGTCCTTCGGGATCGGCTGGTCCTGCTTGAGCGCGTCGAAGAGCTTGGACGCCTTGGCCTTGTCCCAGCTGATGTACGAGCCGACGCCCGCCGCGCTGCCGCCGCCGCCGATCGGGACGGTGGTCGTCACGCCGTCGCCGCCGCTGACGCCCTTCATCGCCCACATCATGCGGACCAGGTGGTGCAGATGGTCGCCGTCGTCCACCAGGAAGTTGCTGGTCGCGTTCTTCGCGAGCGGGAAGCTCTTGAACGGGTTGAGGAGCGTCCCCGGGCTCGCCGCCTTCTTCATCAGCGCGGCGAAGAACTGCCGCTGATTCTCGACCCGTTCGAGGTCGGCGCGCGCGTAGGCGCGGGTGCGCACGTAGCCGAGCGCCTGGCCGCCGTCCAGCGTCTGGCAGCCGGCCTTGAGGTCGAGCCCCGCCTTGGGGTCCTTGATGTCGTCCTTGACGCACATCTCCACGCCGCCGATGGCGTCCACCACGCCGACGAAGCCGCCGAAGCCGATCTCGGCGTAGTGGTCGATGCGGATCCCCGTGGCCTCCTCCACGGTCTGGACGAGCAGCTGGGGCCCGCCGAACGCGAACGCCGCGTTCAGCTTGTTGCGGCCCTTTCCGGGGATCGGGACATAGGAGTCGCGCGGGAGGCTGATCAGCGACGACCCGCCCGAGCCGTAGTGCAGCAGCATCATCGAGTCGGTGCGCCGCCCCGAGGCGAAGCCGGTCTTGAGCTCGCGCTGCTCGGCCTTCGACAGGCCCTCGCGGCTGTCGGAGCCGACGATCAGCCAGTTCGTCCCCGGCGTGTCGGCGACCCGCCCCGGGTAGTCGACCAGCACGGCCTCGCGGTTGAGCCGCGAGTCCAGGTAGAAGTAGGCGCCGGCGACGACCAGCAGCAGGACGACGAGGATGGCGCCGAACACCCGCGGCCCGCGCCGGCGGCGGCGCCGCCTCGGACGGCCCCCGGCATACGGGTCGCCGCCCTGGTCGAAGCCGCCTCCGCGGAGCTGGTCGCCGGCATGCGGGTCGTCGTACGGGTCATAGGAATCGCCGTACGTCTCCCGCCCGTAGGCGGGCTGGTGATGCTCCGCCCGGGCGGAGTGGTGCCTGCTGCGAGCCACGCGGTCGCCCTCCTTGCGTGCCCGGCCTTCCGTCCGGCCGGCGCTCATGCCGTAGACCCTAGACTTCCCGGGCGTCCGCCGCGTCCTTCTCCTGCATGATTGTCCATACGACCAAATCACCGCGCTATGTGACACATGAAGCGGAAACCGTCGTCCTAAGGACGCACACTGCCCTTGGCACGCAGGACGCGCGGAGGGCGGCGCATGGGTACACGACGGCGTTTTTCCCGGCGATTCAGGCTCCGCAGGGCAAACCGGCGCCGCCGCGAGGGCCGTCCCGCGCTCGATCTTCCGGAACTGACCGCGCACACCTGGCACGCGAAGGACCGGGAACTCGCCGAGACAGGTCTGGGCACGGTGGCGCGGCGGCTCCCGGCGGTGATCGTCCAGGCGGCGCGGCTGGCCTGGCGGGCGAGCCCGGCCGACACGGTCGCGACGATCTCCCTCAACCTCCTCGCGGGGATCTTCACGGCGTTCTGGCTGCTGGCGACGACCGGCGTGCTCACCGCGCTGTTCAGCGCCGGGCCCACGCCCGACCGGGTCCGCGACGCGCTGCCCTCGCTCGCGCTGGTGGCGGGCGCGGTGGCGCTGCGGGCCGGGCTGCAGGCGTGCGCGGGCTGGTCGCAGTCACGGCTGGAGCCGCAGGTCCGGCGGCTCGCCGAGCTCCGGCTGTACGAGGCGACGACCTCCGTGCACCTGGCCGCGCTCGACGACTCCGACTTCCTGGACGAGCTGCAACGCGCCCAGACCCGGGGCATGGTGTCGGCGCCGCGCGTCGTCCAGCAGGCGGTGGACGTGCTCACCGGCGTCGTGGGCATGGTCGCGGCGGCCGGGACGCTCGGTGTGCTGCATCCGCTGCTGCTGCCGCTGCTTCTGCTGACGGCCGTCCCGGAGGGCTGGGCGTCCGTGCGCAGCGCGCGGATGCAGTACCTGACGATGCTGACCCTGGTCGAGGTCGCGCGCCGCAAGTGGATCCTGTCGGACCTGATGGTCGAGCGGGAGCACGCCGCCGAGGTGCGGTCGTTCACGATGCGGAGGTTCCTGCTGGACCAGTACGACCGGCAGGCCGCGTACCAGCGGACCGTCGAACTCGACCTCGCCCGGAGGCAGACCATCGCGCGGGTCACCGGGGACATGCTGAAGGGCGTCGCCACGGCGGCCGTCTACATCGCACTGGGGCTCATGCTGTGGAAGGGCGCTGTGCCGCTGGCGGTGGCGGGCACGGCGGTCCTGGCGATCCGGTCGGGCCAGTCCTCCCTGGCCAACCTGGTGTTCGCGGTCAACCAGTGCTACGAGGAGGGCCTCTACTTCGGCGACTACCTGTCGTTCTGCGCGAAGGCGGAGAAGCGGATCCCGCGCCGCGCGCTGCCGCCCGGGGCAGCGCCCCCTCAGATCCCCCTCGGGGACCACTTCGGCCGCATCCGCGTCCGCGACGTCACGTTCACCTACCCGGGGGCGGAAGCACCGTCCCTCAACGGCATCTCACTGGACGTCCGCAAGGGCGAGGTGGTCGCGCTCGTCGGCGAGAACGGCTCCGGCAAGACGACCCTCGCGAAGATCATGGCCGGCCTGTACGACCCGGACGAGGGCGAGGTCCTCTGGGACGACGTGCCGCTGACGAAGGTGGCGCCCCACGACGTGTGGGAACGCATCGCCGTCATCGCGCAGCAGTACACGCACTGGCCGATGACCGCCCGGCAGAACATCACGATGGGACGCGGCCGCGAGCACGCCGAAGGGGACGGCGAGGACCCGGCGATGCTCGCCGCCGCCCGCGCCGCCGGTGCCGACGAGGTCGTCGGCGACCTCGCCCGCGGATACGGCACGCTGCTGGACCGCCGGTTCAAGGGCGGCGCCGAACTGTCGGGCGGCCAGTGGCAGCGCCTCGCCGTCGCCCGCGGCTTCTTCCGCGACGCGCCGCTGCTGATCTGCGACGAGCCGACCGCCGCCCTCGACGCGCGGGCCGAGCACCAGCTCTTCGAACGGATCCGCACGCACGCCGACGGCCGGACCGTCCTGCTCATCACGCACCGGCTCGCCAGCGTCCGCTACGCCGACCGCATCTACGTCCTGGAGCACGGCACGGTCATCGAGGAGGGCGACCACGCCGCCCTGATGGCCCGGGGCGGCCTGTACGCCGACCTGTACTCCCTCCAGGCCGCCGCCTACGGGGACGGCGACGCGCACGCGCGGGTGGGCTAGAGGCTAGAGGTAGGCGCCGAAGCCGAACCCGCCGCGTTCGGGCGGCGGGGCGTCGGGCAGGTCCTCCGGGCGGAGCGTCCCCACCTCGGCGGCCTCGACGCCGCCCGGCCCCTCGTCGTCCTTCGCGGTGATGCGCTGCGCCTGCCGGGAGATCGCCGCCTCCAGCAGGTTGCGGACGAGCCTCGCGTTCCCGAACGAGGAGCCCCGCGGCTGCGCGTCGACCAGGTCCCGGACCGCGCCGACGGTGCCGGGCGCAAGCGCGAACCCCGCCTCCGCCGCCATGAACTCGAAGATCGTGACCAGCTCGTCGCCCGAGTAGTCGGGGAAGCGCAGCACCTTCGGGAACCGGGACTTCAGCCCCGGGTTGGCGTTCAGGAACTGCTCCATCTCGGCGTCGTACCCGGCGACGATGACGACCAGGTCGCCGCGGTGCTCCTCCATCAGCCGCAGCAGCTCGGCGATCGCCTCGTGGCCGAAGTCGCGCCGGTCGCCGCCCGAGGACGACAGCGCGTACGCCTCGTCCACGAACAGCACGCCGCCGAGGGCGCGCTCGACCGCGCCCCGCACCCGCGGCGCGGTCTGCCCGACGAACTCGGCGACGAGGTCGGCGCGGGTCACCTCCACCAGGTGGCCCGACGACAGCAGTCCGAGCCGCGCGTACACGGCGGCGATCAGCCGCGCGATCGTCGTCTTGGCCGTGCCCGGGTTGCCCATGAACACCATGTGCCGGGACGGGGACGCCGGGGACAGCTTGGCGTCGCGCCGCAGCTGCTCGGCGCGGACCTCGGCGACCAGCGAGGACACCTCCCGCTTGATGTCGGCCAGCCCGATCAGCCGGTCGATCTCGGCCAGCGGGTCGCCTGGGACGTCGTCGCGGCCGCGGGTGAGCGTGTCGGGGACGTCCTCCAGCAGGATCTCGTCGAGCGACTCGGTCTCGTCGACGATGCCGTCGGCCAGGACGCGGCGTCCCTGCATCGCGACCGCCCGGTCCAGCAGGTGGATCATCGCGCGGGCGTTGCCGAACCCGCGTTCGCGCGGCGCCGCCTCGGCCAGTTCGCGGACCTTGCCCAGCACCCCGGGCGCCAGCTCGAACCCCGAGTCGGCGGCCTTGGCGGCGAACACCTCGACCAGCTCGTCCTCGTCGAGGTCGGGGAACCGGACGGTGCGGGGGAAGTGCGCGGCCAGGTCGGGATGCGACTTCAGCAGGCCGTTCAGCTCCGCCTCCGGCCCGGTCAGCACCACGACGAGGTCCTCGGTGTGCGCCTGGACGCCGGTGAGCAGCACGTCCAGGACCTCGCGTCCCCGGGCGGCGTCCGCGGCGGCCGACACCAGGGCGTGCGCGTCACGGACGACCAGGACGCCGCCGTGGGCCTGCTCCACCGCCCGGCGGACCCGCAGGACGCTCTCGGTCGCGTACTCGCCGAGCAGGTCGGCGCGCTCCACCTCGACCAGGTGGCCGGACGTCAGCACGCCGAGGTCGGCGTAGAGGCGGCCGAGGATCCCCGCGACCTTGCTCTTGCCGGTGCCGGGGTTCCCGATGAACACCAGATGCCGGGGCCGGGTCCTGGCCGTCATGCCCGCCTCGCGGCGCAACCGCGCGGCCCTGGCCTCGGCGACCAGCGCGTCCACCTCGCGCTTGGCGGGCTCGATGCCGGCGCACGCGGCCAGCTCGGCGAGCGGGTCGGTGTCGGCGGAGCGGCCCGGGACGAGCCGCTGCGGCAGGTCCGCCACCGTGACCTCCGGCGGCCCGGCCGGCGCGGCGGCGTCCGCGCGCCCGGCCTCCTCGCCGGCGCGGCGGGCCGCGGCGGCGACGGCCTCGCCCGCCATGTGCTCCACCAGCCGCGCGCCGCGCAGGTTCAGCAGCGGCGGGGTACGGCGCAGCATCCCCGCGGCGGCCGCGGCCACCTCCGGTTCGACGCGGGCGCCGCGCCGCACGACGGCCAGCGTGAACAGCTCCGCGAAGTCGTCCTCGGCGAAGTCGCGCGTGCGGGCCACGTCGAACGCCCGGACGAGCGCCGGGTTGGCGTCGAACAGCCGCCGGTCGCCGCCGGGGCGGCACAGCGCGACGACGTTGAGCGACGGCGAGCGGGCCATGAGCCGCCGCAGCTCCTCGACGGCGGCGGCGCCGCACCGCTCGTGCGCGGCGAGCTTCTCCAGGTCGTCCACCACCAGCAGCATCCGCGCCTCCAGGCAGTCGCGGACGCGGGACTGCAGCCACAGGACGGCGTCGCTCACCCCCAGCGACGCGAACACCTGGTCGGAGATCCACATCGCCTCGCGGACCGCGCCGCGCTCGGCGAGCCGGCTCTCCACGGCCTCGGCGGCGGTGCCCTTGCCGGTGCCCTCCGGGCCGGCGATCAGCAGCCGGACGGGCCGCTCGCCGGCCAGCCGCGCCGCCACCGCGTCCTGGAGCACCCGGGACAGCTCCGGCTGCCCGACCAGCACGTCCGCGTCAGCCGCGCCGGCCGCTGCGGCCGCGGTGCGCCCGGGACGCGTCTCCCCGCTCTCCGCGCCGTTGCGGGCCGCGCCCAGCGAGACGCCGAGCGTGTTGAGGACCCGCCGCGCGGTGAACAGCCGCCGCATATCGGCCTGGAACGCGCGCACGGGCACACGGCAGCGCGGGCTGACCGGCGACTCCGGCAGCCCCTGCGCGGCGCCCGTGATGCGCACGGCCATGTCCAGCCACGCACGGGCCGCGTCGGCCTCCCCCGCGACCAGTCCCCGGGCCAGCCACGACCGCACGTCCTGCTGCCACGCCTCGGCGGAGAAGCCCTCACGCGCCGCGCGGAACCGCTCCTCCAGGTTCTCGTATCGCGTCGTGCCCAGCACCACCGCCAGCTCCGCGGGGACGACCGGAGCCTCGGCCGCCAGCAGCAGCCGGGCCAGCGCGACGCCGGGCTCATCTCCGTCCGCGACGGCCCCGGCCAGGCACTCGTGGGCGGCGTCCAACCCGGCGCACGCCCATCCCAGATACCCGACGGGCCCCGCCAGCTCGGGCAGGACGGCCAGTTCCCCATCGGTCAGCTCGGCGGCCCACGCGTCCTCCAGCCGCGCGTTGGGGACGCTCATGTCCGCCTCGCGCAGCTCCGGATCGGCCGCGCGCCGGTCGAACAGGTCCATCAGCGCCCGCCGGCGCCGCTCCACCGGCTCCAGCCCCTCGAAGACGTCCAGCCCGGCACGCGCCAGCTCGAACATCACCGTGCGCCGCTCGCGGTCGTTCCCGGCCGGCTCGGGCAGCCACAGGCCCGGCGGACGCCACCGCCCGCCCTGCGTGAACCACGCCAGCGGGTCCCGGACGGCCGACTCGGGCGTCGCGAGGAACGCCGACAGCAGCTCGTAGTCCACGTCCCCGCGCGACCCGCCGCGGACCGCAGACGCGCCGAGCAGGAACGTCAGCAGCGACCACTGCTCGGCCCCGGCCGCGCTGGTGTCGCCCCCGTAGAAGTCGCTGAGCTGCCGGGTCAGCACCACCGCGCGCGGATCCCGGTTGTACTCCACGGCGCGTTCGCGCATCTCCCCGAACAGACCGTCGGGCACGCGCCAGGGACCGTACGCGTACACGTCCAGCACGGGCTCCTCGGTGAGCAGCACTTCGAGATGATCCGGCAGCCGGGGGGAACTCACCTGGGGGTCCTTCTCCTACCTGGGATCGGGCATGGCGTCCGACAGCACCCTATGACCCGGCTCGATCACGCACACCCCCGTCGCGCGGCGGGTTGGCAGGAGGGCCGTCCTCCGCGATAGTTGTCACGTGGAAACCATTCACCGGACCAACGTGTGCGGACACGAGGAGATCCCCCCTTGCCGCTCCTGGAAGTGACCGTGCGGCCACACGGCGGACGCACCGTCGTGCGGCTGCGCGGAGAACTCGATATCGCCTGCTCGGAGGACCTGCGCAGGCATCTGGGCGACGCCCGCCGCCGGCACGGCGAGCATCTGGTCCTCGACCTCGCCGACCTGGAGTTCATGGACTCCGGCGGCCTCTCGGTCATCGTCGCCTGCTACAAGGCGGCCACGGCCGCCGGCGGCAGCCTCACCCTCGCCGCCCCCCGCCCCCTCATCCGCCGCACCCTGGAGATCACCGGCCTCCACCGCCGGATCCCGGTGGTCCCGACCCTGGAGGACGCGCTGCCCGACCCCGAACCCGACCCGGGCCGCGCCTAGCTCCGGCCGGCTAGAGCGGGAGGGCGGTGGGGCGTTTGGGGCCCCGGCCGTCGCCGGTCGAGCGGCCCGTCGCCCGGCGGCCTATCCAGGGAAGGAGGTAGGTGCGGGCCCAGCGGACGTCTTCGCGGCGCATGGTGAGCCAGTCGGCACGGTCCAAGGGCGGCCAGGGCTCGCGCCAGTCGCCGTTGACGGGGACGCCGATGACCTCGGCGACGAAGAGGGCCATGCGGCGGTGGCCCTCGGGCGACAGGTGGAGGCGGTCCTCGTACCAGGCGCGCGGGTCGTGGAAGATGCGCTGGGGCCACAGGTCGACGACGGTGCAGCCGCGGCGGTCGGCGATGGCGCGCAGGTGCATGTTGTAGGTGGCGGCCCTGCCGCGGATGCGGCTGCCGCTGCGCAGGCCGCGGGTGTCGAACCCGGTGAAGACGACGACGCGGGAGCCGGTGGCGCGCAGCCGGCGGACGGCGTCGTCGAAGACGACGGCGAGGGCGTCGGGGTCGGCCCCGGGGCGGATGATGTCGTTGCCGCCGGCGCACAGCGTGACGAGGTCGGGGTCCAGCTCGACGGCGCGCGGCACCTGGTCGTCCACGATCTGGCGGACCAGCTTGCCGCGGATCGCGAGGTTGGCGTACCGCAGGCCGGGGCTCCGCTCGGCGAGATGCTCCGCGAGCCGGTCGGCCCAGCCGCGGAAACGGTCCTCCTCGCCCGGGTAGGGATCGTTCAGGCCCTCGGTGAAGCTGTCGCCCAGGGCCACGTACGTCCGGATCTGCCTCATTTCACCCATCGCTAGCCCCATCACCGGTTCATGGTCGATCACGTAGATGAATGATGCATCGTGCACACGACCTACGCGACCGTAGCCCGGCCGGTTTGCGAGGGACGCGACATCCGCGCCGGCGTCAGGTCCAGCTGGGCGACGCGCTGCCCAGCTGGCCGCCGGACGCGGCGGGCGGCGCGGAGGCGCCCGCGGGCGGCGCGGCGTGCACCGACATCGCGTGCTGGACGAGCGTGATCAGCACCTGCTTGGTGGACTCGCGGCTCCGCGCGTCGCACTGGACGATCGGCACGTGCGCGCTGATCGACAGGGCGTCGCGGATGTCGTCGACGGCGTACTGGAACTCGCCGTGGAACCCGTTGACGCCCACCACGAACGGCAGGCCGAGCTCCTCGAAGTAGTCCACCGCGGCGAAGCAGTCCTCCAGCCGACGGGTGTCGACCAGCACGACGGCTCCGATCGCGCCGCGGACCAGGTCGTCCCACATGAACCAGAAGCGGTGCTGCCCGGGCGTGCCGAACAGGTAGAGGATCAGCTCGCTGTCGAGCGACACGCGGCCGAAGTCCATCGCGACCGTGGTGGTCGTCTTGTCGGGCACGGCCGACAGGTCGTCCACGTCGGCGCTGGCCGCGGTCATCACCGCCTCGGTGGTGAGCGGCATGATCTCCGAGACCGACCCGACGAAGGTGGTCTTGCCGACACCGAACCCGCCGCCAACGACGATCTTGACCGAGGTCAGCTCGGCCTCTCCGCCGTGCGGCCCCGGGACCGGAACCTGGTCAGAGCTTCCGAAGGCCACTGAGCACCCTTTCTAGCAAGCGGAGGTCCGGCTGTCCGCCGGCGGTGGTGGCGGGCTGGGACTGGTGCAGCCTCAGCAGCCCTTCGACGGCCATGTCGGCGACGAGCACCCGCGCCACCCCCAGCGGCAGGCGCAGGAGGGCCGAGACCTCGGCCACCGAGCGGGCCGACCGGCACAGGTCCATGATCGCCCGGTACTCCGGCGTCAGCACGGCCACGTCCCGCGGCGGGTACGGCGCCGCCGTGACCAGGGCCTCGATGGCCAGGTCGTAGCGGGGCTTGGTCCGCCCGCCGGTCACGGCGTACGGGCGCACCAGCGAGCTGCCGTCGCCCTCGGGCCGTTCGGGGGGCCGTCCCTGGGCCGGTACCCGCCCCTGATCACCCGGCCAGCGCCCGGGGACCCCGGGACTGCCTCCGAAGCTGCCTCGATCCATGTCGCCGACCTCCGTCAGAGTCAGTCACGGTCAATAGCGGGCGGGGCCGGCGCCCATCTCCGTCACCGGAGGCCCCGAGTACGGAGGCTGCTGCTCCTGGGCGCGCAGCGCGGGCGTCAGCACCCGGCCCACGCGCTCCACCAGCAGCGTCATCTCGTACGCGACGAGTCCGAGGTCGCAGTCCGGCGCCGCCAGCACCGCGAACACCGACCCGTTCGTGATGGACATGACGAACAGCAGGCCGCGGTCCATCTCGACGACGGTCTGGTTCACCCCGCCCGCGTCGAAGATCTTCGCCGCGCCCTGGGTCAGGCTCATCAACCCCGAGGCGATCGCCGAAAGCTGGTCCGCACGCTCGGGCGGGAAGCCCGACGAGTACGCCATCGGCAATCCGTCCGAGGAGACCACGACGGCGTGCGCGACCTTCGCGACACGGTCCGCGAAGTTCGTCACCAACCAGTTGAGATCCTGCCCGCTCACCGGGTGCCTCCTGTCTCGCCGTCACCCTGTGACGGCGCCTCACCTGACGTGCCTGCGCCGCGAGCCTCGTGGCGTCCCCGATGGACGCCGCGCTGCAGGCTCGCGAAGCGGTTGCGTACGACGTCGGCCGTCTGGCCGTATCCCTGCTGCTGGCCCGGTCCCTGACCCTCCGGTGCCGGCCGGCCCTGCACAGCCTGCCCCTGCGCGGGGCCCTGGGGCAATGCCCGGCCCGGTGCCGGAACCGGACCCGCGGCGGGCTGCGTGTTCCCGGCCGGCGCCGCGCGGCCGACCGCCCCCGGCACCCGGTTCTTGCCCGGCACCCGCTTGGGCAGCCCGACGCTGGTGCGCGTGGTGGCGACGGGCTCGCGGGCGGCCTCGGCGGCGCGGAAGCCCGCGTCCGCCGGGGACTCCCAGCCCCGCACGGGATCCTCCCCCGAGTTCTCTCCCCTCCGCATGAACCACTCCGATTGCATCGCGTCGAAGATGGGCGAACGCTCGGGAACCCGCGGCGGCGCCTTCGGCTCCGGCGGCGCCTGCGCCGGAGGGGCCTGGGGCGCCCGCATGGACGGTTCGGGGACATGCGGCTCCGGAACCGGCTCCGGCGGATGCGGCATGGACATCGCGCCCGGGCGCGCCTGCTCCGGCGCCGGCATCTCGCCGGTCTCCCACCGGGCCCCGCGCGGCCGGGGCGGGCCGCCGGCCGGCGGGCCGTCCCCGTACGGGTCCGGCGGGGCCTGCCCGGAGTCGCCTCCCACCTGCTCCAGCGGTCCGGTCTCCCACGGGATCTGCCGCGACGCGCCGGGCTCGGGCACCATCGGCTGGGCCTCGGGGACGACCGACTGCGGGCCGCCCTGGCGGTAGGTGCCGTTGCTTCCGGCGCCGCCGTCCTGCGGCCGCTCGCTGCGCGGCTGGAAGAGGCCGTTGGACTGGCCGTCGTCGGCCGGGCGTCCCGGCAGCTGCGCGCCGGGCCGGCGGATGGGCAGCTCGCCGGGCCTGCGCGGCGGCTGCCGGTCGCCGGGCTGGTACGGGTCGTCGCCGGGCGGCCCCTGCTCGTCGCGCGGGACGGCGGGCAGCGGCCCCGTGTTCGGGAACGCGGCGTGGGCGCCGGTGCCGGCGGCGGGGATCGGGCCGGTCTCGTTCATGGCCGGCTGGGGACCGGTGGCGCCGCGGAGGGACCGCAGCGGCCCGGTGCCGCCGGCCATGGGATGGGAGCCGGTTCCGCCGACGACCGGCGCGCCGCCCGGCCCGCCGGGGACGCCGTAGTCGTCCTGCCGGAACGCGCCGCCGGAGCCGATGGCGGGCGGCTCGGCGGCGGTGGTCAGCGCGGCGAGCTGCTGGCCGTCGGTCTCGCGGGGGCCGAGGCCGCGGGTGCCGATCGGGCCGGCCTCGCCCGGAGTGATCACCGCGTCGGGCAGCACCACGAACGCGGTGAGGCCGCCGCCCTGGGCGGCGCGCAGCTCCACCCGGATCCCGTGCCGGACGGCCAGGCGGCCGACCACGAACAGGCCCATGCGGCGCGCCGCGGAGAAGTCGATGACGGGCGGGTTCGCCAGCCGCCAGTTGGCCTGCTCCAGGTCCTCCCCCGACATGCCGACGCCGTTGTCGGTGATCTGGAGCATGGAACCGCCGCCGCTCAGCATTTGGCCGGATACGGTCACCTTCGTGTGCTCGGACGAGAAGACCGTGGCGTTCTCCACCAGCTCGGCCAGGAGGTGGACGAGGTCGTTGACGACGGGACCGGCGACCGTCATGTCGCCTTGAACCCGCAGCGCGACCCGCTCGTACTGCTCAACCTCGGACAGCGACGCGCGGACGACGTCGATCAGCGGGACGGCCTGGTTCCACCGGCGCACCTGCTCCTGCCCACCGAGGACGAGGAGGTTCTCACAGTTGCGGCGCATGCGGGTTGCCAGGTGGTCCAGCCGGAACAGGTTCCCGAGCTGCTCCTCGTCGCGTTCGCTCTGCTCCAGCTCCTCGATCAGGCGCAGCTGGCGCTCGATCAGGGACTGGCTGCGGCGGGAGAGGTTGACGAACATCGCGTTGATGTTGCCGCGCAGGACCGCCTCGTCGGCCGCCAGCCGGACCGCCTCGCGGTGGACCTCGTCGAAGGCCCGCGCGACCTGGCCGATCTCGTCGGTGGAGTCGATCTCGATCGGCTCGACCTCGATGCCGCCGGCGGCGGCCTCGGGATCGCGGAGCCGGTCGACCAGGCCGGGCAGCCGGGTGCCGGCCACGTCGAGCGCGCCGGACTGCAGCCGCAGCAGCGGCCGCACGAGCGAGCGGGCCACGATGATGACGGTCGCCAGGACGATCGCGAGGATGAGGAACAGCAGCGCCGCGTCGCGGAACGCGTCCGTCTGGGCGTCGGACTTGGCGTCGTTGGCCGTGTCGGCGAGTTCGGCGGCGATGTTCTGCTCGACCGTCCGGAGCTTGTTGACCCGGGCGCTGGAGTCGGCCGTCCAGTTGCGGGCGACGCCGTTGCCGAGCCTGACCCGCAGGCTCGGGGACGCGTCGGCGACGGCGAGCGTCCGCAGCCGGGTGACCTCGGCGCGGTCCAGCTCGGGGCCGGTGACGGTGTCCTCGAAGAGCTGCAGCTGGACCGCCGTGGCCGAGCTGCGGAACGCCGCGATGCTGGTGTTCAGGTCGGCGCGGGCGTCGTCGACGTCGGCGCGGCCGAGCGGTGTGAAGCGCCCCTCCCAGAGGGCCGCGGCGAGGAGGGCCCGCTCGCGGGACGCGGCCTCCTTGGCGCTCGCGAGGTCGGCGAGCGCCAGCGCGCCCTGCGCGAGTTCGGGTGTCGGGGCGTCCTGCGAGACCAGCAGGTGGTATCCGCTGAAGTCGTCGATGAACTCGCCGTACTTGTCGATGATCGGGCCGGGCGCGAGGCGCGCGGACAGGGCCCGCAGCGCGGGCAGGTCGCTGACCCGGTCGAGGACGTTGCCGAGCGCCAGCTCCAGGCCGGGCGATTTGACCTCGACGTCGTCGGCCGCGTCCTGCACCTTGCGGGCGGCGGCGTCCACCGCCTCCTGGCGCGCCGTGAGCTCGTCGGCGTCGATGGCTCGCTGGCCGCCTGCGGCCCGGCCCGCCATGGCGTCGCGCTCGTTCTCCACTTCGTGCGCGAGCGCAGTCAGTTCCTTACCGAGCGTAGCCATCTCGCCCGTCCGGGCAAAGGCGTCGGCGTCGTCCATGGAAACCTGGACGCGGTAGCCCGCAAGGAGTGCGGCCACGATCGTGGGCACCGCGATGAGGGCGAACAGGCGCGTCCGCACGCGCCAGTTGCGCAGCTTGAGCCGGCCTCCCAGGAAGCCTCGCTTGGGGGCGTCTCCACTGGCAGACGGGCCTGGCTGAGGGGACTGCGGGGCCATCTCGGCCCCTTCGGCTTTCCGCACTGCCCTCCGCTACCTCTCAATGGGTCGATCGCTCGCGGCGCACAGTGACCCTGAACGAGATCCGGGTCGCGTCGCCTGCCCGCACCACTGTGGGCAAGCGCCGAACATTGCAACACAGAGCAACCATCATGGCCAACCCGAATGATCACACAGGTCTAGACTTGTGATGCAGAAGATGCGAATGTCACAGCTTGTTCACGTGTGTTCACATAAGTGCACGTAAAGCTGGCATCTTCCCCATGGCGCGCCCCTGGTGCGCTACGCTCCCGGCTCGTTGAAAGATCAGCTTTCAACCAGCTTCCCCCGCAAATGGAGCGTTGTTCATGTCTGCTTCCCACCGCCGCACAGTCATCGGCGGCGCACTCGCCATCGGGCTCGCGCTCTCCGGGGCCGCCGCCTGCGGCGACTCCGAAGAGAGCCCCTCGGCCAACGGCCTGGAGAAGTCCGAGATCACCCTCGGCACGATGACCATCGCCGACACCGCGCCCGTCCAGATCGCCATCACGAAGGGTCTGTTCAAGGCCGAGGGCCTGACGGTGAAGACGCAGGTCATCCAGGGCGGCGCGGCCGGCATCCCGCTGCTGAAGAGCGGGCGGCTGGACTTCAGCTTCGGCAACTACGTCTCGCTGCTCACCGCCGGCGTCAAGGACCCCGGCTTCAAGCCGAAGATCGTCGCCGAGGGCTTCCAGGGCGCCCCGAAGACCCACACGCTGATGGTGCGCAAGGACTCCCCGTACCAGACGATCGAGGACCTCAAGGGCAAGAAGGTCGGCGTCAACACCCGCCGCAACATCAGCACGCTGATGATCCGCGCCGCCGGCAAGCCCGTGGGCGTGGAATTCGACGAGGACAAGAACTTCGTCGAGGTCGCCCCGCCGGCCATGGAGCAGGCCCTGAAGTCCGAGAGCGTTGAGGCCGTCCAGGCGATCGAGCCGTTCGGCACCCAGATGCAGCAGTCGATCGGCGCCAGGATGGTCGCGGACCTGTCCAGCGGCCCGACCGCGGACTTCCCGATCGCCGGCTACGCCGCCACCGAAGAGTTCATCAAGGAGCACCCGAAGACCACCGCCGCCTTCCAGCGCGCGCTCCAGAAGGCCCAGGGCATGGCGGCCGACCGCAAGCTCGTGCAGGACATCCTGCCGACCTACGCCAAGGGCATCGACGCCAAGGTCGCCTCGACGATGAGCTACGGCAGCTTCCCGACCACGCTGAACGCGACGCGTCTGCAGCGCGTGGCGGACGTGATGCTCCAGTTCGGGTACGTGGAAGAGAAGATCGACGTCAAGAACTTCATCGCCACTTCCGCCGCATGAATTCTCGCCGTATCGCTTTCGGCGCCGCCGGGGTGGCCGGGGTGGTCGTCGTCATCGAGGTCGTAAGCCGTACGGGCCTCATCGACGCGTCCGCCCTGCCCCCGGCGTCGACCGTTCTGTGGGAGGCCGCGAAACTGGCCGTCGACGGGGAGTTCCTCGTCGACGTCGGCGCCACGCTCAAGGCGTGGTTCGGCGGGCTCGCGCTGGCGGTGCTGGTGGCGGTACCGCTGGGCGTCCTGCTCGGCTCGGTTCCGCTGCTGGGCACCGCCGCCCGCGCCCTAGTCGAACTGCTGCGCCCCATCCCCTCGGTCGCGCTGATCCCGCTCGCCATCATCCTGTTCGCCGACCCCACGCAGATGAAGATGTCGCTGATCTTCTACGCCTGCCTGTGGCCGATTCTCATCAACACCCTGTACGCGCTCCGCGACGTCGACCCGGTCGCCAAGGAGAGCCTGCGCGCCTTCGGGTTCGGGACGCCGTCGGTGCTGTGGCGCGTCTCGCTGCCGAGCGCCGCCCCGTTCATCACCACCGGCGTCCGGATCGCCGCCTCCGTCGCCCTCATCGTCGTGGTCAGCACCGAGCTGTTGGCCGGCGGGGTCAACGGAGTGGGAATCTATCTCAGCTCCACCCAGGCCGGCGGCGGCCAGACCGACCTGCTGCTTGCCGGGGCCGTCTGGGCCGGTGTCCTCGGACTGCTGGCCAACATGGGCCTTCTCGGGCTAGAACGGATTGCGTTCCGCTGGCACACCGCCCAGGTGGAGGGGATCGCATGAGCGGAGCGAACCGAGGTGCGCTGGGAGCCGCCTCCCCGCAAGGAGCAGGCGTGAAGGCCCTGAAGGCGCTGCGCGCGTTCGTCGAGCGCGCCTGGCTGGTCGTCGTCTTCGTCATCCTGTGGGAGCTGATCACCCGCGCGGTGAACGAGACCTACTTCCCGCCGCCCACCAAGATCCTCGGAGCGCTGCACGAACTGTGGTTCTCCGGCCCCGCGTCCCGGTTGTTCCTCACGGACAACGCGACGGACGACTTCTCCACCAGCCTGACCCACCTGTTCATCGGGTGGGCCGCCGCCGGCGCCGCCGGCGTCGTGATCGGCGCGGCGGTCGGGCGGTCGAAGGCCCTGTACGACATGCTGACCCCGGTGCTGGAGTTCCTGCGCGCGGTGCCGCCGCCGACGCTGCTGCCGTTCTTCATCATCGTGTTCCAGCTCGGCGCGACCATGCAGATCGTCACGATCGCGTTCGGCGTCGTGTGGCCGGTGCTGCTCAACACCTGCGACGGCGTCCGCACCGTTGAGTCCCTGCAGCTGGAGACGGCCCGGGTGTTCGGGATCGGCCGGCTCCGCCGGATGGTGACCATCATCCTCCCGGCGGCGGCGCCGAAGATCTTCGCGGGCCTGCGGGTGGCGCTGTCGTTCGCGCTGATCCTCATGGTCATCTCCGAGCTGTTCGGCAGCACCGCGGGCATCGGCTCCGAGCTCATCGGCGCCCAGCGCTCGTTCGAGCTGCCCCGGATGTGGGCCGGCATCGTCATGCTGGGCATCCTCGGCTTCCTGTTCAACGCCGTCTTCATGCTGCTGGAACGCCGCCTGCTGGCCTGGCACATCGGCGCGCAGCGGCTCGCGAACTGACCGATGCCCCCCACGCTGACCCTCACGACGTACACACAGAAAAGGCGGCCGTGATGCTCCAGATAACCGGCCTCACGCACTCCTACGCCGACGGCCACCTGGCCCTCGACGGCCTCGACCTCACCGTCCCGGACGGGCAGATGGTCAGCATCGTCGGCCCGTCCGGCTGCGGCAAGTCCACCCTGCTGCGCTGCATCGCCGGGCTGATCCGTCCGACCGGCGGGACCCTCACCCTGGACGGGGCGCCGATCGACGGCGTGCCCGACGACCTCGCGGTGGTGTTCCAGGACTACAGCCGCTCGCTGTTCCCCTGGCTGACCGTCCGCGACAACGTCGCGCTGCCGCTGCGCCGGCGCGGGAAGTCACGCTCGGAGCGGCGCGCCGGGGCGGAGGAGGCCCTGGAGTCGGTGGGCCTCCACGACGCGGGGCGCAAGTACCCGTGGCAGCTGTCCGGCGGCATGCAGCAGCGCGTGTCGATCGCGCGGGCGCTGGCGTACCGTCCCTCGCTGATGCTGATGGACGAGCCGTTCGGGTCCGTGGACGCGCAGACCCGGGAGGACCTCGAGGACCTCGTCCTGGAGGTGCACCGGACCCAGAAGATGACGATCCTGCTGGTCACGCACGACATCGACGAGAGCGTCTACGTCGGTGACCGGGTGATCGTGCTGAACCGCTCGCCCGCCCGCGTGCACGCCGACCTGCCCGTCGGGCTGCCGTCCGTCCGCGACCAGATCGACACCCGGGGCCTCCCGGAGTTCGTCCAGCTCCGCGCCGAGGTCGGCCGGCTGGTCCGCGGCGGCGCGAAGGTGCCCGGCGCGGTGCCCTCCGGCTCCCCGCCCGCGGACGAGCCGGAGGCGGCCGCGGCGGAGACCGCGAAGAAGTCCGGCGCGAGCTCGGGCACGAAACCGGCTCGCTGAGAACCGCCGCCCTGAGCGGCGGCAGGGAACGAGACCGGGGCGGACGGGGCCGCCACCATACCGGCCCCGCCTGCCCGGGAACGAACGGGAGGGCGATTCATGCGCGTACTCATCGTGGGTGCGGGGATCGGCGGGCTCACCACCGCGTTGAGCCTGCACGAGGCCGGTGTCGAGGCGCTCGTCGTCGACTCGGCCGTCCGGCTGCGGCCGCTCGGCGTCGGCATCAACCTGCTCCCGCACGCCGTCCGGGAGCTCACCGAGCTCGGGTTCGGCGACGAACTGGCCGAGATCGGCATCCCCACCGCGGAGACCGTGCACTTCGACCGGTACGGCGGCCGGATCTGGGGGGAGCCGCGGGGACGCGCGCTCGGCTACCACTGGCCGCAGTACTCGATTCACCGCGGTGAACTGCAGATGATGCTGCTGGACGCCGTCCTGGCGCGGCTCGGCAAGGACGCCGTCCGCACCGGAACCGTCTTCGAGGGCTTCGAGCAGGACGGTGAGGAAGTACGGGCGCGGCTGCTCGACCGGGCGTCCGGCACCGCCGGCACCGCCGCGGCCGACGTGCTGATCGGTGCGGACGGCCTGCACTCCGCCGTCCGCGCGCAGCTCAACCCGGGCGAGTCGGCGCCGCTGTGGAACGGCATCAGGATGTGGCGCGGCGTCACCGAGGGAGAGCCGTTCCTGAGCGGGCGGACACTGGCCATCGCGGGCAGCAACGCCGCGTCCAAGATGGTCGTCTACCCGATCTCCATGCGCGCCGAGCGGCGGGGCAAGGCGCTGCTGAACTGGGTGGCGGAGGTGAGGCTCGCCGACGACCAGCTGGACCGCACCGCCGACTGGAACCGGACGGGCCGCCTGGAGGACGTGCTTCCCTACTTCGCGGAGTGGAGGTTCGACTGGCTCGACGTCCCGGCGCTGCTGTCGGGCTCGGCGGAGATCCTGGAGTACCCGATGGTCGACCGGGATCCCCTGGACCGCTGGACGTCCGGCCGCGTGACCCTGCTCGGCGACGCCGCCCACCCGATGTACCCGATCGGCTCCAACGGCGGATCCCAGGCCGTCCTCGACGCCCGTGTCGTGGCGCACGAGCTGGCCGGGGCCGCCGATCCGGCCGAGGCGCTCCTCGCCTACGAGCGGGAACGCCGGGAGACGGTCAACGCCATCGTGCTGGCTTGCCGCGACATGCCCGCCGACCGCATCCTGCAGACCGTCAGCGAGCGCGCCCCGCAGGGGTTCGACGCCATCGAGGACGTCCTGGCGCCGGACGAGCTGAGCACCATCGCCGGCGCCTACCGCCGGACGTCGTTCTCCGACGTCGAGACCCTCAACAGCCGGCCGTCGTACACGGTCTCCGGCTGAGGACTCCGGCGCGGAGCGCGGTGGGGCCCGGCCTCGCCGCGCTCCGCGCTCACGTCGCCGTCGTTCAGGCGGTGGAGGTCGCGACGGCGGCCAGGCGGGCGTTCATCGCGCGGGCCGCGCGGTCGTAGAAGGCCGGGTCGTCGTGGAGGAGCGCGTGGGCCGATCCGGTGCGGCAGACGGCGTCCAGTTCGAACGTCAGCTGGGGGATGTCGGCGGACGCGTCGATCTCGCCGAGGTCCCGCGCCTCGCGCATGCAGCGTTCCATGAAGTCGCGCCAGTCGCGCTGTGAGGCGGCGATGGCGTCGCGGACGCGGCCCGGGCGGGCGTCGAACTCGGCCATCGTGGAGTGGAAGAAGCATCCGCCGGGGAAGACGGGTTCGCGCTGGTAGCGCTGCCAGGCGTCCAGGAGCACACGGACGCGGCCGAGGCCCTTGGGGACGGCGAGGGCGGGCTCGACGACGTGCTCGCGGTAGACGTCGACGGCCTTGCGGACGGTCGCGAGCTGCAGTTCCTCCTTGGAGCCGAAGTGCGTGAACACGCCGCTCTTGCTGGCCCCCAGTTCGGTGGCGAGCCGGCCGATCGACAGCCCCTCCAGGCCCTCCGCCGAGGCGATGTCGGCGGCGCGGCAGAGGATGGTCCTGCGCGTCTGCTCGCCCTTGAGAAGGCGTCCGTCGGTGCTCACGGCCTCTAATCTGCACGACCGTTCGTACAAAGTCAATGCGCCGAACCCTTGACGGAGCCCGTGTCCATAGAAGATTGTACGATCGTTCGTTTAATTTTCTGGAGGCCTGCCCATGACCGCCGAGACCACCGCGCCGCCCGCCGCCGCGGGCCCCGCCGCGCGGCGCGACGTGCCCTGGCTCGCCGCCGGGGCGACGTTCCTGGCGATGCTCGACGCCACCGTCGCCAACCTGGCCGTCCCCGACCTGCGCGCCGACTTCCCCGGCTCCTCGCTGTCCGGGCTGACCTGGATGATCACCCTGTACGCCGTGCTGTTCGCGGCGCTGCTCGCCCCCGCCGGGCGGCTCGCCGACCTCCTCGGCCGGCGGACGCTGTACCAGTGGGGCGTCGGGCTGTTCACGCTGGCCTCACTGGGCTGCGCCCTCGCGCCGAACGTGCCCGTCCTGCTGGCGACGCGCGGCGTTCAGGGCGCCGCCGCGGCCGCGATGATCCCCGCGTCCCTGGCTCTGCTGCTGCGCGACACGCCCGCCGGGCGGCGCGCCGGCGCCATCGGGCTGTGGAGCGCGGCGGGCGCGTTCGCCGCCGCCATCGGCCCCAGCCTGGGCGGCGTCCTCGTCGACCAGTTCAGCTGGCGGTCGCTGTTCATCATCAACGTGCCGTTCGGGCTGGCCATGCTGCTCGGCGGGCTGCGCCTCCCCCGCGCCGAGGGCGGTCACGGCCGGCTTCCCGACCTGATCGGCACGGTCCTGCTCGGCGGCGGCGTCGGCGGGGTCGCGCTCGGCGTCACCCAGACCCGCGACTGGGCCTGGACGGACACCCGCACGCTCGCCCTGCTGATCGGCGGCGCGGCCATGGTCGCCTTGGCGCTGTGGCGGTCGGCGCGGCACCCGGTTCCCGCGCTGGAGATCTCACTGTGGCGCAGCCGCCGGTTCGCCTTCGCCAACGCCGCCTCGTTCCTGTACGGGACGGCCCTGTACTCGTGGCTGCTGCTCGGCGTCCTCTACCTCACCGCCCAGTGGGACTACTCGATCCTCAAGGCGGGCCTCGCCTCGACGCCCGGGGCCCTCACCGCCACCGCGGCGGCGATCGTCATGGGCCGCCTGACCGGCCGCATCGGCGTGCGGCCCGCCGTGACGGGAGGCGCGCTCATCATGGTCGCGTCCGGGACGTGGGCGTTCGCGTCGCTACCGTCCGAGCCGCACTTCCTCACCTTCTGGCTCCCCGTCGGGCTGCTGGTCGGGACGGGCATGGGGATGCTCAGCACCGGCACCGCGTCCGCCGCCGCGCTGTCGGTCGACCCGCAGCGGTTCGCCGGCGCCACCGGCCTCAACACGACGGCGCGCCAACTCGGCGGCGCGCTCGGCATCGCCGTCCTCGCCGCGCTGCTGCCCGCCCACGCCGTGCACGGCGACTTCACCGCCATCTACCTGTTCTGCACACTCGCCGCCGGCGGCGCGGCCCTCGCCGGGCTGCCGCTGACCGTCCGGCCCGCCAAGTCCTGATGGGAGACGAGATGACCGAGACGACCCTGTCCGAATGGACGGACCCGGCCGTCCTGCCCGCCGCCGAGGCCGCCGCGCTGCTGGCCGGCGCGCCCTGGACGCGGATGGTGACGATCGGCGACAGCGTCGCCGAAGGCGTCCGCGAACCCGTGCCCGGCTACCGCGACATGTCGTGGGCCGACCGGGTCGAGGAGGCCCTCGGCGCGGTGACGCCCGGCTTCACCGCGCTCAACCTCGGCCGCCGCGACCTCGTCGCCGCGCAGATCGCGGCCGAGCAGCTGAACCCGGCGCTCGCGTTCGGCCCCGACCTGGCGGTCGTCGCCGCCGGCGGCAACGACATGCTCCGCCCGCACTTCGACGTGGACGAGGTGCGGCGCGAACTGGCCGCGATGGTCTCCGCGTTCCGCGCCGCCGGCGCCGACGTCGTCACGATCGGGCTGCTGGACATCACCGTCGCCGGGCTCGGCCCGTCCCGCTACCGGGAGGTCATGTCGTCCCGGACGCGGCGGCTGAACGCCGTGGCCGCCGACGTCGCCGCCGAGCACGGCGCCTGCCACGTCGCCAACCCTTACGACCACCCGGTCGCCGCCGACCCCGGCATCTACGGCGGCGACCAGCTGCACCTCAACGCCCGGGGGCACGCCTTCGCCGCCGCCAACACCATCCGTGCCATGGCCGATCACTTGGCGTCGGCGTAACGGTCCACCACCGCGATCTCCATGGGGAACACGACCGGGGTGTCGCCGAACAGCAGCCGCCGCGCCTCGTCCGCCGAGGCGTGGACGGCGGCGACGACGTCCGCGGCCAGCTCGGCGGGGGTGTGCACGATGACCTCGTCATGCTGGAAGAACACCAGCCGGGGCGTGCCGAGCGGAGCTAGTCCGTTGGATGGTGGTGGGAGGGGGCCGGAGGACGGTGGGAGGGGGCCGGAGGACGGTGGGCCGAGTGTGGTGAGGCGGCGGCGCAGCGAGCCGAGGAGGGCGAGTGCCCAGTCGGCGGCGGTGGCCTGGACGACGAAGTTGCGGGTGAAGCGGCCCCGGCTGCGCAGCGCCTGCGCGGCCGGGCCCTGGCGCGGCTCGGCGGCCTCGTCGTCGCCCGCCGAGGTCAGCTCGCGCCAGCCCGCGGACGGCGGCGGGCAGGTGCGGCCGAGCCGGGACCGGACGAGCCCCCCGCGCTCCCCGGCCCGCGCGGCGGCCTCCACGTACTCGAACGCGTCCGGGAACCGGTTCTTCAGGACGGCGAGGAGCTGCACCGCCTCGCCCGTCCCGCCGCCGTACATGGCGGACAACAGCGCGAGCTTCGCCTTGTCCCGCGCGCTCAGCCCACCGTCCTCCAGCCCCCTCCCACCGTCCTCCGGCCCCCACCCACCACCATCCAATCGACGAGCTCCGCTCGGCTCGCTCTTGTCCGTCTGGAAGGCGTCGGAGAGGGCCTCGTAAAGGTCACCGTGGGCCGCCGCCTCGGTGAAAGCGCGGTCGCCCGCCAGGGCCGCCAGCACGCGGGGTTCGAGCTGGGCCGCGTCCGCGACGACGAGGGACCAGCCGGGATCGGCGACGACGGCCTTCCGCAGGACGCGCGGGATCTGCAGGGCGCCCCCGCCGCTCGTCGCCCACCGGCCGGACACCACGCCGCCGACCACGTAATCGGCACGGAACCGTCCACCGCTCACCCAGGTGTCCAGCCACGCCCAGCCGTGCGCGGTGTGCAGGCGCGCCAGCTCCTTGTACTCCAGCAGCAGCGGCACCGCCGGGTGGTCGAGCCGTTTCAGGACGTGCGCGCGCGTCGACGGGATCGGCAGCCCCGCCGCCGCGAACGCCTTCAGGATCTGCGCCGGGGAGTCGGGGTTGACGTGCATGCGCGGCCCGAACGCCGCGCTGATCCGGTCGGCGAGATCCTGGAGCCTGCGGGGCCGGAGCCCGCCGGAGGGACGCGGCCCCAGCAGCTCGGTGAGGAGCGCGTCGTGCTCTTGCGCCGACCACGGCAGCCCGTCGTGGCCCATCTCGGCCGCCACCAGCGACCCGGCCGACTCCGCCGCCGCGAGCAGCGCGAACCCGTCCAGCCCGGCGATGGCGCGCTGCTGCTCCGCGTGCACCGCGACGACCTGCTCGATGTCGTCGGCGCCCCCGTCCCCTTCGTCGGCATCGTCGAACAGCGACGCCTGCGCCGACTCCTCGTGCGGCGGACGGTCCGCGGGCACCGGCTCCCCGCGCGACCGAGCCCACGCCGCCCGGACGGAGCGCGGCTCCCCGTACCGTCCCGCGTGGCCGAGCAGGAGACTTTCGACCAGCTCCAGGTCATGGCACCGCCCCACCCGCACGCCCGCGTTCAGCAGCGGGGGATAGATCCGCGCCGTTGACGACCACACCCACCGCGGCGCCTCGTCCCGCTCCCGCTCGACGACGGCCGCCACCAGATCGGGGACGACCTGGACCGGCCCGGCGGGCATCCCGTCCTCGCCGAGCGGCCGCAGCACTCCCCCGCCCCGCGCCCCGGCGGCCACCGCGATCCTCACACCGCCGATTCTCGCCCCGGCCACCGACATTCCCCGCCTGGGGGTGCACGCGAAGACCCCTCCGCGACGGGTGGTGGCGGAGGGGTCCGGTGCGGGTCTCGTGCGGGGCCAGGGCCGTAGCCCCTAGGTGATCATGCGACCAGGGAGACCTGCTGGCCTGCGGGGGTGTCGCCGTAGCGGTCGGCGACCTTGTTGAGCTGGATCTGGTAGTAGAGGACGCCGAAGCCGAGGATGCCGAGCAGGAAGCCCATGCCTCCGCTGCAGGTCGCGGGCAGGCCTGCGGCGCGCTGGGCCGCGGCGATGCGGCCGGCGAGCTTGACCCACATGATCAGGGGCCAGATGCCGAGGGTGATCGCGCCGAACAGCATGGACAGCAGCGCGTTCACGGCGGCGTTGTCGATGCGGCGGTCGTACGCGTGCAGCTCGTTGTGGACCTTGAAGAACCACACGAGGCCGTAGATCCCGAAGGTGATGATGGGCAGGCCGAGCCAGGCGCCGACCGGGTTGCGGCGCTTCATGTTGGCGCCGGCGCCGACGGCGACGGGGGCCTGCTGTTGCTGCTGTTTCTGGGCGGGCGCGTAACCGCCCTGGTAGGCCTGCTGCTGTTGCTGCTGTGGCTGGCCCTGACCCTGCTGGGGGTAGCTCATTGAGTTGCTCTCCTGAGGACGCGGTCGATCTGCGGCCGACCGCCCGTTACCGGTCACCCGTCTGGTGAGCCAAGACTGTAACCGCGTCCGCGCACGTCGTGGGGCAGGCTCGCCGCCTTTGTCGACTTTTCTGGTGGATTCTCCAATGCGCCGGGGCTAGCGCAACGGAATCGTGACCTCATCCTCGCACGGCGGAGCCTTCTCGTGGTCGCCGCAGCCCGTGGCCGCGTAGCAGCGGATCCGCAGCCGCGACTCCGTCACGTCCACGCGCAGGAAGCTCTTGAAGAACGGCGGGTCGTCCCAGTCCGCCAGCTCCGAGCGGAAGCGCTGCGGCAGTTTGCGCACGGGAACCCGCAGCATCCGGGGGCGGCGCCGGTCCCCGCGCGGGACGCCCAGGAGCGACGCGACGAGGCGGGCGCGGAAGGACGGCTCGGGGCTCTTGTAGCCGCGGCCCGGTCTGATGCCGAGCCGGTGCCGGACGGCGGCCGTGGCCTCCTCGGGAGTGAGTTCGAAGAACCGGGGCAGGCGCAGCCACCGGCCGTACAGCCTGCTGTAGCGGGAGAGGGAGTCGCCGCGCAGGGGGTAGCAGCGGAACACGTCCTCCTCCACCACGCGCGTCCGCGGGATCGTGTGGGTCGCGTGCATGAACGCACCGCCGCCGCCGGCGACGACGTACTGGATCGTCCGCCCGTCGCCGGCCGCCAGCGGGTAGCGCTGGTAGTTGTGGATGTCGCCGCCGATCGCCGCCACGTAGTTGTGCGCCGGGTCCCGGACGACCTCGTCGACCGTCCCGCCGCCCTGGATCTTGCCGGGACGGTGCTCGCCGTCCACGTACAGCGGTTTTCCGGTCACGAGCAGCTTGGGTTTCGGGCCGGCGGACACCTCCCGCAGCCAGCGGCCCTGGCCGCGGTCGACGGTGCCGGTGATCCCGGTGTCGATGCCGATGATGCGCAGCGACGGCGTGTCGATCGCCCAGTACGGTCCGGGCTGGACGGACTGCTGGCCCGGCGCGCCCCGGTGCCGTCGGCGGGCCTCCCCGAGCATGTGCGAGTCGACGTCGCCCGGGTGGCGCCAGAGCAGGCGGGGCACGAATGAGAGGGGGCCGCGCCACGGCGGCGGCGAGCAGTCCACGTCCAGTTCGCAGAAGACGTGGAGGAAGCCGCGCAGACCGTCGTACCAGTCGTGGTTGCCGGGAACGGCGTAGATGGGGGCCGGATAGTCCTTGTAGGGGCGGAAGAACTTGTCCGGGTACTCGTCCGCGTCCCCGGCCGGGTAGATCACATCGCTGGCGATGATCATGAAGTCGGTGCCGGCGGCGGCCTGCAGCAGGGGCGGAACCACCGCGTACTGCGACCGGTCGCCCTCGCCGGTGTCGCCGAGCAGGGCGAACGAGAACTCCGGCTCCGAGCGGTGGACGGTGAACGCGGCCGGCGCCCCCCGCTCGCGCAGCGCGTCGACGCAGCGGCGGCGGATCGCGTTCGAGGGATCGCCGAACAGGCTCGCGAGGACGTCGTTGCGGGACCGCCACAGCACCCTCGGGCGGCGCCAGGAGAAATCGGTGACGCGCTCGGGAAGCAGGTCGTTGAAGGTGCCGGGTTTCTGGCAGGCCCACCCGGCGCCCGCCTCAGAGGTGCGCGAGTTGTCGGGACCGGAATTCTCCTCGGCACACACAGAACGCCTCCGGGCAGGACGAGCCCTCTCGTCCCGGCGTCACTCGGGCCGGCTTCCGATGGCCCGCCGGGGACGAAAAGGTTCGGATAGGGGGTGCCCACAGCCTGTCCGGAGGCGATCTCGGCAGTCAAGCGGACTTGCCGTAACCCGGCGTGTGATGTTCCCCGGTGCGGAGAGGCGCGGTCAGCGCGTGCGCGTGGTGGACGCCGGCGCCACCCCCAGAGACGCCGGCGCCACCACGACGAGGGCGCCTGCGTTCATCATGAGTCCCCCCAGAACGGCGAGCTCAGTCGCCTTCTCATGATGCCTCCGCAGACGGCCCCAACGGTCCCTTAGCGGGACGTAATTGACGCTATCCGAGAGACCGTAATGCTGGCGTAAACTGTCCCAAACTTCGGGCCAAACCCTGGGACACCGATGAACCCGCTGGTCAGGGCGCCAGGACGTGGAGAGCGCCCGGCATCACCCGGGCCGTGACGGGCAGCGTCCCCGGCAGCTCGCCGTCCGCACCGTACGGGAGCGTCCGGCCGGGCGGGCCGGTCAGCTCGATCCGCACCTCCCGGCCGCGCATGACCTCGACCTCGGGCCGCCGCACGTGCGAGCCGTCCTCCAGTTCCCGCATGACCGAGAAGAAGAGCCTCTTGGGCGCGTGCCGGATGAGGATCACGTCCAGCAGCCCGTCGTCCACCCTCGCGTCGGGCGCGATGTGCTTGCCGAACCCGTAGTAGCCGGAGTTGGCGGCGACGACGGTGTAGCCCTGCCGCTCGCGCGACTCGCCGTCGACGGTGATGCGGTAGTCGGCGGGCCGCCACGAGATGATCGCGCGGAGCGCCCCGAAGTAGTAGGCGGCGGAACCGCGCAGCAGCCGCGTCCTGTTCGCGTTGTCGTTGGCGACGGCGTCCACGCCCGCGTAGACGCTGCCGAGGACGGCCGTGCCGTTGGCGTCGATGGTGTCCACGGCGCGCGGCTCGCCCTCCAGCAGCAGCTTGGCCAGCTCCTCCGGACCGGACGGGATGCCGAGCTGCCGCGCGAAGTCGTTGCCGCGGCCCGCCGGGACGATACCGAAGACCGCGCCCGTCCCGGCGTCCATTCCGGCCAGGGCGCCGCCGACGCAGCCGACCATGCCGTCGCCGCCCACGCCGAGCACCACCCGCCCGGTCCCGGCGGCGGCGCGGGCGACGTCCGTGGCGTGCTCCAGTCCGCGGCTGTACTCGACGGCGACGTCGGCGCCCGCCTCGCGCAGCAGCCGGGCCAGCGTGATCAGCGACGAGGCGGACGCGGAGCCGCCCGCCGCCGGGTTGACGATCGCGGTGAACGAACGCGGGCCCCCGTCACCGGCGCCCTCCCGGTTCGCTTTGCTCATGGGTCACTCCCCTGCGGCCGGCGGGACGAGGACGCCCGGGTTGAGGATCCCGGCCGGATCCACCCGGTCCTTGACGGCGCGGAGCACCGCGGCGCCCAGCGGCCCGATCTCCCGGGCGTACCAGTCGCGATGGTCGGTGCCCACACCGTGATGATGGCTGATCGTGCCGCCCGCGTCGATGATCGCCTCGTTGGCGGCGCGCTTGGCCACCTCCCAGTGCCCGACCGGATCCTTACCCTGCGCGGACACGACGGTGAAGTAGAGGGACGCGCCTGACGGGTACACGTGCGAGATGTGGCACATCACCAGCGGCGGCGTCCCGGCACCGGACAGGGCGCCGATCAGCGCGGCCCGGACGCCCTGGTACAGCGCGGGGACGTCCGCCCAGAACGCGGCGGTCTCCAGCGTCTCCACGAACGCGCCCGCGTCCAGCAGCGAGTCGCGCAGGTAGGGGGCGTTGAAGCGGCCGTGCTCCCATTTCTCTCCGGGCCCGGTGCCGAGCGGTTCGCCGCCGGCGGCGCGCAGCGCGTCCGCCGCCTGGGCGCGCCGTTCGGCGACCCGCGCCCGGGTGCCCTCGAACCCGAGCACGGCCAGGCATCCGGCGGACGACCCACCGTCCTCCAGCCCCCGCCCACCACCATCCAACGGACGAGCCCCGCTCGGCGCCCCGATGGCGGTCGGGTCGGCCAGCCCGACCATGGTCTCGGTCTCGTCGGAGAGTCTCAGCACCGCGGGCATCGGCCCGTCCTGGGCGAGCCGGCGCAGCGCGGCGGCGCCCTCGTCGAACGACGCGAACCGCCAGCCCTCGTACTCCCTGGCCTCCGGGACGGGATGGATCCGGACGGTCACGGAGGTGATCACGCCGAACGCGCCCTCCGAGCCGAGGACGAGCTGCCGCAGGTCGGGCCCGGCGGCGGACTTCGGCGCGCGGCCGAGTTCGAGCGGGCCCTCCGGGGTGGCGACGGTCAGCCCGACGACCATGTCGTCGAAACGGCCGTATCCGGCGGACGCCTGCCCGCTGGACCGCGCCGCCGCGAACCCGCCGATCGACGCCCACTCGTACGACTGCGGGAAGTGCCCGAGGGTGTAGCCGCGCTCGGCCAGCAGCGCCTCGGCGCCGGGGGCGCGCAGGCCGGGCTGCAGGACGGCGGTCCGGGTGACCTCGTCGACCGAGACCAGGGCGTCCATGCGGCGCAGGTCGAGGGCGATGAACGCGTCGACGCCGGCCGGCGCCAGGCCGCCGACGACCGAGGTGCCGCCGCCGAACGGGACGACCGCGACGCGGCGCCCGGCGCAGGCCCGGAGCACCCGCAGGACCTCTTCGTGGGTGCCGGGCAGGACGACCGCGTCCGGCGCGTCCGCGGTGTCGCCGGCGCGGATGCGCAGCAGGTCGGGCGTCGACTTGCCCCGCGTGTGCCGGACGCGCGTCTCGGTGTCGGCGCGGACGTTCCGGTCACCCACGATCTTCGCCAGCGCGGTCAGGTCGCCGGCGGACAGCCGGGTGTCGCGGACTTCGATGTCGGCGAGGGCGACCGGGGGCCGCTCGGCGGGCCGGACGCCGAGCATGTCGTGCAGCAGGCCCACGACCTGCTCCGGCAGGGGCGCGGCCCGGCCGGGGTCGCCCCAGCCGCTCCACAGCATGTCCCGCGTCTCCACCCGCGCCTCCCGTCGTCGGCCTGCCGCCGGCCTCGATTCTGTGCTTACACTGTGACACATGACGTCGAATCGTCACAACAAGGTGGGGCGCGACACGCCGGAGCGCAACGGGCCGGGCGGCCGGACCGCGGACGACACCGTCCTCGACGCCGCCCGCGACTGCGTGCTGGCCGTCGGGGTGCGCCGGACGACCCTGACCGACATCGCCCGCCGCGCCGGCGTGTCGCGGATGACGCTCTACCGCCGATGGCCGGACGTCCGCACGATCGTCGCCGACCTGATGACCCGCGAATGGGTCGGGCTCGGCGACACGCTGCAGCCGCCCGACGACGGCCGCCCCGTCCGGCCCCGGATGGTGGACGGGCTGGTCACCGGCGTGCGGGCGTTCCGCGACCACCCACTGCTCCGCAAGATCATCGAGGTGGATCCGGAGCTGCTGCTCCCCTACGTCCTGGACCGCTGCGGCGCCAGCCAGCTGGTGTTCCTGGAGCTGTTCGAGGAGGCGCTCCGGGCCGGGCACGCCGACGGCACCATCCGCCCCGACCACCCGGTCCGGCAGGCGCGCTCGGTGCTGCTGGTCGTCCAGTCCTTCGTGCTGTCGGCGCCGACGATGCTCGACGACGCCGACCCCGACCTCGATTCCGACGCCTTCGACGCCGAACTCCGCCACATCCTGGAAAGGATGCTCGCGCCTTGAACACACCAGAATTCGACGCACGGACCTCCCAGGTCCCCCGGACCTCGCTCAACGCGGCGCGCAGGGAACGCGAGCTCGCCGCCCTGCCGGACGAGGTGGTGGACGTCCTGGTCGTCGGCCTCGGCGCGACGGGGGCGGGCGCCGCGCTGGACGCCGCGTCCCGGGGCCTGTCGGTCGCCGCGATCGACGCCCACGACCTGGCGTTCGGCACGTCCCGGTGGAGCTCCAAGCTGATCCACGGCGGGCTGCGCTACCTCGCGTCCGCGCAGGTGGACGTGGCGCACGAGAGCGCGGTCGAGCGCGGCGCGCTGATGCGGCACACGGCCCCGCACCTCGTCCGCGCGCTGCCGTTCGTGATGCCGCTGACCCCGCTGGTGTCCCGCTCCCGCGCGCTGGCCGTCGGCGCCGCGCTGCACGCCGGGGACGCGCTGCGGCTCGCCGCGCGCACGCCGCGCTCGGTGCTGCCGGGCCCGCGCCGCCTGTCGGCGGTCGAGACGCTGCGGCTCGCGCCCGCGCTGCGGCCCTACGGGCTGCGCGGCGGGCTGCTGTCGTGGGACGGCCAGCTCGCCGACGACGCGCGCCTGGTCACCGCGCTCGCCCGGACCGCCGCCGGGTACGGCGCCCGCATCCTCACCCGCTGCCGCGCGGTCACCCTCGCCGGCGACGGCGCGCTCGTCCGCGACGAACTGACCGGCCGGGAGATCACCGTCCGGGCGCGTTCGGTGGTGAACGCGGCCGGCGTCTGGGCGGGCGGCCTGGTGGAGGGGGTGCGGCTGAACCCGTCGCGCGGCACCCACATCGTGCTCGGGGCGGAGACGCTGCGCGGCCTGTCGGCCGGGATGCAGATCCCGATCCCGGGTGCGGTCAGCCGGTACCTGCTGGTGCTGCCGCAGGGCGACGGCCGCGTCTACGTCGGCCTCACCGACGAGCCCGCGGAAGGGCCGATCCCGGACGTGCCCGAGCCGACGGCGGGCGAGATCGGGTTCCTGCTCGACATCCTCGGCTCGGCGCTGGACGTCCCGGTGCGGCGCGGGGACGTGCTCGGCGCGTTCGCCGGTCTGCGCCCCCTGCTGGATCTCGGGCACGGCCGCGACACCGCCGACATCTCCCGGCGGCACGCCGTGCTCGCCTCGCGGGACGGCGTCGTCACGATCGTCGGCGGCAAGCTCACCACCTACCGGCGGATGGCGCAGGACGCCGTCGACGCGGCGGCGCGGGTCCGGGGGCTCGACACGGCGCCGAGCCGGACCGCGCGGCTGCCGCTCGTCGGCGCCGCGTCGCGGGACCGGCTGGACGCGCTGGACGCGCCGTCCCGCCTCGTCCAGCGGTACGGGGCCGAGGCGCCGCTGCTGGCCGCGCTCGCGAAGGACGACCCGGCGCTGCTGGAACCGGTCGCCCCGGGGCTGCCGGTGCTCGGCGTGGAGCTGGCCTGGGCGGTGCGGCACGAGGGCGCCCTCGACGCGGGCGATCTGCTGGACCGCCGCACCCGGATCGGGCTCGTCGCGGCCGACCGGGAGGCCGCGCTGCCCGCCGCGGAGGCGCTGCTGCCCCGCGCCGCGCTGCGCTGATCTACCCCACCCGCCCCCGGCTGCCCCGTCCGACCCCGCCGTGCTGGTTTGGACGGGATACGTTAGGTTACCCTTACCTAAGCGATCGAAGATCTACGGGGGTCTCCTTTTGACGCGCGGCACCGGCTGCGGGCACTGCCCCGGCAGCCACACCGGCGAGCGGCCGTGCCTGGCGAGCGCGACGGCGAAGGCGCGCGCCTGGCTGCTCGTCGAGCATCCCGGCCCCTGGCCCGAGCGGGTCGAGGACCTCGCGAGGCCCGCGCCGGTCGCCGAGGCCGTGCGCGCCGCCCAGGAGGCGGGCGTCCGGCCCCAGCTGATCCGCCGGGCGGGACGCCGCCGCGGCACCCCGCCCCTCCAGGTCTACGCCGCGTTCTCGCGCGGGAGCGAGGTCTGGATCGAGGGACGCGAACTCGCCGACCCGGCGGAGCTGGCGGGGGTCGATCTGGACGCCCTCGCGGCCGGCCGGTCGCCGGGCCTCGGGGAGCAGGTGACCGAGCCGGTCCTGCTGGTCTGCACCCACGGTCGCCGCAATGTCTGCTGCGCCCGCAGCGGGGGGCCGCTGGCCCGTGCCCTCACCGCGCGTTTCGATCGCCTCGTGTGGGAAACCACCCATGTCGGCGGTGACCGATTTGCGGCGAATTTGGTATGTCTTCCACACGGGCTCTACTACGGCGACCTCGGCGAGACCCAGGCCATGACGGCGGCGGACGCCTACCTGCGGGGCGAGGTCGTCCTGGACAGGCTGCGCGGACGCGCCGGGACGCCCGAGCCCGCCCAGGCGGCCGAGCACTTCGTCCGCGCCCACACCGGCCGCCTCGGGCTGGACGACGTGACCGTACGCTCGATCACGGGAACATCTCGGTACGAAGCGGTCGTTGCAGTACAGGAGAGCCGTTACCGGGTCGTCGTGGAGGCCGTCGAGCAGACGGCCCCGTGCGGGCCCGACTGCGGGGAGAACCTGAAAACCTACCTTGTTAGGGAACTCACCCTTCTCAACGAGGCGGCCCTCGTGTAATCTCTCTGAGGCCCCATTCGAGGGTCTCTGTGTCGCACGTCCCCAGGTTTCCGGCTTAACCGGACGGGGAACAGAGCGGCAACTCTGGACGTTGGACCATTCGGCGCTTCTGACTTCATGTCGCCTGAAGCATGTCGAGCGTCCATGTCCTGAAATTGTTCGAAACCAATCAAGGTGGGTGTTCCATGGCTCAGGTACGTCGGCAGGCAAACCTCCCTCGTCCCAGCTGGGGCTGGCAGGACGCCGCGGCGTGCCGGGGGGAAGACCTCGTCCTCTTCTTCGGTCCCGACGGCGAGCGTCAGCCCGAGCGGGAGATCCGCGAGCGCAAGGCGAAGCAGATCTGCATGGGCTGCCCCGTCCGCACGGATTGCCTGGACTACGCGGTGTCCAGGCCCGAGAAGTACGGCACGTGGGGCGGTCTGAACGAAGACGAGCGCGCGTCCGAGCGCCGCCGCCGGATGCGTCGCGCCAACGCCGCCTAGCCGAGTACGCAGGCCGCCAAAACGCTCCCATCGCGAACCCCGGCACGCCACCGAAAACGACACGGCCCCGCCCCGCGGGGCCGTTTGCGTTGCCCGGGCCCGGTCCACACGGACCGGGTCCGGGCGCTTCGTCACATGTGCGTCACATGTGAGTCACGCCGCACCCGACTTTCCGCGGAACCGCGCTTTTACCGCAACCGTCCTCGCGGCGCGGCCATTTTTCAGAAAGTCGCCGCACCATTTTCACCGCCGCCCCGCCCGGAGGCCCGGCCGGGCGGCGCCGGTCAGCCCGTCTCCCGGTCCCGCGCCGCCCGGTCCAGCCAGGCGATCACGTCGTCGTCGGTGAGCTGCTCGAAGTCGCGGTACCACTGGCCGACCGCGCGGAACTCCCACGGCGCGGCCGGCACCACCATGTCGTCCACCTCGGCCTCCAGGCCGCGGACGGTCTCGGCGGCGCCCACCGGCACCGCGAGGACCAGCCGGGACGGCCCGCGCTCGCGCATCGCCCGCACGGCGGCCCGCGCGGTCCCGCCGGTGGCGAGGCCGTCGTCCACGACGATCACCGGCCGGCCCGCCGTCTCCGGCAGCGGCCGCCCGCGCCGGTAGACCTCGACCCGGCGGCCCAGCTCGGCGCGTTCGGCCGCCACCGTGGCCTCCAGGTCCTCCTCGCGCAGCCCCAGCCGGCGCAGCAGATCGGCGTCGAACACGGGCGAGCCGCCCTCGGCGATCGCCCCGACGCCCAGCTCCGGCTGCGGCGGGTATCCGATCTTGCGGGTCACCAGGACTTCGAGCCGGGACCGCAGCCGCCGCGCGACCTCATGCCCGACGGGGACGCCGCCCCTCGGCAGCGCGAGGACGGACGCGCCGTCCAGCCCCATCGGCGCGAGCCGCTCGGCGAGCACCCGGCCCGCCTCGGCACGGTCGGTGTAGGGGAGCCGGACGGTCTCGGTCTGCTGGAGGTCTTCGCGTGCGGATCTGTTCCAGGACATCGGCTCCACCCCCTTCCGGGGACACCCCTACCCACTCCCGCCGCGCCCACAGACCCCGGGAACGCCGACTTGCGGCGTTTCACCTCAAGGGCACCCCGACAAGGCCGCCCCGCCGCAGGTGAACGCGCTCAGGAACCGGTGAACGTGCTCAGGAACCGGTGAGCCAGCGCAGCGGGTTGTCGTGCAGGATCGCGTCGAGGGTGGCGTCGTCGGCCCCGGCGGCGCGCAGGGCGGGCAGGAACGTGTCGAACAGGTACCCGAAGCCGGCGCCGCCGTACCGGGTGACCTGGGCCATCCGGGAGACGCCGGTGCTCAGCAGCACCCGGGAGGCGTGCCCGGCCTCCAGCAGGCCCATGACGCAGCGGACGCGCGCGCCGATGGCCGCGTGGTCCTCGCCCGCGAGACCCAGCGTGCCGAACGAGACATAGCCGCCCGTCTCGGCGATCTTGCGGTGCTGGCCGAGATCGTCCACCCGGTCCTGCTGGCCGACCGCGACACGGTCCGGGGACAGCCCGGCGGCGGTGAGGATCTCCAGCTGGGCGAGGCCCGCACGGCCGTAGGTGGCCACCGACAGCCCGGAGTAGCGGGCGGCGCGGGCGGCGGCGCGCAGGCACAGCTCCTCGGTCTCGGTGGGCGCCTCGCCCCAGGTGCCGATCTCGCCGATGACGCCCGGCAGGGAGTTGGTGCCGTCCATGCCGAAGCCGACCTCGGCGAGCAGCCGCTCGGCGAGCCGCTCGACACCGGACGGGCCGTACGGCTCTTGCCGGGAGGCCGTCCCCGCGGAATGACTCGGCGACTCCGCCGCGAGGGTCTCGCGGACCCACGCGGGATGGAACGGCTCGGTGAACACGCCCGTCCCCGCGACCACGGCCACCCGGGCGCCCGCGCTGATCCGGGCGAGCGCGGCGGCGTTGCGTCCCATGCCGGAACAGGTGAGGTCGACGACGAGGCCGAGGCCGTGCTCCTTGCGCAGCCCGGTCAGCTCCCGCTGGACGGCCTTCTCCTCG
This sequence comes from Actinomadura sp. 3N407, assembly GCF_052245875.1. Lineage (NCBI taxonomy): Bacteria > Bacillati > Actinomycetota > Actinomycetes > Streptosporangiales > Thermomonosporaceae > Actinomadura > Actinomadura sp. 3N407. Next base: position 160,460 of record NZ_JBQQBP010000003.1, read on the forward strand.
TCCAGCCAGCGGCCCGGGTCGGACTCGACCAGCTGCGGGCGCTGCGGCCAGCGCAGGTCCATCTGCAGGTGCTCGTGGGAGAGCACCGGCCCGGTGATGTCGGACGTCGCGATCATGCCGGTCACGGTCCGGAGCCGGCCGGTCTCCTCACGGGGGGTCATGTCAGGCGAGGTTACGACATGTTTTGCCTTATCAGGACCTCATCCGGGGTTGTTTTTACTCTCCGTGTCCCCGTCCGCCTCCGGCTCCCCGGCCTCCTCATCGCGGACGGCCCGCGCCCGCGCGGTGTCGGCGGTCGGCCACAGCCGGTCGATCTCGGCGTTCAGCGCGGCGCCGATCAGCACCGCGAGCGCCGCCACGTACAGCCAGGCGAGGACCGCGATCGCGGCGGACAGCGACCCGTACACCGACACCCCGCTGAGCGACCCGGCAAGGAAGAGCCGCAGGCCGAAACTGCCGATGATCCAGATGAGCAGCGCCAGCACGGCGCCGGGCAGATCACGCCGCCAGGGCGTCCGCACCGGGACGCTCAGGTGGTACAGCGTCGCGAGGAAGACGATCGACAGGCTCACCACGACCGGCCAGTACAGCGCCTGGACGAACTCGGCGCTCTCCGGCAGCACCTGCCGCACCAGCGCGGGCCCCGCCACCAGCAGCGGGATGACGACCAGCATGACGAGCAGGCCGATCAGGTAGAGGAAGAACGCGCGCAGCCGGGTGCGGATCACGCCGCGGATGCCGGACAGCCCGTAGGCGATGCTGATCGTGTCGATGTAGACGTTCGTCGCCCGCGATCCCGCCCACAGCGAGATCAGGAAGCTGACCGACACGATGTCGGGGCTGCCGCCCCGGATCACGTCGTTGAGCAGCGGGACGACGACCGTGTCGACCGCCGGTCCCGTCAGCACGGTGCGGGCCTGCTCGATCACCCAGGTGCGGACCTCGGTGACGGTGCCGGGGCCGAACAGCCCGCGCAGGTGGCCCATCGTGCCGATCAGCCCGATGACGAGCGGCGGCAGCGACAGCAGCGCGAAGAACGCGGCCTCGGCGGCCAGGCCCGTCACCCGGTAGCGGAACGCGCCGGCGGCGGTGCCCTTGGTCAGCGCCCAGGCGACTCCCGGCGCCGCGCCCACGCCCGCGCGGACGCGGGCGCGCAGCGGGGCCCGGTCGCGCGGGCCGGGGTCGTCCGGCCCGTCGCCGGGCTCGGGGCCGGGCGGCTCGGGGCCGGGCGCGGCATCGGGGCCGGGCGCGGCATCGGGGCCGGGCGCGGCATCGGGGCCGCTCGGGCTCCCGTCCGGATCGGAGTCCCCGGCCGAGGGGACGCCCTCGGCGTCGGAGACGGTGGTCACACCGCCCCACCGTAAAGCGTGACGGGTCCGGAACATGCCGCATCGCCCATTTCAGTGGTCCGCTTTGCGCGTCGCGTCCCGATCGCCTCCCCCGCCCGATCGTCGCACCGGCGTGTGGCGCGTCCCCCACACATCCCTTGGCTCATACCCGCTTCGACGACTCGGAACGTCATCCGGATCATGATCGTTTCCACCGTCCGCCGGTGAACCGGGCACCGGCGTTCATCGGTGACAATGGAAGACGTGATATGCCAGTCATGCCGGGAGCGCCGCCACGAGAAGTGCCGCGGTGGATCCTGGTGCGACTGCCAGCACCAGCCGGTCTCCCCACCGCCCGAGGACGGACGACGCGAGGCCGGAACGGATGCCGCCCCATCCGCGGAGCCTCCCGTGAACTGGAGGAGGCAGGGTTGACCTCTTCTCCCGGCCCGCCCGGCGGCGAGGCGACTCCTCACTCTCCGCACCCTAGTGCAGCGGACGGTGACCCGTGCGGCCGGCCGGGCTCGGGAATGACGCATCTCACCCGTCCGCATGCCGGACGGAACTGGACAGCCCACGAGACCACGTGTCAGAGTTCAGGTATGACTGCTGCGGATCCGTTGCTGGCCAAGCGCCGGCACGTGGACTTCCTGCGCGTCCGCAGCGCGATCTGTCGGTGACGCCCCGACCACGCCCCTGCTCAGCGGGCCGCGTGGCGCATCGGCGTCATCTTTGACCTCACCCTGCTCAGTGTCGAGCCGGCTGCCTCAGACTGCCGGTGCGCTACGCGTCCCTCACGACCACAGATGAGGACGCGCGCCGTGCCACCCGCGATCAAGCGCAAGAAGGCCGAGGGCCAATGGGCCCTGGGCTACCGCGAACCGCTCAACAAGAACGAAGAGAACAAGAAGAACGACGACGGCCTGAACGTCCGTCGCCGCATCATCGACATCTACTCCAAGCGCGGCTTCGACTCGATCGACCCGGCCGACCTGCGCGGCCGGTTCCGCTGGATGGGCCTGTACACCCAGCGCAAGCCCGGCATCGACGGCGGCAAGACCGGCGCGCTGGAGGACGAGGAGCTCGAGGACCGCTACTTCATGATGCGGGTGCGGATCGACGGCGGGCAGCTGAGCGGCCCGCAGCTCCGCACCATCGCCGACATCTCCACCCGGTACGCCCGCGGCACCGCCGACATCACCGACCGGCAGAACGTCCAGCTGCACTGGGTGCGGATCGAGGACGTCCCGGCGATCTGGGAGGCTCTCGAAGCGGTCGGGCTGCACACGATGGAGGCGTGCGGGGACGTCCCGCGCACCATCCTCGGCTGCCCGCTGGCCGGGATCGCGGCCGACGAGGTCATCGACGCGACCCGCGACCTGCGCGAGATCCACGACCGCTACATCGGCTCCCCCGAGTTCTCCAACCTGCCGCGCAAGTACAAGACCGCGCTGTCGGGCTGCACCTCGCACTGCACCGTCCACGAGATCAACGACATCGCGTTCGTGGGCGTGGTGAACGAGCTGGGCGAGACCGGCTACCAGCTGTTCGTCGGCGGCGGGCTGTCCACCAACCCGATGTTCGCGCAGAGCCTCGGCGTGTTCGTCAAGCCGGAGCAGACGAGCGAGGTCTGGCACGGCGTCACCTCGATCTTCCGCGACTACGGCTACCGGCGGCTGCGCAGCCGCGCCCGGCTGAAGTTCCTGATGAAGGACTGGGGCGCGGCGAAGTTCCGCGAGGTGCTGGAGAAGGAGTACCTCGGGTACGCGCTGCCGGACGGCCCCGAGCCCGCCGCGCCGCGCTCCCGCCGCGACCACGTCGGGATCCACCCGCAGAAGGGCGGCGGCTTCTACGTCGGGTTCGCCCCGCGCGTGGGCCGCGTGGACGGTGAGCTGCTCGGCGTCATCGGCGAGCTGGCCGACCGGTACGGCTCCGGCCGGGTGCGCACGACCATCGAGCAGAAGATGGTGATCCTCGACGTCCCGGAGGAGAACACCGAGGCGCTCGCCGACGAGCTGGCCGAGCACGACCTGCAGGTCCGTCCGTCCACGTTCCGGCGCCAGACGATGGCGTGCACCGGCATCGAGTACTGCAAGCTCGCGATCGTCGACACCAAGCAGCGCTCCATGGACCTGATCGACGAGCTGGAGGAGCGGCTCCCGGACTTCGACCAGCCGCTCACCATCAACGTCAACGGCTGCCCGAACGCCTGCGCCCGCATCCAGGTCGGCGACATCGGCCTGAAGGGCCAGCTCGTCGTGGACGAGAACGGCGACCAGGTCGAGGGGTTCCAGATCCACCTGGGCGGGCAGCTCGGCGCCTCGTTCGGCAAGAAGGTCCGCGGGCTGAAGACCACCTCTGCGGGGCTGACCGACTACATCGAGCGGGTCGTCCGCAATTACGATAAGCAGCGCGACGAGGGCGAGACCTTCGCCGAATGGGTGCGTCGCGCGGACGAAGCGGACCTCAAGTGATGAGCGGAGCGAACCCGGGCGCCGGTCCCCCGCACGCGGGCGGAGGCGAGCGGATGGCGCCCTTCTACTGCCCTTACTGTGGCGAAGAGCATCTCGAACCGCGCGAAGAGCACGGTTCGTGGTTCTGCCCCGACTGTGTCCGTTCCTTCACGTTGAAATTCCTCGGTGTCGGCGCTCCCCACACCGCGAGCAAGGAGATCCCTCGGTGACTCTTCTGGAGACCGACAGACCTAACCTTGACCTCGAAGACATCGTCGAATCGGCCGCCGTCGCGCTGGACGGCGCGCCCACGCTGGAGGTCATCCGCTGGGCCGTCGCCACGTTCGGCGACCGCATCTGCCTCACCTCGTCCATGTCGGACGCGTCGCTGATCCATCTGGTGTCGAAGGTCAAGCCCGGCATCGACGTGCTGTTCGTCGACACCGGCTACCACTTCGCCGAGACGATCGGCACCCGGGACGCGGTCGAGGCCGTCTACCCGGTGAACGTCATCAACGTCACCCCGTCCCGCACGGTCGAGGAGCAGGAGGCCTCGCTCGGCCCCCGGCTGTTCGGCCGCAACCCGGACCTGTGCTGCCACCTGCGCAAGGTGGAGCCGCTCGGCCGCGCGCTGGAGGGCTACATGGCCTGGTTCAGCGGCATCCGCCGGGACGAGACCGCCAGCCGCCGCGACCGCCGCGTCGTCGAGTGGGACCGCAAGCGCGGCATGGTCAAGGTGAACCCGATCCTGGACTGGTCCCAGGAGGACATGGACAACTACATGGAGGACAACGGGGTGCTCGTCAACCCCCTGCACTATGACGGCTATCCATCGATCGGCTGCGCGCCGTGCACCCGTCCGGTCGCGCCCGGCGAGGACCCGCGCAGCGGCCGCTGGGCCGGATCGGGCAAGACCGAATGCGGTATCCACCTGTGAGCAGGCCGATGGTGGCGGTGGCGCACGGGAGCCGTGACCCGCGTGCCGCCGCGACCGTCGCCGAGCTGCTCGACGCCGTGCGGGACCGCCGCCCCGACGTCCCCGTCCACGCGTCGTTCCTGGATCACGCGGCGCCGGCGCCCGACCGCGTCCTGGACGGTCTCGCCCGGGACGGCGCGGCCGGCGCGGTCGTGCTGCCGCTGCTGCTCACCGCCGCGTACCACAGCCGGACCGACATCCCCGGCGTCCTGAACCGGGTGCGCGGCCTGCACCCCCGGATGCGCCTGCGCACCGCCGGGACGCTCGGCCCGCACCCGCTGCTGGCGGACGCCCTGGAACGCCGCCTGTCCGACGCCGGCGTGGCGCCCGGCGACCCCGACACGGCGGTCGTGCTGGTGTCGGCGGGGTCCAGCCACGCCTCCGCCAACGCCACCATCGCGCGGCTCGCGCGCGAGTGGCGGCCGCGCGGCTGGCGGGACGTGGTCCCGGCCTACGCGTCGGCGGCCCGGCCGGGGCCGGCCGAGGCGGTGACGGCTCTGCTGGACGCGGGTGCCCCGCGCGTGGCGGTCGCGTCGTACTTCCTGGCCCCGGGGCACTTCGCCGACAAGGTCCGGACGGCGGCGCTGGCCGCCGGCGCCGCCGCGGTCTCCCCCGCCCTCGGCGCGGCCCCGGAGGTCGCCGACCTGATCGTCCACCGCTACGACGAGGCCCTGGAGACGGCCCGTACGGCCGCGGCCGTCTGATCGCGGCGTTCGGCGCCCGGCTGGGCGGGTATGGGGGCCGCCATGAAGCGTGAGGATCTCGGACACGAGCCAGAAGAGACGCACGACCGCGACTTCGCTCCGGTCAACGAGGACTCCGACGCTCGCGGCCGGACCGTCCGCCAGCCCCCACCCGCCACCAATCAAACGACGAGCTCCGCTCGGCCTACCGTCCTCCCGCCCTCACCCGCCCCGATCGGCGCGGCACCAGCGGCACGGGCACGCCCGGCGTGCAGAGCGAGCACCCGGACACGCTTCCGCCCGACGAAGAGGGCGTCGAGGAGGCCGAACGCCACGACGACTCCCGCCGCCGGTAGCTACTTCTTGTCGCGCCACCACGAGGCGATGGCGCGGCGGAGCGGGGCGTGGTGCTCATCGTCGACGATCTTGACGTCGCCCATGACGGCGTGGGCGGTGACGTGGACGACCGGGACGGGGGCGCCGGGCTGGGGTTCGCGGACGGCGATCTTGCGGTCGCCGAGGAAGGCGTGACCGGACAGCTCGACGCTGACGCCGTCCGGGACGATGATCTTGACGTCGCCCATCACGGCGGTGGCGGAGATGTGGATCTCGCCGGTGGGGACCTGGGCGCCGCGCAGGTCGAGCACGACGTCGCCCATCACCGAGACGGCCTCCAGCGGCCCGTCGATGCGGCCGACGATGCTCTCCTTGCAGTCCCCCATGATGGCGCTGAACTTGCGCTTGACCTGGCGGGGCGCGGGGTTGGCGCCGGGGGCGCCCATGCCGGGCAGGTCGTCGGTGATGTGCTCCAGGTCGCCGCGGGTGACGGCCGCGTAGGCGGCCTCGCTGCGCTCGGTCAGTTCCTCGAAGGTGAGCCGTCCTTCGACGGAGGCGATCCGCAACCGCTCGACGACCGCCTCCCGCTCGGCGTCGGACGCCCGTATCGCGTCGGGGCCCGGGTCGAGGGCGTCGGTGGCGGGCCGGTCGGGGTGCGGGCCCTGCCGCCGGTCCCGCGGGCGGCATGAGGGGGGCCGCTCCGGCTGCGGACTGGACTGACTCATGATTTCGAAGGTATGCCCCTGCGGCCGCGGGACAATCCGCCGCGCGGACGAGATCGCCCCACCACTTGAGGAGGATGGACGTCCGGGCACGCTGACGGCAGGATCAATGGTTGCCCGAACGGGGTTCTGTATCCTGCGTGGCAATGGTGTGAACGTTGTGGGAGCAGCACGTGGGAGCGGCACGGTGACGCACGAGGTGTTCAATCAGGTTCCCCCGCTCGCCGGGCACGATGTCGCCGACGAGGCGGTCCTGCTGGACGGGCTGGAACGCGAGGGCGCCGGGTGGGCCGAGGCCGAGGTGCGCGAACTCGGCCGGCTGGCGGGCACGGAGCGGGCGCAGGAGCTGGGGCGCCTCGCGAACGAGAACCCGCCGGTTCTGCGCACCCACGACCGGTACGGGCACCGGATCGACGAGGTCGAGTTCCACCCGGCGTGGCACGAGCTGATGACCGTCGCGGTGACGCACGGGCTGCACGGTTCCGCCTGGACCGACCAGCGTGCGGGCGCCCATGTCGCGCGGGCCGCCAAGTTCTACGCGTGGCGGGTGGACGCGGGCCACGGCTGCCCGATCTCGATGACGTACGCCGCCGTGCCCGCGCTGCGGCAGTCCCCCGAGCTGGCGGCCCGGTACGAGCCGCTGCTCGCCGAGCGGGAGTACGACTTCGGCCTGCGCGCCCCGCTCACGAAGAACGCGCTGCTCGCGGGCATGTCGATGACCGAGAAGCAGGGCGGGTCGGACGTGCGGGCCAACACCACCCAGGCGGCCCCGCAGCCGGACGGGACGTACCGGCTCACCGGCCACAAGTGGTTCACCAGCGCCCCGATGTGCGACGTGTTCCTGACGCTGGCCCAGGCCCCCGGCGGCCTCACCTGCTTCCTCGTCCCGCGCGTCCTGCCGGACGGCGAGCTGAACCCGATGCGGCTGATGCGGCTGAAGGACAAGCTCGGCAACAGGTCCAACGCGTCCTCGGAGGTGGAGTACGACAACGCGGTCGCCCGGCGGGTCGGGGACGAGGGCCGAGGGGTCCGCACCATCATCGAGATGGTCAACATGACCCGGCTGGACTGCGTGATCGGCGCGGCGTCGGGGATGCGGCAGGGCGTGACGACCGCCGTCCACCACGCGGCGCACCGCAAGGCGTTCGGCGCGTACCTCGTCGACCGGCCCCTGATGCGCAACGTCCTGGCGGACCTGGCGATCGAGTCGGAGGCCGCCACGATCACGATGATGCGGCTGGCGGGCGCGACGGACCGCTCGGTGCGCGGGGACGAGACGGAGTCGGCGTTCAAGCGGCTCGGGCTCGCGGTCAGCAAGTACTGGATCACCAAGCGGTGGCCCGCGCACGCCGCCGAGGCCCTCGAATGCCTGGGCGGCAACGGCTACGTGGAGGAGTCGGGCATGCCCCGCCTGTTCCGGGAGTCGCCGCTGAACTCGATCTGGGAGGGATCCGGCAACATCGCGGCGCTGGACGTCCTGCGGGCGATGGCGAAGGAGCCGCAGACGGTCGAGGCGGTGTTCACCGAGATCGATCGGGCGGCCGGCGCCGACGCCCGGCTGGACGCGGCCGTCCGGGAGGTCAAGACGTCCCTCGGGGACCTCGCGACGATCGAGGTCCGCGCCCGGCGCGTCGTCGAGCGGCTGGCGCTGACGCTGCAGGGTTCGCTGCTGGTCCGCTACGGTCACCCGGCGGTCGCGGACGCCTTCTGCGCGACGCGGCTGGCCGGTGACTGGGGCAGCGCCTTCGGCACCCTGCCCGCCGGCGTGGACCTCGCCCCGATCATCGACCGGGCGACACCGAAGCCCGGCGCCGCGGCAGCCGGTCGAGGGTGACGGCGGCCAGGATCAGCAGCCCCTCGATCACCTGTTTGTAGGTGGGGTCCCAGCCCAGCAGGTTGAACCCGTTGGAGATGAGGGTCAGGATCGCGACGCCGACGAGGCAGCGCCACAGGGCGCCCTCGCCGCCGAGGATGCTCGTCCCGCCGATGACGACCGCGGCGATCGCGGTCAGCTCCAGGAGGGTGCCGAGGCCGGCCTGCGCGGACCCGGCGCGGGTCGTCATGACGAGGCCGGCCGTCCCGGCGCACGCCCCGCTGACCGCGAACACGGCGACGCGGACCGGCGCGATCCTGACACCGGACAGGCGGGCGGCTTCGGGGTTGCCGCCGACGGCGTAGACGGCGCGGCCGAGCGTCGTCCCGGCGAGCAGCAGCCAGCAGGCGGCGGCGACGCCCGCCAGGATCAGCGTGGGCGCGGTGACGCCGCCGAGCACGGTCGGCAGGCTCAGCGTCTGGAACGCGTCCAGCTGGTGCGCGTGGGGGTAGACGATGGCGCCGCCGGTGATGACGACGGCGAGCCCCCGGTACACGATGCTGAGCGCCAGCGTCGCGATGAAGGAGTGCACGCGCGACAACGCGACGACGAGGCCGGTCGCGGTGCCCATCAGCGTGCCGGTCGCGATGCCGGCGGCGTAGCCGGCGGGCACCCCGGCGGAGCGGGTGACCAGGACGGCCACGACGGCGCTGACGGCCAGGACGGCGCTGACCGACAGGTCGAACACGCCGCAGACGATGCACAGCGTCATGCCGCACGCCAGCAGCCCGACGACGACGGCCTGGTCGAGGACGTTGACGAGGTTGCCCGTGGTGAGGAACGTCCCGGTCGACACCGACAGCGCCGCGGCGAGCCCGGCGAGGGCCACGACGATGCCGTGGTCGCGGACCGCGGCGTACCTCACCGCAGGCCCGCCGACGCGAGGACGTCCTCGGCGGCCGCGCCGCGGGGGAACTCCGCGGCGACCCGGCCGTCCCGCATCACCAGGACACGGTGGGCGAGGCCGAGCACCTCCGCCGCCTCGGACGACGCCAGGAGCACGGCGACGCCCCGGGCGGCCAGGCCGATGATCAGCCGGTGGATCTCGATCTTGGCGGCGACGTCGACCCCGCGCGTCGGCTCGTCCACCAGCAGCACCCGGGGTGAGCGGACGAGCCACTTGCCGAACACAGACCGCTGCTGGTTGCCGCCGGACAGCGTCCAGGCGGGGCGGTCGAGGCCCGCGCCGCGGATGCCGAGCGTGTCCGCGGCGGCGCGCACGGCGCGGCGTTCCGCGCGGCGCCGCACGAAACCGAGGCGGCTGCGGTCCGGCAGGCTCGCCAGAGCGAGGTTCTCGGCGGTGGAACGGACAAGGACGAGTCCCTGATCGGCCCGTGACTCCGGTACCAGGCCCGCCCCCAGGGCCATCGCGCGGGACGGCGCCCCGCCGGTGACCGGGCGGCCCGCGATCGTCACCTCGCCGCCGTCCGGGCGGTCGGCGCCGAAGACCAGCCGCAGCGTCTCGGTCCGGCCGCTGCCGGCCAGCCCGGCCAGCCCGACGATCTCCCCCGCCCGCACATCGAGGCCGACGCCGCGCACCGCGGCGCCCCGCGACAACCCCCGCACGGCGAGCACCACGGGCGCGTCGTCCGGGACGGGCTCGGGTTCGGGGTACAGCATCTCGACGGGACGGCCCACCATGGCGCGCAGCAGCTCCTGCGGCGTCAGCTCGGCGGCGGGCGCGGTGGCGACGTGCCGCCCGTCGCGCAGGACGGTGACGGTGTCGCAGGCGGCCAGCACCTCCTCCAGCCGGTGCGAGATGAGGACGATCGCGATGCCGTCGCGTTCGGCCAGGTCCCGGGTCAGGCGGAGCAGGCGGCCGGCGGCGGGGGCGGGAAGCAGCGCGGTCGGCTCGTCCAGGGCGATCAGCCGTGCGCCGCGCGCGAGTGCGCGCAGGATCTCGATCTGCTGGCGGTGGACGAACGGGAGGTCGCCCGCGCGCGCCGCCGGGTCGAGCGTGAACCCCGCCCGGCCGGCGAGGTCGGCGAAGCGCCGCCGGTCCCCCGCCGGGTCGCGCAGGCCGCGCGGGCGGTGCGGGCGGTGCGGGCCGCCCGTGCGGGACCTCCCGGTGCGGGCGCCGAGGAACACGTTGTCGGCCACGCTGAGGCCGGGCACGATCGCGCCCTCCTGGGTGACGAGCGCGATGCCGTGCCGCAGCGCGTCGCGCGGTGAGCGGATCGCGACCGGCTCGCCGTCCACGACGACGCGCCCGGAGTCGGCCGGGACGGCGCCGCACAGCACGCGGGCCAGGGTGCTCTTCCCCGCGCCGTTCTCCCCGACGAGGCCGTGCACACGCCCGCCGCGCAGGGTGAGGGACACCTCGTGCAGGACGGTGATCCCGCCGTAGCTCTTGCGGAGGCCCTCGACCGCGACGTCCACGCGGCTACTCGTCGTACTCGCCGGTGATTCCGGACGAGGCGATCAGGTCCTTGGTGAGCACGCCGTCGTTCGGGGCGAGGGAGGATATCTCGGTCGACGCGGCGACGTCCTCGCCGCGCGCCTTGGCCAGCCCCAGTTCGGCCGCCTTCGCTCCGGCGGTGCGGACCGGCAGGTAGGGGATGCCGTGCCAGCGGCCTTCGCGGACGGCGGTCACCGCCTGCCGCGACGCCCCGTTCCCGACGTAGAGGATGTCCTTGCCCTTCGCCACGTTCTCCGCGCCGAACAGGGCCTGCGACGATCCGATGACGACGTCCACGTCCGGGTGGGCCTGCAGGAGGTCCTGCATCGCCTTGCGGCCCGAGTCGCGGGTGTAGCCGCCTTCGATCTGCGCCACGACCTTCACGTCGGGCGCCTTCTCCAGGGCCGCTACGACGGCCTTCGTGCGCGCGTTGTCCAGCGGCAGGGTCTTCAGGCCCTCCAGGTAGGCGACCTGGCAGGGCTCGGCCTTGACGGCCTCGCAGGCGCCGGCGCCGAGGCGGCCGAGGCGCTCGCCGTTGCGGGTCGGGACGTCCACCAGCGAGATCGTGCCCGGCACCTGCGGCTCGGCGGTGTCGTAGCGCGTCCCGACGGGGGTGAACTGGACCACCACCGCGATCCCGTTCCGGACGGCCTCGCGCACGGCGGGGACGACGGCGGCGCCGTCGTTGGCCTGCAGGACGAACACGCCGAACCGCTTGGAGGTGATCGCGTCCTGAATCTGGCGGACCTGCGTCGGGGCGTCGAAATTGGAGTCGAAGAACTCCGCCTTCCCGCCCTCCTTGGCCGCCTGTTCCTTCACGCCTTCGAACGTGGCCTGCGAAAACGAGTTGGCCTTGGCGAACCCGAAGAACGCGATGCTCTTGGCGTCACCGCCACCGCCGCCGGACGAGCCGCCCTCGTCCGGGTCCGCGCACGACGTCAGGAGGACGAGCGCCGCCGCGGCGGCCATCCAGCGCCTTCTCACGATTCGCCTTCTCATGGCTTCCGCCCTACTCCCACATAGAACCATTCACCGCCGGGTCGCTCCCGGTCCTCGTCGTCGTCCGGGCGCCATTCGTTGACCACCGTGACCCCGGGGTCCAGCAGTTCGAATCCCTCGAAGAACCGGGAGATCGCCGCGTGGTCGCGGTGGATCAGCGGGGCATTGGCCTCGTCGTAGACCTCCCTGGCCGCCGCGCCGACCTCCGGGTGGGCGTCGTCGGTCAGATGCGTGACGATCAGGTGGCTGCCCGGCGCCATCCGTTCGGCGAAGGTCCGCACCACGCCCCAGGGGTCCTCTTCGGCGGTGAGGCAGTGCAGGATGGCGACGAACAGCACCGCGACCGGCTCGGAGAAGTCGATCAGCCGCAGGACCCCGGGGTCCTCCAGGATCTCGCGGGGGCGGCGGACGTCCCGCTGCACGACGTTCGTGGTGTCGTCGATGGCGCGGAGCGCGCGGGCGTGGGCGAGCACGACCGGGTCGTAGTCGACGTAGACGACGCGCGCGGTGGGCAGGACCCGCTTGGCGACCTCGTGCACGTTCTCCTGCGTCGGCAGGCCCGTGCCGAGGTCGAGGAACTGGGTGATGCCGTTCTGGGCGGCGAGCCGGACGGCGCGCCCGAGGAACCGCCGGTTGGCGATGCAGATGTCCCGGCTCGGGCCCAGCGCCATGATCTTCCGGGCGGCCTCGCGGTCGGCGGGGTAGTTGTCCTTTCCTCCCAGGTAGTAGTCGTACATCCGGGCGGCGTTGGGTGTATCCACGTCGGGTTCGTACGGCGTGAATTCCTCTCCTGTCACCGATGCCCCTTCGCATGGCGGACGGCGCGATGCCACAGCGTATTACCCCGCAAGATCACGGAAGGCAATTCTCGTGGGAAAGCACTCAATAGAGGGATTTACCGCCAGACCCCTTTGTGGGTTTCGGTCAGGGCTTGCGGCCCACGGCGCCGTAGGCGTCGATCCGGGCCGCGTCGCCGTCGGGCCGCCATTCGGTGATCGGCACCATCCCCGGCTCGACCAGTTCGAGGCCCTCGAAACACCTGCCGAGCTGCTCCGGGCTGCGCAGGACGTAGGGGGCGCCCCCGCTCTCGACGAGCTTCTCCGCGCCCTCGACGACCGCCGCGCCCGTGTCGGTGCCGTCCCACAGCACCAGGTGGCTGCCGGACGCCGTCGCGTCCATCACCCGTTCGACGATCGCGCGGACCACGGCCAGGTCCGGCTCGTAGCCGAGCACGCCCATGAACATCACCGCCACCGGCTCACCGAGATCCACCACCTTCGCGGCCTCGTCGAGGATCCGGCCCGGGTCGTGGTAGTCGGCGTGCACGTACGTGGTCACGCCCTCCTCGGTGGCGCTGCCGAGCAGCGCGCGGGCGTGCACCAGCACCAGCGGATCGTTGTCGACGTAGACGATCCGGGACTCCGGCGCGACGCCCTGCGCGACCTCATGCGTGTTCTGCATCGTGGGAAGCCCGGTCCCGATGTCGATGAACTGGCGGATGCCGCACTCGGCCGCCAGGAAGCTCACCGCCCGGATGAGGAAGCGCCGTGACTGCCGCGCCATCGTGACGATCTGCGGATACACCTCCGCCACCGCGTCACCGGCGGCCCGGTCGGACACATAGTTGTCCTTGCCGCCCATCCAGTAGTTCCAGATCCGCGCCGCGTGCGGAACCTCGGCGTTCACGGCGGCGGGCTCGACTGCGTCGCGGTCGAACATGGGAAGTCCTTCCTCGGGGGGAACCAGCGACTCTCCGGGTCAGTTCAACGTACTTGCCCGCCCCCCGTCCCGGGGAGCCGATCGGCGGCCGGACCACCGTTCCGGAACCGGAACGAGACGCGGTCCGGGCGCTGGCCCGGCGCGTCGCGGAGCGGACGTTCCCCGGGGCGCGGGACGTCCGCGTCCACACCGAACAGGGCCGTGGCATGCCGGCGCCGGCGCCGCCGTCGCGGTCCCGGCGGGACGCCAGGGCGACAACCTCGGCGTCGCGGGCCTGCTCGGCGGGACGGCACTGGACGTCGCGACCGCCGCGCCCCTCGCCGCCGTGCCGCTGGGGCTGCCCGCCGTGATGCTCCTGGCGACGATGCTCGCCCGCCCGCGCTCCGGACCGGACGCCCCCGGCGGCCACGGGAGCGGGCCCCGGGACACCGGCGTGTTCTGGTGACGGTCCCGGTGCGATACACAGGGTCGATTGATCGTAAACTGAAGGTCATGTCCGGCGATCGCCCATCATGCACCTGCGTGATCTGTCGTGACTACGGTGACCGCGACCGGCTCGACAACTTCCAGCTCCGCACCATCGTGCACATCACGCAGTACGGCTGGAGCGTCGTCCTCGTCCACCCCGACGACGCCGGACCCGGCTGGGCGTACACGGTCGGCCTGTGGCACAGCCACCGCGCACCGGAACTGGCGATGTTCGGCGGCGACGTCTACGAGACGGAGGAGATCCTCAACACGCTCGGCCGGCACACCGCCGAGGGGCGCGCCCCCGCGGACGGCGAGCGCCGCGACGGCCTCGTCCGGGGGCAGGCCGCCGCATTCCGGGAGATCGACCCGCGCTGGTACGACGCGCTGTTCGGTGGCGCCGTCACGTTCTACCGGCGCCCCCCGCTGCCGATGCTCCAGGTCGTCTGGCCCGACCGGGACGGCCTGTTCCCCTGGCAGCCCGGCACCGACCTGCCGTTCCGCCACTCCCAGCCGTGGCTGTGGCTCGACCCGAAGCAGCACTCCGCCGGCGTCTGGACACGCCGGCTCTGACCGGGCCCCGGCGCGCGGCGAGGCATACGATCGGCGGGATGTACGGGCCGCTCGCCGAGACCATCCGGACCCAGCGCCTCGTCCTGGAACCGCTGGCCGCCCATCACGCCGACGAGATGGCCCCCGTCCTGGACGACCGGCGCCTGCACCGCTACATCGGCGGCGAGCCCCTCACCCTGGAGGAACTCCGCGCCCGCTACGCGCACCTGGTCGCCGGGCCGGCGCCGTTCCACCAAGAGTACTGGCTGAACTGGATCGTCCGCCGCGGCCGCGACCGGCAGGCCGTCGGTTACGTGCGGGCGACCGTCACCCCGGCGGCGCGGGCCTTCACCGTGACGCCCCCCTCGACCGGCTCGACCGTCAGGCCGGGCCCGCCGCGCCGCATCGCCTCCGTCGCCTGGGTCATCGCGATGCCCTACCAGGGGTTCGGGTTCGCCACCGAGGCCGCCCGCGCCCTGCTGAACTGGCTCCTCGCCCACGGCGTCCACGACATCGTCGCCACCGTCCACCCGGACAACCGCCCGTCCGCGGCCGTCGCCGCCAAGCTCGGCCTGTGCCGCACCGGCGAGACCACGGGCGACGGCGAGGACGTCTGGCGCCTCCCGCACGGAGTGTCCCCGCCGTGACACCCTGGTAACGAGCGTGGCGCACGGAGCGGGGGCTGGCAGGAGGACGCCGAGCGGAGCTCGTCCATTGGATGGTGGTGGGTGGGGGCTGGCAGGAGGACGCCGAGCGGAGCTCGTCCATTGGATGGTGGTGGGTGGGGGCTGGCAGGAGGACGCCGAGCGGAGCTCGTCCATTGGATGGTGGTGGGTGGGGGCTGGCGGACGGTGGGTAGGCCACAATCGACGGGCCAGGACGGACCGGCCGAGGAGTTGGAGACATGCGGGAGGTTTGGCCCGGGGACCCCTATCCGCTGGGCGCCACCTGGGACGGCACGGGCACGAACTTCGCGCTGTTCTCGGAGGTGGCACGGCGGGTCGAACTGTGCCTGTTCGACGCCGGCGGGCGCGAGACGCGGCGGGAACTGCCCGAGGTGGACGGGTTCGTCTGGCACGGGTACCTGCCCGGCGTCGGCCCCGGCCAGCGGTACGGCTACCGGGTGCACGGGCCGTTCGACCCGCGCCAGGGGCACCGCTGCAACCCGTCCAAGCTGCTGCTCGACCCGTACGGCAAGGCCGTCGAGGGCGAAGTCCGCTGGCACGAGTCGCTGTTCTCCTACCGGTTCGACGACCCCGACGCGCTCAACGAGGACGACAGCGCCCCGTACATGCCGAAGAACGTGGTGATCAACCCGTTCTTCGACTGGGCGGACGACCGGCCGCCGCGCGTCCCGTACCACGAGAGCGTCATCTACGAGGCGCACGTGAAGGGCCTGACGAAGCTGCACCCCGGCATCCCCGAGGAGCAGCGCGGCACGTACGCGGGCATCGCGCACCCGGTGATGATCGACCATCTGCTCGACCTCGGCGTGACCGCCGTGGAGCTCATGCCGGTGCACCAGTCGATCCCCGAGCACGCACTGGTGGCGCGGGGCCTCGACAATTACTGGGGCTACAACACGATCGGGTTCTTCGCGCCGCACAACTCCTACGGCTCGTCCGGGCAGTGCGGCGAGCAGGTGCTGGAGTTCAAGGCGATGGTCCGCGCCCTGCACGAGGCGGGCATCGAGGTCATCCTGGACGTCGTCTACAACCACACCGCCGAAGGCGACCACCTCGGGCCGACGCTGTCGTTCCGCGGCATCGACAACGCGTCCTACTACCGGCTCCGCGACGACGACAAGCGCTACCACCTCGACTACACCGGCTGCGGCAACTCCCTGAACGTCCGCAACCCGCACGCGCTGCAGCTCATCATGGACTCGCTGCGCTACTGGATCCTGGAGATGCACGTCGACGGGTTCCGCTTCGACCTCGCCTCCGCGCTGGCCCGCGAGCTCCACGACGTCGACCGGCTCGCCGCGTTCTTCGACCTCGTCCAGCAGGACCCGGTCGTCTCGCAGGTGAAGCTGATCGCCGAGCCGTGGGACGTCGGCGAGGGCGGCTACCAGGTCGGCAACTTCCCCCCGCTGTGGACGGAGTGGAACGGCAAGTACCGCGACACCGTCCGCGACTTCTGGCGCGGCTCCTACGCGACGATGCCGGAGTTCGCGTTCCGCCTGACCGGCTCGTCCGACCTGTACGAGCACAGCGCGCGCCGCCCGTTCGCGTCCATCAACTTCGTCACCTGCCACGACGGTTTCACCCTCACCGACCTGGTCTCCTACGACCACAAGCACAACGACGCCAACGGCGAGAACAACCGCGACGGCACCGACGACAACCGGTCGTGGAACTGCGGCGCCGAAGGCCCCACCCGCGACCCCTCCGTCCTGGCCCTGCGCGCCCGCCAGCGCCGCAACTTCCTGGCGACCCTCTTCCTGTCGCAGGGCGTGCCGATGCTCTCCCACGGCGACGAACTGGGCCGCACCCAGAAGGGCAACAACAACGCCTACTGCCAGGACAACGAGATCGCCTGGGTGCGCTGGGAGGACTCCGACGACATGGAGTTCGTCCGGACCCTGTCGCGGCTGCGGCACGACCACCCGGTGTTCCGCCGCCGCCGCTTCTTCACCGGGACCGGCACCGGCGCCGCCGCCGACATCGCGTGGCTGACCCCCGCCGGTGAGAGCATGACCGACCACGACTGGAACGTCGGCTTCGCCAAATCCCTCGGCGTCTTCCTCAACGGCGACGCCATCACCGAGCCCGACCCTCGGGGCCGCCGCGTCCGCGACGACTCGTTCCTCCTCCTCATCAACGCCGGCTCCGACCCCGTCGAGTTCGCCCTCCCCGGCGGCGAGTACGGCGAACGCTGGGAGTTCACCCTCGACACCGCCGAACCGGGCACGATCGGCGAACGCCCCCGCGTCAAGGCCCGCGACACGGTGACGGTCACCGACCGCGCCCTCATGGTTCTCAGGAGGCTCCCCTAGCCGTACCTAGCCCCGTGGCGTCGGCGGGATGTTGTGGTTGAGGTGGAAGACGTTGCCGGGGTCATACCGGTCCTTGAGCGCCGTCAGCCGGGCCAGCTTCTCCTCGGGGTAGGCGCGCCGCACGCCCGGCTCGCCCTCGTCGGTCAGGGTGTTGACGTAGGCGCCGGCGGCGAAGGGCTCCAGCGTCGCCGCGTACCGGCGTGCGGCCGCCATGCGTTCCGCGTCCTCGGCGGGGTCCGGCCAGCGCGCCGCCGCGACGAACTCGACGAGCGTGTCGCGGTGGCTGAAGGCCGCCTCGTCGTCGGCCACGTCCGCGATCGCGCCGCCGTACGACTGCAGGCCGGCCGCCGGCAGATACGGCGCGTCGGGGTCGTCGGTGCCGCGGGCGAGGAAGGCGCGGACGGCGTCGTCGGGGAACTCGCTGAAGTAGTGGCCCTTCCAGTACCTGCGGTGCCGGTGGCCCTCGGCGCTGTCGTCCATCGTCTGCAGGTCGAGATAGGACAGCTCCTCGACGCGTTCGGCCACTGGCGAGCCCAGGCCGCGCAGGGCCGGCAGGAGGCGGCGCCCCTCTTCCGGATCCCCCACCCAGACGTAGCCGATGCCGGCCAGTGGCCGCCCGCGCAGCTCGGGCGGCAGGTGCGGCCAGTCGCCCGCCGTGCCGACCCACGCCGTGAGGGTGGCGCGGCGCGGCGCGTCGCCGATCAGATCGCGCCACCCGCGCAGCGCCGCCGCCGCGTCCTCGGGCGGGAAGTACAGGTCCGCGAGGAGGGACCGGGTACCGACCTGATGCAGCCGGAACTCGAACTCGGTCACCACGCCGAAGTTGCCGCCCCCGCCGCGCAGGCCCCAGAACAGGTCGGGGTGCTCCGCCGCGTCCACATGCAGGACGGTGCCCTCGGCGGTCACCAGCTCGAAGGACGTGACGTTGTCGCACGAGAGGCCGTGTTCCCTGGCCAGCCACCCCATCCCGCCGCCGAGCGTCAGCCCGCCCACGCCGGTGTGCGACACGTTCCCCGCCGTGGTGGCCAGGCCGTACGGCTGGGTCGCGCGGTCCAGGGCGCCGAGCAGCGCGCCGCCCTGGACGCGGGCGCGACGCCCTTCGGGATCGACCCGGACGGCGTCCATGGGCGCCAGGTCGATCACCAGGCAGCCGTCGGCGACCGGGGTCCCGAGGATGCTGTGGCCGCCGCAGCGGACCCCGATCTCGAGGCCCTGCTCGCGCCCGAATCGGATCGCGGCGGCGACATCGTCCGGGCCGGTGCAGCGGGCGATGAGCGCGGGCCTCTGGTCGACCATCGCGTTCCAGACGCGCCGGCACTCGTCATAACCGTCGTCGCCGGGGGTCATGACCCGCCCCGCGAAGCCGCGCCGCAGCAGCGCCGCGCCCGTGGCTCTCGTGGCCATGGGCTAGGCGTCCTGGGCCGAAGGCACCCGGTAGGAGAGCATGACGACGCCGGATCTGAGGGTTCGCGTGCCGATCAGGTCCAGCCGGGCGTCGTTGCCCTCGCTGAGCAGCATGTCGCCGGGGCCGCCGACACCCGCGAAGTGCGGGTGCACCCACAGGTGGAGGACGTCGAGCAGGCCGTTGGCGATCAGCGCCCGCGCCACGGGGCCGAAGCCGTGCATCAGGACGTCCCCGCCCCGCTTCCTGAGCGCCGCGACCTCCGCCACCAGGTCGTCCTTGATCACCGTCGTGTTGTTCCAGCCGGCCTCGTCGAGGGTGGTGGAGGCGACGTACTTCGGCATGCTGTTGATCCGGTCGGGGACGGCGCCGTCCCGCTCCGGCCAGACGGACGCGTACGCGTCGTACGTCTCACGGCCCATCAGCAGGGACTCGCTCGCCTGCAGCTGTTCCAGGGCGATCTGCTCGGTCTCGTCGTCCACGTAGGCGAAATGCCAGACCTCCATGTGGTTGATGACCCCGTCGACGCTGACGAACGTGGAATTGACGATCTTTCCCATTCCGGGCTCCCCCGTCGTTCGATTCACAGGCCCAGATTCGTATGAATGGTCGTGCGCTGGGCCTCTCCACGGTGACGGATGATGTTGACGGTTTGTCGACGGTCACCCGACGTGACGAGCCCGCGTTATCGTGCCCGCATGCGCTTTGGGGTACTGGGCCCGGTGGCGGTGTGGACGACCGGCGGCGAACCCGTTCCCGTGCCGGGCCGGAAGGTCCGCGCCCTGCTCGCGGTGCTGCTCGCGCACGAGGGGCGTCCGGTGCCGGCCGCCCGCCTCATCGACGCGCTGTGGGGCGAGAACCTGCCGGGCGACCCGGCGGGCACGCTGTCGGGCAAGGTCACGCAGCTGCGCCGGGCCCTGGAGCGGGCGGAGCCCGGCGGCCGGCGGCTGGTCGCGTCGCCCCCGCCCGGCTACCGGCTGCTGATCGACGCCGACGTGGTGGACGCCGGCCGGTTCCGGGCGCTGACCGTGCGGGCCCGCGAAACCACCGACCCGCGGGCCAGGGCGGGGCTGCTGTCCGACGCGCTGGCGCTGTGGCGGGGCCCGGCCTTCGCCGACTTCGCCGACGAGCCGTTCGGCAGGACCGCCGCCGCCCGGCTGACGGAGGAGCGGCTGGCCGCGTGGGAGGACTACGCGGAGGCGCGGCTCGCACTCGGCGAGCACACCGGGCTGGTCGCCGAGCTCGCGCAGCTGCTGGCCGCGCATCCGCTTCGGGAACGGCTGCGCGCCGCGCACATGCGGGCCCTGTACCGGTCCGGACGGCCCGGCGAGGCGCTGGACTCCTACCGGGAGCTCCGCGCACGGCTGGCCGACGCGCTCGGCCTCGACCCCGGCCCCGACCTGGTGGCGCTGCACCGGGCCGTGCTCGCCCGGGATCCCGCGCTCGCCGCCCCGGCCCCGTCGCCCGCGGTACGGCCGCGCACCAACCTGCCCGCCGCCCTCTCCGAGCTGATCGGCAGGGACGCCGCCGTCGCCGCGGTCCGGGCCCGGCTGGCGACCGGCCGGCTGGTCACGCTCACCGGCCCCGGCGGGGTCGGCAAGACGCGGCTGGCCCTGGAGACCGCGGGCACCATGGTCGACGAAACCGGCGAGTTCCCCGACGGTGTCTGGCTGGCCGAGCTGGGCGGGCTGGAGGCCGGGTCGGCCGGGCGGCCCGAGGACGTGGTGATGGCGGCGCTCGACATCCGTGACATGACGGGTGCGGCCGACCGGCTCGTCGACGCGCTGCGGGCCAGGCGGCTGCTGCTCGTCCTCGACAACTGCGAGCACGTCGTCGAGCAGGCCGCCGAGCTGACCGGGCGGCTGCTGCGGGGCTGCCCCGGGCTGCGCGTCCTGGCGACCAGCCGGGAGCCGCTCGGACTGCCCGGCGAGGCCGTCCGGGCGGTCCCGCCGCTCGACGTGTCCGGCCTCGCCGCCGAGGGCGCCGACACCGGCGTGGCCGGGCTCGCCCGCTCGCCGGCCGTCCGGCTCTTCGTGGCGCGGGCGGCGGCCGCCGCGCCGGGATTCGCGCTCACCGCCGGCAACGCGCCGGCGGTCGCGGTACTGTGCCGGCGGCTCGACGGGATCCCCCTGGCTCTGGAGCTGGCCGCCACCCGGGTCAGGGCGCTCGGCGTCGAGGACCTGGTGGCCCGGCTCGACGACCGGTTCCGGCTGCTGGACGCCGGCCGGCGGGACGCCCCCGCGCGCCAGCGGACCCTGACGGCGATGATCGACTGGAGCTGGGACCTGCTCACCGAGCCGGAACGCGTCGTGCTGCGGCGGCTGGCGGTGCACGCCGACGGGTGCACGCTGGAGGCCGCCGAGGATGTGTGCGCCGGGCCCGGCGCGGTCGACCGGGCCGACGTGGCGGGCCTGCTCGCCCGCCTGGTCGACCGCTCCGTCGTCACGGTCGCGCACGGCTCCG
Source organism: Actinomadura sp. 3N407 (assembly GCF_052245875.1). NCBI lineage: Bacteria > Bacillati > Actinomycetota > Actinomycetes > Streptosporangiales > Thermomonosporaceae > Actinomadura > Actinomadura sp. 3N407. The sequence continues at coordinate 181,830 of NZ_JBQQBP010000003.1, forward strand.
GCGGTCCGCGGTACCGGCTGCTGGAGTCGGTGGCCGCCTACTGCGGCGACCGGCTGGCCGAGGCCGGCGAGACCGAACGGGTGCGGGACCGGCACGGCCGGTACTACACCGAGCTGGCCGTCCGGGCCGAGGACCGGCTGTACGGCCACGATCAGCGCCGGTGGCTGTGGCGGCTCGACACCGAGACCGCGAACCTGCGCAGCGCCCTGGACCATGCGGTACGGCTGGGGGACGCCGAGCGGGCGCTGCGGCTCACCTGCGCCCTGACCTGGTACTGGTTCCTGCGCGGCAGGCTGGCCGAGGCCCGGCGCTCGCTCCGTGCCGCCCTGTCGGTCGAGGCGCAGTCGGTCGAGGCGCAGTCGGTCGAGGCGCAGTCGGTCGAGGCGCAGTCGGTCGAGGCGCAGTCGGCCGGGGAGCGGGCGGCCGGGGAGCGGGCGCACGCCGCGCTGCGGGCCAGGGCGGAGGCCTGGAAGGCCGGGATCGAGGTCCTGCTGGGCGAGCCCGTCCCCGCGGCCGCCCGGGTGTGCGAGCGGGTTACGGAGCCGGTCGCGCGCGCCAGGGCGGAGTGGTTCCTGGCGTACGCGGAGACCGACTTCGGAAATGTACCGGCGGTCGACGAGCGCCTGGAGCGGGCGCTTCCCCTCTTCCGCGGCGCCGGCGACCGGTGGGGCACGGCCGCGGCGCTGAGCACCCGGGCGAAGCTCGGGTACCTGCGCGCCGACCTCGGGGCGCTGGAGCGCGACGGCGAGGAGAGCGCCGCGCTGTTCCGCGAGCTCGGTGACCGCTGGGGGCTGCTGCAGGCCACGGCGTGGCTGGGCGGACTGGCCGAGATGGTCGGCGACCACGTCAAGGCGACCCGCCTGTACCGCGAAGGGCTGCGCATGGCCGAGGAGCTCGGCCTGTGGCCCGAGGTCTCGGTGGGGCTGGCCTCCCTGGGCTGGATCGCCGTGCAGCAGGGCGACTACCCGCGGGCGCGGGACCTGAGCGGGGACGCGCTGCGGCTGGCCGCCGAGCAGGGGTTCCGGGTGGGCGAGACCTTCGCCGAGATGGGAGTGGCGTTCGCCGCCCGCCGCCAGGGCGACCTCGACCTGGCGGAACGGCACCTGGGCAAGCTGGTGCGCGCCGCCGGGCCGGAAGAGGAGGACCGGGCGCCGCCTCTCTACCTGCCGGTGGTCCTCACCGAGTTCGGCCTCCTCACCGAGCGGCGCGGCGATGCCGCCGAGGCCAGGCGGCTGCACCTGAGGGCCCTCCGGACGTCACGGAAGCTGGGCAGCCCCCGGGGCGTCGTGATGGCGCTGGAGGGACTGGCCGGCGCCGTCGGTCTCGCCGGTGACCACGAGACCTCGGCCTGGCTGCTGGGCGCCGCCGCCGCCGCGCGGCGGGCGGCCTCGATACCCCTGGCCCCTTCCGAGCAGGCGGAGATCGACCGCATCGCGACGGCCACCCGGACGGCGCTCGGCGAGACCGCCTTCGACGCCGCCCACCGGGACGGCCGGGCCCGGACCCCGGACGAGGTGGCGGCCCGGCTCGACGGCTGGCGTTAGGCGCGGGTCACTTCGAGGGCGCTGAGGAGGACCAGGACGAACGTCGTGGCGGCGACGGTGCCGTGGACGGCCACGGCGGCGGCGGGGAAGGCCTGTTCCGCGCCGCGGGCGTGACGGCCGCCGCCTCCGACGAGCCAGCGGGTGAACAGCATGAACCCCTGGAGGGTGACGACCAGCAGCGCGGCGAACGCGAGCCAGGCGTACGCGGCCCGCGCGGTGACCAGATAGGCGATCCAGACGACGAGCCCGGCGGTGCCGGCGAGGGGATGCCCCACCACGACCAGGGCCGGGAACCGCGTCACCTTCGCCGAAGGCCCCCCGTCGGCCATCCATTCGATCAGCAGGTAAGCGCCCGCGCCGGTGGCGAGGACCCACGCGCCCAAAGCGGCGAACTCCAACCCCCCGCTCCCTCCGTGAGATTCTCATCCCCGTCCCCCGGCCTTAGTGTCACCCCCGAACCCTTCCGCCATGACGGATTCGTACAGATTGATGCGCGGACCGTCATCCGCGTGGCCGGCCAGGGCTGGAGTAGCTTGGGTCCCCTATGCGGACCCTTTCTCCGGAGGCCGGCGACGTCGACCTCGCCGAGCGCTACGCCTACCCGCCGGACGGACCGTGGCTGCGGGCCAACATGGTCGCCAGCCTGGACGGGGCGGCGCAGCGCGACGAGCGCAGCGGCGGCCTCGGCAGTCCCGCCGACCAGCATCTGTTCCTGCTGCTGCGCGGCCTCGCCGACGTGGTCATCGTCGGCGCCAACACGGTGCGCGCCGAGGGCTACGGGCCGGTCAGGCCGAGCGAGGGCTGGAACGGCGTCCGGGACGGGCGCACCCCCGTCCCGCCGCTGGCGATCGTCTCGCGCACCCTCGACCTGGACTTCGACGCGCCGATCTTCACCGAGGCGAAGGCCAGGACGATCGTGCTGGCGACCGCCACCGCCGACCCGGTGCGGCTGAAGGCCGCGCGGGAGCGCGCCGACGTCATCATCGCCGGGAAGGACTCGCTCGACTTCGCCGCCGCCGTCGGGGAACTCGCGGCGCGCGGACACAGGCGCCTCCTGTGCGAGGGCGGTCCGGGCGTCCTCGCGCAGGTGGTGACGGCCGGGCTGCTCGACGAGCTGTGCCTCACGCTGAGCCCGCTGCTGCTCGGCGGGCATCCGACGCGGATCCTGAACGGGCCGCCGGTCTCCGTCCCGCCGGAGCTGACCCTCGCCCACACCCTGCAGGACGAGGATTTCCTCTTCCTGCGTTACGTCCGCAGCCGGTAGCGCACGAACAGCACGCCTTCGTCCAGGTGCAGGGCGGTGGGGTCGAGCGGCACCTCGGCTTGCAGGCCGTCCAGGAGGCGGGTGTGGCAGGGACCGCCGAGGAGGGTCGGGGCGATGTTGAGGCACAGTTCGTCGACGAGGGACGCGCGGATCAGCGCGGTGGCCAGGGCGGGGCCGCCCTCGCAGAGGAGACGCTCGTAGCCGAGGTCTTCGCGGAGCGTCCTGATGGCGGCGGGCAGGTCGACGTCGTCCTCACCTGCGTCGACCACCTGGATGTGGCTCGGAACCTTGTTCCGGACGTTCCGCGATGTCACGACGATGGTCGGTGTCTCGGCCTCGGTGAACAGTGGAAGCGTCCAGTCGAGGTCGAGCGAGCGGCTCACCACGACGATGGGGGCGGGCGGGCCACCGCGGCGCGCGCGCAGATCGGTGCGCAGGCGGGCGGGGCCGAGACGTCCTGTGCGGACGGTCGCGGCCCCCACTAGGATCGCGTCGGCGAGGGCCCGCAGGGTCCGGAACACGCGGAAGTCGGCGTCGCCGCCGAGGGTGTCGGTCCAGCCCTCGGCGTCGGTGACGGAGCCGTCCACGCTCATCACCATGCCGAGTCGGAGCGCCGGCGCGTCCGCGTAGGCGTCGAACGGGTCGATGCCGCCGGCGGCGGGCTCGGGCAGCAAACGGCGCATGACCTGCAGGTTATCCAATGACCGTTTTGCGCCCACGGGATGTCCTTTTGTCGGTGCCGGGGAGCAAGATGGGGGGATGGACCTGCCGATCAGCCTGCCGCTGCCGCCGATGCTGGCCAAGGCGGTCAAGACCATGCCCAAGGGTGACCTGCTGTACGAGCCGAAGTGGGACGGCTTCCGCTGCATCGTGTTCCGCGACGGCGACGAGGTGGAACTGTCCAGCCGCGGCGAGAGGCCGCTCACCCGCTACTTCCCCGAGCTGGTCGAGGCGGTGAAACGGGAGCTGCCCGAGCGGTGCGTGGTGGACGGCGAGATCGTCCTGCCGAAGGGCACGCGTCTCGACTTCGACGGCCTCCAGCAGCGCATCCACCCGGCCGCGTCGCGGATCAAGCTCCTGTCGGAGCAGACACCGGTGTCGTTCGTGGCGTTCGACCTGCTGGCCCTCGGCGACGAGTCGCTGATGGAGGTGCCGCTCGGCGAGCGGCGGCGGCGTCTGGTCGACACGCTGTCGGGCGTGAAGGCGCCGGTGTACGTGACGCCGGCGTCCGACTCCTACGACCTGGCGCTGCGGTGGTTCGACGAGTTCGAGGGCGCCGGGCTGGACGGCGTCATCGCCAAGCCGCGCGACACCGTGTACGAGCCCGACAAGCGGATCCTGTTCAAGGTCAAGCACGAGCGGACCGCCGACTGCGTGGTGGCGGGCTTCCGCTGGCACAAGTCCGGGCCGATCGTCGGGTCTCTGCTTCTCGGGCTCTACAACTCCGAGGGGAAGCTCCAGCATGTCGGGGTGGCGGCCTCGTTCACGATGAAGCGCCGCGCCGAGCTGGTCGAGGAACTGCAGCCGTACCGGCTGGACGATCTCGCCGACCATCCGTGGGCGGAGTGGGCGCAGCAGTCCGAGGCGACCGTCGACCGGATGCCCGGCGCCGTGTCGCGGTGGACGGGCAAGAAGGACCTCAGCTGGGTCCCGCTGCGTCCCGACCTGGTCGTCGAGGTGGCCTACGAGGCGATGGAGGGCGACCGGTTCCGGCACACCGCCCGCTTCCGCAACTGGCGGCCCGACCGCACGCCCGACTCCTGTACGTACGAGCAGCTGGAGGTGCCCGTGGCCTACAACCTGGACGACATCTTCAGCGGCTCGGCGACGAGCCCGCGCGCCGACCGCTGAGGCGGGAGGAGCCGGGTCCGGGTCCGGCGCCGTGCCGCGTCCGGCACCGGACCCGCGGGGGGCCGGGACGCGCGCCGCACGCGTCCCGGCCGCGGTCCGTCAGGGCTGGGTCTCGTTCTCGATGGTCTGCCGGATGATCTCCTGGTCCGGCCGCGCCGACATCTTCGCCGAGGCGTGGGGCCGCAGGTAGGTCTGGTTGACGCCGGGGACGCGGTCCTCGATGACGAACGTCGCCTTCACGGACGCCTCGGCGCCCGGCGTCCGCACGGTCGGCAGCGTCGTGAAGTCGGCCTTCATCTCCTCCTTGCCGATCGTCGTGATCACGTAGCCGCGCTGATTGTTGTAGAAGCGCAGGTGCGGGTTGATCTTGAGGAAGGGGTGGTCGGCGGGGTCGGAGTCCCGGCCGTCGCCGTTGCTGGTGATGGACGTGCACACCAGCTCGGAGCCGACCGTCCTGGAGTTCGGGTCGTCGTAGTCGGCCTTGAGGTCGCTCGCCCAGTGGGCGTGGACGTCGCCGGTGAGCACGACGGGGTTGCGGACCCCGGCGTCCAGCCAGCCCTGGGTGATCCGGTCACGGGACGCGGCGTAGCCGTCCCACGCGTCCATCGACGTCTTCTTCACCGGGCCGGCGGTGTTGTCGCGCTGCGCGAAGAACACCTGCTGGCCGATGACGTCCCAGCGGGCGCGGGACCGGCGGAAGCCGTCGAGCAGCCACTTCTCCTGCGCGTCGCCGGTGATGGAGCGCTTCGGGTCGGCGGCCTCGGGGCAGTCCTTGTAGCCGTCGCCGCAGCCCTGGTCGTCCCGGAACTGGCGGGTGTCGAGCATGTGGAAGCCGGCGAGCCTGCCCCACCGGATCCGCCGGTAGAGCTGCATGTCCGGGCCCTTCGGGAGGGAGCGGCGGCGCAGCGGCATGTTCTCGTAGTACGCCTGGAACGCGGCGGCGCGGCGGGTGCGGAACGCCTCATGGGACGGGGTTTCGGAGTTGTTCTCGGGGATGTCGTCGGCCCAGTTGTTCTCGATCTCGTGGTCGTCGAACACGACGAGCCACGGCGCGGCCTCGTGCGCCGCCTGCAGGTCGCGGTCGGACTTGTACTGGGCGTGCCGCTGCCGGTAGTTCGCCAGCGTGACGGTCTCGGGGCCGTCGTGGTCGCGGACGTTGCCGCCGGGGCTGTTGTAGACGCCCTTCTTGTACTCGTACTGGTAATCGCCGAGATGCAGGATCAGGTCGGGGTGCTCTTCGGCCAGCCGTCGATACGCCGTGAAATAGCCGTGTTCGAACTGGGAGCACGAGACGAAGCCCATCGCGAGGGCGGGACCGAAGGTGGCCGGGTGCGGGGCGGTGCGCGCCCGTCCGGCCGGGGAGACGTGGTCGCCGGCGCGGAAGCGGTACCAGTACTCGCGGCCGGGTCGCAGGCCGTTCAGTTCGACGTGGACGGAGTGGGCGGCGGCGGGCCGGGCGGCGGCCGTGCCGCGCCGTTCGATGCGGCGGAAGCGCTCGTCGGAGGCGACCTCCCACCGCACCGGGATCGTGCGGTCCGGCATCCCGCCGAGGCCGTCCTCGGCGAGGGGGTTGAGGGCCAGCCTGGTCCACAGGACGAACCCGTCGTGGTCGGGGTCGCCGGACGCGACGCCGAGGGTGAACGGGTCGCCGGGCAGGGGCCGGGGGCGGGGGGCGGCGTGGGCGGGACGCGGGGCGGAGGTCACGGCGACGGCGGTGGCGAGTCCGCCGGCGACCAGCAGGGTTCGCCGGTTGATCGGACGTGCGGTGTCGGCCATGGAGAAAGCGACCTTTCGGAGGTTCCGGTAACGACTGCCGGAAAGCCTCACCACGGCCGGTGACCTGGAGGCACCACGCGGATGACATCCGCCACAACAACGATGATCTTTTGGGGAGCGGGCTAGAAGATCATGTGCAGCGGGAAGAACGGATGGTAAGGTAGCGACTTACGAGTTGCGCATAAAAATTCCATCCTGAAAAGGAGTGTAGCCGAGGCATGGGACTCCGTCAAGCCGACGCTGTCAACCCGGAACGCGATGAAAAGGCGCGAACGTCCGCGATGCTCGCCGAACAGGAGTACGTGTCCCGCGTGTACGCGCGGCTCGACATCGAGCGGGCGAGGGCCGAGGCCGCGCTGCGCGACGGACCCGCCGCGGGCGGCGGCAGCGCTTTCCAGGCCCGGCTGGAGAGCGCCGTCGCCACCGACGAGGCGGCCCGCCGCCTCGCCGGTCTCGGCGGCGTCGAGCACGGGCTGTGCTTCGGCCGCATCGACCACCGCGCGGACGCCGACGGCCCCGGCGACACGTTCTACATCGGCCGCATCGGCCTCCGCGACGAGGACCACGAGCCGATGCTGATCGACTGGCGCGCCGCCGCCGCACGCCCGTTCTACACCGCCACCCCCGGCGCCCCCGGCACCCTCGCTCGACGCCGCCACCTGCACCTGCGCCGCCGCGAGGTCGTCCGGCTGGACGACGAGGTGTTCGACCTGGAGGGATTGGACGAGTCCGAACGCGGCGGCATCGTCGGCGAGGCCGCCCTCCTCTCCACCCTCCGCCGCGGCCGGACGGGCCGCATGAGCGACGTCGTCGCCACCATCCAGGAGGAACAGGACCAGGTCATCCGTTCGGACCTGCAGGGCGTCCTCGTCGTCCAGGGCGGCCCGGGCACCGGCAAGACGGTCGCCGCCCTGCACCGGGCCGCGTACCTCCTCTACACGCACCGAGACATCCTCGAACGGCGCGGCGTGCTCGTCGTCGGGCCCAACGCCACGTTCCTCCGCTACATCGAGCAGGTCCTCCCCGGCCTCGGCGAAACCGATGTCGCCCTTGCCACCGTCGGTGAGCTCTACCCCGGCCTCAAGGCGACGGCGACCGAGACCCCGGCGGTCGCCGTCATCAAGGGAGACCTGCGAATGGCGGACCTGATGCAGGCGGCCGTCCACGACCGGCAACGCATCCCCGCAGACGGCCTCCACATCGAAACCGACGGCCTCACCCTGGTCGTGGACGCCGAAAAGTGCGAGCAGATACGCGACCGTGCCCGCGGCCTGCACCTCCCCCACAACGTCCAGCGGCGCCGCTTCGTCCACGACCTCCTGGAGGCCCTCGCCATCAACAGGGCCGAGCAGTACGACCGCATCATGGACGAGCCCTTGGAGCAGCTCGCCGAGAACGGCGGCCTCCCCGACTGGCTCCAGGAACTCATCGACGAGGCCGAAGACGAGCCCCTCCTCGACGAAACAGACCTCCGCCTGGCCAAGGAAGCCCTCTGGCAGGATCCCGCCGTCCGGTCCGCACTCAACGGCCTCTGGCCCGAGCTGACACCCGAGCGACTCCTCACCGACCTCTACGCCGACCCCGACGCCCTCGCCCGAGCGGGCGCACGAGCCGACCTCGATTGCACGCTCCTCCACCGTCCCCCCAACGCCCCATGGACGATCTCGGACGTCCCCCTCCTTGACGAGGCAGCCGAACTCCTGGGCAAGGACGACTCCGCCGAGAAAGCGCGCCGGCGCGCCGCCGAAGCCGCCCGCGCCCAGGAGGAGCTGTACGCCCGCGAGGTCATCGAAGCCGCCGGCCCTGCGAACCCCGAGATGCTCTCCGCCGCCGACCTGCTCTCCGCCGCCGAGCTGGCCGAACGCCACCACGACGACGGCCCGTCGCTCACCACCGCGCAGCGCGCCATCGCCGACCGCGAATGGGCGTACGGGCACGTGATCGTGGACGAGGCGCAGGAACTGTCCGAGATGGCCTGGCGCACCGTGATGCGGCGCGTCCCGACCCGTTCCCTCACCGTCGTCGGCGACACCGCGCAGACCGGCAACGCCGCCGGCGCCGCGTCCTGGGGCCAGATGCTCGACCGCTACGTCCCCGGCCGCTGGCGCGAGCAGCGCCTCCTGGTCAACTACCGCACCCCCGCCGCCATCATGAGGGTCGCCGCCGACGTCCTCGCCGCCGTCGCCCCCGGCCAGACCCCGCCCGAACCCGTCCGCGACGACGGCCCCCCACCCACCGCGATCGCGATGCCGGTGACCGAACTCCCGTCCCTCATCGAATCCGAGCTGTCACTCGTCACCGGCGGAACCCCCGACGACATCGGCGGCGCCTTCAAGGAGGGCCGCCTCGCCGTCATCACCTCCGCCGCCCGCCGCGCCGCCGTCCTGGAGGCGGTCCCGGACGCCGCCGTCGGCGCGACTCCGAAGGCCCTCGACTCCCCCACCGTCGTCCTGACCGCCGAACAGGCCAAGGGCCTGGAGTTCGACTCCGTCATCGTCGTCGACCCGTCCGGCATGCTGACCGAGTCCCCGAAGGGCGGCCAGGACCTCTACGTCGCCATGACCCGAGCCACCCGCCGCCTGACCCTCACCCACAACAACGACCTCCCACCGTTCCTGTCGGCCCTGGAGCAGGCCGGCGAGGATCGGGGCGTGCGCGGCGGCGACGACCCCGCGCAGGGCGGGCCTGCGGTTGCCGACCGCGTGGAGGGGTGAGTTGATCCGGCCGGTGCGGGGGCATCCTCGCGCCGGCCGGAAAGGCAACGGCAGGACGTGACCAAATCCGGTCCGAGTTAGTCGTGCGCCGCTCTTTACCCGGGCTCCGGGGGCGAGGAACGTGTGCCCCCGTAGAGATCATTTTCCTTTTCCCGGGAGGTGCGGGTTTTGGCCAGGCGATCCCTGAGACGAACCCGGCGGACGATGACGGTGGCCGTGCTGACCGGCGCGGCGGTGACCGCGGCGGGCGGCGGCGCGGCGGCGCTGGCCCAGACGTCCCCCAAGATCGTGGTGAAGGGCGGCGTGACCCAGCCGGTCTTCTCCTATGAGGACGCGATCCGCGAGCACGTGTACGTCGAGTCCAGCGTGGACAGCGACCGCGACGGCGAGCTCGACCGGGTCAACGTGGACATCATCCGGCCGAAGGAGACCGAGCACGGCCTCAAGGTGCCGGTGATCATGGATGAGAGCCCGTACTACGACAACGCGGGCCGCGGTAACGAAAGCGAGCGCAAGACCTACGACGCCGACGGGAACCCGGTGAAGTTCCCGTTGTTCTACGACAACTACTTCGTCCCGCGCGGGTACGCGTACCTCGCCGTCGACATGGTGGGGACGACCCGCTCCGACGGCTGTCCCGTCAGCGGCGGCCCGACCGACGTCCTCGGCGGCAAGGCCGTGGTGGACTGGCTGAACGGCCGCGCGAACGCGTACCGGGCGGACGGCACCCCGGTGGAGGCGGCCTGGAGCACCGGCCGCACCGCCATGATCGGCAAGTCCTACGACGGCACCCTCGCCAACGGCGTCGCCGCGACCGGCGTGAAGGGGCTGGAGACGATCGTCCCGATCGCGGCGATCAGCAGCTGGTACGACTACAGCCGCATGAACGGCGTGCGGTACTGGACGGACGAGCAGCCGTGGCTCGCCGGCTACGTCGACACCGACCCGCCCGAGAAGTGCGCCGCCGTCAACGCCGACCTCGACGAGGGCGAGGACGACGCGACCGGCAACTACAACGCCTACTGGAAGACCGCCGACTACCGGCAAGGGACGATCGCCCGCGCGTCCCGCGTCCGCGCGAGCGTCTTCGCGGTCCACGGCGTCAACGACCTCAACGTCAAGGACAACCACTTCGCGCTGTGGTGGGACGCCCTGGCGCGGCGCGGCGTGCAGCGCAAGGTGTGGCTGACGCAGCGCGGCCACGTCGACCCGTTCGACTTCCGGCGCGACCACTGGGTGGCGACGCTGCACAAGTGGTTCGACCACGAGCTGCACAAGATCCGCAACGGTGTGATGGACGAGCCGCGCGCCGACATCGAGACCGGCCCCGAGCAGTGGATCACCCAGCGGGACTGGCCGTCCCGCGACGCGCACGACATCACCCTGCGGCCCGGCGAGGACGGCACCCTCGGGCTGAAGCGCGCCCCGAAGGGGTCGACGGCCGCGTTCACCGACGCTCCCGGCCCCCGCGGCGAGGGCTACCCCGAGAGCGCGATGGTCGGCGACCCGACGGCGGAGCAGCCGTTCCGGGCCGCGTTCGTCTCGGGCCCGCTGCCGAGGACCGGACGGCTGTCCGGGACGCCCGAGGCGCGGCTGAGGATCAAGCTGGACAAGCCGACGTCCAACGTCACCGCGCTGCTCGTCGACTACGGCGAGGACACCCGCGTGGACTACCTCGGCCCGGGCTCCGGCATCCGCACCCTCGACACCGAGGACTGCCACGGTGAGAGCACGCCCACCGACGACGCCTGCTACAAGCAGACCGAGGTCACGACGGTCACCTCACCGGTGAACGTGGTCGCCCGCGGCTGGCTCGACGCCCAGAACCACCGGTCGCTGAGCAATCCCAAGCCGCTGAAGCCGGGCCGGTACTACGACGTCCGGTGGGAGACGCTCAGCCAGGAGTACCTGCTGAAGAAGGGCCACCGCCTGGCGCTGGTCCTGGCCGGGACGGACGCCGACTACAACACCGAGACGCCCACGGGCGCCAAGGTGACGGTGGACCTGCGCGGCAGTTCCATCAGCGTCCCCGTGGTGATCGGTGCGGAGGAGCCGGCCGCCATGGTCGCCCCGCCGCAGCCGGAGACCGCGTGGCGCGGCCCGTCCGACGTCACTCTCCCCGTCCAGGAACGCGAGTTCCACTGACCCGTGACGCCGCCGCCCCGGCCCCCGTCGGGGCGGCGGCCCACGGGCCCGTCCCCTGCGGGCACCTCACAGCTCGATCTCCTCGCCGGGTGCGAGGAGGCGGAGCCGGTCGGTCAGGCCCCCGCCGGTCAGGACGAAGCCGGTGACCGGGCCCGTGAGGTGCTCGGTGCCGTCCGGGCCGTGCTGGGCGGGGACCCCGGTGACCCGGAGGGTCCCGCCGCCGGGGCGCGGCAGGTCGGCGTGCTCCCACGCGGGCAGGGCGCGGGCGATGCCGCCGTACCTGACGTTCAGCGAGGACATGATGCCGCCTTACAGGTCGATCAGCGTGTGTCCTCGTAAGCCCGGGCGCCGTGCGGCTATTCCCGTCAGGTCTGGTTGTCGGTGTCCTTGCTGGGCTGGACGCGTTTGGGCTCGCCCGGCATCTTCGGATAGTTCGGCGGATAGGGCATGTCGCCGAGGCCGTGGTCCCGCTCGTCGCGGTCGGCCATGTCGAGGAGGGTGTCCAGGGGGAACGACTCGTCGTCGATGGACGCGTGCGGGTCGCCGAGTTCGGCGAAGCGGGCGGGCATCGTGGCGATGGTGAAGTCGCGGGGGTCGGCGTCGGGCAGCTCGTCCCACGTCAGGGGGGCCGAGACGGGGGCGTGCGGGGCCGGGCGGACGCTGTAGGCCGACGCGATCGTCCGGTCGCGGGCGTTCTGGTTGTAGTCGATGAAGATCTGCTCGCCGCGTTCCTCCTTCCACCACTTGGTGGTCACCTCGGCGGGGGCGCGGCGCTCCACCTCGCGGCCGAACGCGAGGGCGGCGCGGCGGACCTCGGTGAACGTCCAGCGCGGCTCGATGCGGACGTAGACGTGCACGCCGCCCTTGCCGGACGTCTTGACGTAGCCGGTGTAGCCCAGCTCGGACAGCAGGTCACGGGCCGGGCCGAGCGCGACGCGGACGGCGTCGGAGAAGTCGGTGCCGGGCTGCGGGTCGAAGTCGATGCGCAGCTCGTCCGGGTGATCGACGTCGCCCTTGCGGACGGGCCACGGGTGGAACGTCAGCGTGCCGAGATTCGCGGCCCAGGCGATCACGGCGACCTCGGTGGGGCAGACCTCGTCGGCGGAGCGGCCGCTGGGGAACTCGATCCGGGCGGTCTGCACCCAGTCGGGAGCGCCCTTCGGGATGCGCTTCTGGTAGAACGCGTCGGACTTGCCGGCGCCCGCCCCCATCTGGCCGCGCGCGTAGTCCTCCCGGGTGGCCATCCGGGCGCCCTCGAACACGCCGGCGGGCCAGCGCTCCAGCGTCGTCGGGCGGTTCCGGGTGGCGCGGACGATGCCCTCGCCCACGGCCAGGTAGTACTCCACCAGCTGCCGCTTGGTGTAGCCGTGCTCGGGGAAGTAGACCTTGTCTGGGTTGGTCACCTTGACGAGCCGATCCCCAACCGGGATCTCGATGAAGGGCGAGGCCATAACTGCACGTTAACCCACGGGCACGACAGTCCCCGGGAACGCCCCCGCCGGGTACCTTCGAAGGCATGGAGAAGATCCGCAAAAGCGAGGATGAGTGGCGGGCCCGGCTCAGCCCGGAGGAGTTCCACGTGCTGCGGGAGGCGGGCACCGAGAAGCCGTTCACCGGCGAGTACACCGACACCAAGACCGTCGGCGTGTACCGGTGCCGTGCCTGCGGGACGGAACTGTTCCGTTCGGCGACCAAGTTCGAGAGCCACTGCGGCTGGCCGTCGTTCTACGAGCCGTCCGACTCGGACGCGGTCACGCTGATCGAGGACCGTTCGCTCGGCATGACCCGCACCGAGGTGCGGTGCGCGGCGTGCGACTCGCACCTGGGTCACGTGTTCCACGGCGAGGGCTACGACACCCCCACCGACGACCGCTACTGCATCAACTCGGTCTCGCTCACCCTCGAACCCGCCGAGTAGGCAACCGGTACCGGCGCTCGGACGTCTCATGGACGACGCCATACCGCCTGGGGGTCTCCATGAGCGAGTCCGGTCCCGACGAGCTCCGCCCCGGCGAGCGCCGCCCCGACGAGCCCCGGGCTGGCGAGCCCGGTCTCCACGAGTTCGGTCTCTACGAGATCGCCCTGCTGCGCGGCGGGCCGGAGCGGGTCGCGCAGACGGCGCTGCTGGCCCTGTACGAGGGGCGCCGCATCAGGATCTCCCGGGGGACGCGCCGGGTCGAGGTCGTCCGGCGTGAGTCCGACGACGCGGTGCAGGGCGCCGTCCTGGCGGAGATCCCCGACGTGGGGCGGCCGCTGGGCCAGGTGATCGCCGCGGCCGCCGAGGCGCCGCGGACGCGCGCCGTCGGGGACGGGCTGCGCGCGGCCGGACTGCTGCGCGGCGGGCGGCTCCGCCCGACCCGCCGGGGCCGGGCGGTGCGCCGCGGCCTCGCCGACAAGCCCGGCGCCTCCGGGCCCGAGCGCCTCGCCGCGCTCGGCCCGGCCGGTGTCGAGGACACCCGGATGCGGGAGATCCTGGAGACCGGCGACCCGAAGCCGATGAAACTCCCGCACGGCCCGGTGGGCGGCCGCCGGTCCGACGGCACGGGCGGCCGGTTCCGCGGCGCGGAGAGCGCGGCCGACGGCGAAGGCGGCGCCGACGGGGGCGGCGGGGGCTACTAGCGGGTCTCGCCGACCTCGCAGTCGTCCTTGTCGCTCTGCTTGTTGGCGAGGACGATGCTGCCGTTGCCGTCGCTCGTGCCGTGGACGAAGACGCGGGGCTCGTCGTCGCCGCCGTCGCGCAGGAACTGCGTCGTCCACTTGCACAGGTCGAGGGCGGGTCCGGAGTTCTCGTCCCCCTCGCCCAGGTCGGTGTAGACGCGGACGAACCGGCCGCTGCGGCGGACGTCCGTGACGTGCTCGACGGCCTCGTCGTCCGGGTCCCTGGTCTCGAGGTAGGGCACCGCGCCGGGGATCTCGTCCGGGTCGCCGGCGGCCACGACCGTCTCCTGCGGTGCCGGGGAGGCGGCGGCGGTGCGGGCGGCCACGGCGGCGCGAGGGTCGGCCTTCGAGCCGCCGGCCAGCGTCAGCGCGGCGGCGACCGCGAGCGCCCCCGCCACCGCGAGCGCCGTCCCGGCCGCGGCCAGCCGGCGGCGCCGCGACTCCCGCAGCGACGCGATCAGGCGGTTCCAGCGGATCTCGAGCCGGGACGGCGGCCGCGCGTGCCGTCCACGGGAGTGCCGGGCGGGAGACTTGGTCACGGACGGCACCTTACTCAGGTTCCGCCGCGTCCAAGGCGGGTTGGCCATGCCCCGGACAGGCGTGACGCCGTCCGGGGACGGGGCCCTAGACGAGGTTGGCGACGAGTTCGGCGACCGGCTTGCGGCGGCCGGTGTAGAACGGGACCTCTTCGCGGGTGTGCAGCCGCGCCTTCGCGCCGCGCAGGTGACGCATCAGGTCGACGATGCGGTGCAGTTCGTCGGCCTCGAACGCCAGCATCCACTCGTAGTCGCCGAGCGCGAACGCCGAGACGGTGTTGGCCCGGACGTCGGGATAGTCGCGCGCCATCTTGCCGTGCTCGGCGAGCATCGCACGGCGCTCCTCGTCCGGCAGCAGGTACCACTCGTAGGAGCGCACGAACGGGTAGACGCACACGTAGGCGCGCGGCTCCTCGTCGGCGAGGAACGCCGGGACGTGGCTCTTGTTGAACTCCGCCGGGCGGTGCAGCGCCATCTGCGACCACACCGGCTCGCTGGCGCGGCCCAGCGCCGTACGGCGGAACCGGGTGTAGACCTCCTGCAGGTCGTCGGACGTGGGCGCGTGCCACCAGAACATGTAGTCGGCGTCGGCGCGCAGCCCGGCGACGTCGTAGACGCCGCGGGTGGTCACGTCCTTCTGGTCCGCCTGGTCGAGGAGGGCCTGGACCTCGGCCGCGTCCTGCTCGCCGAGCGTGCCCGGCTTGGCCACCCGGAAGACCGACCACATGGTGTAGCGGATGACGTTATTGAGTTCGCGTGCCTTCGGCTTGCCCGCCGGCTGCGTCATGGTCTGCTCCTTCTCGGCTGCGCAGATGGTCCAGTACCCGGGTGGCCGCCGCGCGCGCGGAGGCGATGCACGCGGGGATGCCCAGGCCGTCGTAGGCCGCGCCCGCGACGGCGAGCCCCGGCTCTCCGGCGACCGCGGACCGGACCCTGGCCACGCGGTCGGCGTGGCCAACGTTGTACTGCGGGAGGCCGCCGCCCCACCGGGTCACCCGCGTCTCGGCGGGCAGCTCGGCGACGCCGCAGGTCGCGGCGAGCTCGGCCATCGCGGCGGCGGTCAGCTCCGCGTCGGTCCGCTGGAGCGCGTGCTCCTCGCCGAACCGCCCGACGGAGCAGCGCACCGCGATGACGCCGGGGTCACGGTCGCGCAGATGAGGCCATTTTACCGAGCTGAACGTGACGGCCTTGACCCCCCGCCCGCCGTTCTCCGGCGCGCTCTCCACGGCGGGGACGAGGTAGCCGCTGCCCTTCGGGAGCCGCGAGAACGCGGTGGCCCGGTACGCGAGGGTGATGATCGCCATGCTGGCGTACTCGATGCCCTCCAGTTCCCGGGCGGCGGCCGGGACGTCGTCCTTGAGCAGCCGGGACGCGGGGGCCGCGGGCACCGCGATCAGGACGGCGTCGGCGTCGAGGGACTCGGGGTCGCGGGCGGGGCCGATGGTCAGCCGCCATCCGTCCGGGCGGCGGCGCAGCTCGCGGACCGTGGCGACGGTCCGGATCGTCCCTCCGGCCGCGGTGACGTCGTCGGCGACGAGGTGCGGGAGCGCGCCGAGGCCGTCCGGCAGGGTGGCGAACACGGGGCCGGGGTCCTTGGGCGCGGCGTCCCGGATGCCCTGGACGGCGTGGAGCAGCGAGCGGTGGGAGCGCGCGGAGGCGGCGACGGCGGGCAGCGTCGAGTCGAACGAGAGCCGTTCGACGAGCCCCGCGTAGACGCCGCCGAGCAGCGGTTCGACGAGGCGGTCGACGACCTCCCGGCCGACGCGGGCGCCGATGTAGTCGGCGACGGACACGTCGGTGCCGCGCGGCGTCTCGGGCAGGACGAGGTCGAGCGGGACGCGCGCCAGCCCGGCCGCGGACAGCACCTGGGAGGCGGCCAGCGCCCGCAGGTCGGACGGGACGCCCATGACCTGCCCGGACGGGATCGCGCGCAGCGCGCCGCGGCTGAAGATCGCCGAGGACGTGGTGCCGGGGTTGACGAGATCGTCGAGGCGGCCGAGGTCGCCGACGAGGTCGAGGCCCTCGGGGCGGCGGGCGAGCATCGACTCGGCGCCCTCGTCCACCGGGATCCCGGCGATCTCGCTGACCCGGAGCTTGCCGCCGATGTGGGGGGAGCCCTCCAGCACGGTCACCCGCACGCCGCCGCGGGCGAGCAGGCGCGCGGCGGCGAGGCCCGCGATCCCGGCCCCGACGACGACGGCATGGGACCTGTTCATGTCCCCCAGCCTCCCAGACGCGCCGCCGGATCGCGCACCGGGGCGGCCGCGCCGCCACCGGTTTCGTGGCCGGGATGACAAGATCCAGCGACTACGCCAGTGAATACTGGCATACATGATCTCCTGGAGGAGCCCGCTCATGGCACGGCCGACCACACCCGTCCCGAACAGGAGCGACATCTACGCGACCGCGCCGGCCGTCGTCCCCGGCGCCGGCGCCCCGCGGACGCTCGGCTCCGTCAACATCGGCGGGTCCGTCGCCCTCTCCGGCGGCTGACGCCCGGCCCCGCCGACCACCCGCGAACCGCCGGAGAACCGCCCGTGAACGCGGCCCGAGCAGGGGCCGGTCCGTGATCCGCGTGTGCCCTGTTCGTGCCCGGATCGCGACGGACCCCGAGGAACCGGTGATCCGCATCACCCCGTCCAAGCTCCATGCGGATAGTGAAGAGCGTCAGGAATGCGACATGCGCGTTCATCGTCCTCCTGCTCGCCGGGATGCTGGCCGCCTGCGGAGGAAGCGACGGCGGGTCCGATAGCGCGGAATCGTCCGCGGGCGGCAGGGGCGCGGTGACCGGCACGAGCGACACCCGGCGCCCGGAGGGACCGGCCGCCGCCGAGAGGGACGAAGAGTCCGGGACCGGCCAGGACGCCGGGACGCGGAAGAAGCCCTCGGCGCCGCTCGCCGCCGCACGCGAGGTCGTCCACTCGGCGACGCTCCGCGTCAGGGCCGACGACGTCGACGCCTCCGCGACCAAGGCCAAGCAGATGGTCACCGAGGCGGGAGGCTACGTCGAGCGGGAGTCCAGCTCCACCGAGCCGCCCCGCTCGGAGATCGCGCTGAAGATCCCCTCCGACCGGTACACCGACCTCCTGAACCGGCTCGGCACGCAGCTCGGGACCAAGCTGTCGCTGCGGCAGGAGGCCGAGGACGTCACCGGCGAGGTCGCCGACGTGGACGCGCGGGTGCGCTCCGCGGAGGCCACCCTCGCCTCGTTCCGCAAGCTGTACGAGAAGGCGAACTCCGTCGGCGAGATCATCAACCTCGAAGAGGAGATCGCGGAGCGGGAGTCCGACCTGGAGGCGCTGCAGGCACGCCAGAAGTCGCTCCAGCACCGCACCCGGTTCGCGACCGTGACCGTGACGCTGGTGGGCAAGTCCGCGCCGGCCGCTGAGGACGACGACGGGCCCGGCGGCTTCCTCGGCGGGCTGCAGAGCGGCTGGAGCGCCTTCACGGCGTTCGTCGGAGGCGTCGCCACCGTGTTCGGCTGGCTCCTGCCGTTCCTCGTCACCGCCGCGGTGCTGGGCCTCCCGGTGCTGGCGTTCCGGCATCGCCTGCGCGACCGCTTCCGGAGCGGACCCGCCCCGGCGGGCGGCGGCACCCCGGCGGGCGGCGGCACCGGGCCGCGGGCGGAGCCGGAGAAGGCCGCCGTCGGCGCGGGCACGGAGCCCGCGCGGGAACGCCAGGCGCCGCCCCCGCCCGAGTAGGGGGTCCGGCGCAGGCGCGGTCAGAGCGTGTCTTCGGTGCTCGCCTCGTGGACGAGGTCCGCGAGGCGAGCCAGCACGTCCGGGTCCGTGGACGGCAGGACGCCGTGGCCCAGGTTGAAGATGTGCCCCTCGGCGGTACGGCCCCGGGCCAGCACGTCGCGGGCCCGGCGCTCCACCGTCTCCCACGGAGCGAACAGGATCGCCGGGTCGAGGTTGCCCTGCAGCGCCTTGCCGGGCTCGACGCGGCTGACGGCCTCGTCCAGCGGCACCCGCCAGTCGACGCCGACGACGTCCGCGCCGGCCTCGCCCATCGGGCCGAGCAGCTCGCCCGTCCCGACACCGAAGTGGATGCGCGGCACGCCGAGCGGCTCTACCTCGTCGAAGATGCGGCGCGCGTGGGGCAGCACCGACTCGCGGTAGTCGTGCGCGGAGACCGCGCCGACCCACGAGTCGAAGACCTGCACGGCGCTCGCCCCCGCCGCGACCTGCACCTTCAGGAACGCGATCGTGAGGTCGGCGAGGCGGCTCATGAGGTCGTCCCACAGCTCGGGCTCGCCGTACATCATGGCCTTGGTGCGCTCGTGGTTCTTGGACGGGCCGCCCTCGATCAGATACGACGCGAGCGTGAACGGGCCGCCCGCGAACCCGATCAGCGGCGTCGGCCCCAGCTCGCCGACCAGGCCCTCGACGGCCTCGGTCACGTACGGGACGTCGCCGGGTTCGAGGGGGCGCAGCGCCGCCACGCCCGCCGCGTCCCGGATCGGGTCGGCGATCACGGGCCCGACGCCCGGCTTGATGTCGAGGTCCACGCCGATGGCCTTGAGCGGCACCATGATGTCGCTGAAGAAGATCGCCGCATCCACCGAGTACCGGCGCACCGGCTGCATCGTGATCTCCACGATCATCTCGGGGCGGGCGCAGGACTCCAGCATCGGGACGCCCTCGCGCAGCCGCAGGTACTCCGGCAGCGAGCGTCCGGCCTGCCGCATGAACCACACGGGCGTGTGCGGCACCGGCCGGCGGCGGCAGGCCAGCAGGAACGGGCTTGAAGCGAGGCCGCCGTTGTCAGGCGAACTCGAAGAGACGTCGTCAGGACGGTCGGCATCAGCGGTCACGCTGTGATGGTCCCACGAAACGCCGGTGACAAAGCACGGGGGCACGGCCGCCGGCGGCACGAACTTCCGGACACGCCGAGCGAAGTCCCGCATTCTGTCACCGGCGCGTGCGAACGTGATGCGTGTCATAGCCGAGGGAGGTCCCCCTTGTACTGCTCCACCTGCGGTGATGAACGTGTGTTCGAGCAGCCGCCATGTCCGGACGGTCATGGCGAGGAGTGCCCGGAGCGAGCGTGCGTCGAGTGCGGCATGGCCATCCTCATCGGTTCACCGCCACCCGCCCTGGCCGCCGCTCCGGCCATCACGACCGCCACCGACGCGGCGCGCGGCCCGGCCGCCGGCCGCGGCGCCGACGTGCGGGCCGTGGCCTGACCGCCCCGGCCCCCGAAACGAAACCTGTGCTGTGCCTGCTTCCCCTCCGCATCCTCTCGCCGCCCGCGGCGGCGCCCCGCACCGGCGTCCCCGACCCGAGTCACTCCCCCGCACCCAGGCCGGTCCACCCATGAACCCACCTGCCTTCCAGCGGGCCCTCGACACGCTGCGCGACATCCTCGACGGTCCCGGCGTCCGGCCGGAACTCGACCTCGAGGACATGCCCGCGCCGCAGAGCCTGGCCCCGTACGCGGCGGCGATGTCCGGCAGCGTCTACCGCGACGACGACACCGAGGTCGCCACGGGCCGCCTCATCGTCCTGTACGACCCGGACGGCCGCAGCGGCTGGACGAACGGCTTCCGCGTCGTCGCCTACATACGCGCCGACCTGGAGCCCGACATCGCCGCCGACGAGCTGATCGGCTCCGTCGCGTGGGACTGGCTGCTCGAGGCGCTGGAACCCGCCGGCTACGCGGGCGTGTCGGGGACGATCACCCGTGCGGTGTCGGAGAGCTTCGGCGACAAACGCGACGAGCCGTCCACGACCGAACTTGAGCTGCGCGCCTCCTGGTCGCCGACCGGTGAGGATCTCGCCGGGCACGTGAAGGCGTGGTGCGAGGTGATGTGCACCACGGCGGGCCTGCCGCCGTCAGGTGTCGCGGCGCTGCCGAACGGTCCGGACGGCTGAGCGACGTACGGTAGGGGACGTGAGCAGAGCGTCCGAAACCGAGGCGGCGGGGGAGAACACGGAAGAAGCGCACCTTTCTCGCCGGCCCGTGTCCCCGAGGCCCCGGCCGGTCCGTCGACTCGAGGATGAAAAGGGTTCAGCAGGAGTGTCCGAAACGCGCGCCACCGGCCCCCAGGGGGATACCGGTACGGAGAAGACGGCCGCCGAAGGGCTGCCCGGGGCCGTTCCAGCACCGGCCGCGGCGGAGCCCGGCCCCGCGGACGCGGAGGCCGGCGCCGGTCCCCCGCCCGTGCCGTTGCTGGAACCGCGCGATGGCGTCCCGTCCGTGGTCACCGAACCCGCCGAACTGGAACGTGTCATCGCGGCGTTCGCCGCGGGCAGCGGCCCCGTCGCGGTCGACGCCGAGCGCGCCTCCGGCTACCGGTACGGGCAGCGCGCCTACCTGGTCCAGCTGCGCCGCGCCGGCGCCGGAACCGCGCTGATCGACCCGATCGCCTGCCCCGACCTGTCGGTCCTGGACGCCGCGCTCGCCGACACCGAGATGGTGCTGCACGCCGCCAACCAGGACCTGCCGTGCCTGGCGGAGGTCCGTCTCGTCCCGCGGCGGCTGTTCGACACCGAGCTGGCCGGGCGGCTGCTCGGCTACCCGCGCGTCGGGCTCGGATCCATGGTCGAGAACGTGCTCGGCTTCCAGCTGGAGAAAGGGCATTCGGCGGCCGACTGGTCGACGCGCCCCCTCCCGGAGGACTGGCTCCGCTACGCCGCGCTGGACGTCGAGCTGCTGATCGAGCTGCGCGACGCGCTGCAGGAGGAGCTGGAGTCCGCGGGCAAGCTGGAGTGGGCGCTGGAGGAGTTCACCGCAGTCCTGGCGGCGCCGCCGAAGCCGCCGCGTCCCGACCCGTGGCGCCGCACCTCCGGCATCCACCGCGTCCGGAACCGGCGGGCGCTCGCCACCGTCCGCGAGGTGTGGGAGGCCCGCGACAAGATCGCCCGTGAGCGGGACCTGTCCCCCGGCCGGGTGCTGCAGGACGCCGCCATAATCGAACTGGCGCAGAAGGCCCCCAAGACGCCCGCCGAGCTGCAGGCGCTCCCCACGATGCGGGGGCGCGGCGCCCGCCGGCACCAGTCGGCGTGGCTGCGCGCCGTGACCCGCGCCCGCGACCTGTCCGACCGCGGGCTGCCCGAGTCCAACATCCCCGGCGACGGGCCGCCGCCCGCGCACCGCTGGGCCGACCGCGACCCGGAGGCCGCCAAGCGCCTCACCGCCGCCCGCGCCGTCGTCGCCGCGCTCGCCGACGAGCATTCGATGCCGTCGGAGAACCTCATACAGCCCGACTCCGTCCGCCGGCTGGCCTGGACGCCGCCGCCGGAGGCGTCCGCTTCGGCGATCGCCGCCGCGCTCCGCGACCTCGGCGCCCGCCGCTGGCAGATCGAGCTCACCGCCCAGCCCATCGCCAAAGCGTTCCACCGCCTCGAATGCAAAGGAGATCTCTGAGGCGCGTCACAGATCGGGCAGCGGGTCCTTGGGCAGGCTGTCGCGGTCGAAGATCTCGGCGTCGGCCGCGTTGACGACCGCGATGTACTCGTCGTCGACCTCGAACACCGCGCCGCCGAACTCGAACGACGCGCCGGCGCCGGTCTCCACCGGCCCGATCCGGGTGCCGCGGGGGTAGCTGCCCCAGACGGTCTTCGGGGTGCTGCGGCTCAGCGCGCCGGTGGAGATCACCGCGACCTGGTCGTCGGTGATGACGAAGATGAAGCTCGACCCGCCGCCGTAGGCCATCGCGGGGAAGATGTAGCCGATCTCTCCGTCGATCCCGAGGAACTCCCGGCAGCGTTCGCGCAACGGGCGTGGAACCGGCATGACCGTTGAGGCTCCTCCCCCGGGTCGGACGTTGTCTGCCGTCCCAATCATGCCCCGGTTCGTGAGAGCGTGGCCAGGGTCAGACCGTCGCGAGAGCGGTGGTCGGCGGCAGCCGCGCCGCGCGCATCGCCGGGTACAGGCCCGCGACCGTCCCGATCGCCAGGGTGGCGGCGAGGGCGCCGCCGAGCGCCCAGGCGGGCACGACCGGCGGCCAGCCCTTCCACAGCGCGAACCCGACGGTGACCGCCGTCCCGAGCACGACCCCGGCGGCGCCACCGAACGCCGACAGCAGCAGCGACTCGGCAAGGAACTGCACCCGCACCTGCCCGCGCGTCGCGCCGAGCGACCGGCGCAACCCGATCTCACGGCGCCGCTCCAGCACCGAGATGACCATGGTGTTGGCGACGCCGACCCCGCCGACCAGCAGCGCGACGGCGCCGAGCCCGAGCAGCAGCCCGGTGAACGCCCCGTCCGCCGCGGCCTTGGCCTCCAGCGCGTCCGAGGGACGGCTGACCTCCACCTCCTCGGGATGCTCCGGACTGACCGTCCGCGCCAGGACGTTCCGGACGTCCTCGACCGCGGCGTCCGCCGACCGCTCGTAGATCGTCGTCGGATGCCCGTCGAACCCCAGATACCGCTCCGCGGCGTCCCAGCCGACGAGCGCGGACCGGTCGATCTCGGGCGCCAGCTCAGCGGGCCGCAGGACGCCGAGAACCGTGAACCATCGCCCTCCGATCCACACCTGCCCACCCGCCCGGTCCAGGCCGAGGCGCCGCGCCGCCTGGTCGCCGAGCACGACGCCCGGGTAACGGCCGGTGGCCGCGTTCAGCCACCCGCCACTCGCGGCCTCCACCTCGAGCGCGCCCAGCAGCTCGACCGTCGCGGCCTGCACCGCGATTCCGTGCGTGACCTCCTCCGGGATCCTGTCGGTGCGACGAACGGTCGCGTCCACCGAACCGGTCGCCCCGACCGCCGTGACGGGCCCGATCCTTCCGACCATCTCCGGCGCCCCGACGGGCAGATCGGCCTTCTCACCGAACAGGGTGTCGCCGGGCTTGACCGTCAGCAGATTCGTGCCGAGCCGGTCAAGGCGCCGCAGAAGATCCTCCTTGCCGGACGACGAGATCCCGATGACCGCGACCATCGTCGCGATCCCGATCGCGATGCCCAGCGCGGACAGAACCACCCTGGTCGGACGCGCCCGCAACCCACCGAGCCCGACGCGCAGCACATCGCCCACGCTGAGCCGCGCGGGCACCGACGCGGCCCTCATCGGCTCTCCACCGCCGCCCGCTCATCGGCCACGATCAGGCCGTCCCGCATCAAGACCCGGCGCGGCGCCCGGCCCGCGACCTCCAGGTCGTGCGTGATGATCGCGACGGTGGTGCCGGCGCCGTTCAGCTCGTCCAGCAGCGCCAGCACCTCGGCGCCCGCATTCGAGTCGAGGTTCCCGGTCGGCTCGTCCGCCAGCAGCAGATCCGGCTCGCCCACCACGGCCCGAGCGACCGCGACCCGCTGCTGCTCACCACCCGACAGCTCGTGCGGCCGGTGCCCGGCCCGCTCCCCGAGCCCGACCCGCTCCAACGCCGCCCGCGCCCGCTCCCGGCGCTCCTTCAACCCCGTCCCGCTGTAGAGGAGCCCGTCGGCGACGTTGTCGAGAGCACTCACCCCCGCGGCCAGATGGAACTGCTGGAACACGAACCCGATATGCCGCGCCCGAAGCGCCGACAACTCCCGGTCACTCAGCCCCGACACCTCATGCCCGGCGACCTTCACGCTTCCCTCGGTCGGACGATCCAGCGTCCCGACCATGTGCAGAAGCGTCGACTTCCCGGACCCGGACGGCCCCACGATCGCGGCCATCTCCCCCGGCGCTATCACCAGATCGACACCCCGGAGCGCCGCCACACCCGTGTACTCCTTGGTCACCCCGCCCAGCTCAACGATGTACGCACCCTCGACATCCATACCCCGCACGCTCATTCGGCCGGCACCCCGACCTTCACGCCCTCACGCAGCCCGCCACCGCCGACCTCGACGCGCCCCCCACCGAACGCCCCGACATCAACCGGGACGAGCCGCCGCCCCGTCCCGTCCACGACCTCCACACCGAAGCCGCCCTCACGCAGCGCCAGCAGGGCCTCCACCGGCACCGACAGGACGTCCTTCCTCCGCTCGCTCTCCAACTCCACACTCACGGGCGCCTCGTCCAGCCGCCCCGTCTCCGCGTCGCCGAGCGAAATATCGACATCGACCGTCGTCTTCTTCTCCTGCCCCGACCCGCTGGTCTCCGCGACCCTCCCGACCTCGGTGATCTTCCCCTTGACGGTCCTGCCGCCGGGCAACTCCACGGCGACCTCGGCACCCTTCTCGGCGAGATCCTGCTTGTCGGCATCCAGATCGACATGAACGACCCGCCGCGTCCCCGCCACCGTCAGAACCGGCTGCCCTCCGGCGATCCGCTTCCCCTCGGGCGCCTCGACCTCCCGCACGAGCACGGCCCCGCCCAGGAACACGACCTGATCGGGGCCGACCGTCCCGGTCTCCTCCAGCCCCCGATCGTCCTGCCACTCCCTGACCGCGGCCTCGGTCGCGCCGGTGAACTCCTTGTCCACGGTCATGCCGCCGTACCCGAGCGCCCGCAGGTTCTGTTCAAGCTGCCGCACGTCCTTCCCCGAATCCCCGTTCCCGAGCGTCCGGTACATGGGACTACCGCCGTACATGAGCGTGACCGGCCTCCCGGCCACCCTCAGCAGGGTCCCGCCCCGCTCGACCGTCGCCCCCTGCCCAGGCGCCCACGTCACCACGCCCGACGCCCCCGCCCACACCTCACGGACGCCGTCATAGGTGAGCTTCCCGTCCACCGTCTCGGTATCGACAAGATCTCCCCGGGTCACCACGGCCGTCGCCGGCCGCACCCCCTGCCCGGCCTCCCCCTCGTCACCGTCGACCGTCCACGCGAGCACGCCTCCCCCGGCGACGACCACCAAGCCGGCGACGCCGCCCACGACCACGAGCCGCCTCACTTCCCGGCCCCCGGCAGGTCGAGCTTGCACTTCTTCCGGGCCTTCTCCACCGCACCGGGGTCGATGTCCCCCGGAGGAAGCTTGAGCTCCCCGTCCGGCCCGGGATCCGGGAGGTCGACCCCGTTCTCCCGCATGCACTGCGCGAACTCGACGTACTGGTCACGCACCTTCGGGTCCTTCAGGTCGGGCATCCGCCCGCCCGCCTCAAGCCACGACCGGCACTTCTCCAGCGCCGCCTCCAGCTTCTTCCGGTCGGTCCCCTCCCCCAGCCGCTTCGCCCCCGCGTCCCCGCCGCCCGGATCGGGGACGTCCACCCCGTTCTCCCGCATGCACCGCGCGAACCTCAGCTGAGCATCCTCCGGCGACAACGACTCACCGGGCGACGCCGAAGCCGTGGCCCCCGCCCCACCGGCACTGGCCACCCCACTCCCACCACCGTCGTCCCCACACCCCGCAAACCCGAACAAGACCGGCACCACAACCACCACGGCCCAAACCCGAAGTCCCATGACGTCCTCCCCGCCGAGGACACCCGCCCCGACGAGAAGCCACAAAACCCACCCCCGCGTTAAACCCGCATTAGCCCTGCCGCCTCTCGCGAGATCGGACCAAGTCGGGGGACGTCGCCGGACGAGCCCGGCTCGATCGTCTACGACCGGACCAAGACCGTGGTGCGCCGGCACGTCACGCCGGGCAAGGCGGTGCCGTTGCATGAGGCGGTCGCGTTTCGCCTACACCAGATGGCGAGCGGACTTCCACGGAAGAGCGCCTCAGCGAGATACTGGAGAGATATGGGGACGGGAACGTAGTCACAAGAGCAATCACAAAGTCTTCGCCATGGCTCATTGCTGCCACCAAGCAGACACAACAGATCCCGCTGTCGCATTAATTACATTCACCGCGTGGACACTGCCGCCAGGAATAAAGTCACCTGGCGGTAGCTGCAGCTGTACATAGAGCTGTCACCTTTGAGGCAGCAGGAAGATTCGACAAAGTCTTCGGTTCCATGATCGTTCGGTGTTTCATCAGTCCGGAAACCAATACCTGTGCTGAGTGCGGCGCAATCGACGCGCGTCCACCTCAGCCCGATGCGCATCCGCCTCGGCCCGATGCGCGTCCACCTCGGCCCGACGAGCGATCTCAGTGGCCTCCTGCTCGGCGGCCTGCCGCGCGCGTTCCGCCATCCGCTCGACTTCCCGCTTGGCGTCCTCTCGTTGGGCGGCCTCCTGCTCGGCCCTCCAATTGGGGCCCCGGCTTTTCCGCTCGGCCCTCCGACGCTCCCACTTTTCGCTTTCCCGAATGGCCGCTTCAGCCTCCGCCCGGCGCCGAATGATAACATATGCGACCGACATACTTAAAAGGAAGCCGACCATCGTCGCGAAAGGAAGCCATCTGGGCAACTCCAACGCTCGGGCGTCGGTCGCTATCCCTGCAACCGCCGCCCCGTCAACCGGCAGGATCCACATCGCATCCTCCTGGGAATGGACGCGCGAGTCGAATGCCCCGTAGCAGCCCGGTATGGGGTGCGGTCTTTGGTGATCCAGCGTTCTACCGTTTTGGGGTCCACGTCGAGCGATTCGGCGAGCGTGGCGATAGTAGGCCCTTGCTCCAGCAGGGCGGCACGTAGGCGTTCGTTCGGCATCTGCCCGTCCGGGATCCGGGACGTCCTGGGACGCGATCAACCCTAGAAGGACGTCATGAACACGTCCAGCCATGTAGTGATCTCGTCCCCCAGGTCAAGCGCATTCTCGTAAGCCACCGAACGCCCGAAACCGCCCCGCCGGAAACGGGCCTTACGAGAGGCGTGATCGCACATCATCCTCGCCCTGGCATCGATCATCGCCGTGTTCCTGGCGGGCCTCCACCTGCGGCATCTTCGCCATGCGTCTGCTCAGCACCCGCACCCGGACGTATGACGACATGCCCCGGCGTGTGCCGGCGGGGCGGTGAGGATGCGCCTTATGCCTCGTGTCATCACCGGCCATGCGTGCGCGTGCGGCGCGCGTGTCGAGCCCGGTAACGGGCGGTGCCGCAAGTGTCGCGCCCGCGCCCGGTGGCTTCGGCGGGGGCGCGGCTCCCGGTTCCCGGACCCGTGGCTGTGAAGGGGTGAGCCCGTGGACGTTCCGGGGCGCTGTGCGCGTCTCTCCGATGCGCGAGGACAAAGCCAACCGGTTCGAATTGCGGGTACTCGACACCGACGCGCTCCCGTGGCCCGGACCGTCCGTCGCGTCCATTACCGAGATCAGGTCCGGGGTTATGAGGGGGCAGGCCGGTGAAGGAGGGTGAGCTGCCGGGACTGGGCCACCAGGCGCCCCGCCGAGTCCCAGATGTCCATGTCCTCCTCGCACAGGCCGCCGGTGACGTAGCGGGTGCCCACCCGGCATGCCAGCCAGCCGCGGGCGGGCCGCCGCCGGATGTGGACGGTCGCCTCCAGGGTGGTGGACGGGGACCGGCCGATCTCCAGCACCATCGGGGACATCGCGTCCCACAACAACACCAGCGCCAGCGGGTCGGGCTCCCGGCCGTCGCGCAAGCGCATCCACAGGTCGCGGGCGGGCGTGCCGCCGGGTTCGCCGCGCAGCCAGCCGGGGACCTCGGTGGTGCGGTACTCCACTCGGTCCAGCAGGCTCATGCCCGGCATCGCCACGCCGTCCAGCGGATCGACGCACTCGTCCGGCGGCGGCAGTTGCGGGGGGCCGCCGAACATCGACGTATCGCCGTCGACGCGATGGAGATCGGTGAACGTGGCGATGGCCCGCAGTTTCTCCTCGCCGTCCTGGCTCAGGCTCACCTGACCGGTCGCCATGCGGTTGCCGGTGCGTGCTACCTCGGTGTGCGCGACGGCGGGGCCGCCCTCGACCGGACGCAGGAAGTACGCCGACACTGACAGCGGATCGGGATGGGGCATGCGCCGCGCCAGCGCCCGCACGGCGACCGCCAGTCCGTAGCTGCCGAGCGGCGTACCGTGCAGGGCGTTCCAGCGGTCGGTGATCTTGGCGTCATACGTGCCGCCGGCGCGGCACGTGACCTCGGTGTCGGAGTCGAAGATGTCTCCCATGCGCACAGCGTCCGGCATCTGGCTCTATGGCCGCGATTACGCCGGAGGTAAACGACGGGGATTCGTGGTGGTCGCCGTGGCCGACAGGCCGGCCTTGGGGGCCGGCGGGTTCACCAGGGCCGATCTGGAGCTTCGGTGGTCAGATGGGTGGCTTGTTTTCGGCAGTTGACGCGGGATCGAATTTCAGGACCTGAAGGATCTCCTGGTGGAAGCGGTCCATCGCGTCGTCGACGCTGCGGACGAAGCCGGTTTCCTCGATGCCTCGTTTGGTGCCCATGCCGGATGCGAGGGTCAGCCGGAAGGTCGCGATCTGTTTCGCGTCACCGGGCACGAGGAGGCCGGGTTCGCTGATCAGGTTCTTCAGGAGGTCGCAGGGGCCCGTCCTGTGGCCTGGGGTGAGGGCTTCGACGCGTAGTTCGGGCGGTGCCTCGTTGAGCTGGCGCAGGAGCCACTGGACGCGGGTGAGAGGGCGTGTGCGGGCCGCGGCGGGGATCTCGACGGTGGTCTCGATCTGGCCGGTGCGCAGATCGGCTTCCAGGAGGACCGGGCCGCCTGCGTTGGGCATGCGGATCTCGGCGCTCATCCGTCCGTTCTCCACCAGTGATGTGACGGTCTGCAGGCGGCGCACCGACGCGTCGCCGTCCTTTCGTTTGCGGAGGACGGGCGCGATGGACATGCCGGTTTTGCCGCTCAGGCGCAGGCACAGCTGCCGGATCAGCTTCTCCCAGCTTTCGGCCACTTGCATGGCGCGCCGGTCCCCCAGGCGCAGCGTGCCTGCGGTGACGGCGTTGCGCACCGGGACCCAGGCGGCGCCCATGTCGCGGAATCCCTGGCATCCGGCGTTGTCCTGGCGCAGGTAGTGCAGGAGTTCGCTCAGCAGCCAAGCGTGGACGGGGTTGGCCACGCCGTCGTGGTGGCAGAGCATGTCGGCTTCATGGGCGACTTCGGCCCAGGACACGTGGCGCAGGGCGACCTTGCGCAGCAGCCGCTTGTCGACCTTGAGCGGATGCTCGTTGTCCAGGGCCAGGTCGTTGGACAGGGTGATCACGGTTTCGTAGCCGTGCCGGGCCGCGACGTCCAGGTAGGCCTCGACCTGCTCCGCTTTGAGGGGGTTGCCGCCGGTCTTGGTCTCGATCAGCGCGGTCCAGATCCTGCCGGCTCTGGCCACGCGCAGAACGCCGTCGGGCCTGACCTTGCCGTCACCGTGTTTGAAGGTCGCTTCGGCGAAGGTCTGGATGGTGCCGGCCGGGGCATTGAAGCGGGCCGTAAGGCGTCGGCCGAACTCGGGGACCTGTGCCGTCACCGCCAGCAGCGTCGCTGTGGCCCGCACCTCGCGTTCCTGGTCGTTGCGCAGGCCGGTGACCGAGAACAGGCGCGCATGCCGCCAAGAGGAATGTTCGGCAAGATTGACCTTGGCCGCTTTGGGGACGGTGGTCTTCTTCTTGGCCGTTCGAACCCGCTTGGCGCGGTCGCCGTCCTTGGGCGGCGGCCCCTGCGCGGAAGGGGCGGTGTCGGCCATGGAGGAAGGTTCCGGCTGGTCGGTACCGGTCGCTTCGCCCTGATCCTCTTCCTCTTCGCTGTCATCGACGTTGATGCCGAAGTCGGCGGCCAACCCCGCGAGCCCGGACTCGTACCCTTGGCCGACTGCGCGGAATTTCCAGCCGTCGCCTCTGCGGTACAGCTCTCCGAAGATGAACGCGGTCTCGGTGTCGGCATCCTTGATGTCGAAGACCAGCAGCGTCTCGCCGGAGCTGTCGGAGACGGCCAGTCGCAGGTCGTCCAAGGCCCCGAAGGTCGCTCCGCCGTAGCGGCTGGCGGCGATGACGATGCGCTGTACCCCGGGACGCAGTGCCGTCAGGTCGACCAGGATGCGGTCCTCGCTGCCGGTGGCCGTGGGGGTCTTGCCCAGCAGCCGGACGGAGTCATCGGCGGTCGCGGGCTGGTTGTAGAAGACGAGGTCAGCGTCGCCGCCGACCCTGCCGTCGGCGTTGACCAAGAGCACCGAGACATCGGCCTCGCCTTCACCGGAAGGGTCGATCCAGCTCAGCGCCACGGTGAACGGTCCGGTCGCCGTGGTCAGGCCGGACATGTCGATGTTGGCGCCCTTGGACATCTGCTGCACTGGTCGGCTCCTCGGCTCGTGACGGGTCTCACGCGCGCGGTGGGAGCCATGACAGCCGCAGTTCCGCGCAAGCACGTACGGCGATCATCTGTGTGCGCAGTGCAAGCGTACGCTGATCACCGCGCGTGCATATCGCCGCTACACGGAGGGGCCACACCCGGCCAAACCGATGCGGATGGAGCGGTTCCGCCCGTTCGCCCGCGCGCCTCCGGGGCGGAACGTGGGTGGGTCTGGTGTGAAGCGGCGGTGTGGGGGAGGTTGGTCATATGTGGTCTCGACTGTTCGTCGTTGCAATGGCGGTTGGGCTCCTTGTGCCGCTCGGGGGGTCGGCGCAGGGGTCTGTGGAGGGTGAGAGGGGGCTGCTGCCGGATCGGATCGTGCTTCCGGACGGGTTCCAGCCCGAGGGCATCGCCATCGGGCCCGGGCCCGTGGCGTTCTTCGGGTCGCGGGCCACCGGGGCCGTCTACCGCGCCGACCTGCGCTCCGGGGAGGGAAAGGTCATCAGTTCCGGGCCGGGGACGCCTTCGCTCGGCATGAAGACCCGGGGGCGCAAGCTGTTCGTCGCCGGTGGGACGGGTGGGGACGCGCGGGTCGTGGACACGCGGACGGGGCGTGTCCTGAAGTCGTACGCGCTTACTGAGAAGCCGTCGTTCGTGAACGACGTCGTGCTTACTCGGCACAGTGCCTGGTTCACCGATTCGACCAATCCGGTGCTGTACCGGGTGCCTTTGCGGGGGCATGGCCGGGTGAAGACCGTGCCTCTCAGCGGGGACATCGCCTACGCGGACGGCATCAATGCGAACGGCATCGTCGCCGTTCGGGGCGGGTCGTCGCTGCTGGTGGTGCAGTCCAATACCGGGAAGTTGTTCAAGGTCGATTCGCGGACGGGGGTCGCGAAGGAGGTCGACCTGCATGGGGAGTCGCTGGCGAACGGTGATGGCCTCCTGCTGGAGGGCCGGACGCTGTACGCGGTGCAGAACCGGCTCAACAGCGTCGCGGTGGTCAAGCTGAACGGGGAAGCCACCGAGGGGCGGGTCGTCGAGCGGCTGACCGATCCGCGATTCGACATCCCGACCACTGTGGCGCGGTTCGGAGATCGGTTGTACCTGCCGAATGCGCGGTTCGGCACGCCGCCCACTCCGGAGACTCCGTACGACGTCATCGCCATCCGGGCCCGGTAATCCTTGCCCCGGTGATAAAGCGGGGGTGCGGAGTGTGTGGTTCGGGTGCATTACTCAATGTGCCCGTTCGGCGATAATCCGTTCGTGCCGATCCGTACCGCTCCACCGTTGAACGAGGACTTCCGGCTCGTCGAGGCGCTACAGGCGCGGCGGCCGGAGGCGGTCGCCCAGGTCTACAACGTGTACGGGCCCGAGCTGGTCGAGTACGCCGAGGGGCTGCTCGGTGACCATGACGGGGCGGTGGAGGCGGTCCGGGCCGCGCTGCTGGTGCTGCCGGACGAGGGCGCGGACGCGGGGACGTTCCGGGATCGGCTGTACGAGCTGGTGCGCGACGAGTGCCGGGAACCGCCGGTGCGGCTGCACCGGTGGCTGGTGGTCATCGGGGTCGCGGTGGGGATCGTGCTGACCGCCGGGTTGCTCGTGCTGTTCGAGTCGACGGACGGGGACGGGACGTCACCGGCGGTGCCGCCGGTGACGATGACCACGCCCGCGGCGCCGAGCCCGTCGCCGACGCCGTCCCGTGAGGAGAAGAAGGCGACGGTTCCGGCCAAGGACGACGAGCCCGCGAAGACGCCCGCCAGGCCCGGGCGGTTGTCGGTCGATGACGGGAATTGCCGCGGGGTGCGGGCCGCGGGACTGCCGACGCGGTGTGAGATCCGCCTGACGGCGCGGGACGGCGCGGTGAAGTGGTCGGTGTCGTCGGTCCGGTCGAGGGACGCGCGGATCAGCGCGGACGGGGGCGGCAGGCTCGCGGCGGGGCGCTCGACGTCGGTGACGGTGACGGTGCGTCCGAAGGTGCTGTGCTTCCTGGACGGGAGGGGCGGCGGGACGGTGTCGTTCGCGCCGGGCGGCACCGCGACCGTCACCTACACCTGCTGGCGGCGCTGAATACTTACCGGCGTTTAACCTCCCGCCGGTCATGCTCGGCGGCATGCGTGTACTGATCGTCGAGGACGAGCGGGTGCTGGCGGACACGATCGCCGAGGGGCTCCGCGAGGAGGCGATCGCCGTCGACGTGGTGTACGACGGCGATGCGGCGCTGGAGCTGGCCTCGTACAACGAGTACGACGTGGTGGTTCTCGACCGGGACCTGCCGGCGGTGCACGGGGACGAGGTCTGCCGGGAGCTGGTGGAGCGGCGGAGCGCCGCGCGGATCCTGATGCTGACCGCCGCGGGGGACGTGGACGACCGGGTGGACGGGCTGTCGCTCGGCGCCGACGACTATCTGCCGAAGCCGTTCGTGTTCGGTGAGCTGGTCGCGCGGGTGCGGGCGCTGGCGCGCAGGTCGGGGCCGCCGGTGCCGCCGGTGCTGGAGCGGAGGGGCATCCGGCTTGACCCGCATCGGCGCAGGGTCGCGCGGGACGGGCGGGAGCTGCGGCTGACGAACAAGGAGTTCGCCGTGCTGGAGGAGCTGCTGCGGGCGGAGGGCGGTGTGGTGAGCGCCGAGCGGCTGCTGGAGCGGGCGTGGGACGAGAACATCGACCCGTTCAGCAACATCGTCCGGGTGACGATGGCGACGCTGCGCCGCAAGCTGGGGCAGCCGCCGGTGATCGAGACGGTGACGGGTTCGGGGTACCGGCTGGAGGCGCGATGACGCCGAGGGTGAGTGTGCGGGCGCGGCTGACGCTGGTGTACGGGTCGCTGTTCCTGGTGACGTCGGCGGTTCTGGTCACGGTGACGTACCTGCTGACCGTCCGGACGATGGATCAGCGCTTCTCGGGGAGCGGGGGCCTGGACCCCGAGGTGATCACGCGGCTGCGGAACCTGTCGTCCCAGGGGAACCTGTCGTCGCAGGACGGGATCGCGCAGCTGATGGCGTTGAGGGAGGAGGCCGACCGGCAGCTCGCCCAGGAGAAGCGCGACGTGCTGGAGCAGCTGCTGCAGAGTTCGCTGCTGCTGATGCTGGTCGTCGGCGTCCTCGCGGTGGTGATCGGGTACGTGGTGGCGGGGCGGATGCTGCGTCCGCTGCACAGGGTGACCGCGACGGCGCGGCGGCTGTCGGAGAGCAATCTGCACGAGCGGATCGCGCTGGAGGGCCCGCAGGACGAGATCAAGGATCTGGCCGACACGTTCGACCGGATGCTGGACCGGCTGAACCGCGTGTTCGACGGCCAGCGCCGGTTCGTCGCGAACGCGTCGCATGAGCTGCGCACGCCGCTGACGATCAACCGGACGGTGCTGGAGGTGGCGCTGGCCAGCCGGAAGAGCCCGCCGGAGACCAAGGCGCTCGCGGACGTGCTGCTCGGCAACACGGCGCGCCACGAGCGGCTGATCGAGGGGCTGCTGACGCTCGCCAGGTCGGAGCGGGATCTGGGCACGCGGGTGGGGACTCCGCTGCCGGACGTGATCCGCAGCGCGCTGGACCATCTCGACGATCAGGCCGCGGACGTGGACGTCGAGGCCAGGCTCGCGCCGGCCATGGTGACCGGTGATCCCGTCCTGCTGGAGCGCTGTGCGGTGAACCTGCTGGAGAACGCCGTGAAGTACAACGTGCGGGAAGGGCGGGTGTGGGTGCGTACCGGCGTCCGGGACGGTGCGGCGTTCCTGCAGGTGGTCAACACCGGGCGGCCCGTCCCGTCCTACGAGGTCGGGACGCTCTTCGAGCCGTTCCGGCGGCTGCGCGCGGACCGGACGGGGTCGAAGGACGGCGCGGGTCTCGGGCTGTCGATCGTCCGGGCGGTGGTGGACGCGCACGGCGGCACGGTCGAGGCGGTCCCGCGGCCGGGCGGCGGCCTGTCCGTCACGGTCAGGCTGCCGGTCTCCGGGGAGCCGGTGCCCGCCCTGGAGGCCGCCGCGACCTAGCCCGCCCGACCGGCCTGCTCGGCGCCCAGCGGCGGCCATTCGACGTGTCCCTCGGGCCGCGGCAGGCCGGGGCGCGCGGTGAGCCATCGGTGCACGACCTTGCCGGTGGCGTTGCGCGGCAGTTCGGCGATGAAGTGCACGTCGCGGGGCACCGCGTACCGGGCGACCTGCTCGTGCACGTAGGCGCGGACGGCGTCCGCCCGCAGCCGGGTCCCGGGCCGCAGGACGATGTAGGCGGCGAGCCGCTGCCCCCATTCGTCGTCGGGGACGCCGACGACGGCGACCTCGCCGATCTCCGGGAGCCGCAGCAGGGCGTCCTCCACGTCGCGCGGGACGACGTTCTCGCCGCCCGACACGACGAGGCCGTCGCCGCGGCCGTCCACGAACAGCAGCCCGCGGTGGTCGACGTGGCCGAGGTCGCCGGTGGCGAGCATCCCGTCGCGGACCTCCATCGGCTCACCGGCGGTGTAGCCCTCGAACAGCAGCTCGTTCGCGGCGTAGATCTGCCCGATGGTGGAGCGGCCGAGCCTGCCGCCCTCGGCGTCGAGGATGGCGAGGGAGGTGTTGCGCGGGGGCCGCCCGGCGGTGCGCGGGTCGATTCGCAGGTCGCGCGGGGTGGCGATGGACACCCAGGACACCTCGGTGGAGCCGTAGACGTTGTAGAGCCGGTCGCCGAACACGTCCATGAACCGGGTGGCGAGGTCGCCGGGCAGCGCGGCGCCGCTGATCGCCACGATCCGCAGCGAGGACGCGTCGTAGACGGCGCGGGTCCCGGCGGGCAGTTCGAGGATCCGCTGGAGCATCACCGGGACGGCGAACACGGTGGTGTCGCGGTGGGAGGCGATGGCGCGCAGCGTCTGCTCGGGGTCGAACCGGCGGTGCAGGACGACGGGGGCCCGCAGCGCCCACGCCATCTGGAGGGCGGCGTATCCCCAGGTGTGGAACAGCGGCGCCTCGATGATCATGGTCTGCCGGGCGCGGAGCGGGATCCGGGACGTCATCGAGGCCAGCGGCCACAGTCCGGGGCGGGGCGGGCGGCGGGCGCCCTTCGGGCGTCCGGTGGTGCCGGAGCTGAGCATGATCGTGCGGCTCTGGATCTGCGGCGGCCGGGCCCCGGCGTCGGACGCGGGCACCGAGGCGATGATCTCCTCGATGCTCGGGCCCCGTTCCGCCGGGGCGGGCGGGGAGGGCTCGGGGGCGGGGCGCGGCGGGGGCGCCAGCGTCCCGGCGGGGACGGGCGCGGACAGCGGCATCCCGCGCGGGGGTCCGGGGCGGCGGTCGGCCCACAGGACGGTCCGGCGCAGCGCGATGGGCACGGTCCGCAGCAGCGGCGCGAACTCGGCGTCGGCGACGATCAGGGCGGGGCGCAGTTCGCCGAGCACGGCGCGGAGCTGGCCCGTTCCGAAGCCGGTGTTGAGCAGGACGACCTCGGCGCCGCGCCGGCTGCACGCGACGAGCGTCTCGACCATGCCGCGGTGGTTGCGGCACAGGACCCCGACGCGGGGGCGGGGGCCGTGCAGCGGCAGCCCGGCGGCGAGCCGCGCGGCGCGCTCGTCGAGTTCGGCGAACGTGAGGACGCCCTCGTCGTCGATCAGGGCGGGGCGGGACGGGGAGCGGGCGGCGGACGCGGCGACCAGCCCGGCGAGCGTGGTGCCCCAGCGCCGCAGCGTGCCGACCTGCCGGAGCAGGCGGCGGGGGCCGCCGCCGAACAGCAGCCCGGTGCGCAGCAGGAGCGCGGTGAGATCGCGGATATGCCCGATCCGCCGGCGTACCCCCGGCCGGTATACGGGCCTCGCGTGCGTCACCGTGCCCTCCTCCGGTGATATCGGGCCACGTTACCCACCCGTCAACAGCCGAACAAGGGCGCCGGGGGACACACCTTCGTCAGTGGTTACTGATGAGTAGCATTTGTGGTTACCGGCAAGTAGCATCGTTGTCGCGGGCACTCGTGCCGCCGGAAACAGGCAGGGGCGGCACGAGGCCCGACACCTTCACCGAGCCCCCACCGCAGGGAGGACGACCCCGTGCCTCGCACCGCACGCGACGTCGTGTTCGTCGACGGCGTCCGCACGCCGTTCGGCAAGGCAGGCCCCAAGGGCCTGTACGCGGACACGCGCGCCGACGACCTCGTCGTCCGCGCCATCCGCGAACTGATGCGCCGCAACCCGTCCCTCCCGCCCGAACGGGTGGACGAGGTCGCCGTCGCCGCCACCACCCAGACCGGCGACCAGGGCCTGACCATCGGGCGGTCCGCCGCCGTGCTGGCCGGGCTGCCGAAGAGCGTCCCCGGATACGCCGTCGACCGCATGTGCGCGGGCGCGATGACCGCCGTGACCACGTCCGGAGCCGGCATCTCCTTCGGCTCCTACGACGTCGTCATCGCGGGCGGCGTCGAGCACATGGGACGCCACCCGATGGGCGAGGGCGTCGACCCGAACCCGCGGTTCCTCGCCGACAAGCTCGTCGACCCGTCAGCCCTGGTCATGGGCTCGACCGCCGAGAACCTGCACGACAGGTTCCCCGGCATCACCAAGGACCGCGCGGACGCCTACGCCGTCCGCAGCCAGCAGAAGGTCGCCGCCGCCTACGCCGCCGGGAAGATCCAGCGGGACCTCGCGCCGACCGCGATCCGCTCGGCGGACAAAGGTTGGGGGCTCGCGACCGAGGACGAGCCGCCGCGTCCCGGTACGACGCTGGACGACCTGGCCGGGCTGAAGACCCCGTTCCGCGTACACGGCAACGTCACGCCGGGCAATGCCGCGGGCCTCAACGACGGCGCCACCGCCTGCCTGCTGGCCGCCGAGGACGTGGCCCGCGGACTCGGCCTCACCCCGAGGATGCGGCTCGTCGACTTCTCCTTCGCCGGCGTGGAGCCGGAGGTGATGGGCGTCGGGCCCGTCCCCGCCACCGAGCGGCTCCTCGCCCGCAACGCGCTGACCATGGACGACATCGGCCTCATCGAGATCAACGAGGCGTTCGCGGTGCAGGTGCTGGCGTTCCTGGAGCACTTCAAGATCGCCGACGACGACGCGCGGGTGAACCCGTGGGGCGGCGCGATCGCCCTCGGGCACCCGCTCGCCTCGTCCGGCGTGCGGCTGATGAACCAGCTGTCGCGGCTGTTCGAGGAGCGCACCGGCGCCCGGTACGGACTGACCACGATGTGCGTGGGCATGGGCATGGGCGGAACCGTCCTCTGGGAGAACGTCAACTGGGAGGGGACGAAGTGAGCAACCTCGCGGAACTCTTCGCGGACGAGGTCGTCACGCGCGCGTACGTCAGGGACGTGACACTCCCCCACGGCGCGGGAACCCTCGCCCTCATCACGCTCGACAACGGGCATGACCACACCAAGCCCAACACCTTCGGCCCGAACGGCCTCGCCGAGCTGAACGCCGCCATCGACACCGTCGCCGGACGCGACGACATCGCGGCCGTCGGCGTCACCGGCAAGCCGTTCGTCTTCGCCGTCGGCGCCGACCTCAACGGCGTCCCGCTGATCAGGTCCCGCGCGGACGCCCACGCCATCGCCAAGCTGGGCCACGACGTGTTCCGGCGGCTCGGCGAGCTGGGCGTGCCGTCGTTCGCCTACTACAACGGCGCGGCGATGGGCGGCGGCGTCGAGATCGGCCTGCACTGCACGTACCGGACGATCTCGTCGGGGGTCCCGGCGTTCGCGCTGCCCGAGACGTTCCTCGGGCTGGTGCCCGGCTGGGGCGGGACGTATCTGCTGCCGCGGCTGATCGGCGCGGAGAAGGCGCTCAAGGTCGTCATCGACAATCCGCTGGCCCAGAACCGCACGATGAAGGGCGGGCAGGCGTACGACCTGGGCATCGCCGACGCGATCTTCGACTCGGCCGACTTCCTGGAGGAGTCGCTCTCCTGGACGGCCCGCGTCCTGAACGGCGACATCACCGTCCGGCGGCCCGAGGTCGACACGGGCAAGGCGTGGGACGACGCGGTCGCGATGGCCCGCTGGAACGTGGACGGCAAACTCCACGGCGCGGCCCCGTCCTACACCCGCGCGCTGGACCTGATCGCCGCGGCAAAGGACCGCACGCGCGACGAGGGCTTCGAGGCGGAGGACGAGGCACTCGCCGACCTCATCATGAGCGACGAGCTGCGCGCCGGCCTGTACGCGTTCGACCTCACCCAGAAGCGCGCGAAGAAGCCCGCCGGGGCACCCGGCACGTCCCTGGCCCGCAAGGTCGCCAAGGTCGGCGTCATCGGCGCGGGCCTGATGGCCTCGCAGCTCGCGCTGCTGTTCGCGCGCCGCCTGGAGGTGCCGGTCGTGCTGACCGACCTCGACCGGGAGCGCCTCGACAAGGGCGTCGGCTACGCGCACGGCGAGATCGACAAGCTGCTCGGCAAGGGCCGCCTGTCCCCCGACAAGGCCAACCGGCTCAAGTCGCTGATCACCGGCTCGCTCGGCAAGGAGGCGTTCGCCGACGCCGACTTCGTCATCGAGGCCGTGTTCGAGGAGATGTCGGTCAAGAAGAAGGTGTTCGCCGAGGTCGAGGAGCACGTCTCGGCCGAGTGCGTGCTCGCGACCAACACCTCGTCGCTGTCGGTCGGCGAGATGGCGTCCGGGCTGAGGCACCCCGAGCGGGTCGTCGGCTTCCACTTCTTCAACCCCGTCGCGGTGCTGCCGCTGCTGGAGATCGTCCGGGGCGAGCGCACCGACGACGCGACGCTGGCGACCGCGTTCGCGGCCGGCAAGGCCCTGAAGAAGTCGTGCGTGCTGGTCGAGGACGCCCCGGCGTTCGTCGTCAACCGCGTCCTGCTGCGGCTGCTCGCCGAGATCGTCCAGACGGTGGACGAGGGCACGCCGATCGAGGTGGCCGAGCGTTCCGCCGCCCCGCTGGGCCTGCCGATGCCGCCGTTCGTGCTGATGGGCCTCGTCGGGCCCGCGATCGCGCTGCACGTGAACGAGACGCTGCACGAGGCGTTCCCGGACCGGTTCCCGCTGTCGGACAACCTGGCGAAGCTGGTCGCGTCCGGCAAGCCGGGCGTGTACCTGCCCGACTTCTCCGTCGACCCCGAGGTCGTGGAGATCTTCGCCGGCGGGACGGACCCGTCGACCGAGGAGCAGGTCCTCGACCGGGCGCTCACCGCGCTCGCCGACGAGATCCGCGTCATGCTGGACGAGGGCGTCGTCGCGGCCCCGCAGGACATCGACCTGTGCATGACCCTCGGCGCCGGCTGGCCGTTCCACCTCGGCGGCATCACGCCGTACCTGGACCGGTCGGGCGTCGCCGAGAGGGTGACCGGCCGCCGCTTCCTGGCACCCGGGGAGGCGTCCCTCCCGGCCTAGTCCTCCGCCGCTCCCCGAAACCGGAGAAGGGGCGCCTCGAACGCGATTCGAATGCGATTCGAGACGCCTCTTTTCCGGCGTTCCCGCACTTCGCGGGCATGCGGACGTTTCACCCGCCATAAGACGCGCACATATGGGCATACGGCAGTCGGCCGTGTCGAGCACCGGGAGGCGAAGGGGCCCCAAGGATGAACCTGCTGCGCACGAAGTCGGTCGAACAGTCGATCCGCGACACCGAGGAACCCGCGCACCGGCTCCGGCGCGCGCTGTCGGCGCTGGACCTGACCGTGTTCGGGATCGGCGTGATCATCGGGACCGGCATCTTCGTGCTGACCGGCCAGGTCGCCCGGGACAACGCGGGGCCCGCGGTCGCGCTGTCGTTCATCCTCGCCGCCGTGGTGTGCGGGCTCGCGGCGCTGTGCTACGCCGAGTTCGCCTCCACCGTCCCGGTCGCCGGGTCGGCCTACACCTTCTCCTACGCCACGCTCGGCGAGTTCCCCGCGTGGGTCATCGGCTGGGACCTCATCCTGGAGATGGCGCTCGGCGCGGCGGTCGTGTCGGTCGGCTGGTCCGGCTACTTCGCCTCGCTGCTGGACGACGTCGGAATCACGCTGCCGACCGCCATCGCCGACCCGCCGGGCGAGGGCGGGACGGTCAACGTCCCCGCGATCGTGCTCGTGCTGCTGGTGACCGCGCTGCTCGTGCTCGGCATCAAGATCTCCTCGCGGGTCAACGCCGTCGTCGTGGCGATCAAGGTGTCGGTGGTGCTGCTGGTGATCTTCGCCGGCCTGTTCTTCGTCAAGGGCGGCAACTACGACCCGTTCATCCCTCCCTCGAAGTCGACCCCGGAGATCGCCGGACTGGACGCGCCGCTGATGCAGGTGCTCTTCGGGGTCACGCCCGTCGCCTACGGCTGGCTCGGCATCTTCTCCGCCCTCGCGATCGTGTTCTTCGCCTACATCGGCTTCGACATCGTCGCGACCGCCGCCGAGGAGGCCCGCCGCCCGCAGCGGGACCTGCCGATCGGCCTCATCGGCTCCCTCGTCGTCACGGCCATCCTGTACGCGGCGGTGTCGACCGTCGTCGTCGGCATGCAGAACTACACGCGGCTGAGCACCGACGCGCCGCTCGCCGACGCGTTCAAGTCCGTCGGGCATCCCGTGTTCGCCACCATCATCGACGTCGGCGCCGTCATCGGCCTCACCACCGTCGTGATGATCCTGCTGCTCGGGATGAGCCGGATCTTCTTCGCGCTGGGCCGGGACGGCCTCATGCCCCGCTGGCTGTCGGTCGTCCACCCGCGCTTCGGCACCCCCTACCGGTCGACCATCATCATGGGCATGATCGTCGCGGCGCTCGCGGGGTTCATCCCGCTGGCCGAACTCGCCACACTGGTCAACATCGGCACGCTGTTCGCGTTCCTCGTCGTCTCCGCCGCCGTGGTGATCCTGCGCCGCACCCGCCCGGACCTGCCGCGCGCGTTCCACACGCCCCTGGTGCCGCTCGTTCCCATCCTGTCCGTGCTGGCCTGCCTGTTCGTGATGATCAACCTGCCGGTGGAGACCTGGCTGCGGTTCCTGGCGTGGATGGCCGTCGGCGTCGTCATCTACGCCGCGTACGGCTACCGGAACAGCCGGTTGCAGCGCGCCAAGGCGCTCTCCGGAAAGTAGGCCGCCTTTCCGGAATCGGCGATGAGCGGGCCCCCGTCCGTCATACGATCTTGGACGTCCGCGACTGCAACCCGGCATGGACGGTGACAAGGCACATGACCGACGACACCACACCCGCCTCCTCCTCCGCGGACGGGCCCCCGCCCTCGGACCGGATCGACTCCACCCGGCCCCACTCGGCCCGTGTGTGGGACTACTGGCTCGGCGGCAAGGACAACTACGAGGTCGACAGGGAACTCGGCGAGCAGATCGCCCAGGCGAACCCGCACGTCGTCGCCATGGTCCGCGCCGACCGGACGTTCATGCGCCGCTCGGTGGCCTTCCTCGCCGAGCAGGGCGTACGCCAGTTCCTCGACATCGGCACCGGGCTGCCGACCGAACCGAACGTGCACCAGGTCGCCCAGGCCATCGCCCCCGACGCCCGCGTCGTGTACGTCGACCACGACCCCGTCGTCCTCGCGCACGCCCGCGCGCTGCTGAACTCCGCCCCGGCCGGCGCCACCGCCTACCTGGACGCCGACCTGCGCGAGCCGGGCCGGATCCTCGCCGGGGCGGCCGGCACCCTCGACCTCGACAAGCCGGTCGGGATCACGCTCATGAGCCTGATGCACTTCGTGACCGACTTCGGCGACGCCCGCGCGATCCTGTGGCGGCTGCTGGACGCCGTCCCGTCCGGGAGCTGGCTGGCCTTCACCCACGCCACGGCCGAACTCGGCGGGCCGCAGGTCCGGGAGGCGTTCCGGACGTGGAACGAGAACGCCGTCCAGAAGGCTCGGCCCCGCGACCGCGACGAGGTCCAGGCCCTCATCGACGGACTGGAGCCGGTGGACCCGGGGCTCGTCTCCCCGCCACAGTGGCGGCCGGACGGGAAGGACGGCGCGGAGCCGCGGGAAGTGCCGATGTGGGCGGCGGTCGCCCGCAAGCCCTGACGCGGGCGGCCCTCCGGCCACGGCCGCGCGCCGTGGGCGGGGGTCACTGTGTCCTTTTGTCCGCCGGGTGGGCACAATGGCCCGCATGGCTTCTCCACTCGTCGCGGTGATCGGCTCCGGACCGGCGGGGATCTACGCCGCCGAGGCCCTCGTCAAGCAGACCGACGGCAACGTCCGCGTGGACGTGTTCGACCGGCTGCCGACGCCGTACGGGCTGGTCCGCTACGGCGTCGCGCCCGACCACAAGTCGATCAAGTCGATCGCCAAGTACCTGCAGAAGGTCCTGGAGAACCCCGCCGTGCGGTTCTTCGGGTGTGTGGAACTGGGCCGCGACCTCACCCGCGCGGACCTGCTCGGCTGCTACGACGCCGTCATCTACTCCACCGGCGCGATGGTCGACCGGCACATGCGCGTCCCGGGCGAGGACCTGCCCGGCAGCATCGCCGCGACCGACTTCGTCAACTGGTACTGCGGGCACCCCGACGCCGCCGACCACACCTTCGACCTGTCGGTCGAGGAGGTCGCGGTGATCGGCGTCGGGAACGTGGCCGTCGACGTCGTCCGGATCCTCGCCAAGACGGCCGATGAGCTGCGCGAGACCGACGTCCCCGAGCAGGTCATCGAGGCGCTGTCGCACAGCCGCGTCAAGCGCGTCCACATGATCGGGCGGCGCGGCCCCGCGCAGGCGAAGTTCACCACCAAGGAGGCCCGCGAGCTGGGCGAGCTGCCGAGCGCGAGCATCCACGTCAGCCCCGAGGACATGGACCTCGACCCCGCGAGCGCCGAACTGGCCGAGAGCGACCGGAAGGTCCGCGGCAACATCAAGGTGCTGGAGGGCTGGACGGGCGAGCCGGCCGCCGGGCGTCCCCGCCACATCGACGTGCGGTTCTGGCGCGCCCCCGCCGAGATCGTCGGCACCGACCGCGTCGAGGGCCTCCGGCTGGAGAGGACCCGGCTGGACGAGACGGGCCGCGTCACCGGCACCGGCGAGTTCGAGACGCTGCCCGTCGGGCTGGTGCTGCGCTCGGTCGGCTACCAGAGCGTCCCCCTCGACGGCGTCCCGTTCGACGAGCGCTCCTACATCGTCCCGAACGAGGCCGGCCGCATCACCGGCCCGGACGGCGCCCCCGTGCCCCGCGAATACGTCGCCGGCTGGATCAAGCGCGGCCCGTCCGGGGTCGTCGGCACCAACAAGTCCGACGCCGCCGAGACCGTCCGCAACCTCCTGGAGGACCTCGCCGGGTCCGACACGACGCCCAAGCGCACCATCGAGGAGCTGCTGGAGTCGCGCGGCCTGCCCGTCGTCACCTACGACGACTGGCTCAGGCTGGACGCCGCCGAGATCGCCCTCGCCCAGGCCCTCGACCGCGGCGAGCGCGTCAAGCTCGCCCGCTGGGAGGCGATGACGTCCGCCTGCCGCGGCCGGGAGTAACTCGCCTTCGCGGGAAGATCCCGCGCGGAAGGTAGTGACGGACGTATGACCTGAGCGCTACGGTGCGGCCTGTGACCGGCGGTCCAGAACTGTACGGGTTCCCCCCACCCGAGACCGTCCCCGACCTCAGGTGGCTGGGCCCCGACTACGTGTCCGTACTCGTGTACGACCTGACGCAGGGACTCCTGCGCCAGGATCCGCGCACGTCCGTGATGGGCGTGCGGTGCGAGGGCGAGCCCCGGCTCGACCCCTCGGTCGACCCGGCGGGCGTCATCCGCGCGCATGACGCCTGCTTCCCG
The DNA here is from genome assembly GCF_052245875.1 of Actinomadura sp. 3N407. NCBI lineage: Bacteria > Bacillati > Actinomycetota > Actinomycetes > Streptosporangiales > Thermomonosporaceae > Actinomadura > Actinomadura sp. 3N407. Next base: position 225,888 of record NZ_JBQQBP010000003.1, read on the forward strand.
CTGCAGGTCTACGTGCAGGACGGCGCCGGGCGCCCGTGGCGCCTGCGTGGGCGATGGACGTACTCGGGCCGCGAACTGGGCACGACCGCCGCGTCCATCACCCACTTCTGGCACCTGCTGTCGGCGGAAGGGGTCTAGCCGAGCCGACGGCCGAGATTCACGTCGTGGATGCGCCACCCGCCGCGCGGCGGAGCCTCGTCGCGAGGCGATCGAACGCCGCCGCGAGCTCGTCTCCGTCGATCACCTCGATGTCGACGTCGAGCTGTGTCATCCACAGCGCGAGCCGGTCTGGGTCGTCGGACCCCAGTTCGAAATGGCACGTGGACTCGTCGACCACCTCGATATCGGCCGGGATGGGGATCTTCGCGGCGACCTTGGCGGCGGGAGCATGCGCGAGTACCCGGGCGCGGTACTTCCAGCCCGCCTTGCTGACGCGTCCGACGACGTACTCGACGACATTGTCCTCCGGGACCACGCGCGGCTGGAACCGCGCACCCGTCGGTGTGTGCGGAACCATGCGGTCGACACGGAAGATGCGCCAGTCGTCACGGTCGAGATCCCACGCGAGCAGGTACCAGAGCGACCCCCAGCTCACCAGCCGTTGCGGTTCGGTGTGGCGGGCCCCTTCGCCGCCCCCGGGCTTCGTGTATCCGAACCGGAGCCGTTCGTGGCCGCGGATCGCGGCGGCGACCGTGCCGAGAACCGATAGATCGAGCGGCGGTTTAGCCCCGGGAACGACGCTCGTCGCCTCGCGTACCTCCTCGACGCGCCGACGCAGGCGCGAGGGCAGCACCTGCTCCAGCTTCGCGAGCGCGGTCAGCGATGTCTCTTCGACGCCGAGCCTTTGGGTCGCGACCGCACCCAGTCCGACCGCGACGGCGACGGCCTCGTCGTCGTCGAGCAGCAGTGGGGGCATCGCCGTCCCGGCGGCCAGCCGGTACCCGCCCGCGACGCCGGGGCGCGCGTCCACGGGATAGCCGAGCGACCGCAGCTTGCCGATGTCGGCGCGCACGGTCCTCGTGCTCACATCGAGCCGGCCGGCGAGCTCGGAGCTCGTCCAGTCGCGCTTGAGCTGGAGCAATGACAGCAGTTCGAGCAGGCGGGCCGAGGTCTCCAACATGTTCTCTATCGTCTCAGCAATTGCGGAAGCTAACCCGCCGCATTGCCTGGGAACGTCGGTGTCATGAACGAGAACAACGCACTCACACCGTTCCGCATCGACATCCCGCAGGCCGACATCGACGACCTGCGTAACCGGCTGGCACGCACGCGCTGGCCGATCCCCGTGCCGGGCCGGGACGATCGCACCGACTTCAGCCGCGGCATCCCGCTGGTGTACCTGAAGGAGCTCGCCGAGTATTGGCGCGACGGGTTCGACTGGCGTGCGCAGGAAGAGAAGCTCAACGAGTACGAACAGTTCACGACGGTCGTCAACGGCCAGACGTTCCACGTCGTCCACGCGCGATCGACGAACCCGGAGGCCGCCCCGCTGATCCTGAACCACGGCTGGCCGGGCTCGTTCGTCGAGTACCGGCGGCTCATCCCGCTGCTGACCGATGAGTTCCACGTGGTCATCCCGTCGCTGCCCGGCTTCGGGTTCTCCACCCCGCTGTCAGGGACCGGCTGGGAGCTGGCGCGGACGACGGAGGCCTACGCCGAGATCATGACGCGTCTCGGCTACGAGAGGTTCGCGGCCCACGGCACCGACATCGGTGCGGGCACCACCGGCCGCCTCGCGGCGCTCTACCCGGAGCGCGTCATCGGCACGCACATCGGATGCGACCCCCGGTTGCTCGGGTTGGTCGGCGACAAGTTCCCTTACCCCGACGGCTTGTCCGATGACGAGATCGCCCAGATCGAGGCAGTGCGCGCCGAGGATGCGGCCGACCGCGGCTATCTCGAGATGCAGAACCACCGTCCCGACACGATCGGCGCGGCGCTCACCGACTCGCCGGTCGGTCAGCTCGCGTGGATCGCCGAGAAGTTCAAGACCAGGACCAGCGGCGCCTACCGGACGCCGGACGAGTCGGTCGACCGCGACCAGCTCTTGACGAACATCAGCCTGTACTGGTTCACCCGCAGCGGCGCGTCGAGCGCGCAGTTCTACTACGAGGCCGAGCACTCCGGAGTCGACTTGTTCATGGCCTCCGGCGTGCCGTCCGGATGGGCCGTGTTCGACACCCACCCGCTCGTGCGCCGCGCGATGGACCCGTGGAAGGCGATCGGTCACTGGAGCGAGTTCACCGAGGGCGGTCACTTCCCCGCAATGGAGGAGACGGAGCTGCTCGCGGACGACATCCGCACCTTCTTCCGCGGTATTTCCTGACTCCGCGTCAGGGCCCGCGGGCCACGAAGACCCATTCAAGGCCCGGCCGGTCCGGCACGTCCAGGACCTCGTCGACCTCAAACCCGGCGGCGTTCAGCGACACCTCGGTCTCGTCCCGCTCGTAAACCGCAGGGTCGAGACCGAGGTCGCCACTGGCGTTCCGAACTGGATCTCAGCGCTGACCACTTCCGGAACACGCCCTAGGCGCGTCCGGGACGGGGTCTAGTCCCGGTCGGACGTCTCCCGGTCCGACGCCGCGGGCTCGTGGGCCTCCGGCGAGGTGATCCGGGCGATGTGCTCGGTGATGTCGCGGGCGAGCGCCTGCGGCGTGAGGCCGATGTCGGCGAGGATCTCACCGCGGGCGGCGTGGTCGAGGAACTCCTGCGGGATGCCGAACGTGCGGATCGGGGCGTCGACCCCGGTGTCGCGCAGGAGGCGGGCGACCGCGTCGCCGACGGCGCCTGTGCGGCCGTTGTCCTCGGCGACGGCGACGAGGGCGTGGTCGCGGGCGAGGTCCGGCAGCGCCGGGTCGAGCGGCTTCACCCACCGCGGGTCGACGACCGTGACACCGATGCCCTGCGCGGCGACCAGCTCCGCCGCCTCGACCGCGGGCGCCGCCATCGACCCGGCGGCGACCAGCAGGACGCGGGTGCCGTTGGAGCCGTCGTGGCGGGCCAGGACGTCCATCTCCCCGGCCTTGCCGATGGCCTCGATGTCGTCGGCGGCGGGACCCTTCGGGTAGCGGATCGCGGTCGGGCCGTCCGAGACGGCCACGCACTCGCGCAGCAGCTCCCGCAGCCGGGCCCCGTCACGCGGCACGGCGACGCGCATGCCCGGAACGAGCTGCAGGATCGACATGTCCCACATGCCGTTGTGGCTGGCGCCGTCGTCGCCGGTCACCCCGGAGCGGTCCAGGGCGAACGTGACGGGCTGCCCGTGCAGCGCCACGTCCATCAGGACCTGGTCGAACGCGCGGTTCAGGAACGTCGCGTACACCGCCACGACCGGGTGCAGGCCGCCCATCGCGAGCCCGGTGGCGGACGTGACCGCGTGCTGCTCGGCTATGCCGACGTCGAAGATGCGGTCGGGGAACGCCTCGGCGAACGGCGCCAGCCCGACCGGGTAGAGCATCGCGGCGGTGATGCCGACCACGTCGCGGCGCTCACGCCCGATCGCGACCATCTCCTCGCCGAAGATCTTCGTCCAGGCGGGGCCGCCCTTCTTCCGCACGAACGCGCCGGTGGCGGGGTCGAACGCGCCGCCGCCGTGCATGCAGTCCTCGGTGTCGTTCTCCGCCGGCGCGTACCCGCGTCCCTTGGTGGTGATGCAGTGCACGATGACCGGGCGGCCGAACCCGCGGGCGCGGCGCAGCGCGCGCTCGACGGCGTCCTCGTCGTGCCCGTCGATGGGGCCGACGTACTTCATGCCGAGGTCCTCGAACATGGCCTGCGGCTGCAGGACGTCCTTGAGGCCCTTCTTGATGCCGTGCAGGGTCTCGTAGGCGACGTTCCCGACCACCGGTGCCCGCGGCACGGTCTTCTTGATGAGGTCGAGGGCGTGCTCGTAGCCCTGGGTGACGCGCAGGTCGGCGAGGTGCCTCGCGAGGCCGCCGATCGTCGGCGAGTAGGAGCGGCCGTTGTCGTTGACGACGATGATGACGGGCCGGTCGACGCCGCCCGCGATGTTGTTGAGCGCCTCCCAGCACATTCCGCCGGTCAGCGCGCCGTCGCCGACGACCGCGACCACGGCGCGGTCGGACTCGCCGCGGAGCTGGAACGCCTTGGCGAACCCGTCGGCGTACGACAGTGCGGTGGACGCGTGCGAGTTCTCGATGATGTCGTGCTCGGACTCGGCGCTGCTCGGGTAGCCGGACAGGCCGCCGCGCTTGCGCAGCAGCTCGAAGTCGTGCCGGCCGGTGAGCATCTTGTGGACGTAGGCCTGATGCCCCGTGTCGAACAGGATCTTGTCATGCGGCGAGTCGAAGACACGGTGCAGCGCGATCGTCAGCTCGACCGCGCCCAGGTTGGGTCCAAGATGCCCGCCGGTCTTGGAGACCGCCTGGACGAGGAACTCGCGGATCTCCTCCGCGAGCCGAGACAGTTGAGCGGCGTCCAGTCGTTTGAGGTCGTCGGGACCTGTGATCGACTCCAGCAGGCTCACTCGTTTCAACTCCTCCGTCGGGGATCGGGTCCCCCTGGCTCGGGCGCCGTTCCGAGTTTAATCCCGGTTCGCCCGCGACGCGCCGGAGGCCACCTGCCCGGCGGGTGTGAAACGGCTGACCCCTGGTGAAACGACTGACCATACTGATGGGGATGGGGTAGGAACAGAGCATGGGCGTCGAAGAGATTGTGCTGCTCAACGCGGAAGACGAGGCCGTCGGAACCGCACCGAAGAGCGCGAGCCACCATGAGGACACGCCGTATCACCTGGCTTTTTCATGCTATGTGGTGGATACGGAGGGTCGCGTTCTGATCACCCAGCGCGCCCTGGGCAAGCGGACGTTCCCCGGCGTCTGGACGGGGAGCTGCTGCGGCCACCCCGGCCCGGGCGAGGGGCTGCGCGACGCGGTGCTCCGGCGCCTGCGGGACGAGCTCGGCATTCCGGACGCGTCGATCACGTCCGTCCTGCCCGGGTTCCAGTACCGGGCCGTCGCCGAGGACGGGACCGTCGAGCACGAGCGCTGCCCCGTCGTGCGCGCCACCGTGCCGGCGGCCGGGACGGCCGTCCACCCGAACCCGGAGGAGGTGGAGCGGGCGGAGTGGTGGACGTGGGAGCGCTGCCTGGAGCTGGCCGGGCTGCCCGAGTCCTCACCGTGGTACCGGCTCCAGCTCGCCGAGCTCGCGCCGCTCGGCGCGCCGCTGGACTGGCCGGACGCCGGCCCGCGGGGCCTGCCGCCCGCGCTCGGCTGGTGAGCCCGCGGGCGCCCGGCGCCGTCGAGGAACCCCGCGGACGACACCCCGCGGAGAACACGGCCGGGCGAGTGATTCGCCCCGTCCTGTGACTCGCATCACCGCTTGATCACTTTTCGGTCCCCGGTGTTGACCGGTGCGCCGTTCCGAACGGACGCTTGCTTCTCCGGGGTAACCGAAGGGACGGACGATGCGAGTACGTGCTCCCAGGCGGCGCTGGACGGTGTTCGCGGCCGTGGCGATGACCGGCGCCCTTGCGATGTCGGGTTGCGGCGCCAATGAGGACGAGGGCTCGAACAACGACAAGTCCGAGGTCGAGGTCTTCTCCTGGTGGACCGGTCCAGGCGAGGCCGACGGGCTGAAGGCGATGCAGGCCGACTTCGAGAAGAAGAATCCCGGCACCAAGTTCGTGAACGCGGCCATCGCCGGCGGGTCGGGCACGCAGGCCAAGGCCGTCCTCGCGAGCCGGCTGCAGAACAACAAGCCGCCGGACTCCTTCCAGGGCCACGCGGGCGCCGAGCTGCTCGACTACATCAAGTCCGGGCAGATCGAGCCGCTGGACGACTTCTACGCGCAGAACGGCCTGAAGTCGGTCTACCCGAAGCAGCTCCTCGACCAGATCACCTACAAGGGCCACATCTACTCGGTCCCGGTGAACATCCACCGGTCGAACGTGCTCTGGTACAACCCCGGCATTCTCGATGAGGCCGGGGTCTCCGGGCCGCCCAAGTCGATCGCCGAGTTCATCACCGCGCTGAAGGCCGTCGACGACAAGACCGACAAGGTCCCGCTGTCGCTCGGCGCGCAGTGGACCGCCGACCACCTGCTGGAGAACGTCCTGCTCGGCAGCCTCGGCACCGACGCCTACAACGCGCTGTGGGAGCCGGGCGCCGACTGGGAAAGCGCGGCCGTCACCAAGGCGCTGAACGAGTTCGCCGAGATCATGAAGCACACGACGCTGGAGGCGGCGTCCACCGACTGGCAGGGCGCCGCCAAGGCCGTCGTGGACGGCAAGGCCGCGTTCAACATCATGGGCGACTGGGCGTACGGCTACTTCACCGGCGCCGCGCCCAACGGCCTCGGCAAGAAGGTCGACGTCGACTTCAAGTACGCGCCGGCCCCCGGCACCGAGGGCACCTACATGTGGCTGTCGGACAGCTTCACCCTGCCCAAGGGCGCGCCGCACCGCGGCGGGGCGATCGCGTGGCTGAAGGAGGTGTCCAGCAAGGAGGGGCAGGACCTGTTCAACCCGAAGAAGGGTTCCATCCCCGCCCGCACGGACGCCGACAAGAGCCTCTACACCGGCTACCTCCAGTACGCGTTGGAGCGGTGGACCAGCCCCGACATCAAGCTCGCGGGCTCGTTCTGGCACGGCGTCACCGCGAACAACAAGTGGCACACCGACATTGACACCGCGGTGGGCCTCTTCCTCCAGGACAAGGACGTGGCCAAACTCCAGGAGGGCCTGGTGAACGCGGCCAAGAACAGCGGACAGTGAGGCTTCGCCGTAGCCGGAGGTGGCTGCCGGGACTGCTGCTGGTCTCGCCGTCCATCGTCGCGATCGGCCTGTTCGTCTACGGGCTCATCTTCTGGAACACGCGGGTCGCGCTGAGCGGCAAGCACGACGAGATTTCGGAGTACGGGTTCGACGGGGGCAAGAACTTCGTCGACCTGTGGGATCAGCCGAGCTGGCCGGGCGCCGTGCGGAACGCGCTGGTGTTCACGGCCGTGTTCGTCGTCGGCGCCCTGCTGCTCGGCGCGTTCCTCGCGTTCCTGATGGACAAGGGCATCCGCGGCGAGTCGTCCTTCCGCATCATCTACCTGTTCCCCATGGCGGTGTCGTTCATCGCCACCGGCGTGGTGTGGCGCTGGCTGATGAACCCGGCGCCGCCGCAGCGCGCGGTCGGCCTCAACCAGCTGTTCGACAACCTCCATCTGGGGGCGCTGGCGAACAACTGGTGGCAGAACCAGGACTGGGGCATGGCGGCGATGGCCCTCCCGGCCATCTGGCAGATGTCCGGATACGTCATGGCGCTGTACCTGGCCGGGTTCCGCAGCGTCCCCGAGGACCTGCGCGAGGCGGCGCGGGTGGACGGCGCGTCCGAGTGGAAGGTGTACCGGTACGTGGTGTTCCCGCAGCTGCGCCCGGTGACGCTGTCCGCGCTGATCATCCTCGGGCACATCTCGCTCAAGGTGTTCGACCTGATCATGGCGATCGCCGGCAAGCAGATCATCACCTATGTCCCGGCCATCGCCACCTACGTCGAGATCTTCGACCGGCACGATCCCGCCAACGGCGCCACCATCGCCACGTACATGCTCGTCGCGGTGGCCGTCCTGGTCATCCCGTACCTGGTCTGGTCGGTGCGCGGGGAGCGGCAGCGATGACGGCGATCAAGGCGCCCGCGGCGCGCGGGACGTCCGGCATCGGGCAGATCGCGAAGCTGGCCGTCCTGCTGGCGTTCGTCCTGCTGTTCCTCATCCCCGTGTACGTCCTCCTCGTCACGAGCTTCAAGCCGCTGGAGGAGGCCGACCCGAGCAGCGCGTGGAGCCTGCCGAACGACTGGAGCACCTACGGCTGGAGCGCCGCCTGGAACGAACTGAAGGGCGGCCTGGCGAACAGCGTCAAGATCGCCGTCTCCGGGTCGATCATCTCGGCGGTGCTCGGCTCGCTGAACGGCTACGTCCTGTCCAAGTGGCGGTTCCCCGGCGCGGACGTCGTCTTCACGCTCTTCCTGTTCGGCATGTTCATCCCGTACCAGGCCGTGATGATCCCGCTGGCCGGGCTGCTGACGGAGATGGAGCTGTCCGGGACGATCCGGGGCCTGGTCCTCGCGCACGTCGTGTACGGCATCCCGATCTGCACGCTGATCTTCCGGAACTACTACGTGACGGTCCCGGACGAGCTGATCGAGGCGTCCCGCGTCGACGGCGCCGGGATGCTCCGCACGTACTGGTCGATCATCCTGCCCGTCTCGGGGCCGGCGTTCGCGGTGACGCTGATCTGGCAGTTCACCTCGATGTGGAACGACTTCCTGTTCGCGGTGTTCCTCGGCGCCCCCGACAGCTGGCCGGTCACGGTGATGCTGAACAACACCGCCGGCTCGGGCGCGGTCGCCGTCCAGTACAACCAGCAGATGGCGTCGGCGCTCCTGGCGTCCCTGCCGACCCTCCTCGTCTACCTCTTGCTCGGACGGTTCTTCATGCGCGGACTGATGGCGGGGGCCTTGAAGGGCTGATCCCACGAACACGTCAACCCGAACGCCTTCTCAGGCGTCACATGGATGATCGAAGGAGATCCGCATGGGAATCGAACGGCTTACCGATGGTCCCGTGACGGACAACTACCCGCTCGCCTCCCCCGTTGGCATATCCACTGGGATGCGCCTAGCCTCTCGGGCATCGTCGCTCGGCGCACCGGCGTCCCGCCGTGGCCCCGGCGATCCCGAGACGACGGAGACCGGGCGAGCACTGGAGGTGACCGCGTGCAGGCGATGAGTGTTCAGCAGCCCTGGGCGTTCGCGATAGCGCGTGGCGGCAAGACCGTCTCCAACCAGGGCCTGCCGACCGCCCACCGCGGCCCGGTGCTCATCCACGCCTCCATGCGCGTCGACCTGAAGGCGTGCGACTCCCCGCTCATCCAGGCCGCCGGCTGGGACCCGCGCGACCCCCTCGCCACCATCGGCGCCGTCATCGCCGTCGCCGACCTCGACCACGTCTGCTCCGCGACCGTCCTGCCCGTCGAGCGGGGCTCCTGCGACTGCGGCCCCTGGTCGGACCGAGGCGCCCACCACTGGCACCTCACCGGCGTACGCGCCCTCCCCCGCCCCATCGTCTCCCTCGGCCACCCGGGCCTGTGGCAACCGAAGCCCTCCCTGGTCACCGAGGTCACCACAATGTTCACGGCCGCCACTCTCAACAACGCAACCTGAGAGTAATCGATCCGCTACGTTAGTCGCCGAAGGTCGGGCGGGGTAACCTGGTCCTGCGCTGGTCAGTGACACCATGGATGGGAGCAGGACCGTGAGCGTCGCGCACGACCATGGCGGTTTTGGTCCGTACACGATGGACGATCTGCACGCCCGAGAGGACGAAGGCCGAGGGCTGGAACTCGAGGACGGGTGGCTGATCGAGTTGTCTCCAAGTGCACCCCACAACTGGATGGCCATGCAGTTGCAGGAGATTCTCAAGGCAACCGCAGCGGACGCCGGCGCCACCGTGTTCGTCGCAGGTGGTGGCGAGTGGGAGATCAGCACGCCGGCGGGAATCCGGAAACCCGATGTCTTCGTGGTACCCCGAAGTGTGGCGCGGAACTCGATCGTGGATCGCAATCCGACCGTCATCCCGGGCGGCGAACTACTAATGGTCGCTGAGGTCATCTCTCCTGGCAGCGGCAGTGAACGTGCTGATCGAGTGCGCAAGCTAAAGGAGTATGCGGCACTCGGCATTCCCCAGTACTGGCTCGCCGAATTCTCTCCCCGCCCGAAGGTTCATGTCTTCGCCCTGGACGACGAGATCGGCGGCGTCTACCGGTCCTACGCGGCGGCGATGGCGGGCGAAGTACTCAAGGTCGAGGTTCAGGCAGACGCGGCGTTCACCGTGACGCTCGACCCGGAGATGCTCACAGAGTTCTGAGTGTGTCGGCGGCTTGGCGGAGGCGGGCGAACTCGGCGGCCATCCGGTCGAGGCTCCAACTCGCGTTGAGGCCGCTCGGGTTTGGTAGGACCCACACGCGTGCCGAGCCGAACGTCTCGTCCTGGGGGCCGATCTGGGTGCGCGGACGGGCGAAGGCAGTGCGGTAAGCGGTGACCCCAGCCACGGCGAGGTAGGCGGGGCGATGCCGTTCGACGAGTACTTCGAGGCGGCGTCCGCCCTCGCGGAGTTCGGCGGCGGTCAGCTCGTCGGCGCGGGCGGTGGTGCGGCGGGCCAGGTTGGTGATGCCGAGGCCGTAGGAGGGCAGGAGGTCCTGCTCGGACGGGTCCAGAAGGCGGTCGGTGAAGCCGGAGCGGTGCAAGGCGGGCCAGAAGCGGTTGCCGGGACGCGCGAAGTGGTAGCCGGTGGCACCCGAGTAGAGGCCCGGGTTGATGCCGCTGAACAGGACGCGGAGCGTCCCGCCATCCGGGGGGAGGACGTCGGGGATGACGCGGTCGCGAGCAGCCTCCAGATCGGCCTTCGTGGGGCGCATCAGATCAGGTTACGGACGATCAGCACAGCCGCGGACGTGCCGACGACGATGAGGAGCGCCAGGCGCAGGCGTCCGGCGTCGAGGTAGCGGCGCAGCGGGCCGGCGGCGAGGAACCCGGCGAGGACGAACGGGAGGAGTTCCAGGCCCGCGATGACCTGCCGGGCGGGAAGCTGTCCCGCGATGGCGAGAATGACCAGGGACAGCAGCGCGCCGGCGACGAAGAAGACCGCCAGGGTCGCGCGGACGAGCGGGCCGCTGTCGCGTTGGTAGAGCAGCGCGATCGGCGGTCCGCCGATCCCGGACGCGGTGCCGGTGGTGCCGGAGATGAGCCCGGCGGTGACGAGTGTCCGCCGGTCGCGGGGCAGCTCACGCGACCAGGCCGTCACGGCGAGCGCGGCGAGGACGACGAAGCCGATCACGATGCTCAGCACGCGCGCCGGGGCGGCCGCCACCAGCCAGGCGCCGAGCGGCGTCCCCACGGCACGGCCGCCGAACGCCCAGCCGAGGCCCCGGAGGTCGGCGTGCGCGTGCTCCTGGGCGAGGGTCGCGAGTGGCAGGACGAGCGCGACGACGAGGATGGAGCCCGGCATCAGGGACGGGAACAGCATCGTCACGATCGGGGTCGCGACGAGCCCGACGCCGAGGCCGACGCTGCCCTGCACGATCCCGCCGGCCAGCGCGGCCAGCCCGCCGAACAGGAGGAACTCCAGAGGTGGCACGCCGCGGAGGCTATATCCCCGGCTTCCCGGTCTGCGATGCCGCCATCACGCGGACGCCTCGGTGAGGCGTTTGAGCTGGTCGTCGGTCAGGGTCGTGCGGGCGACGTCGATGAGCGGCGGGAGCTGGCCGAGCGTCCGGGCGCTGGCGATGGGCGCGGCGACGGTCGGCTGTGCGGCGAGCCAGGCCAGGGCCACGGTCGCGACGGCGGTGTCCTTCTCCTCGGCGACGATGTCGAGGGCGGCCAGGACCTTGCGTCCGCGTTCGGTGTCCAGGTGCCGCGCCGCCTTCCCGGCGCGCGCGCTCTCCACGTTGGCCCCGGGACGGTACTTGCCCGTCAGGAACCCGGACGCGAGGCCGTAGTAGGGCAGGGCGGCGAGGCCGTGCCGTTCGGCGATGTCGCGGCGCGGGCCCTCATAGGTGTCGCGGGACACCAGGTTGTAGTGCGGCTGGATGGCGACGTAGCGGGCCGTCCCCTCGCGTTCGCTGAACTCCAGGGACGCTTCGAGCCTGTCGAGTTCGATGTTGGACACCGCGATCTGCCGGACCTTGCCCGCGGCGACCAGCCCGTCCAGCGTCGTCATGATCTCTTCGACGGGGACGGACGGGTCGTCGAAGTGCGTGAAGTACAGGTCGATGCGGTCGGTGCGCAGCCGCCTGAGCGAGTCGTCCGCGGCGGCCTCGATGTTCGCCGCGGACAGGCCCTGGCGTTCGGGATGCCTGCCGACCTTGGTCGCGATGACGATGTCGTCCCGGTTGCCGCGCGCCTGCGCCCACTCGCCGATGATCGTCTCGGACTCGCCGCCCCGGCCGCCGGGCATGGACGCCATGTACGAGTCAGAGGTGTCGACGAAGTTGCCGCCCGCCGCCGCGTAGGCGTCCAGGATCTCGAACGAGGTCTCCTTGTCCGCCGTCCACCCGAAGACGTTGCCGCCCAGGCAGAGCGGGAAAACGTCCAGCTCACCGATCCTGCTCATGTCAGCCATCCCTTGATCCGATCAGACCGTCCAGCACGGCCATTCCCACCGGCCGCCGGAACACTCCTGGCACAATGTCCGCATGGTCACGGCCTGTCTCGCCTTCGCCGCAATGGCCGCACTGCTGACGATCACGCCGGGCGTGGACACCATGCTCGTCCTCCGCACCACTGTGACCGGCGGGCGGCGGACCGGCCTGCTCTCCTCGGCGGGCGTGGTCACCGGCCTGATGTGCTGGGCTATGACGAGCGCCCTCGGGCTGACCGCGCTACTGGCTGCCTCCCGGGTCGCGTTCGACGTGCTGCGCCTCGCAGGCGCCTGCTACCTGCTGTGGCTCGGCGGCCGGGCCCTGTGGAACGCCAGGCGCGGGCGGGCGACGCGTGACACCTCGGATCCCCGGGAGACGCGCACGTCCGGCCTCACCGCCTTCCGCACCGGGCTCACCACCAACCTGCTCAACCCCAAGGTCGGCGTCTTCTACATGAGCCTGCTGCCGCAGTTCCTCCCGGACGGCGCCTCGGTGTTCTGGACCAGTACGCTGTTCGCCGTCGTCCACGCCGCCGAGACCCTGCTGTGGCTCGGCCTCCTCGTCGGCGCGGCGGGTGCCGCACGCCGCACGCTCGCCCGTCCCGCCGTGAAGCGCCACATCCAGCAGATCACCGGCGTGGCGTTCATCGCCTTCGGTGTCCGCCTGGCCGCCGACCACTGACCGCGAACGCCGCCGCCTCGGCGCCGCCGGACGCTCCGCAAGAAGGGAGACGGCCCGCCGTGTGGCGTCGGGATCGGCGAGAGCGAGCATTTCGAGCAGGCCGTCGATGTCACTGGACGCGATCAGGGTGCGGCCGGCGGCCCTCCAGATCCCCGCACGATCCCGCGTGATCACCCATTCGGGGAAGCGGTGCCGGAGCAGCAGCAGCGCGACGGGCTCGTCCATCACCGCTGCGGCGGCCCGTCCAGGAGGAACCGGTCGATGACCTGCGCGGCGTGCTTGATGTCGCCTCCGCAGAAGCACAGGAACCCGCCGCGTCCGCGCGGAGCCTCGTAGAACGCCCAGCCGCCGGGCACCGCCAGCACGCACAGGGTCACGGCGACACCGGCGCCGGAGACCAGCAGCAGCGGCGTCCTCGCCGGGACCGCCTGGGGACGGTAGTTCTTCACGCACCGCCACCCGCGCCGCTCCAGCCCGGACGGACCCAAGCTGCTCCTGGGACGCGACGAGTTCGCGGCCTTGGTGGACGTCCTCAAGCACTGACACTCCCGAGACGCGAGAGTGCCCCGCCCCCTAACCGGGAGCGGGGCATTCTGCGTGACGGACCGTCCGTTCGTGGGTGGGGTTACTTGCGGATGAGGTTGCGGAGGACGTGTTCCGTGCGTCCTGCTACGCCCGTCGGCCACATGGATAAAATCGCGTTTCATGCGCCCCCCGAGGAGCTGTCGTCGGTCGATTGGTCGGCGTTGACCCATGCTTACGGCACCGCCGACGACGTCCCCGAGCTGATCCACGCGCTCTACCCGGAGGACGAGGAGCAGGTCGAGGAGGCCCTCTACGAACTGTTCGGCAACGTCCACCACCAGGGCACGGTCTACCCGGCGACGGTTGAGGCCGTTCCGTTCCTCGCCCACGCCTCGCTACACGCCGTGCTCAAACGCGATGACGTGCTGATGCTGCTCGCCGTGATCGCCGACCAGGCGGCGCCCGCGGACCCGGTGACCGAGGCCGTCCGGGCCCGGTGGGCGGGGGTCCTGGCTGGCCGAGGACGTGGCCAAGGCCTGGCGCGACCACGAAGAAGAGGTAGTGGCAGTCCTCGCCGCCGCGCTGCCGCACCAGATGGACGCCGCCGCGCTCGGGCTCCGCCTGGAATCGATCGCCCGCTGGATCAGCGGGGTGCAGGACGTGGAGGCCGGGCTGCGGGATGTGCTGCTCGGGCATGCGGCCTCGGCGGAACCCCGAGTGGCGCGGGCTGCCCAGCTCGCCCTGGCCCGGTGCGGAGACGAGCGGATCCTGGCCGGTCCGTTCGAGCCGTGTGCGCTGGCACTGGCCGTGGCCCCCGGCGACGCGCTCGCGCACGTCCGGAAGGCGCTCCCGGTCGCCGACGACCGCAGCGCGATCGCGTTGGTCTCCGCTCTGATCCCTGGACCGCCGGGCAACTGCTCCCCGAGCTCACCGATCTCCTCCGCGCCGGGCAGGCCGCCGGCTGGCCGCCGGACATCCCGCATCCGGACGAAAAGCTCCGCGCCACTGCCCTACGCCTGCTCGGTTAGGACGAGTCTCTCGCGCCAAGCCCCTGGGACGCGAACGGGCCGCCCCCGATGTGGAGACGGCCCGTTCGGTGGGTGTGGTTACTTGCGGATCAGGTTGCGGAGGACGTACTGGAGGATGCCGCCGTTGCGGTAGTAGTCCGCCTCGCCCGGGGTGTCGATGCGGACGGTGGCGGTGAACTCCTTGCCGTCGGCCTTCACCGTCACCTCTTCGGGGACGCCGCCCTGGTTCATGGCCGTGACGCCGGTGATGTCGAACGTCTCGGTGCCGGTGAGGCCGAGGGACTGCGCGGACTCGCCGTCCTTGAACTGCAGCGGCAGCACGCCGAGGCCGATGAGGTTCGAGCGGTGGATGCGCTCGTAGGACTCGGCGATGACGGCGCGGACGCCGAGGAGCGCGGTGCCCTTGGCGGCCCAGTCGCGGGACGAGCCGGAGCCGTACTCCTTGCCGGCGACGACCACGAGCGGGGTGCCCTGCGCGGCGTAGTTCTGCGCGGCGTCGTAGATGAACGACTGCGGCGAGCCGTCCCGGGTGAAGTCGCGGGTGTAGCCGCCCTCGACGTCGTCCAGGAGCTGGTTGCGGAGGCGGATGTTGGCGAACGTCCCGCGGATCATGACCTCGTGGTTGCCGCGGCGCGAGCCGTAGGAGTTGAAGTCCTTGACGGCGACGCCGTTGTCCTCGAGGTACTGCGCGGCGGGCGTGCCGACCTTGATGGCCCCGGCCGGGGAGATGTGGTCGGTGGTGACCGAGTCGCCCAGCTTCGCCAGGACGCGGGCGCCGTGGATGTCGGTGACCGGCTCCGGCTCGGCGCCCATGCCGTCGAAGTACGGGGCCTTGCGGACGTAGGTGGACGACGGGTCCCACTCGAACAGGTCGCCGGTCGGGATGTCGAGACCCGTCCAGCGCTCGTCGCCCTCGAAGACGTCGGCGTAGCTCTGGGTGAACATCTCCTGCCCGATGGACGACTCGACGATCGACGCGACCTCCTCCGGCTCGGGCCAGATGTCGCGCAGGTGGACGGGGCCGTCGGTGCCCTCGGCGATCGGGTCGTTGAGGATGTCGATGTCCATCGTCCCGGCGAGCGCGTACGCGATGACCAGCGGCGGCGACGCCAGGTAGTTCATCTTCACGTCGGGGCTGATGCGGCCCTCGAAGTTGCGGTTGCCGGACAGCACCGCGGTGACCGCCAGGTCGTTGTCGTTGACGGCCTTGGAGATCTCCGGCTGCAGCGGCCCGGTGTTGCCGATGCAGGTGGTGCAGCCGTACCCGACGAGGTTGAAGCCGATCTTGTCGAGGTACGGGGTGAGGCCGGCGCGCTCGTAGTAGTCGGTGACGACCTGAGACCCGGGCGCGAGCGAGGTCTTGACCCACGGCTTGCGGGTCAGGCCCTTCTCGACGGCGTTCCTCGCCAGCAGCGCCGCGCCGATCATCACGTACGGGTTGGACGTGTTGGTGCAGGACGTGATGGCGGCGACGGCGACGTGCCCGTGGTCGAGTTCGAAGCTCGTCCCGTCGTCCAGGGTGACCGGGACGCGCTTGTGCGGGCGGCCGGAGCCGCCGGGGTCGACGTGCCGGGGCTTGTCACCCTCGGTCTCATGGCTGATCGTCGGGCTGTCCGAGGCCGGGAAGCTCTCGCTGGACGCCTCGTCGAGCGCGCCCATGACGCTCTCGACGTAGTTCTGCACGTCCCGCCGCCAGGTCTGCTTGGCGTTCGACACGGAGATGCGGTCCTGCGGGCGCTTCGGGCCGGCCAGCGACGGGACGACCGTCGAAAGGTCCAGCTCCAGGTACTCGGAGAACTCGGGCTCCACGGACGGGTCGAGCCACATGCCCTGCGCCTTGGCGTACGCCTCGACGAGCGCGATCTGCTCCTCGTCGCGACCGGTCAGCCGCAGGTACTTCAGCGTCTCGTCGTCGATCGGGAAGATCGCGCAGGTGGAGCCGAACTCGGGGCTCATGTTGCCGATCGTGGCGCGGTTGGCCAGCGGCAGCGCGTGCACGCCCTCGCCGTAGAACTCGACGAACTTGCCGACGACGCCGTGCTCGCGGAGCATCTCGGTGATGGTCAGCACCAGGTCGGTCGCCGTCGTCCCGGCGGGCAGCCCACCGGTCAGCTTGAAGCCGACCACGCGCGGGATGAGCATCGAGATCGGCTGGCCGAGCATCGCGGCCTCGGCCTCGATGCCGCCGACGCCCCACCCGAGGACGCCGATGCCGTTCTGCATGGTCGTGTGCGAGTCGGTGCCGACGCACGTGTCGGGGTAGGCGACGCCGTTGCGGTCGAACACCACGCGCGCCAGGTGCTCGATGTTGACCTGGTGGACGATGCCGGTGCCGGGCGGGACGACCTTGAACTCGTCGAAAGCCGTCTGCCCCCAGCGCAGGAACTGGTAGCGCTCCCTGTTGCGCTCGTACTCGCGCTGCACGTTGCGCTCGAACGCCTGCGCGGTGCCGAAGTAGTCGACGATGACGGAGTGGTCGATCACCATCTCGGCCGGTGCCAGCGGGTTGATCTTGCCCGCGTCCCCGCCCAGCTCACGGACGGCCTCGCGCATCGTGGCCAGGTCGACCACGCACGGCACACCGGTGAAGTCCTGCATGATCACTCGGGCCGGGGTGAACTGGATCTCCTTGCTCGGCTCGGCCCGCGCGTCCCATCCCGCGAGCGCGCGGATGTGGTCGGCCGTGACGTTCGCGCCGTCCTCGGTGCGCAGCAGGTTCTCAAGGAGCACCTTCAGGCTGTACGGGAGACGGGCCGAGCCCTCGACGGCGTCCAGCCGATGGATGTCGTACGACTTGTCGCCTACCTGCAGCTTGTCAAGGCTGCCGAAGCTGTTCGCGACCACGGACTCCTCCTCCGTCACCACCGCGCGTCCGGTCCGGGACATGAGCGCGCGGCGCTTCGTCTTGATCTTCATTTGCCCGCCCGTGGCCGGCGTCCGGCGCGGTGAAGCGGGTGCTCGCTTACTTGATCCTGCCTTAGTCGGGCTTCTGACCGGGAATCAGGTGAGCCTAACTTCGGCCGCTTTTCTCTTGACGTCAAGCTATCTCCAATTTATCTCGACATCGAGCTACTTGCACCCCCGGACGCCGGCCCGGCCACCGCCGGAGCCGCGGTCCCGGCCGGACGCCCGCGGCGTGGCCGCCCGGCCCGCGCCTCACCCGCGTCCCGCGCCGCCGCGGCCATGGGCGGGCATGGCGGCCGCCGCGGACGTTGACGATCACTTCCCCGGTCGTTAAGGCGGCTTTAAAAGAGTTGTCGCTAACGTCCTGACGGCAATCGGGAGTCGCCGAATTTCGGTGGCGGACCAAAAAGACAATGGGAAGGAAGGCCTGTATGCGCAGGACCATCGCCTATCCACTCGCCATTCTCACGGCCGCCGGGTCGACGCTGGTCACCGCCGGTCCCGCAGCCGCGCACGGCTACATCTCATCGCCGCCGAGCCGGCAGGCATTGTGCGCCGCGGGCACCGTGCCCGACTGCGGTCCCATCCAGTTCGAACCGCAAAGCGTCGAAGGACCGAAGGGACTGCGCAACTGCCACGGGGGGCTCGGCCAATTCGCGGTACTGTCCGACGAGAGCCGTAACTGGCCGGCGAAGTCCGTCGGCGACACGGTGACCTTCAGCTGGACCCTCACCGCGCGCCACCGCACCAGCACCTGGGAGTACTTCGTCGGCGGCACCCGCGTGGCCGTCTTCGACGACGGCAACCAGATCCCGAACTCGGTCGTGACGCACCAGGTGGACCTCAGCGGCTTCCCTGGGCGGCAGACCGTCCTGGCGGTGTGGAACATCGGCGACACACCGAACGCGTTCTACAACTGCGTCGACCTGAACGTCGGCGGCGGATCCGGGACGCGGCCGCCGGCCCCGCCCTCCCCCGGCCCGACGGCGGAGCCCTCCGCCGCCCCGACGACCGCGCCCTCCACTCCCCCGACCCGGCCGGCGCCGACCGGCGCCCCCGCCGACGGTGAGGCCTGGAAGCCGGGCGTGACGTACAGCGTCGGCGACGAGGTCACCTACGACGGCGTCCGGTACCGGTGCCGCCAGGCGCACACGACGATCCGCAGCTGGGAGCCGGTGTTCACCCCGGCCCTGTGGCTCGCGCTGTGAGCCCCCGTCCCCGCCGCCGCGCCGTGCTGCCGGCGGTGCTCGTCGTGCCCCTGCTGCTGACGGCGTGCGGCGGCGGACGGGAACAGAGCGCGTCGTCCGACCCGGCGAGCGCCTCCTCGACCGCCCCGGCAGCGCACGGCTACAACGACACCGACGTGATGTTCCTGCAGATGATGATCGCGCATCACGAGCAGGGGATGGAGATGGCCCGGGTGGCCGCGGAACGCGCCCGGAGCGACAAGGTGCGCAATCTCGCCGCGGCCGTCGTGGCGACGCAGTCCGAAGAGGTCAAGACGATGGGCTCCTGGCTCCGCTCGTGGTCGAAGCCGACCACGAACGATCACCCGCCGAGCGTGCACGCCGCCCACGGCGGCATGCCGGCCACCGGCCCGAAGGAGATCAAGACCCTGAAGCGGACCAAGGGGGCCGGGTTCGAACCGGCGTTCCTCAACCTGTTCGTCGCGCATCAGCACAACGCGGTGGAGATGGCGCGGATGGAGACGAGCAAGGGCGGCAACCGCGACGCCAAGGCGTTCGCCAAGCGCGTCCAGGAGTCCCGGACCGACCAGATCCGGCAGATGCTCGGCCTGCTCAACGGCTGAGGACCGGGTGGAGTTTCCGGGCGGGATTTCCATCGCCGGGCGGAGCGCGGCCATAGCGGCCCCGGTCCGCCCGGCGAAGCGTGATCGAACATTTCGAACCGGTTTTTCGACGGGCATATAATGGTCTATTGTCCGACCGTGGCTACCGTGTTGCTGGTGGAAGACGACGACCATGTCCGGCAGGCGTTTCTCCGGGAACTGCGGGATTTGGGGCACGCGGTGCGCAGCGCCGCGCGGGCGCTGGACGCGCTGCGGGACGTGGCGGCCTACCCGCCCGACGTGGTGGTCCTTGACCTGGGGCTGCCCGATCTCGACGGCGGTGAGGCGCTGAAGATGCTGCGCGCGGTCTCGGACGTGCCGGTGATCGTGGCGACGGCACGGGACGGCGAACAGGAGATCATCCGCCTCCTGCAATCGGGCGCCGACGATTATCTGGTCAAGCCTTTTTCCGCCGCTCATCTGCACGCCCGGATCGAGGCGGTATTGCGGCGGGCCCGGACGGAGACCCGGCAGAAATCACTTGTGGTGGGAGAACTGATCGTCGATGTCGACCGGCGGCAGGCGAGAATGGGCGACACCGTCCTGCAACTGTCGCGCAAGGAATTCGACATGCTGGCGTTCCTGGCCCGCAACGCCGGACGGGTCGTGACCCGGCGGGAGCTTCTCATCGAGGTGTGGCAGCAGCCGTACGGAGACGACCAGACCATCGATGTGCACCTGTCCTGGCTGCGCCGCAAACTGGGTGACCGGTCCGCCGCGCCGCGTTATCTGCACACCGTGCGCGGCGTCGGCGTGATGCTGACGGCACCTGAGTGACCTGCGGATCAGTACTCGTAGACCTGGATGATCGGCGCATGGCCGTTCCATTTCGCGAACACCGCCGAGCCGTGGACGTCGTCGGTCAGATCGACGCGCAGCCATTTGGACTGCCGCCACACCTTGGCCCGGAAGCCGTCGTCGGGCGTGGCCGACACCAGCCGTGCCTCGTCGTCGGACAGCGCCAGCACCACGCGCCCGGACTTGACCGTGTAGGTGCGCACTCTCTCGCCCGGCGCGTGGGACGGCTTCGGGGACGCCGATCGCGCGCCGCCGGGCGCGGCGGTGGACGCGCCACCGGATCCGGGGCCGGGCGAGGACGAGGTGGGAGACGGGGAGGGTGCCGGTTCGCCGGAGGCCCCGGAGGACGGACCCGGTGCCGGCGGCCGCCCCTGCCGGACGGGCACCTGGGCGGCGAGGTCGGGGCCGGCGACCACGGTCCCGCGCACCGCGTCCCCCACCCCGGCCCAGCTGATCACCATGCCGGTGACCGTGGTGGCGACCCAGACCGCCAAGAAACCGATTCGTGCTCGCATGGACCTCATTCCCGTCATCGGAGCATATCTTTCACTCTTGAAACGACTGGTCCGCCGTCGGTGGAAAGGTGTGCCGGATGAGAACCGCACTGGCGCGTATCGCGACGGCGGTGACGGCGATGGTGGCGCTGTCGTTCGTCGTCCCGCTGGGCCTGCTGAACGGCCAGATGGCGCGGGACCGGGCGCTGACCGCGGCCGAACGGCAGGCCGCCTCGCTGGTGCCGGTGCTGACGGTCACCGGCGACCCGGCCGCGCTGGACGACGCGGTCGGCTCGGTCCCGGCCGGGACCGCGGGACGGCTGGCGCTCCACCTGCCCACGGGCGAGGTGCTCGGATCTCCCCATGCCCCGACCGCCGACCTGGACGCGGCGCGGCGGCAGGGCCGCACCTCCACCGTCGCGGCGCCGGGCGGGCGGGTGCTGCTGCGGCCGGTGCTGCTGGAGGCCGGGCAACCGGCGCTCATCGAGGTGTACGTGCCGCAGGAGGAGCTGAGCCGGGGCGTCGCCGAGTCCTGGCTGATCCTCGCCCTGGTGGCGCTCGCGCTGGTGCTGGTGTCGGTGGCGATGGCCGACCGGCTCGCCAAGCGGGTGGTGCGGGCCGCCGACCGGCTCGTGCACGCGGTGACCCACGTCGCGGCGGGGGACCTGGCGGCGCGCGTCGATCCGCAGGGGCCCGCGGAGCTGCGCGCGGCCGGCGAGGCGTTCAACCACATGGCCGACCGGCTCTCCCGGCTGCTGGCGGCCGAGCGGGAGGCCGGCGCCGACCTGTCGCACCGGCTGCGGACCCCGCTGACGGCCCTGCGGGTCGACCTCGACGGCCTGGCCGCCAACCCCGGCGATCTCAGCCGGCTGGCGCAGAGCCGGAGCGCGCTGGAACGGCTGGAGACGGCCGTCGACGACATCATCGCGGCCGCGCGGCGGCCCGCCGGGACGCCGGGCACGCCGGCCGCGCCGGTGGCGGGCTGCGACGCCGCCGAGGTGGTCCGCGGGCGGCTGCTGTTCTGGTCGGCGCTGGCCGAGGACCAGGACCGTGACTGGGACCTGGCCGGCGCCGACGGGCCGGCGCCGGTCCCGGTCGCCGAGGCCGACCTGGCCGCCGCGCTGGACGCGCTGATGGGCAACATCTTCCGGCACACCCCGCACGGCACCGCCTTCCGTCTCACCGTCCACCGCGGCCGGCACTCCACCGGCCTGCTGTTCAGCGACGCGGGTCCCGGCATCGCCGATGTCGGCGCGGCGCTGCGGCGCGGGGCCAGCGGGGCCGGGTCCACCGGGCTGGGCCTGGACATCGCCCGCCGCCTGGCCGAGTCCACCGGCGGGTCGCTGCGCGTCGGCACCTCCCCACTGGGCGGCGCCCACATCGAGCTGTGGCTGCGCACCGCCCCGAAGCCGGCCCCCCGGCGCTCCGCCCGCCGCGCCGAGCGCCGTGCCGGCCGGCAGTCACAGCGTTCCAAATGAACGACCGCGCCGGCCCGGCTCCCCGACCTCTTATTCACGTCTTAAGGAAACGCTGAAAGGCCGTTATGGGAGGCAAGCTCCGGGGTGCGGCGGAGCCGGCGGCGATGAGTTTCGCCGTAGAGGGCGGTCTCAATCAGTGACCGTCGAACCAGGGGCCGCCGTGCCCCGGGAAGGACACCGGATGACCACGAAGACCAGCAGCAAGCAGTACGAGCTGGACGTGCAGTTCACCGTGCCCCTGCGGAAGAGCCCGGCCAAGGGCGGCTGGACGTACGTCGTCTGGGACGAGTCGGCGGAGTTCTTCAACACGCGAGGGCTCGTCAAGGTCAGGGGGACCATCGACGGGCATCCGTTCCGGGGGTCGTTCATGGCGCTGGGCGACGGCACCCACAAGCTGGCGGTGAAGGCCGAGATCCGGCGGGCGCTCGGCAAGGACGCCGGCGACGACGTCACCGTCCACCTGGAGGAACGCCTCGGGTAAGCCGTCAGTAAGTACCCCGAGAGATCAGCCACCCGCGCACGGGCGTCCCGCTCAGGAGGGGTCGGGTGCCCAGGAGCCGTGGAAGCCCAGCGGGACGCGGACCGGGAGGTGGACGGTCGCGACGGCCTCGCCGGTGAAGTCCTGGGAGGCGATGACGACGAGGTCGGTGGCCTGCCGGACGGGGTCGAACGCCAGGGTCATCAGGTAACCGTCGTCCTCCGCCGAACCGGGCGCGGACGGGACGAACACGGCCTCGCCGACACCGGAGCCCGCGGAGAACAGGCGCGTCTCGGACGATCCGCTCTCGTAGTCGTGCTTCATCAGGCCCTCGCCGGCCTGGTTCTGGACGACGGCCTCGGCCGTGACGGTGTAGCCGTACCGGTGCCGGTGCGTGCTGAGCCGCTCGTCCACGCGCGGGAACTCCTGCGCGCGGTCGTCGACGGTCTCCTGCACGACCTTCCCGGCGGCGGGGTCGATCGTCCAGCGGTCCAGGGTCGGCGGCGGGTTGCCCTCCAGGCGTCCGCCGTGCAGGAAACTCGGGAAACGGGCGAGGTCCACGACGACGCGGTCGCCGTCGTCGTAGGCGTTGAGGGTGTGGAAGACCCAGCACGGCGGGATGTCGATCCAGCGGACGTCGTCGGCGCCGCCGTCGCGCGGCATCACGCCGACGCGGGCGGGATGGGCGTCGTTCCACGCGTACGGGAGACGCACCTCCGCCTCGGCCATCTCCATGGAGAACGTGATGGGCAGGTCGTAGACGATGACGTACTTCTGCGTCAGCGCGAAGTCGTGCACCATCGGGCCGTCCGAGACCGGGACCTCGACCGAGCGGGTGATCTCGCCGGACGTGCTCAGGACGGTGTACTCCAGGTGCTCCCAGCCGAAGAAGTACCCGATCGCGTGGAGTTCGCCGGTCTCGGGGTCCTTCTTCGTGTGGGCGGTGTAGCCGCCCTTGAGGGTGCCGCCGAAGTCGCACGGGCCGAGGGTGCGGAGTTCGTCGTCGAGCCGGTACGGCCTGGCCCCGGCCTCGACGAGGGCGAGGGTGTCCCCGTTGTGCTCGATGACGTGGGTGTTGGGGGCCATGTCGAAGTCCTCGACGATCGGTCCGGCGGGCCACGGCTCGCCGAGCAGCTCGGCGACCTTCTGCGAGCGGACCCAGCGGTTGCGGTACCACTCGGCGCGGCCGTCGCGGAGCCGGATGCCGTGCACCATGCCGTCGCCGAGGAACCAGTGGTAGGACGAGTCGTCCTCGATCCCGAGGGGGTTCGGGCCGATGCGGAGGTAGCGGCCGCGCAGGCCGGGCGGGATCCGGCCGGTGACGGGCAGGTCGTGGACGGTGACCTCCTCGGTGACGGGTGCGAGGAGCCCTTGCAGGTAGGGGCTGGTCATGGGTGGCCTCACTTCCGGGGGGTGACGAAGAAGCCGGACGACACGCCGCGCATGAGGGTGTCGAGGATCGCGTCCGCGTCGGGCAGGTGGCCGTCGAGTTCGAGGCTGACGAAGCCGTGGATGCCGGCCCAGAAGGAGGCGGCGACGTGCCGGGGGTCGGCGTCGATCAGCAGCCCGGCCGCGGCGCAGGCGGTGACGGCGTCCTCCAGGATCTGGAACGTGGACAGCGCGGTGGACAGGGCCTCCTCGCCGGGCTGGAACCCGGGGAGGGGCTCGCCGAACATCAGCCCGTAGTAGTTGCGCTCGGCGAGGGCGTTGGCCCGGTAGGCGCGGCCCAGTTCCCGGACGTGGACGCGCGGGTCGGGGTCGTGCGGGACGGCGGCGAGGCGCCGGCGGAACCGTTCGAAGCCCTCGATGTAGAGCGCCTCGGTGAGCCCGGCCTTGCCGCCGAACATGCGGTACAGGACGGTGGTGGAGCAGCCGGCCTCGGCGGCGATCCGGCGGAGCGCGAGCGCCTGCGGGCCCTCGGTGGCCAGCAGCCGGCTCGCGGCGTCCAGCAGCGTGGTGCGGATCGCGTCGTCGCCCCGCCGCTGGGCCATCTCGAACGCGCTCGGGGCAACCGTGTCCCCGGCCATCGACCACCTCGCAGTAACGACGTTTTCTTAGCGTAACACTGTTATCGCGCGTAGGCGGGGGAAGGTCAACCTTCGGGACGCCGGTCGCTCAAGAACGGTTCGGGCCCGGCACGCAGCGTTTCAATAAGTCCATACCTTGGCCAGAGTTTCTCTAGTGCCGGTCCGGTCGATCTCATGAAGGTGATCATTGACCCGCCCTGGAGCGCCGACGAGCACGATCGCGCGCTGGACCGGCTCGCCGCCCGGGAGAACTTCCCGGTCGCGGCGCGGCTTCTGCCCGCCCGGCACCGCGCCGGCCTGCGGGCCGTCTACGGCTTCGCGCGGCTCGTCGACGACATCGGCGACGAGGCGCCGCGGGAGCAGCGCGCCAAACTCCTCGGCCTCGTGGACGACGACCTGGACCGCGTGTTCGCCGGACGGACGCCGAACCTGCCGCAGTTACGGAGGCTGGCCCGGACGGTGCACGCCGGCCGGCTCCCCGCGGAGCCGTTCCGCGACCTGGTCCGGGCGAACCGCCAGGACCAGGTCGTCCACCGGTACGAGACGTTCGCGGAGGTCACGGAGTACTGCGCGCTGTCGGCCGCACCGGTGGGACGCATCGTCCTGCACCTGTTCCGCGCCCACCGGCCCGCGCTCGTGGCGGCCTCCGACGACGTCTGCACCGCGTTGCAGCTCATCGAGCACTGCCAGGACGCCGGGGAGGACTACCGGAACGGGCGGATCTACCTGCCCGGCGAGGACCTGCGCCGGTTCGGCTGCGCAGAGGACGACCTGGCCCGGCCGGTGACGCCGACACGGCTGCGGGGCGTCCTGGCGCTGGAGGCGGGCCGGGCCGCCGATCTGCTGGACCGGGGAGCCGCGCCGCTGATGGCGGGCCTGACGGGGTGGGCGCGGTTCGCGGTGGCCGGCTACGTGGCCGGAGGCCGCGCGGCGCTGTCGGCTCTGGCGCGCGGCCGTTACGACGTGCTCGCGCATCCGCCGCGTCCACGACGGGCCGGGGTCCTGGCCCGGTGGGCGTGGGCGGCTGGCAAGGGGGGAACGAAGTGATGACGGTTTCGGAGGCTTGTGAGCGTTCCGAGCGGGTTTTTGAGGCATATCGGCACTGCGAGCGGGTGGTGCGTGAGGAGGCCCGCAACTTCTCCTACGGGATCCGGCTGATGCCCGCCCCGAAGCGGCGGGCGATGAGCGCGGTCTACGCGTTCGCGCGCGGCATCGACGACGTCGGGGACGGCCCGGAGCCGGCGTGCGTGCGGCTCGACCTGCTCGACCGGTCGCGGCGGCGGCTGGCGACCGTGCAGGACGTGCTGCGGCGGCGCGCCGACGTCGCCGCGCTGGAGGGGCACCCGGTGCTGACGGCGCTGGCGGACGCGGCGGGCCGCTACCCGATCCCGCTGGACGCGTTCGACGAGCTGATCGACGGCTGCGAGGCCGACGTGCGGGGCGCCGACTACGCCACGTTCGACGACCTGCTGCGCTACTGCCAGCGGGTCGCGGGGACGGTCGGGCGGCTGTCGCTCGGGGTGTTCGGCTCAGACGGGCGGCAGCGGGCCGAGGGCCTCGCGGACTCGCTCGGCGTCGCGCTCCAGCTCACCAACATTTTGCGGGACCTGCGCGAGGACCGGATGGCCGGGCGGGTCTACATCCCCGCCGAGGATCTGGAGCGGTTCGGCTGCACGCTGGAGCTGGACGAGTCCGGCATGTTCATCGACCCGCCGTGGCGGCTGAACGAGCTGATCGGCTTCCAGGCGGAGCGGGCGCGGGCCTGGTACGCCGAGGGCCTGCGGCTGCTGCCGCTGCTGGACCGGCGCAGCGCCGCCTGCACGGCGGCGATGGCGGGCATCTACCGGCGGCTGCTGGAGAACATCGCGGCGCGTCCGTCGGCCGCGCTGAACACCCGTGCCTCGCTGCCGACATGGCAGAAGGCGGTGGTGGCGGCGCGCGCGCTGTCGGGGGTGGAACGGTGAGCGTCGTGATCGTCGGCGGCGGGCTCGCGGGCATCAGCGCCGCGATCGCGCTGCAGGAGTCGGGCGTGCCGGTCACGCTCGTGGAGTCCCGGCCCTGGCTGGGCGGCGCCACGCATTCGTTCCTGCGGGGCGAGCTGTGCGTCGACAACGGGCAGCACGTCTTCCTGCGGTGCTGCTCGGCCTACCAGGGGCTGCTGCGCAGGCTCCGCGCCGACCACCTGGTGGAGATACAGGACCGGTTCGACGTCCCCGTCCTGCTGCCCGGCACCGAGACGGCGCGGCTGAGACGGTCGAACCTGCCGAGCCCGCTGCATCTGCTGCCCGCGCTGGCGGGATATTCGCCGCTGTCGGCCGCCGACCGGCTCCGGGCCGTCCGCGCGTCGATCGGGCTGCGGAGGCTCGATCCCGCCGATCCGGCGCTCGACGCCGTGTCCGCGGGTGCGTGGCTGGCCGAGCACGGGCAGCGTCCGTGGCCCCGGCAGGCGCTGTGGGGCCTGTTCATCACCTCCGCGCTGAACGCCGATGTGGACGACGCGGCGCTCGGCCTGTCGGCGATGGTGTGCCGCCGCGCCCTGTTCGGACGCGCCGACGCCGCCGACATCGGGCTCCCGCGCGTCCCGCTCGAGGAACTGCACGGAGGCCCGGCGCTGCGGCGGATCGCGGAGATGGGCGGGACCGTCCGCCTCAAGGCCAAGGTCGAGGCGGTCACCACCGACCCGAAGGTCGTCGTGGACGGCGCCCCGGTCGCCGCCGACGCGGTGATCATGGCGGTGCCGCACGACGCGGCGGCGCGGCTGCTGCCCGAGCAGGCGCTGCCCGACCCGCTGCGCTGGCCCGAACTCGACGCCAGCCCGATCGTGAACGTGCACGTCGTCTACGACCGGAAGGTCATGCACGAGCCGTTCGCCGCGGCCGTCGGCTCGCCCGTCCAGTGGGTGTTCGACCGGACGGCGGTGAGCGGCCTCCGCCGCGGCCAGTACCTCGCGATCTCGCTGTCGGCCGCCGACCGCTGGGTCGACATGCCGACCGCCGAGCTGCGCGCCCGGTTCGTCCCCGAGCTGCGGCGGCTGCTGCCCGCCGCGCGGGACGCCGCCGTCGTGGACCTGTTCGTCACGCGGGAGCGGCGGGCGACGTTCCGGCAGCGTCCCGGCAGCGCGAGCGCCCGGCCCGGGGCGGCGACGCGGGCGCCGGGCCTGTTCCTGGCCGGCGCGTGGACCGACACGGGCTGGCCCGACACCATGGAGGGAGCAGTGCGCAGTGGCCTCACCGCCGCCCGCCTGGTCCGCCGCCACCTGGACGGCCACCTGGAGAGGGTGAGGAACCCATGACCGCTGTTCCGGTCTCGATGACCGATGTCCGTGAGCTCGTCGACGGCGCGCTGCGCGCCGCCGTCGGCCGGCTCGACCCGCGCACCTACCGCGTCGCGGCCTACCATCTCGGCTGGGCGGACAAGGAGGGCCGTCCCCGCAAGGCACCGGCGGGCAAGGCGCTCCGCCCGGCGCTGGCGCTGCTCTCGGCCCGCGCCGCCGTGGCACCGCCGGAGAGCGCGCTGCCGGGCGCGGTCGCGGTCGAGCTGACCCACGCGTTCTCGCTCCTGCACGACGACATCATGGACGGCGACCGGACGCGCAGGCACCGCCCGGCCGCGTGGACGGTGTTCGGCGAGGCGTCCGCGATCCTGGCCGGCGACGCGCTGCTCTCCCTCGCCGGTGAGGTCCTGCTGGAGGCGCCCGGCCAGGGCTCCGCGCGGGCGGCGCGGGCGCTGTCGGCCGCCACGCGCCGCCTCATCGCGGGCCAGGCCCTCGACATGGACTTCGAGACCCACAGGCGGATCGGCCTGGACGAGTGCATGTCGATGGCGTCCGACAAGACCGCGGCGCTGCTGGCGTGCTCATGCTCGATCGGCGCCGTCCTGGACGGGGCGCCCGAGCCCCTCTGCCGTGCGCTGGAGGAGTTCGGCGCCGACCTCGGGATCGCGTTCCAGCTCGCCGACGACCTGCTCGGCATCTGGGGCGACCCGGAGGCCACCGGC
Source organism: Actinomadura sp. 3N407 (assembly GCF_052245875.1). Lineage (NCBI taxonomy): Bacteria > Bacillati > Actinomycetota > Actinomycetes > Streptosporangiales > Thermomonosporaceae > Actinomadura > Actinomadura sp. 3N407. Next base: position 254,288 of record NZ_JBQQBP010000003.1, read on the forward strand.
AAGCCCGCGCTGTCGGACCTGCGGTCCCGCAAGATGTCGCTGCCGGTCGTGGCGGCCCTGAACGCCGACGCGCCCGAGGCCGCGCGGCTCGCCGAGCTGTACGCGCGGCCCGACCTGTCCGAGGACGACCTGGCCGAGGCCGCCGCGCTGGTGGAGGCGGCCGGTGGACGCGCCTGGGCCGAGATGGAGGCCGAGAGCCGCATCCAGCGCGCCGCCGAGCATCTGGTCACGGCGCGGCTGCCCGAACCCGTACGCGCCGACTTCCTGCACATCGCCGACTTCGTCACCGGCAGGGACCACTGATGACGGCGACGCAATCACCGGAGACCGCGCGGACCCGGACGGCCGCCGAGGCCCTCGACGCCGCGCGCGAGCATCTGCTGCTCCTCCAGTCGCCGGAGGGATGGTGGAAGGGCGAGCTGCAGACCAACGTCACGATGGACGCCGAGGACCTGCTGCTGCGCGAGTTCCTCGGCGTCCGCACCGGCGGCGACACCTACGAGACGGCCCGCTGGATCCGGTCGCAGCAGGCCGCGGACGGCACGTGGGCGAACTTCCACGACGGCCCGCCCGACCTGTCCACGACCGTCGAGGCGTACGTGGCGCTGCGGCTCGCCGGAGACCAGCCCGACGCCGGCCACATGATCCGCGCCGCCGCCTACATCCGCGGCGAGGGCGGCGTGCCGGCGACGCGCGTCTTCACGCGGTTCTGGCTGGCGATGTTCGGCCGGTGGCCGTGGGACGAGCTGCCGGTGCTGCCGCCGGAGATGATGTTCCTGCCGCGCTGGTTCCCGCTGAACGTCTACGACTGGGCGTGCTGGGCGCGGCAGACGATCGTCCCGCTGACGGTCGTGGGCGCGCTGCGTCCCGTCCGGCCGCTGCCGTTCGGGCTGGACGAGCTGACCCCCGGCTACGACGTCCCGCGGCGGCGGAGGCGGACCCTGCCCGGGTGGGACGAGGCGTTCGAGACGCTCGACAAGGCCCTGCGCGTGTACGAGCGGCGGCCCGTGAAGGCGCTGCGCAGGGCCGCGCTGCGCCGCGCCGGCGAGTGGATCGTCGCGCGGCAGGAGCGGGACGGGTCGTGGGGCGGGATCCAGCCGCCCTGGGTGTACTCGCTGCTCGCGCTGAACCTCCTCGGCTACGGCCTCGACCACCCCGTCATGCGGCGCGGCCTGGACGGGCTCGAACGGTTCACGATCCGCGACGAGAAGGGACGGCGCCTTGAGGCGTGCCAGTCCCCCGTCTGGGACACCGTCCTCGCGATGAACGCGCTGGCCGACGCCGGCCTGCCGGCCGGGCATCCGGCGCTGGAGCGGGCGGCGGACTGGGTGATCGGCGAGGAGGTCAAGGGGCCCGGCGACTGGTCGGTGCGGCGGCCGGATCTGCCCCCGGGCGGCTGGGCGTTCGAGTTCGACAACGACTGCTACCCCGACGTCGACGACACCGCCGAGGCGGTCATCGCGCTGAACCGCGTCCGGCATCCGCGGGCCGAGCCGGCGATCGAGCGGGGCGTCCGCTGGATGGCCGGGATGGTCTCCGGGGACGGCGGGTTCGGCGCGTTCGACGCCGACAACACCCGCGCCCTGTGCCGCCGGCTGCCGTTCTGCGACTTCGGCGAGGTCATCGACCCGCCGTCCGCCGACGTCACCGCGCACGTCGTGGAGGCGATGGCGCACCGCGGCATGGCCGACTCGCTGCTCGTCAAGCGGGCCGTGGTGTGGCTGCTGAAGGCGCAGGAGCCCGACGGGTCCTGGTTCGGCCGGTGGGGCGCCAACCACGTGTACGGGACGGGCGCCGTCGTGCCCGCGCTGATCGCGGCGGGCGTCCGGCCGGGCAAGCCCGTGATCAGGGACGCCGTGGGGTGGCTGGAACGCCACCAGCGCGACGACGGCGGCTGGGGCGAGGATCTGCGCTCCTACCGCGACCGGTCGTGGGTCGGGCACGGCGCCTCGACGCCGTCGCAGACGGCGTGGGCGCTGCTCGCGCTGCTCGCCGCCGGTGAGCGCGGCCCGGTCGTCGAGCGCGGCGTCCGGTGGCTGGCCGAGCACCAGCGGCCGGACGGGTCGTGGGACGAGGAGCACTTCACCGGCACCGGCTTCCCCGGCGACTTCTACATCAACTACCACCTGTACCGCCTGGTGTTCCCGCTCAGCGCGCTGGGCCGGTACCTGAAGGGTGCATGAGACATGGCGATGCCACTGCGCCAGAGCCTGCGGGTCGGCGGGTACGTGCTGCGCAACAGGCTGGCGGGGCGGTCGAAGTTCCCGCTCCTCGTCGAGCTGGAGCCGCTGTACGCGTGCAATCTCGCGTGCGCGGGCTGCGGGAAGATCCAGCATCCGGCGGACGTGCTGAAGCAGCGGATGCCGGTCGAGCAGGCCGTCGCGGCGATCCGCGAGTGCGGCGCTCCGATGGTGTCGATCGCGGGCGGCGAGCCGCTGATGCACCCGGGGATCGGCGAGATGGTCGCCGAGCTGGTCGGGATGAAGCGGTACGTGTTCCTGTGCACGAACGCGGCGCTCATTCCGAAGAAGATCGATCGGTTCGAGCCGTCCCGCTACTTCGCGTGGGCCGTGCACATCGACGGCCTGCGCGAGCGGCACGACGCGTCCGTCTGCAAGGACGGCGTGTTCGACCAGGCGGTGGACGCGATCAGGATGTGCAAGGAGCGCGGGTTCCGGGTCACGACGAACACGACCGTGTTCAACACCGACACCCCGCAGACCGTCATCGACGTCCTCGACTACCTCAACGACGACCTGCGCGTCGACCAGATGATGATCTCGCCCGCGTACGCCTACGAGAAGGCGCCCGACCAGGATCACTTCCTCGGCGTCGAGGAGACCCGGAACCTGTTCCGGAAGGCGTTCGCGGACGACCGCCGCAAACGCTGGCGGTTCAACCATTCGCCGCTGTTCCTCGACTTCCTCGAAGGGAAGGTCGACTTCCCGTGCACGGCGTGGGCGATCCCGTCGTACTCGCTGAAGGGCTGGCAGCGGCCCTGCTACCTGATGGACGACGGCTACGTCGACACCTACCGGGAACTCGTCGAGACGACCGACTGGAACGCCTACGGGCGGGGACGCGACGACCGGTGCGCGAACTGCATGGCGCACTGCGGCTACGAACCCACCGCCGTCTTCGCGACGATGGGGTCGCTGAAGGAGTCGCTGCGCGCGATGCGGAGCATCTAGTCCGCGAGCGAGCGGGTCACTCCGGCTCGTCCCGCAGTTCCTCGATCACGTCGTGGACGGCCGTCATCAGCGCGTCGGCGTCGTCGGTGAGCCCGGGGTCGACCGAGAGGCCGAAGCACAGCTCGCCGTCGACGCCGAGCCCGGCGATCGCGAACGGCGCGCCGGGGGCGAGCGGGACGATCGGGTACACGGCGGTGAGGGGGGCGCCGGCCAGGCGCAGCGTCTTGTCGGGTCCCGGGAGGCTCGACACGGTGCCCTGGAGGAACCGGCCGCTGTAGGACATCCGGGCGAAGCGGGCGTGCAGCGGTGCCGGCATCAGCCGTCCCGCCTGCCACATCACGAACCACGCGGCCTGCGCCCGGGTCCCGGACCGCAGCACCCGGCCGCGCTTGGCGATCAGCGCGAGGCGGTCGGTCTCGGACATCTTGCCGACCGGCAGGTCCACCATGACGGCGGTGGTGTGGTTGCCGACCATGGCGCTGCCCGGCGGCCGCATCATCAGCGGCACCGCGACACGGCAGGTGCCGGGCCGCCCGTCGTCCTCGCCGACGACCCGGTTCAGGGCGCCGGCGACCGCGCACAGGACGACGTCGGTGACGCGGGCGCCGTGGCGGCGGCCCACGTCCCGCACCGCCGTCAGCGGCAGGTGCATGGTGCCGTACCGGCGTTCGGACGTGCCGGCGGCGGGCAGCCGCTCCGGGCGGGTGACGGCGGTGGCGAGCTGGCCGAGGCCGATCACGGTCGCGAGCGCCTTGCGCAGCGGCCTGCGCGGCGGTGCCGGAACGGGCTCGGGCGGCGGCTCCATCAGGTACACCGCCTGCGCGACGATGCCGACGCCGTCGGCGACCACGTGGTGCATCAGGTACACGACGGCGGTGCGGCCGGGCTCGGCGCCCTTCAGCACGACCATGCGCCACGGCGGCCTGTCCAGCGGCAGGGGATCGGACTGGATCTCGGCGACGGCGGCGCGCAGGCCGGCCATGCCGTCGACGTGCCGCTCGGTGACGTGCCATTCCCAGTCGACCGGGTCGTGGTCGCGCCAGACGGGGCGGCGCCAGCGGCCCCGCCGGACGAGCCGCTGCCGGAACCGGGGCAGCCCGTCCAGCCGCTTGTCGATCTCCCGTACGAGGTCGGCGCGGCCGACGTCGCCCCGCGAGGTGTCCAGCATGATCACGCCGCCGGCCTGCTGGGGGGCGGCGGGCGTCTCCACCGCCATGAAGAAGGCGTCCGGCCCCTGGACCTTCGGGGCCGGGGGCCGGGAGATGCGCTCGGCGACGTACACGGGTATGACGACGAACGGGACGGCGGCGACGGCGTCCAGCAGGAAGTGGTTCGCGGTGGCCATGATGACGTAGAGGGTCACCAGGATGTGCACGATGTTGAGCGCCTGCACCCAGCGCTTCGCCTTCACGCGGGCGAGTTCCACGCCGACCCACATCGTCCAGGCCATGTGCAGCGACGGGACGGCCGCCAGCTGGTCGGCGTGCTCGACCAGGGGCGACCCCCATGATCCCCAGGTGCCGCCGAGGAAGACGGTGTCGATGTACCCGAGTTCGGGCATGAGCCGCGGCGGCATGACGGGATACAGGACGAAGCAGGTGAGTCCCGCGAGGTTCATCAGGATGAACGCGTTGCGGGCCGTCCGGTAGTGCTCGGGGTGGCGCGCGAACAGCCAGATCAGCAGGGCGAGCGCGCTGGCGACATAGGTGATCGCGTACTCGTAGTTCGCGAGGACCCGCACGATCCCCTGGTCGGCCAGCCACCTGTTGAGGGACAGCTCGATGTCGATGCGCAGGGCTATTTCGAGGTTGTAGATCGCCTCGCCGTGCGCGCGCGCCGACCCGATCCTGGTCTGCTGGGGGAGGCTCGCCACCAGGACGTAGACGGCGAACAGCGCGAGTCCGAGCAGCAGTTCCCTGCGGGCGCTCAGCCGCCGCCGGCTCGTCGCACCCGTCGTGAGCACCGCGTCCCGCACGGTCACCGCTTCCTGTGTGCCCATCGTCCTCCCCATACGGCTGTTACCCAAGATTCTGGCGATCAGACGGCGGTGACGCCAGGCGGGGAGCGGCCCCGGATCGCCGCATCGGGAAACGACGATTTCTCCCGGGAACAATCTGGCCCGTCCGTACGTCTACGATATATCGTTGTCGTATCGCGAGGGATCAAAGAGAGGTCTCAGAAGGTGGTGCAGAACATGGGACACAGGCATGGGCACGGCGGCCCCCGGGGGCGCGGCGACTTCCCGAACCTCGGCTGGCTGTTCGGCGGCGGCCCCGGACCCGGACCGTGGGGACCGCCCGGCGGCTTCGGCCCCGGACCGCGTCCCCCGTGGGCGCGCGGTCGCGGCGGGCCGTGGGGCCGGGGGCCCAAGGCGCGCAAGGGGAACGTCCGCGCGGCGATCCTCGTCCTGCTCGCCGAGGAGCCGCGCAACGGCTACCAGATCATCCAGGAGATCAACGAGCGCAGCGGCGGCGCCTGGAAGCCGAGCCCCGGCGCGGTGTACCCCGCGCTGCAGCAGCTCGCGGACGAGGGCCTGATCGCGGGCGAGGAGGCCGCCGGGCGGCGGTCCTTCCATCTGACCGACGAGGGCCGCGCCTACGTCGAGGAGAACGCCGCGCGGCTGGCCGAGCCATGGGCGGAGATGACGCCCGAGTACGGCGAGGGCGTCCCCGAACTGTTCAAGCAGGCCGCGCAGACCGGGGCAGCGGTGATGCAGATCGTCCACTCCGGGTCGCCTGAGCAGGTCGGTCAGGCCAAGGACGTCCTGTCGGAGGCGCGGCGCAACCTCTACCGCATCCTGGCCGACGACATCGACGGCACCGACGACACGGACGACGGGGACGACGACACCGGCGATGCGGGCCCGACGGCCGACGACACCAGGGAGTGACCATGGCACGCCAGGACGAAATGCGCATCGGCGACGCCGAACGGGACGCGGTCATGGTCGCCCTGCACGACCACTTCGCGGCGGGACGGCTTGACCGCGGCGAGCTGGACGAGCGCATGGACGCCGTGCTGTCCGCCAAGACGCGCGGCGACCTGCGTCCCCTCGTCCGCGACCTGCCCTCGCCGACGGGCTTGCCCGAACCGGACGTGCGGGCGCCGGCGGACGTCCCGTGGGGGCCGGGCGCGGCGGTGATGTTCGGCGGCCCGGGGCATCCGGCGTGGCGGCACCGCCGGCACATGGCCCGGGGCCATCACCGGCACGGGCCGCGGTTCCCTGCGTTCCCGCTGCTGCTCGGGGTGTTCCTCGTGCTGGCGTTCACGGTCGGGCCGGGTGCGGGGTTCTTCGCGGTCCTGCAGATCGCGCTGGCCATCTGGGTCGTCCGCGCGGTCCTGCTGGCGTTCGGCGCACGCCGCTCCCGCACCTGAACCGCGCTCCCCTGCGGCGTGTCGCCTTATGCGGCCGCTCACAGGGGCGACACGCCGCAGGTCAACGCAGGCCCGCGTCGCGGGCCAGGAGGCCGGCCTGGGTGCGGTTGGCGCAGCCGAGCTTGTCGAGGAGGCGGGAGACGTGGCCCTTGACGGTGGCCTCGCTGAGGTGGAGGCGTCCCGCGATCCGCGCGTTGGACAGGCCCTCGCCGAGGCAGGCCAGCACCTGCGTCTCCCGCTCGGTGAGGCCGCCGACGAGCGCGCGGACGCGGTCGCGGCCGGACGCGCGGGCGTCGGCCGTGCCGAGCAGCCGCATGGTCGCGGCGGCCGACATCACGGTGTGCCCGTCGGCGGCGACCCGGACGAGCTTCACCAGGTCCTCCGGGGGCGTCGACTTCAGCAGGAACCCCGCGGCTCCGGCCCGCAGCGCCCGGATGACGTACTCGTCGGCGTCGAACGTGGTCAGCGCGACGACGACGGGCGGGGAGCGCAGCGCGGTGATCCGCTCGGTGGCGGCGAGGCCGTCCACGCCCGGCATCCGCAGGTCCATGAGCACCACGTGCGGCCGGTACCGGACGACGGCCTCGACCCCGGCGGCGCCGTCGTGGGCCTCCCCGACCACCTCGACGTCCTCGGCCGCGCCGAGGATGGTGCGCAGATGCGCGCACACCATCGGCTCGTCGTCCACCAGCAGCACCGTGATCGGCGTTTCCCGCCCGGGGGACGACCCTGCGGTGATCATGGGGCCGGCTCCGCCGCCGGCGCGGCGACGGGCAGGTAGGCGGGCAGGGACGCCTCGACGCGGAAGCCGCCCGCGGACGGGCCCGCCGTGAACGTGCCGCCGATCAGCTCGACGCGTTCGCGGAGCCCGGCGAGGCCCATCCCGGACCCGCTGGCCGCCAGCTCGGCGTCCGCGCCGCGGGACGCGGCGGCGTTGCGCACGGTCAGCGTCACGCCGTCGGCCCGGTAGCGGACGTCCACGTGGACGGCGGCGCCCGGCGCGTGCTTGCGCGCGTTGGTCAGCGCCTCCTGCACGACCCGGTACGCGGTGCGTCCCACGGCGGGTGAGGCGGGCGGCGGATCGCCGTGCTCGGCCAGCTCGACCGGGACGCCGACCGCGGCGGACTCGGCGACCAGCGCGGACAGGTCCGGCAGCGGCTCCGCCGCCGCCGCGGACGCCTCCTCGGGGTCGCGGCGCAGCAGCCCGATGACGTCACGGAGTTCTTCGAGGGCCTGGCAGCCGGCGCCGCGCAGCTCTTCGGCGGCCGCGCGGGTCGGCTCGTCCGGGGCCCGCACGCGCAGGGCCCCCGCCTGCAGCACCATCAGCGTCACCCGGTGCGCGACGACGTCGTGCATCTCGGCGGCGAGCCGGGCGCGTTCCTCCGCGCGGGCCCGCTCGGCCAGCAGGTGCCGCTCGCGTTCGGCCCGTTCCGCCCGCTCGGTGAGGGCCTGCACGACGCGGCGGCGCGCGGCGGCGTACATGCCGATCAGCGCCCCGCCGATCACGACGGCCATGCTGCGGAAGACGATCCCTTCGACGGCCCCGGTGTCCTGGGCGGCGATGCTCCGCAAGGCCGATTCGGGGAGGACGTCGTCCAGGCAGCCGATCGGGACGAGCACCGCGGCGACCGGCAGCCAGCGGACCCAGACGGGGCGGGCCCCCTCGCGGGGGAACGCCATCACCGCGTACGCGGCCAGCGGCGCGGTCGGCGGCCACCAGATCGCCGGTTCGAGGGTCCGGTCGGCGTCCACCCGCAGCAGCGTCCCCGGCGCGGCCAGCTCCACCAGCCACACGAGCACGGCCAGCCCGGCGGTGATCCACGCGACCGTCATGGGGGCGCGGCGCCGGAACAGCAGGGCGAGCGCGGGCACCAGGAACAGCACCGGTGCCGCGCCGCCGTGCCACCGGATCATCGTGTCCGGGCCGGCGGCCGTCCACCAGCTCTGGGCCACGCCTGACAGCACGACGGCGGCGTCGGCGACCCGGTCGCGGGGCCGTCCGGACGGGAGGAGCCGCGCGAGGAGGGGACGCGGCGAAGGCAGGCGCACGCCTGCCCCCTGTGGGAGGACGCGCCCCCACACCCCCCGGTCCGCTTCGCTCATCCCATTACCGTACGCACCCGGACCCGGCCTGCCACCCCTACGAAAGTCGCGTCGCACCGCACGTCCGCAGGGGGCGGACGCGACGATTCGCGCTGCCGCCGGGCGGGCACGTCCGGCTGGAATCGGCGGCATGCTCAAGCTCGTACTCCGGGGCCTGGTCGCCCACCGCGCCCGCCTGCTGCTGTCGATGGTCGCGGTCGTGGCCGGCGTCGCGTTCGTCGCCGGGACGCTGATGTTCTCCGCCACGCTGGACCGCTCGTTCGACCGCGCCTTCGACGATCTGGGACGCGGCACGGACGTGATCGTCCGGACCGAGCGGGCGTTCGGGCCGGGGCTCGGCGAGCGGGCGCCGGAGCGTCCCGTCCCGGCACCGGTGCTGCGGACCGTGCGGAACGTGGACGGTGTCGCCAAGGCGCACGGCGTCGTCACCGGGTTCGCCGCCGTCGTGGACCGGCGCGGCCGGGTCGTCGGAGCGGAGCCGCAGACGGGGGTGGCATGGGACGGCGACCCGGACCTGTCGCTCCCCCGGCTCACGTCCGGGACGCCGCCCGCCGCGCCGGACGAGATCGCCGTCGACGTCACGACCGCCCGCGACGCGGGATACCGGATCGGCGACCGGGTCACGGTGGCGCTGCTGTCGGGAACCCGCGCGTTCCGGCTCACGGGCCTGTTCGAGGTGGGCGACTCCGCGCTCGGCGACCACCTCTCGATGACGGCGTTCGCACCGGACACCGCACGGCGCCTGCTGTCCGATGATCCGGGGACGTTCGCGCGGATCGTCGTGCACGCGGACGACGGCGTCTCGCAGGAGCGGCTGCGGGACGCGGTGGCCGCGGCGCTCCCGTCCGGCGTCGAGGCGGTCACCGGGCGCGCGGCCATCGAGGAGCAGGCCGGGCAGCTGAAGACGGTCCTCACCGTGATGCGGACGTTCCTGCTGGTCTTCGCCGTGATCGCCGTGTTCGTCGGCTCGTTCATCATCTTCAACACGTTCGCGATGCTGGTGAGCACGCGGGTCGGGGAGCTGGCGCTGCTGCGCGCGGTGGGGGCCTCGCGCGGGCAGGTGACGCGGTCGGTGCTCGGCGAGGCGGCCGGGGTCGGGGTGGCGGGCTCCACGCTCGGCCTGGCGGCGGGCGCCGGGGTCGCGGCCGGGCTGGCCCGGCTGATGACGGTCGTCACGGGCGGCGAGGAGCTGCCGTTCGGGACTCCGGCCGTCCCCGTCTCGGCGGTGATCGCGTCCTACGCGGTGGGGACGCTGGTCACGCTGGCCGCCGCGTTCGTCCCGGCGCGGCGCGCGTCGCGGATCCCGCCCGTCGCCGCCCTCCGCGAGGCGACGGCGGCGCCGCGCCCGCTGCGGGGCCGGGTGTGGTGCGGCGCCGCGGCGCTCGCGGTGGGCGCGGGGGCGGTCGCGGCCGGGCTCGCGTCGGAGGGGAGGACGGCGCTGACCCTGGCCGGGGCGGGCGCGATGGCGGTGTTCGCCGGCGTGATCGTGGTGTCGCCGGTGCTCTGCCGTCCCGCGATCCGGATCCTGGCCTGGCCGTTCACGCGGTTCGGCGGGAGCACGGGCCGGATGGGCGGACGCAACGCGCTGCGCGACCCGAGGCGGACGGCGGCGACGGCGTCCGCGCCGGCGATCGGCCTCGCCCTCATCGCGGCCGTGTCGGTGATCGTCCAGTCGATGGCGGCGTCGGTGGACCGGCAGCTCGACGCGGGCCTCACCGCCGACTACCGGGTCACCGGCCAGAGCCAGATCACGCCGGTCAGCGCGGAGGCGGCCGGTGCGGTGGCGGCGGTGGAGGGCGTGCGGTCGGTGATCCCGATCCGCACGGCGCGGTTCATGCTGGGCGGTTCCGTGCGGACGGCCACGGCGGGCAGGCCCGGTGAGCTGCTCGGCCACTTCCGGCTGCCGCTCCGGGAAGGGTCCTCCGCGGTGCGCGGGGACTCGTTGCTCGTCGGCCGCAGCGTCGCGAAGTCGCAGGGCTGGGAGGTCGGGACGACGGTCGCCGGCCGATACCGGGACGGGACGAAACGGACGTTCCGGATAGCCGGGATCTACGCCGACCGGCCGTCGCTCACCCCGTCCGCCCCCAGCATGATCATCAACTGGGACGGCTACCGGGACCACGTCCCGGACGCCCCGATCGACCGCATCGAGATCAACGTCGGCGCCGCGGAGAGGGGCGCGCTGGAGGCGGCGCTCGCCCCGTGGCCCGGCCTGGAACTGAAGGACCGCGCCCAGGTCAAGGACGAGGCCGCCGGGGACATCGAGCTGTTCCTCAACCTCGTCCTCGGCCTGCTCGTGCTGTCGGTCCTCGTCGCCGCGCTCGGCATCGTCAACACGCTCGCGCTCGCGGTCACCGAGCGGACGCGGGAGATCGGCCTGCTCCGCGCCATCGGCATGCAGCGCCGCCGGCTCCGCCGGATGATCCGCTACGAGGCGGTCGTCGTCTCGCTGTTCGGCGCGGTGCTCGGCGTCGGGACGGGCGTCGTCCTCGGGATCGTCCTGCAGCACGTGATGGCGGAGGGCGACGGCGGCATGGAGGTCCTCGCGATCCCCTACGGGCGGCTGGCGGTGTGCGTCGCGGCGGCGGCCGTGATCGGCGTCGTCGCCGCTGTGTGGCCCGCCCGCCGCGCCGCCCGGATGAACGTCCTCCGGGCGATCGCGACCGAGTAGGAGGGCGGGGCGGTCAGGCGGCGGGCATGCGGGCGCAGCCGCCGGGAACGGCGTCGTGGAGGGCGCGCAGGCCGCGGGCGATCAGCGGGTTCGCGCGGCTGCCGCGCCGCACGCAGGTCAGCACGCGCCGCCTCGGCACGCCGTCACCGGTCAGCGGGACCCGGACCACCTGCTGGTCGCCGGGCCCGCCCGCCAGCCGCGGGACGAGCGACACGCCGAGGCCGTTGCCGACCAGCGCCCAGATCACCGACCAGGTGGTGGCGTTGTGCACGATCCGGGGCGTGAACCCGGCCGCGGCGCAGTAGGCCATGACCTGGTGGTAGTGGGCGCAGCCCTCGGGCTGGACGCTGATCCACGTCTCGCCCGCCGCGTCCTCCAGCCGCACGCCGCCGCGGCGCGCGAACGGGTGCCCGGCCGGGACGATCAGGTCGAGGACCTCCTCCAGCAGCGGTTCCCGGTCGAAGCGCGGGTCGCCGGGCGGCGGCGCCTCCGGGGTCGGCTCGATGACCGCGATGTCGGTCTCGCCGGCGGTGAGCAGGCCCACGGCCACGTCGGTGTCGCATTCGCGGATCTCGACCGTGAGGTCCGGGTCGACGCGCAGCAGGGCGCCCGCGGCCGGAGCGACGAGCCCGCCGACGGCCGTGGTGAAGCCGCACATGCGCAGCGGCCCCGCGACACCGGCGCGGTGCGACTCCAGGTCGGCGAGGGTCTCCTCCCACTTGGCGAGCAGGCCGTCGGCGTGCTCGATCAGCAGGTACGCGGCCGGGGTCAGCCTCACCTTGCGGCCCTGCGGCTCCAGCAGCGGCACCTTCAGTTCCCGCGCCAGTTCGCGCAGGTGGTGGGAGATCGCCGACGGCGTGAGGTGCATCGCCTCCGCCGCCGACGTGACCGTCCCGTACTGGTGGACGAGCCGGAGCATGTGCAGCCGCCGCAGGTCAATCATGTAACCATCTTGCACGATTCCATGCGGAAAGCTGAAATAGACGGCAACGTTCGACCGGCCGCAGACTCGGATCATGACTCAGCAGAACACGACACTCTCCCGGCATCTCACCAGTGACGGCGTCGTCGTATGGACCCGCTGCGCCTGCGGGCGGCTCCGGATGGACCTCGTCCCGTACGCGGGCGGCACGCCCCTCACCGCGGGCCCGTGCCCGCACTGCGCCTCCGGTCCCGCCCCCGGAGCTCAGTCCTGATCGAGGGTGATCTCGTAATGGAGCGTCCGGAAGCGCTTCAGCCGGTGGAACAGCGGCACCGCGAAACCCTGGAGGAGCGGATGCTTGCGGGCCAGCAGCCTGCGGATCGGCTTCGACTCCTCCTCGGAGAGCAGCCGGGCACGGCCGCGCGACGCCGGCCCGGTGACCTTCCCGCGGAACGTGCTCGGCGCGATCTCCACCTCCGGGTTGCGCGCCAGCCGCTTCGTCTTGACCGCCTGGTCGAAGGTGCGGAAGTAGGCGTGGCCGTCCCGGACGACCACGTTGACGGGGGTCCCGACCGGCGTCCCGTCCTTGCGGTAGGACGTCAGCAGGATCGTGCGCTGGGCTCTCAGCCTCTCAAGCGTCGATGCGATGCTCATGCCCTGGAGACGGGAGGACCGCCGCCGGATGTGACATCAGCCGGCGCGCAGGGCGGCCGCTTCGGAGGCGAGCTTGCGGATGCGGTCCCAGTCGCCGGCGCGGACGACGTTCGCCGGGGTCAGCCAGGACCCGCCGACGCAGCCGACGTTGCCGAGCGCGAGGTAATCGGCGGCGTTCCTCGGGCTGATCCCGCCGGTCGGGCAGAACCGGATCTGCGGTAGCGGCCCGCCGAGCGCCTTCAGGAAGGCGGCGCCGCCCGCAGCCTCGGCGGGGAAGAACTTCATCGCCGTGATCCCGTCCTCCAGCAGCGCCATGGCCTCGGACACGGTCGCGACGCCCGGCAGGAACGGCAGGCCGGTCGCGACCATCGCGGCCTGGAGGCGGGGCGTGCAGCCGGGGCTGACCAGGAAGCGGGCCCCGGCGGCCGCGGACCGCTCGGCGTCCTCGGGTCGGGCGACCGTTCCCGCGCCGACCACCACGTCCGGGACCTCGGCGGCGATCCGCTCGATCGCCTCCAGCGCGGCGGGCGTGCGGAGCGTCACCTCGATCGCCGGGAGCCCGCCCTCGACGAGGGCTCGGGCCATCGGGACGGCCGCGCCGGCGTCGTCCAGCACGACGACGGGGATCACGGGCGCGAGGTCGAACAGGTCTTCGGCGATCATGCAAGCTCCAGGTGCTCCGGGTCGGGCAGGCTCTGCGCGATCCGCATGGTGGCGCCGACCAGGGCCGGGCCGTGGTGAACGATGAGCGCGGTGGGAATGCCGCGCATGTAGTCCTCGACGGGGGGCTTCCCCTCGAAACGGGCGCGGAACGCGCTGTCGCGCAGCACGTCCGCGATGCGAGGCAGGATGCCGCCGCCGAGGTAGACGCCGCCCCGGGTGCCGAGCGTCAGGGCGACGTTCCCGGCGAGCGACCCGAGCAGCGCGCAGAACATGTGCAGCGCCTCGCGGCACACCGGGTCGCCGCGGCGCTCGCTGATCTCCTGCGCGGTGAGCGGTTCGGCCGGCGTGCCGCCGATCGCCGCGAGGTAGCGGTGGACGCGGCTCAGCCCGCCCCCGGACAGCAGGAGCTCGGCGGTGGCGGAACCGTGCTCGGCGCGCAGCCGCCGCGCGACCTCGATCTCCCGGTCGGTCGCCGCCGGGACGTCGACCTGGCCGCCCTCGCCGGGCAGCGGCACCCACCCGGACGGCGTGGGGACGAGGCCCGCGACGCCGAGCCCCGTCCCGGGGCCGACCACCGCGAGGGTCCCGCCGGCGGGCGGGCATGCCTTCCCGATGGGGACCAGGTCGTCCTCGCGCAGGCGCGGGAGCGCGAGGGCGAGGGCCTCGAAGTCGTTGATGATGTCCAGGCGGGGCAGCCCGAGATGGTCGCGGACCTCCTCGGGGGTCCCCTTCGGCCAGCCCGCGTTCGTCAGGTGGAACGTCCCGCCCGTGACGGGCCCCGCCACCGCCAGGCACGCGGCGGACGGCCGGACGTCCGGGGCGTACCGGCCGAGGTAGGCGGCCGCCGCCTCGGCGAGCCCGGCGTGGTCGCGGGTGGGCAGGGAACGGACGCGGTACGGGTCGCCGTCCGGGCCGTCCACCAGCGCGAACCGGGCGTTCGTGCCGCCGACGTCGGCGACCAGCCAGGGCGCGGACTCCGACACCGCCGTCCCGCTCATGCCTGCGTCCTGTGAGGGGGCGACCCCCCACGCCCCCCGGTTCGCTCCGCTCATGCGAAGACTCCGGCGCCCCGCTCCGCCGGGCCCACCGCGTGCCGGAACGCCTGGAACAGCTCCCGTCCGGTGCCCCACGCCTCCTCGGCGGCCCCGGCCGCGGGCTCGCGGGCGGCGAACTCCTCGTCCGGGACGAGGACGTCCAGCGCTCCCCCGTCCGCGTCGAGCCGGACGATGTCGCCGTCGCGGACGCGGGCGAGCGGCCCGCCCGCCGCGGCCTCCGGCGACACGTGGATCGCGGCGGGCACCGCCCCGGAGGCGCCCGACATGCGGCCGTCGGTGACCAGCGCGACGCGGTGTCCCCGGTCCTGCAGGACCGACAGCGGCGGGGTGAGCCGGTGCAGCTCCGGCATGCCGTTGGCGCGCGGCCCCTGGTTGCGGACGACCGCCACCACGTCCCGGTCGAGTTCTCCGGCGGCGAACGCCTCCTGAAGCCGCTCCTGCGAGTCGAACACGCGGGCGGGCGCCTCGATCACGCGGTGCTCGGGGCTGACCGCGGACACCTTGATGACGGCCCGTCCCAGGTTGCCGCGCACCGTGTGCAGTCCGCCGTGCGTGTCGAACGGCTCGGCGACGGGACGCAGGACGTCGGTGTCGCCGGATTCGGTGGCGATGTCCCGCCACTCGGCCCCGCCGTCGGCGAACTCGGGGACGCGCCGGTAGTCGGCGAGAGTGTCCCCTCCGACCGTCGCGGCGTCCTCGTGGAGGAGCCCGGCGTCGATCAGCTCGCCGATGAGGAACGCGGTGCCGCCCGCCGCGTGGAAGTGGTTCACATCGGCGGACCCGTTCGGGTAGAGGCGGGTGAGCAGCGGCGTGACCTTGGACAGCTCGTCGAAGTCGTCCCAGGTCAGCTCGATGCCCGCCGCCGCGGCCATCGCGACCAGGTGCAGCGTGTGGTTCGTGGACCCGCCCGTGGCCAGCAGCGCGACGATGCCGTTCACGAACGCGCGCTCGTCCAGGAGCTCGCCGATGGGCGTGTAGTGGTCGCCCAGGTCGGTCAGCCGCAGGACGCGCCGTCCCGCCGCCTCGGTCAGGGCCTGCCTCAGCTTCGTCCCCGGCGGGACGAAGCTGGCCCCCGGCAGGTGCAGGCCCATGACCTCCATGAGGAGCTGGTTGGAGTTCGCCGTCCCGTAGAAGGTGCACGTGCCGGGCGAGTGGTAGGACGCGGCCTCCGCGGCGAGCAGCCGTTCCCGCCCGACCTCCCCGGCCGCGAACCGCTTGCGGACCTTCGCCTTCTCATCATTCGGCAGGCCGGACGCCATCGGCCCCGCCGGCACCAGGATCACCGGCAGATGCCCGAACGACAGCGCCCCGATCACCAGCCCTGGGACGATCTTGTCGCAGACGCCGAGCAGCAGCGCGCCGTCGAACATGTCATGCGACAGCGCCACCGCCGTCGCCATCGCCACCACGTCCCGGCTGAACAGCGACAGCTCCATGCCGGCGCGTCCCTGCGTGATGCCGTCGCACATCGCGGGCACTCCCCCGGCGAACTGCGCCGTCCCGCCCGCAGACCGGATCGCGCCCTTGAGCAGGTCCGGGTAGTGCTGGAGCGGCTGGTGCGCCGACAGCATGTCGTTGTACGCCGACACGATCGCGATGTTGGGCGTGACGTCGCCCCTGAGCCACAGCTTGTCCTGGACGCCGCAGGCCGCGAAGCCGTGGGCCAGGTTCGCGCACCCCATGCCGCCGCGCACCGGGCCCTCCGTCCGGGCGTCCCGGATCCGCCGCAGGTACGCGCCGCGCCGCTCGGCGCTCCGTTCGGCGACGCGCCGGGTCACTTCCGCCAGCACGGGATGCACAGCCATGGGACGCCTCCAGACCAGGGGGAACTCCAGATCATCAAGCTACCGAGACATACGTAACCGGCACAAGCCGACTTATGAACTTCTTCTTACAAAACCATGCATCTTCCACCAACTGGACGTACCGAATAACGCCGTGCTTGACTGGCCGGATGCCGCGCCCCGTCACCCGCCCCTCCACCAGCGGCGACATGCTGCGCCTGATCCGCGAGGACGGCGTCGCCACCCGCGCGGACCTGGGCCGCATCACCGGACTGTCCCGTCCCGCCGTCGCCTCCCGCGTCGCCGACCTCATCGCGCGCGGCCTCGTCACCGAACGCGCCGACGGCCCCTCCACCGGCGGACGCCCCCCGGCCCGCCTCGAGTTCAACGCCGCCGGCGGCACCGTCCTCGTCGCGAACCTCGGCCAGTCCCGCGGCCAGCTCGCCGTCTGCGACCTCGCCGGCACGATCATCACCCGCGCCGACGGCCCCCCGGCCGAGGTGTCCCCCGGCAAGACGCTCCCCCGCCTGCTCGACCAGTGGACGTCCCTCCTCGCGTCCTCCGGCGTCGACGCCGCCACCGTCCGGGGCGTCGGCCTCGGCGTCCCCGACGCCGTCGAGCACGTCGCCGGACGCTGGGACGCCGTCGAGATCGGCCCCCCGGTCTCCGGCCGCTTCGGCGTCCCCGCCTACCTCGACAACGAGGTCAACGCCGCCGCCCTCGGCGAGCACCAGGCCCACCCCGGCGTCGACGACCTCCTGTTCGTCAAGGTCTCCACCGGCATCGGCGCCGGCCTCATCGCCGGCGGCCGCATCCAGCGCGGAGCGCTCGGCGCCGCCGGCGAGATCGGCCACGTCCCCGTCCCGTCCCCCGTGAACGCCCCCTGCCGCTGCGGCAACGTCAACTGCGTCGAGGCCATCGCCGGCGGCACGGCCCTCCTCGCCCGCTCCCCCGCCGATGACCTGTCCGGCCTCGCCGCCCTCGCCCGCTCCGGCGACCCCGCCACCGTCGCCCTCCTCCGCGACGCCGGCCGCCGCATCGGCGAGGTCGTCGCCACCGCCGTCAACCTCCTCAACCCCGCCGTCGTCGTCCTCGGCGGCGACCTCGTCGGCGCCGACGAGCCCCTGATCGCCGGCCTCCGCGAGGTCGTCTACCAGCGCTCCACCGCCTTCGCGACCCGCAACCTGCGCATCGAACCGAGCCGCCTGGGCGAGGCCGCCGGCCTCACCGGCTGCGCCGCGATGGTCCTCGACCGCATCCTCGCCCCCGAGACCATCGACGCCACTCGTTGACGGCCGCGCCGCCGTCCTGGCACCGGCCATGAGCCGCCCTGCCTGACGGGCTAGGACGGCTTCCGACACGAACGCATCCATATAACTACCAGGCAATACTACTGAAAGTAGTTTATCAACTACATTTAGTCGCGGTCATCTCACCCGCTCCCATGGAGCCCTCTCGGAAGGGGTACCGCCATCTCCGCCTCCACAGTCCGCCGCGCCGCGTCCTGCGTCGTGTCCGCGCTGTCCCTGACCGGCCTGCTGGCCGGGACCGGTGCCGTGGCCACGCCCGCACACGCCGACGACTCCACCTCCCGGCTCGCCCGCCAGGTACCACTCGAGCCGGTCAAGATCCGCAACGTGGCCAACCAGGGCGCCCTCGTGCCCTACGAGGCCGGCACCGCGCCCGGCACCCCCGTGGTCATGACCAAGGTCTGGCCCCGCGGGCAGGAGTGGCAGTTCGAGCCCGCCGGCTCCTACCACGGCGTCTTCACCTACAAGATCGAGAACATCAACGCGGCGGGAATGTGCCTGACGGTCATCGAACCGCTGCCCCCGGACAACTTCTTCTACGACACCGAGATCCAGCCCTGCACCGCACCGGTGAACGACAGTCAGCAGTGGATCTTGCGCCAGGCGCTGAACGACCGCCACGCCTACCAGATCATCAACGCGGACCACCTTCGGCGGGGCCTCGTCCCCTACACGACGGCCACGCACCACACCGGCGTCAAACTCAGGCCGCTGAACAACACCACGGCCTTCTCCTGGCGGCTCGAACTGCAGTAGCCGCCACCCGCCGGGCCGCCTCCGGGTGGCCCGGCGGACGCCCCTACCCGTCCCGCCCATGAGCGCACGGAGGTCAACGGCTGTCGCGCCTCGCTTGGCGGCGGGCGCCCTTCGCGCGGGTGGCGGCGTGCCGCCGGTTCAGCGCGGCATCGGCGCTCGTCGGCCGCCCGCGCGCCGTGGTCTGAGCCGCCCCCGGCCGCGCTTCCGGCACACCCGCCTGCGGCGCGGGCGTCCCCACCGGGTTCGCGGCGGCGATGCGCTCGGCCTTGAGCTCGGACGCGCTGCGCCGCGCGGCCCTCGCGAGGTACCAGCTCACACGGGCCAGCGCGTCCTCGAACACCTCCGCCTTCTGGGCGTTCCGGGCGTTCTTCGTACGGGCCTTGCCGCGTCCCCCGTACTCCGCGACCCGCTCGCCGGCGGTGCGCCGGTACAGCTTGCTGTACTTGTTGCGGGCGCGCCGGATCCGCGTGTGCAGATCGACGAGTCCGTCCTCCTCCAGGTCGGCGAGTTCCCCGCTCCCGGTCTCCCGGACAAGGGCCTTCTCATCCTCGTTCAGCGAATTCAGCAGCGCCTTCATCACCCCTCCATGCCTTGGTCCCCCACCCCGAGCGTCGCACGGAGAATTTCAACAAAAGGCACCGAAACCCCCCAGAAACAGCAAGCTGACCCCGATCAGCCGGTGCGACGACGACGGCGTACGACCACCGCCCACACGAGCGGAGCCGCCCCGGCCGCCAGAGCGAGGATCGCTGCGGGGAACAGGAAACCGAACCGCAGACTGATCGAGGCATACGCGTCCACACCGGGTCGGCCGTCCATGCGCATCACCACGACGGACCATGCGCCACCGGTCTTGTCCCACCTGACGGTGCGCGTACCGGTGCCCGACGAACTCGCCGCCCAGAACCGCTGCGCGGACGGCCGAGCGGCCTCGGACGTACCCGGCAGTCGCCGGAAGACCGGCGTGAACGGGCTGAGGTCGGCCGACACGAACTCCTCGTGCGACACCCCGCGCAGATAACTCTCGACCCGATCCTTCGGCCCGATCCCCACGAACAGGGGAACGCCGGGATCGACCGGCCAGACCACAATCTCGACCTCGGCGAGTTCACCGAGGTCGGGCATGGGGTCCCCGGCACGGGCCGTCTCCGCGCCCACCTCGACCTCGTCGGTCTTGAACGCCACAGTGGACGTGGTGAAGCGCCGTTCCGAGGTACCGAACGCCCCGCCGGAGGCGGCCTGCACGCCACCCGCCACGGCGAGCCCGGAACCGGCGAGCAGAAGCGGAACCGCGATGAAGACGACCAGAAGGCCACGGCTCATGACACATCCTTTTTAGTACGGCTGTGCTATCAGCCTCAAAGTAACACAGCCGTGCTATAAAAGTTCCATGCCGAAGGTGGTGGATCCGGCCAGGCGCCGGCAGGAAGTGGTCGCGGCCGTGTGGCGAGTCATCCGGCAGGACGGCCTGGACCGGGCCTCGGTCCGCAACGTCGCCCGCGAGGCGGGCCTGTCGGCGGGATCGCTGCGGCACTACTTCGCCACCCAGCCAGAGTTGCTCGCGTTCACCCTCCGCACGATCATCGAGCGGATCGAGGAACGGATCGCCGCGGCCCTGCCGGCGGACGGCGACCCCCGCATGCGCGCCGCCCGCGTCCTGGACGAACTCCTCCCGATGGACGCCGAACGCGCCGCCGAAAACCAGGTCTGGCTCGCCTTCACCGCCCGCGCGCTGGTCGATCCCGAACTGCGCACCCTGTGCGAGGAGGCCCACGACGCCCTGCGCTCAGGCTGCCGCGCCCTGGTCGAGTCCCTGGCCCCGAACGCGGACACCGAACTGGAAACCGACCGCCTGCACGCGCTGATAGACGGCTTGGCCGTCCACGCCGCCCTGCACCCGCGAACCACCACCCCGACCCGAATGCGCGCCGCAGTAGCCGCCCACCTCAACGAGTTGCACACCCGAGGCACCCACTGACCCCATCCCTGCGGGCAACCTCGGAGGCGGTCCACTCCGATCAAACCGCCAAGCCGAGCCACCTCAACCCACGCGTCTCGTTGCCGCCACCGGTGTACGAACTCTTGCGCCACTTGATCATTTGTGGACCCTGATCAATCGAAGAACATGTCCTCAGCCGTCAGCACGCAGAGTGAACTCACCACGCTTGATACGCACGACCAGCTCAGAGAACTCCTGGGAGTTGAGGCCGAGACGTTCGCCGTCCGGGTTCTTCGAGTCACGCACGCCGATGCGGTCGCCCAGTTGAGCCACTTCAACGCAGGCGTCGTCATTCATCCCGCCGCTGTGTGAACTCTTCCGCCACATGGTCACTCGTAGTCCCTCATCCCTTGCTCGATCAACTTGCGGGACGCGTCCTGACTAAGGGCAAACGCCCCAATCTGGTCAAACCGTACCCCGAGGGTGGTCACCTCGTCACTGGCCTCGATTAGACGTCCACCGATCTGGGCTCCCGCATATGCGACGCTGCGTGAACCGATCGTGAGGATCTGGAACGCCCCATCCTGCCCTGGATGCGCTCCCGCAGACCTGGGGATGATGCGAATGACCACACGTGGGTGTCGGGAGAGTTCAAGTAGCCGCTCGCGCTGTCCGCGCATGACCTCCATGTCCCCCACCCAAGACTCCAGCGCCTCCTGGTCCAAGAGAATCCACACGTAAGGCGGCTTGGGCCTGTTGAGGATCTCCTGACGCTTCGTGCGCGCGTCGATCTCCTGCTTCAATGCGTCTTCGCGGCCAGCGCAGACCAGCAAGGCGCGGATGTAGTCCTCGGTCTGCACCAGAGCGGGCACGGTCTTCCCGTGGTACACCTTGATGATCTCCGCGGCATTTTCATACTGAATGTACTGCTTGAACCAGTCGGGATCGTGCCCAGTGGTCGCGTAGTGGTGGAGCCTCTGGAAGTGGCCGCCGGTGTTCCACGCCTTGTCCAGGATGGCCATGTACCGGTCACCAGGGCGAAGGCGGCCCGCTTCCCAGTTGGAAACAGTGCCACGCGCCACCCGGACGATTTGCGCGGTTTGCGCGAGCGAAAGGCCTCGCTGAGTCCGATAAAACCACAGGTCAAAGGCCAGCCACGCCCACAGTGACGAGTTCGGGTCGATGGTCTCGCGAACACTCACGCTGATCTCCGGTGTATTTCATGGATTCCAATCCATCACAGGGTAAACACGCGCCGCCGATCCTGTGAAGGGAATCACAGGTAAACCAGGACGGCGGATATGAACGATCAAGTGCCAGCAGTCGAAATGCCCAAATCGGACGAAATTCGGATGACTCTTCTCGGAGTGGACTCTTCGGTCTCGCTCGCCCGCGAACTCGTCCGTTATGCCCTTCTCAATTGGGGCTACGGCCGGGACCTGATCGATGACTCGACGGTCGTCATGAGCGAAATCGTGACGAACGCGGTCGAAGCCGCACGCGGACATCTGCTCAGAATCCGGGTCGCGTTGGACAACGGCGCCCCGGTGCTGGAGTGCTGGGACCCGTCCCCCGAACTCCCGCGCGCCTCCGCCGCCGGACTGGACGCCCTGAGCGGACGCGGGCTCGCGATCATCGCCGCCTACGCCAAGGACACCGGCATCCGACCGTCCGCCACCGGCCATGGCAAGATCGTCTGGGCGCTCATGCCCGTCCCCGAGAACGCCCCGGCTCAGTGACTCCGGCCATCCTCCTCGGCCTGTCCGGTGTCCTGGTGGACGACGCTCCCCTCCACCGGCACGCGGCCCACCAAGCCGCGAGCGAAGCCGGTCTCTCGCTGACCGCCGAAGACCACCGAACCTTCTTCGCCGGACGGACGGCACACGAAGGCTTCCGAGCGTTCCTCACTCATCGCGCGCCGAACCGGCTAGGAACCATCGGCGACCTCCTGGCCGGCAAGGCCCGGTCATACCGCGCTCTCGCTGAGACCGACCTCCGCCCCTACCCGGGAGCCGTCGACCTGGTCATGGCCCTATGCGGGACGCGACACCGGCTCGCCTTGGTCACTGACTCGACCACCCCAGAGGTCGCCGCCGCCCTCCGTGTCCTGCGCTTGGACGATGCGTTCGACGCGATCGTGACCGCCGAGGCCGTCCCTGAAGACAGGCCGTCATCGGCGCGCTACCTCGCCGCAGCCCGGATGCTCGACCTTCCGCCTCAGCACTGCCTGATCATCGAGCGCGTCTGAACCGGTGTCTCGGGTGCCACTACGGCCTCGACGGTCAGTAGAGCACGGCGGCTGGCGATGGCACCGCCTGTACTGCCGCGCGCCCGGGGCGCGGAGTGAGATCGGACGGAATCCGGCGGCACGGGTGGTGCTGAGGAGTGGCACGTCCCGCGAAGCGCAGGCGCAGAAACTGCGGTCCTCGTCCGGTCTTGTTCGTCGGCGTGCCCGTGTGCGCGTTGCCGACCGGGTGATCCGGCCGTGCGCGGGGCGGGACCTTGCCCGGAAGCCGAACGGCGCGTGCGCCGCGTGACTGCGGCGATCAGACCGCCTTGAGCGGGGACGGCTTCGGGAAGAAGGACCCCTACTCGGGGAGGTCCCGGCCGTCCGACCCGGTCGGCGCATCCGCCGGATCCAAGGCCACCTCGAACGGCTCGATCCCGAAGACCACCATCAGCCTGGTCCAGTTGCGCGCCGGTCAGATCGTCGGCAACGCCTACCTGACCGTCCAGCACGCCGGCAACCTCCGCAAGGCCGGGGAGACCGAAGAGCGCCTGGCCGCCGTGGCGTCCTGGCAGGACGCGCCCTACTTCACCGACGCCGAGCGGGTCGCGCTGGCGCTGGTGGAGGCAGTCCTCACCCCGAACCCGGCCGGCGAGCGCGTCTCCGACGAGCTGTACGCCGCGGCGTCCGCGCACTACGACGACAGGGCGCTCACCACCCTCATCATGGCGATCGGCCAGGTCAACTTCTTCACCGCCCTCGCGCTCATCGGCAAGCCCCTCCCCGGCGTGTCACCCGCCAAGCAGTGGAGGAAGTGACCCCCAACAGTCCCGGGGTGAGGGCGCCTCACCCCGGGACCGCCTTCAGATTTTCTTCTGCGGTGGTGTCGAATGGCGTCGAGCCCGTTCGTAGCCAAGGTGAGAGGCCGGCAACGGGCCGGTCGCCACTCACCGGAGGCCCACGATGTCCGTCACCACCACCGCCACCACCACCGCCACCACCACCGCTACCGCTACCGCCACCACCGCCGCGAAGCCGCTGATCACCGGTGGCCTGACCGCCGCGGCCGTCGCCGCGGCGGCGACCTCGGCCGTCGCCGCGGCGGGTGAGCTCGCCGGTATCAGCCTCGCTGTCGGCGGCAACCCCGTCCCGCTGTCCGGGTTCGCCGTGCTGACCGCCATCTTCTCCGTGGCGGGCCTGCTGCTCGCCCTGGTACTGGCCCGCTCGGCCCGCCGTCCGCGCACGGCGTTCGTCCGAACCACGATCGCGCTCACCGCGTTGTCACTGGTACCGGATGTGCTGGCGGACGCGTCCGCGGCCACGAAGGTGCTGCTGATGCTGACGCACGTGGTCGCCGCCGCGATCGTGATCCCGGCCATCGCCCGCCGCCTGTCCGCCTGAATCCTCCGAAGGAGTTCGCCATGAAGCAGTACCTGCTCGCCGTCCAGTTCGACGAGAGCGCGCCGACGCCGTCCGAAGAGGAAATGCAAGAGCAGATGGCCCGGACGTCCGAGGTCACCACCGAGATGCAGTCCGCCGGTGTGTGGGTGTTCGTCGGCGGTCTGCTGCCCTCGCCCGCCACCACCGTCGTCCACCCCGGCAACGGCACGACCACGATGACCGACGGCCCTTTCGCCGAGACCAAGGAACAGCTCGGCGGGTTCTGGGTGATCCGGTGCGGCGACCTGGACCAGGCGCTGGCCTGGGCCGACAAGTGCGCGCTGGCCTGCGGGGCCCCGATCGAGGTGCGCCCGTTCGAAGACGCGCAGTGGAAGTGAGGACGGATGGATCTGGACAGCGTCTACCGGGCGGAGTACGGCCGGTGCGTGGCCACGCTGACGCGCATCCTCGGTGACATCGGGCTCGCCGAGGAAGCCGTGCAGGACGCGTTCACGGTGGCCGTCCAGAAGTGGGACGAGGCGCCGCCCAATCCCGGGGCGTGGATCGTGACCACCGCCCGCAACCGGGCGATCGACCGCCTGCGCCGGGAGTCCACCCGCGAGGCCCGCCACGCGCAGGCGATGCTGCTGCAGCAACCCGACGAGCCGGAAGAGGTGGGACCGGTGCGCGACGACCAGCTCCGCATGATCTTCACCTGCTGCCACCCGGCGCTGTCGCCGCCCGCGCAGACCGCGCTCACCCTGCGGCTGATCGGCGGGCTGGAGGTGGCCGAGATCGCGCGGGCCTACCTGGTGCCGGAGGCGACCGTCTACCAGCGGATCGTCCGCGCGAAGAAGAAGATCCGCGACGCCGGCATCGCCTACCGGGTGCCCGACGCCGCCGAACTCCCCGATCGGCTGCCGCCGGTGCTCACCGTGCTCTACCTGGTCTTCAACGAGGGATACACCTCCACGTCCGGGGAGCTGCTGCGGACGGACCTGTGCCTGGAGGCCGTCCGCCTGGCCAGGGCGCTCGCCGAGCTGATGCCCGACGAGCCGGAGGTGATCGGGCTGCTGGCGCTGCTCCTGCTCACCGAAGCGCGGCGGCCCGCGCGGGTGGGGCCCTCGGGTGAACTGGTGGTGCTCGCCGAGCAGGACCGGTCGCTGTGGAACCGGGAGCTGATCGCCGAGGGACACGAGCTGGTGCGGCGGTGCCTGCGCCGAGACCGGCCGGGGCCGTACCAGTTGCAGGCCGCGATCAACGCGGTGCACACCGACGGGCCGGCGACCGACTGGGCGCAGGTGCTGGCGCTCTACGACCAGCTGCTGCAGCACACCCCGACCCCGATCGTGGCGCTCAACCGCGCGGTCGCCGTCGCCGAGGTGCACGGACCGGCACCGGCGCTGGCCGCCATCGACGAGCTGGACCTGCCGGGCTACCACCTGCTGCCCGCCGCCCGCGCGGACCTGCTCACCCGCCTCGGCCGTACCGCCGATGCCGTCGCCGCCTACGACGAGGCGATCACCCTGGCCACCAACGACACCGAACGAGCCTTCCTGCGGACGCGACGGGCCCGCCTGACCCCGGACACCTGACCACCGCCCCACCTGCCGCGACTCAGGCGGTGGCTTCGATTTCTTCGCGGGTGAGGACCGGGTCGGGGGCCGTGGGGGCGGTGGAGACGAAGGGGCTCGGCTTCTTGCCGGCGGCGCGGGCCTGGGCCTGGCGGAATTCCGGGAGGGGGCCGGTGGCGTCGTGCAGGCCGTTGAGGGCCAGCCAGAGGGACGTGCGGCGGAAGCGGAGCGCGACCGGGTTGGGCTTCTGGTAGAGGGCGAGTTTCTGGGCCCAGCGCGGGAGCATGTCGCGGGCCGCCCAGTCCATGAAGGCGCTGCCGGGGGCCCAGGGCGGGACGCCGTTGCCGCGCAGGTTGGGGCCGGTGGCGAACGCCTTGATGGGGGTGAGGGCCAGGCGGGGCAGGTAGGACTCCAGGCATTCGGCGGTCTCGGCCTTGGTGGCGGGGAGGCCGGTGCCGCCGAGGGCCTCGCCGACGCGGACGAACTCTCGGTAGTAGCGGTCGATGTCGTACAGGGGGCGGCGGTGGTAGCGCTCGTGCGCCGTGGCCAGGCCCCAGACGACGGTGGCGTAGTTCCAGCGGAGCCATTCGGGGTCGTCGGCGTCGTAGGCGAGACCGTCGGGGCGGGTGCCCTTGATGGTGTGGTGCATGGCCCGCACGGTGCGGGCGAGCTTCTCCGCGGTGGGGGTGGAGCCGTAGGCGGTCCCGATGAAGAACGAGATGGAGTGCCCGAGGCGGACGGCGCCGCCTTCGGGGTCGATGTTCCCGGTGGGGATGCCGTCGACGCGTTCGGCGAGGCGGGAATGGTCGTAGCCCATCCAGCTGATGCTCGGGTCGAGGCCCTCGATGTAGGCGGCGCCGACGAGGCCGAGGATCAGGGTGGGCAGGTGCGAGTGGACGTACCAGACGGCGCTGCCGGGACCGAACCAGCCGGGGTCGCCCGCCGGGCCGCCGAAGTCGAGGCCCTTGAAGAACCTGGAGCGGATGTCGGTGTCGAAGGACCGCTCGAACCGCTTGGCGATGGGGTTGTTCATCCCGGCTGCTCCCACTTCTGGCTACGGCTGTAACCAGAGTAAGTGATTGGTTACGGCCGTGTCCAGACTTGCTAGTGTGAGCGCCATGGCGAGCGTCCGGACGGCGGCGTCCACCCGGTGGGCGGGAGTGCCCGTGGCCAGGCGGAGGGACGAGCGGCGCGCGATGCTCGTGCGGGCCGCGTTCGCGCTGTTCGGGGAGCAGGGGGAGGGGGCCCTGACGGTGCGGGCGGTGTGCCGGCGGGCCGAGTTGCACACCCGGTACTTCTACGAGAACTTCACCGGCACCGATGAGCTGCTGGCCGCCGTCTACGACCAGGAGGCGGCCGCGCTCGGGGACGTCCTCGCGAGGTCGCTGGACGAGGCGGGCTCCGCCCCGGAGACCCGGACCCGCGCCGGCATCCGCGCCGTGCTGCGGTTCATCACCGACGACCCGCGGAGGGGACGCGTCCTGTTCACCGAGGCGCGCGGGAACGAGGTGCTGGCCGTCAGGCGGCGGGCCGCGCAGACGGCGCTGCTGGAAGGGCTCGTCGCCATGGGCGGCGCCGAGGTCGGGCGCGCCGGGTCCGGGCTTCCCGTCGTCATCGCGGCGACCATGTTCACCGGCGCCATGACCGAGCTGGCGCAGCAGTGGGCGGACGGACGGCTGGGGCGCGATCTCGAAGCGGTCGTCGACCAGGCCGTCGAGCTGTCCCTGGCCATGCGCGTGTCGGCCGCGGAGCGGCTGCCGCGCTAACTAGGCTGCGTCCTGGCGGGCGGACGCGGCGGTGACGCGGCGGGCGAAGGCGCCGATCTCCTCGATGGCGGCGAAGCCCTCGCGTGAGATGTCGGCGAATATCTGGAAGACGTGCACCTGGCCCTCCCAGATCTGCAGGGTGCAGGGCACGCCGGCGGCGCCGAGGCGGTCGGCCATCAGCTCGGCGTCGGCGCGGATCACCTCGATCGAGCCGGCCTGGATGAGCGTGGGCGGCAGGCCGGTGAGGTCGGCGTCCACGGGGCACAGCCACGGGTCGGTCATCTCCGCGTCCGGGAAACAGGTGCGGATCATGTCCCGCATGCGGCGGGCGGGAATGAACGGGTCGAGCGGGGCGTTGACGTGCGCGATCTTGTTGGTGAGGTCGAGTTCGGTGAAGGGTGACAGGGCGACGATGCCGGCGGGGCGGGGCAGCCCGTCGCGGAGGGCGTACAGCGGGGACATGAAGGCGAAGTAGCCGCCGGCCGAGTCGCCGGCGACGACGACGTCGTCCGCGTCGTGGCCGTTGCCGAGGAGCCGGCGGTAGGCGTTCACGCAGTCGCCGATCGACGTCTGGATGGTGACCTTGGTGACCTTCGTGCCGCGCGGCGGCACCAGGAGCGCCGAGGTCGAGGAGCGGGGCGAGGCGCAGCGTGAGCGGGGTCCAGGGGAGCCGGGCGACCAGCGGCCGCAGGAACCACCGCATCAGCCGCGCGGCCACCCGGGCTCCGCGTCCGCACCCGGCGCGTTCCTCCACCGTCGGTGTGATCGGCATCGTCCGCCCCTCTCGCCGCCGTCCCGCCGAGAGGGTACTAGCAAGTAAGTGCTTGGGTACAGCCTCAGGCGTGAACGGCCCCGTCGGGGGCGCCGATGGACGCGCGGGTGAAGCGGACGGTCAGGCCGTCGCGTTCGGGAGCGCAGCAGTAGGGGCCGGCCGTGGCCGGGACGCCCACCGGGAAGGGGGCCAGTCGGATCAGGTGCCACGGGTCGTCGCCGGCGCGGGCGCGGATGGTGACGGCGTCGCCGCTGCGGCTGGCCCGGAGGGTGACTTCGCGGCCGGTCCAGGGGACGGGGGCGGACGACCAGTCCGAGACGTCGTGGGTGACGACCGCGCCGAGCTGGAGTTCGCCGTCGCAGTATTCGGCGCCCGCTTTGATCCAGGTGGTCTCGTCCAGGCGGAGCAGGAGACCGGCCTGGTCGAACTGGTGGTCGTAGTCGGCGATGAAGGAGACTTCGGCGGCGGCCTCGGGGCCGAGCGGCGACAGGAGCGCGTGGCCGCTGTCGCGGTTGTAGCCGTAGGACGTCGTCCGCCAGAAGTCGCTGCCCTTCCCGGCGGTGACGAGGAGGTCGGATCCGTCGTGGTCGGCGACCGGGGGCGGGTTGAGCCATTCACCAGTGATCATGCGCCGGAATCTACGGGAGTGGTGGGGTTAACTCCACCGTCGCCAAGGGGCCTTCCCTCCTCCGGTCGGGTGGCTGGGACCAGTGCCCCGGAAAGTGTCGGACGCGAAGGTTGTGATTGGGCGGAGACGAGCACACGGGGAGGACACCGATGGCGAGCAGCGACGTGATGCGGGGCCGGATGCGGCCACTGGTCACCGAGGTGGGGCTGCTGGCGGTCCTGTTCGCCTTCTACAAGTGGGGGCGGGCGCTGTTCGACCACGGTCCCGCCGAGGCGATGGCGAACGCGGCGCGCCTGTGGGAGTTCCAGCGGTCGTGGCTGCCGAGCGAAGTGGATTTCCAGCAGTGGGCCCTCGGATGGGACCAGACGGCGTTCCTGGCGAATGTGTATTACGTGGGCATGCACTTTCCCGGGACGGCGTTGCTGCTGGTCTGGCTCTATGTTCGGCACCGGCCGTCCTACGGCAGGGTGCGGAACCAGCTGGTGGCGCTGACGGCGGCCGGGCTGGTGGTGCATGTGCTGTTCCCCTTGGCGCCGCCGCGGCTGGCGCACATCGGTGCCGTGGACACGATGCTGACCGTGGGGCCGTCCGCGTATCCACCGGAGGCCGACGGGATCGCCAACCAGTACGCGGCGATGCCGTCGCTGCACATCGGCTGGGCGATTCTCGTCGCCGTCACGGTGGTGCGGGTGTCGCGGAGCCGGTGGCGGTGGGTCATCGCCATGCACGCGCCGGTCACGGTGCTGGTGGTGGTCGTGACGGCGAACCACTACTGGACGGACGGGCTCGTCGCGGCCGCCCTGCTGGCGGGCGCGATGGCGCTGGTCTCGGTCGCCGAGCAGGTGCGGCGAGGTGACGTTCTCGCCGCCGGCGCACACGCGCCGCGGAGCTCCGGTCGTCCCGGCGGCCCGGTGCCACGAGCGGCGCGGCCCGTGCAAGCCGCGGGCGACGGGCGCCTTGATCACCTGCACGAGCGCGATGGAGATCGCGAATACGCACCCGGTGCGGACGCCCCCGCCCGTGAAGATCTCGTGCCCGCCTGACCGCGCGCCGACCGGCTCGGGAAGGCGCCGCGCCGCACCGGGTGACGGCCCGGACGCCGGCGGCCGGCGTCGACTCCGACCGGCTCCACCCGCTGCCGCAGCAGGCCGGGCCGGCGTCCGGCGTTCCGGGCTCGGACCGCCTGCGGGTGATCGAGTCGTCCAGCGGGCACGACGGCTTCCTCACCGAGACCGGCCAGGTCGGCGCCCTCGTCCGAGAACTGCCGGACGGCTGAGCCCGCCCGGTCCGGGGCGGGATGCGGCAGAGTGTGGGCATGTTGCCGATGCACACGAGTTCCGAGGAACCGGACGTCCCGGTGGCGGTCCTGCCGATCGGGAGCCACGAGCAGCACGGCCCCTTCCTGCCGCTCGCGACGGACACGGTGATCGCCTGCACGATCGCGCGTGAGGTCGCGAAGGCTCATCCGGTTCGGACGCTCCCGCCCGTGACGATCTCGTGCTCGCACGAGCACGCGGCCTGGCCCGGGACGGTGAGCATCTCGGCGGCGACCCTGCACGCGGTGGTCCGGGACATCGCCGAGTCGCTGCGCAGGTCCGGTGTGCCGAAACTGGTGCTGGTGAACGGGCACGGCGGCAACTACGTGCTGGGCAACGTCGTCCAGGAGGCGCACGGCGACATGGCGCTGTTCCCCGGCCCCGACGAGTGGACCGAGGCGCGGAAGGCGGCGGGCATCGAGACGTCGAACGACGGCGACATGCACGCCGGGGAGCTGGAAACGTCGATCCTGCTGCACGCCCACCCGGAACTCGTGCGGGACGGGTACGAGACCGCCGATCACCTGGCCGACGACCGGCGGCACCTGCTGACGGCGGGGATGGCCCCCTACACCGCGTCGGGCGTCATCGGGCGGCCGTCACTGGGCGGCGCCGGCAAGGGCCGGGACGCTCTGCGGAGCCTGGTCGCGGCCTTCGGGGACTGCCTCGCGGCGCTTCAGCAGCAGGGTGGCGGCGCCGGGCAGGCACGCGACGAACGTGAGCACCCCGTACACGACGGAGACGGTCAGGCCCTGCGCTGACCCGAGCCCGGCGGCGCCGAACGCGACGGCGAGGACGGCCTCGCGGGGACCCCAGCCGCCGACGTTCACCGGCAGCACCATCACGAGCAGTGCCAGCAGGAGCAGCGGCACCAGGGTGACGAGGGGCGCCGCCGCGCCGACGAGGCGGGCGGCGACCACGAACAGGGTCAGATGCCCGGCCAGGGCGGCGACGGACAGCACCACGACGGCGGGCCAGATGTCGAGGACGGCGCGCGCGTCGGCGACCATGGCCGCCAGGGCGCGGTGGCGCCAGCGCGCCAGGACGAGCAGCACGCTCAGGACGACCGCGATCGTGACCAGGGCCGGGGTCATGACCGGCGCCATGGCCGACAGCACGGCCGGCTGGGTGAACAGGACGGCGACGCCCACGACGACCGGGACGACCTGGCCCGTCACCCTTTCGAGGAACACGGCCCTCACCCCGCGGGCGACGTCACCGGACCGATGACCGTGGCTGACCGCGCGGTGGACGTCGCCGAGAACCCCCGCGGGCAGCACCGCGTTGAGGAACTGGGCCTTGTAGTAGTTCGAGACGGCCTCGGTCATGGGCAGCCGCAGGCCGAGGCGCCGGGCGACCAGGCACCACCGGGCCGCGCTGAGCGCGGTCGTCAGCAGCCCGATGGCGAGGGCGATGACGACGGACCGGGCGTCGATGGCCTGGAACGCGTCCACGAACGCGTCGGTGCTGTGCCACCACAGGAGCCCGGCGAGGATGCCGACCCCGGACAGCAGGCGCAGCCAGGGCCACAGCTTCTTCACGATGAACCCCCGGGGAGAGCGAGCAGGTCGACGTGGTGGATCTCGACGGTGAGCCCGCCGGCGGCGCATTCGGCGAGCCGCCGGCGCAGGTAGCCGCCGGCGACCCGGTCCAGGCCGGGACGCTGCTCGGCGGCGGCCGCGACCCAGCCCCGCAGCCACTCGGCGGTCAGCGCGGCCTGGTCGGGGCCGAGCCGCCACGGGCTCGGGCGCGTCCGGACCGACGCGCCGCGCCGCCCGAACGCCGCGGTCGCGGCGGTGACGGCGTCCGGCCCGAGGAGGCCGTCGCGGCGCTGGTGGGCGTCGAACGCGGCGGCGATCTCGGCGTCGAGCGGGTCTGCCGGCGACAGCCGGACCCGTCCGACGACCGACAGGGTCAGCAGCGCCGGGCAGGCCGTCGCGGCGGCGAGGGCCTCGACCTCGGCGGCGGTCAGCACGTCCAGCAGCGCGGACGCGGTGACCAGCGACGCGCCGACGAGGTCGGACGCGCGCAGCGATCCGAGGTCGCCCTTGCGGGTCTCGATCGTCGCGGGCAGCCCGTCCGCGGTGACGTAGACGTTGTCGCGGGCCCGGTCGAGCAGTTCGGGATCGTGGTCGTACAGGATCCAATGCTGCGGTCCGCGCAGCCGGCCCGACAGCCAGCGTCCCAGGGAGCCGGTGCCGCAGCCGAGATCCCAGATGACCAGCGGCTCACCCGGCGGGAGCGCGTCCCGGAGCGGGTCGAGCAGCTCGGAGGCGCGGGCGGCGGCGTCGGCGCCCTCCCGCAGCGCCAGCCATGAGGGATCGAAACTCATCGGGTCTCCCTGCGCAGGCGGGACAGGACGGTGGCCATGCCGCGGGCGGTGTCGTCCCAGCCGGGCAGCATGCCGCGGCGCAGCCGGGCGGCGGCGCGCAGCCGGCTCCGCAGCTCGGGTTCCACCAGCCAGCGGCGCAGCGCCGCGGCCAGCGCCGCGGGATCGTCCGGCGGGACGAGGAGCCCCGGGACGGCGCCCGTGGGGTCCCAGCCGAGCGTGTCGGGGACGCCGTCCACCGACGTCGCGACGACGGGGACGCCGCGCGCGAGGGCCTCGGTCACGACCATCCCGTACGTCTCGGCGCGGGACGCGAGGACGGCGAGGTCGGCGCCGGCGTAGGCGTCGTCAAGCCGCTTGCCGGTCAGCGGCCCCTCAAGGTGGATCCGCTCGCCGAGGCGGTGCCGGGCGATCAGGCGGTGCAGGCGCGTCACGTACTCCGGGTCGCGGCGCAGCGGCCCGACGAACTCGCAGTGCCACGGCAGGTGCGCGAGAGTGGCGAGGGCCTCGACGAGGACGTCGTGGCCCTTGCGCGGCGTCACCGACGCGACGCACAGCAGGCGGGTCGTCCCGTCGGTGCCGGCCGCGAGCGACGCGGGGTCGGTCCCGGGGGTGACGGCGTGGACGCGGGACGCTTCGAGGCCGTGGTGGGAGATGAGGTGCTCCTTGGCCCACGGGCTCGTCGCCACGACGGCCCCGGCCGCCTCCAGCACCCTGCGCTCGCCCGCGTTCAGGTCGTCCTGCCCCGGTTCGTCCGCCAGCGGGAGGTGGACGAGGACGGCGAGCCTGAGCCGGCTCGCCTCCGGGACGACGATCTCCGGGACGCCGCACGCCACCAGGCCGTCCAGCAGGACGACGGCGCCGTCCGGCAGCGCCGCGAGCGACCGGGCGAGACCGGTCCGGGCCGCGGCGTCGGGGCGCGGCCACGCCCCCGGCATCGCCATCTCCCGGACGGTGCGCCCCGACGCCGTGAGCCCGTCGCGCAGCCGCCGGTCGTAGTGGTTGCCGCCGCTCGGCACGTCGGCGTCGTCGATGTCGCCCGGGACGACGAAGCGGATCTCGTGACCGCTCACAGCGCACGCTCGTAGTCGGCCCACGCGACGTGCGACTCGTGCAGTGCCACTTTGATGCCGGCCAGGCCGCGGGCGTTCTCGCCGAGCGCGCCCGCGTGGACCCGTTCGGCGAGCCGGTCGGCGATGACCTTGGCGAGGAACTCCGTCGAGGTGTTGACGCCCGCGAAGTCCGGCTCGTCGTCCAGGTTGCGGTAGTTCAGCCCGCCCAGGACCTCGCCGAGCTCGCGGGTGGCGAGCCCGATGTCGACGACGAGGCCGTCGGGGTCGAGGCCGCCCCGGCGGAACGTCGCGTCCACCACGTACGTCGCGCCGTGCAGCCGCTGCGCCGGGCCGAAGACCTCGCCGCGGAAACTATGGGCGATCATGACGTGGTCGCGGACGGTGATGCCGAACAAGGTCGTCCTCCAGGTGGTCGGGTTCGAAAGGACTCAGTAGGTGATTCGGTGGCAGAGGGCCGGAAGTTCACCGCTCGCCAGGCGCGGCATGATCCGCGGCAGGTCGCCGAAGGCGCTCTCGCCGGTGATCAGCGCGTCGAACGCGGGGTCCGAAAGCAGCCGCAGCGCCAGCGCCAGCCGGTCGGCGAAGCTCCGCCGCGCCCGGCGGGCCGGCGGCACGGCCCCGACCTGGCTGCCCCGGACGGTCAGCCGCCGCGAGTGGAAGAACTCGCCCAGCGGGACGCTGATCCGCCGGTCGCCGTACCAGCTCAGCTCCACGACCTCCCCCTCCGGCGCGAGCAGTTCCAGTGACCGGGCCAGCCCCGCCTCGGTGGCGCTGGCGTGGACCACCAGGTCGCAGCCGCTCTCGGCCTCGTCCGGGAGGACGAACCGGACACCGAGCGCCCGCGCGACACCGGCGCGGGACGGGTCGGTGTCGACCAGCTGGACGTCGGCGCCCGGGAACCCGGCGAGGACCCCGGCGACCGAGCAGCCGACCATCCCGGCGCCCACCACGGCGATGCGGTCGCCGACGAGCGGCGCCGCGTCCCACAGCGCGTTCACGGCGGTCTCCACCGTCCCGGCCAGGACGGCCCGCTCCGGCGGCACCCCGTCCGGGACCGGGCAGACCGCGCCCGCCGGGACGACGTACCGGGTCTGGTGCGGGTAGAGGCAGAACACATGCCGGCCGGCCAGCCCGGACGGGCCGTGCTCGACCACGCCGACGTTCAGGTACCCGTACTTGACCGGGCCCGGGAACGTCCCGTCCTGGAACGGCGCCCGCATGATCGCGTGCTGGTTCGGGGGGACGCCGCCGCGGAAGACGATCGACTCCGTCCCCCGGCTCACCCCCGAGCGGACCGTCCGGACCAGCACCTCACCCGGCCCCGGCTCCGGCAGGACGACGTCACGGATCTCCCCCTCACCGGGCGACCGGATCCAGAAGGCGCGGGCGTCGCGCTCCATCCGTGCTCCTCCCCCGACTCGACCGGGCCCCCGGCCGGCTCGTGTGCCGCCGCGTGAACAGCCACGCGACGTCCCGTCCGAACGACCACAGCAGCAGCGCGAGCGCCGCCGCCGCCAGCAGACCCGCGTACGGGACGACGCCCGCCGCGGCCACCGTCAGCGCCACGCCCTGCACCACCGCGACGCCCTTGCGCGCGACGCTCGGCCGCAGGTCCGCACGCAGCCACGGCGCCGCCCACGCGGCCGCGCCGAACACGTACCGCATGGCCCCGATCGCCAGCACCCACGCCCCGGCGGACCACGCGACCTGCACGCTCAGCACCAGCACGAGGAAGGCGTCGACCTCCATGTCGAACCGGGCGCCGAGCTTCGACGCCGTCCCGGTGCGCCGGGCGACCTGCCCGTCCACCCCGTCCAGGACGAGCGCCACCGACGCGACCGCGACCAGCGTCCACGTGTGTCCGTCACCCATCAGATGCCCCGCCACCAGGGCCGCGACACCGCCCGTGAGCACAACGCGCCCCAGCGTGACGTGATCGGCGGGCCCCAGCGTCCGCCGCCCGCGGAACGCCGCGCTGAGGACGCCCCACGACGCCAGCGCGTACACGACGCCCACGGCCACGCCCGCGATCCCGGGCCGCAGCAGCGCCAGCAGCGCGAACTGCAGGCCGGCCGCGGCCGCCAGCTCGACGTTCCGGGTCGGCGGGAACCGCTTCGCGCGCGGTGACCCGAAGGTGTACCGGGCGGGCGGCGGGGCGGTACGGATCGGCCGCGTCACCGGCTGCGGCCGCGTGACCGCCATCGGCCGCGTCATCCGTGGACCTCGCTGACCGGTGCCTCACCGAGCGCGGCGGCGTCGAGCCGGGGGCCGTCCAGCTGCGGGAGGTCGTGGCCGAGGCGGTCGCGTTTGGCGGTGAGGTAGCGCACGTTGTCGTCGCTGACCGGGACGAGGAGCGGCACGCGCGCCGCGACGGCGACGCCGTAGGACTCCAGCGCGCTCACCTTGACCGGGTTGTTCGACAGCAGCAGCACGGACCGGACCCCGAGATACCCGAGGATGCGCGCCGCCGGCCCGTAGTCGCGGACGTCCACCGGCAGGCCGATGGCCGTGGCGGAGTCCACGGTGTCGAGCCCCTGGTCGTCCTGCAGGATGTGGGTGCGAACCTTCGCCACCAGCCCGATCCCGCGCCCCTCGTGCCCGCGCAGGTACACCAGGACACCGGCGCCCTCGCGGACGATCGCGTCCAGCGCCGCGCCGAGCTGGTCCCCGCACTCGCAGCGCGTGGCGGCGAAGATGTCGCCGGTCATGCACTCGGAGTGCGTTCGCACGAGCACGTTCTCCCGGCCCCGGATGTCGCCCCGGAAGAGCGCCATGTGCTCGTGCCCGTCGACCGGGTCCCGGAACGCGACGGCGCGGAACACGCCCCGCCGGGTTCTGAGATCCGCCTCCGCGATGTCCTTCTGGTCGATGCCCTGGTCCCGCATCGCTCCCCTTCCTCGGCTCCGCAATCACCCGTGGTACGTGGCGGACGCACCAGGTGGTTGCGTTGAACAGTCCGTATATCCCAGTGGCACGGAGGGGAGACGCCGCAAGGTTCAGCGTAGGCGCGTTCGGACCACGAGGTCGTGCAAGGCACGGAAGTTCGCGGTGTGTTCTGGGAGGTCGCTGCGGTCGCGTTCCTCTTTGAGGCGTGCGGTGAGCGCGGCCGTGTCGGCCTGGAGGCGGGACGGGGCGGGCGCGTCCCCGGGCAGCGCGCCGTGCTCGGCGGCGCGCTTGGCCTCGATCAGGTCGGGCAGGTAGGCCGGCCCGTCGCCGGCGAGGCGCGTCAGGTCGGCCTCGATCTCGCCCGCCCGCATCAGGTGGATGCCCGTCAGCAGGACGCGGAACGTGTAGAGGAGCGGCTTCAGCTCGTTCGTCTTCTCGAACGCCTTCCACTGGGTTCGGGCGAAGCCCAGGTAGTGGTGCGCGTGGTGGAAGGTGAGAAGTCCCGGGACGAGTTCCTTCAGTTCTTCGTGCACCGGCGACGTGGTGACGACGAGCGGCGACATGACCTGTTCCAGGACGTACCCGTTGCGCCGCAGGAGGAGGCCGCAGAACTTGCCCAGGTCGTGAGTGACGGCGTCGGCCTCCACGCCCGCGTGGTCCCACATGAGGGTGACGGTCTCGTCTCCCGTCTTCAGGCCGACGATCTCTTCGAGGGGCAGCAGGTGCACGCCGCGCAGGTCGACGTCGGAGTCCTCCGAGGGGAACCCGTACAGGTGGGCGCCGCTGACCGTGACGAACGCGCGGGGATAGGGGTGGCCGGCCGCGAGACGGTCGAGCATGCCTTCGGGGAGGTTCACCGGTCGACGCTCCTGCGTCGTACGGAGATCAGCAGTTCCTCGACCTCCGCGCGGCCGGGTTCGGGGGGCAGCGGGCTGCCGTCCAGGGCCTGGTCCAGGTCGGCGGCGAGGGCGGCGCGCCAGGCCTGGATCTCGTCCCAGCCGACCTCGCCGCGCCGGACGGCGAGGAGCCGGTCGCGCTGGTCGCCGACGTCGACGCGCGGCTCGCCGTGCCGGACGAGGTCCAGGCCGCTGATGAGCAGCCGCAGCATGTGCATGACGTGCTTCCAGCGCGGCAGGCCGCCGTTGCGCAAGTCGCCTTCGAGCTTGCGGAACTGCGCCTCGGCGTAGCGGCGGAAGGTGCGGTGCGCGTGCCGGGACAGGAAGGCGGGCCGGACGGCGAGAAGCTCCTCGCCGACCGGGGTGACCTTCTCGACCAGCGGCGACCACAGGCACTCCAGGACGGTCGGGTTGGCGGCCAGGGCCAGCTCGCAGAACCTTTCCAGCTCCCAGGAGAACTGCTCGGGCAGCGGGCCGTCCAGGTGGGTGGGCGGCTTAATGAAACGCCAGAACAGCGGGGCGGGCGCCGCGTAGACGCCGCGCCGGTCGACGTCACTGTCATCGGTCGCCAGCCCGTAGGCTCGCGACCCGGTCACGACCGACAGGACCGTGTGGTCGCGGACGAGGTCGAGTGCGCTGTCGTTCACGGGGGCAGCCTGGCGCAGGCGCCGCGGCATGTCGACCCGGTTTGCCCGGAGCCGTTGTAAAGAGTTACAGATCGGCCACGGACTTGCTGAAAGTTTCTGCAAGGTGTTTACGAGACTGAAACGCGTTGCTAACGTCCCGCTCCAGCCACCCCAATCCCCGACCTGCGGGACGACGGCCCCCGAAGGGGCGTCCCGCTAAGGAGGACACCATGCGGCGCATCCCCCAGATCGGCGGCGCCCCTCTCGTCGGCACCGTCGTCTGCGCCGCCCTCGCGCTCTCGCTCACCGCCTGCGGCGGCGATGACGACGGCGGCTCGCAGGGCGGTACGAGCGCGGAGAGCCTGCGGGGCCGCGGGCCGATCACGTTCGTGACCGGCAAGGACCGGTCCGGCAACCTGCAGAAGCAGGTGGACGGCTGGAACGCCGACCACCCGGAGGAGCAGGTCCGCGTCATCGAGCTGCCGGACGAGCCGAACGACCAGCGTCAGCAGATGATCCAGAACGCCACGACGAAGTCGGACGCCTACTCGGTGCTGAACCTCGACGTCGTGTGGACCGCCGAGTTCGCCGCCAACCGGTGGCTGACCGAGCTTCCCAAGGACAGGATCGACCTGGCGGCGATGCTGCCGGCGACGATCAAGACCGGGCAGTACCGGGGCCGGCTCTACGCGGTGCCGTCCACGTCGGACGCCGGGATGCTGTACTACCGCGAGGACCTCCTCGACAAGGCCGGGATCTCCGAGCCGCCGAAGACCTACGACGAGATGTGGGACGCCTGCGACAAGGTGCGGGAGCTGCCCGAGGGCGAGGACGTCGACTGCTACTTCACCGAGGTCAACAAGACCGAGAGCATGACGATCAGCGCGGTCGAGGCGATCGCCGCCGCGGGCGGCTCGATCATCGGCGAGGACGGCAAGCCGACGCTGAACACCCCGCAGGCCGAGCAGGGCGTCGAGTTCCTGGTGAACGCCAAGAAGACCCGGATGCCGGACGAGGCCGTCACGCTCGACACCGAGGGCGGGCGCCGCTACTTCCAGTCAGGGAAGCTGCTGTTCCAGCGGCAGTGGCCCTACCAGTACGCGCTGGCCGACTCCGACGACGGCTCGTCGGAGGTGGCGGGCGACTTCGCGGTCGCGCCGCTGCCCGGACCGGACGGCCCCGGCGTCGCGAACCTCGGCGGGCACAACCTCGCGATCTCCGCGTTCGCGAAGAACAAGGCCACCTCGCTCGACTTCATCCGGTACCTGACCGGCGAGGCGGCGCAGCGCGCCAACCTGCTCGCGACCTCGCAGGCCCCGACGATCGCCGCGCTCTACGACGACCCGGAGATGGTGAAGAGGTTCCCGTACCTGCCGGTCCTCAAGCAGGCCATCACGACCGCCAGGCCGCGTCCCGTCGCGGTGAAGTACGGCGACGTGACCGCCGCGATCCAGGGCGAGATGTACGACGCCGTCACCGGTGAGAAGACCGCCGAGCAGGCACTCTCCGACCTGCAGGCGAAGCTCCGGCCGCTGACCGCGCAGTGAGCGGCATGACCGCGACCCACGACGAGAAGCCGTCCGCCGCGGGAGCCCCCGCGGCGGACGCGCCGCGCGGACGCCGCGCCAAGGGCGACGTGCAGGGGACGAGGCGGCTCGCGGCACTGCTGCTGTCCCCGACGCTGCTCGTCCTCGCGCTGGTCATCGGCTACCCGGTCCTCGCCGGCTTCCGCGAGTCGCTCTACGCGCGGGGCGAGGGCCTCGACGCCCAGGGGTTCGTCGTGGAAGGCGACCGGTTCGTCGGCCTCGGCAACTACACCGCGATCTTCCAGGGCGACCGGGCCGAAGCGTTCTGGAACGCCTTCGGCAACACGACGTTCTTCACCGTCACCACCGTCGTCCTGGAGACCGTGATCGGCGTCGCGATGGCGCTGATCATGCACCAGATGTTCCGGGGACGGTCCGTGGTGCGCGCCAGCATCCTCGTCCCGTGGGCGATCCCGACCGCGATCTCCGGCCTGCTGTGGCGGTGGATCTTCCAGGCGGACGGCGCCGCGAACGCGCTGCTGCGCGAGCAGATCCTGTGGACCGCCGACGGGTTCCCCGCCAAGATGGCCGTCGTCGTCGCCGAGGTGTGGAAGACCTCCCCGTTCATCGGGCTGCTGGTCCTCGCCGGGCTGCAGATGATCCCCCGGGACGTCTACGAGGCGGCGCGGGTGGACGGCGCCGGCGCGGTCCAGCAGTTCTGGCGGATCACGCTGCCGCTGGTCAAGCCCGCGCTGCTGGTCGCCGTGCTGTTCCGCATGCTGGACGTGCTGCGCATGTTCGACCTGCCCGCCGTCCTGATCGGCGTCAACCAGAAGTCCGTGGAGACCCTGACGATGATCGCCTGGTTCGAGGCGTCCAACCTGCGGTACGGGTCGGCGGCGGCGTACGCGACCGTCCTGTTCCTGTACATCGCGCTGATCGCGTACCTGTTCGTGAAG
This sequence comes from Actinomadura sp. 3N407, assembly GCF_052245875.1. Taxonomy (NCBI): domain Bacteria; kingdom Bacillati; phylum Actinomycetota; class Actinomycetes; order Streptosporangiales; family Thermomonosporaceae; genus Actinomadura; species Actinomadura sp. 3N407. The sequence goes on from NZ_JBQQBP010000003.1 coordinate 294,669, forward strand.
CTGCTCGGCGCCGACATCATCGGCGAGGCGCGCCGGCACCCCGGACGCGGCGGCAGGCGGAAGAAGGTGGCCGCGTGAACGGCTCCCTCACCCGCCGGACGCTGTCCTACCTCGGGTTCGCACTGGTGGCGGTCTACTGCCTCGCGCCGTTCTACTGGATGACGATCTCGGCGTTCCGCCGGCCGCAGGACCAGTTCGACAACACGATCATCCCGGTGCGGTGGTCGTGGGAGAACTTCTCCGCGGTGTTCTCCGGCGACAACGGGTTCGGCCGCGCGCTTGTGAACAGCCTCATCGTGGCCGGCAGCACGACCGTGCTGACGCTGCTCATCGGCACGTTCACCGCGTACGCGCTGGCCCGGCTGGACTTCCGGTTCAAGAACGCGGTCCTCGGCCTGATCATCGCGACCACGATGTTCCCGGGAATCTCCCAGCTGGTTCCGTTGCTGAAGCTCTTCACCGACATCAAGTGGATCAATACCTACCAGGCGATGGTGCTGCCGAGCCTCGGGTTCGCGCTGCCGCTGTCGGTCTGGCTGCTCACGGCGTTCTTCCGGCAGCTGCCGTTCGAGCTGGAGCAGGCGGCGATGGTGGACGGCTGCACCCGCGGCCAGGCGTTCCGCAAGATCATCATTCCGCTGGCGGCGCCCGGGGTGTTCACCACGGCGATCCTGACCTTCATCGCCGCGTGGAACGAGTTCCTCATCGCGCTGTCCATGGTCAACAAGAAGGAGATGCAGACCGCCACGGTCGCGATCTCCAAGTTCACCGGCGTCTCCGGGTTCGACCAGCCGTTCGGCACCCAGATGGCGGCGGGCGTGATCGTGACCGTCCCGCTGATCGTCGTGGTGCTGGTCTTCCAGCGCCGGATCGTCGCCGGCCTCACCGCCGGCGGAGTCAAGTGAACCGAAGTGAACCGAGTGCACGCCGACAGCTACCGATCCGAAGGATGTTCATGACCCAGGACACCCTTATCGTCCCCGCCGAGAACCTCGCCGCGCCTGGCCACACGGGGGGCGGCGCCCGCTGGTGGCGCGACGCCGTCATCTACCAGGTGTACGTGCGCAGCTTCGCCGACTCCGACGGGGACGGCGTCGGCGACCTGCCGGGCATCAGGGCCAGGCTGCCGTACCTGGCCGGCCTCGGCGTCGACGCGCTGTGGCTGACCCCGTTCTACGTCTCCCCGATGGCCGACTTCGGCTACGACGTCGCCGACTACCGCGACGTCGACCCGCTGTTCGGCACGCTCGCCGACGCCCGCGACCTGATCGCGGACGCGCACGCCCACGGCCTGCGGATCATCGTGGACGTCGTCCCCAACCACACCTCCGACCGGCACGCCTGGTTCCGGGCCGCGCTCGCCGCGTCCCCCGGCTCCCCCGAGCGCGCCCGCTACATCTTCCGCGACGGGCGGGGACCGGACGGCGCCGAGCCGCCCAACGACTGGGAGTCGGTGTTCGGCGGGCCCGCCTGGACCCGGCTGCCGGACGGCCAGTGGTACCTGCACCTGTTCGCCCCCGAGCAGCCCGACCTCAACTGGGAGAACCCCGAGGTCCACACCGAGGTCGCGGACATCCTGAAGTTCTGGCTCGACCTCGGCGTCGACGGCTTCCGGGTGGACGTCGCGCACGGCATGGCCAAGGCGCCGGGGCTCCCGGACGTCGGCCACACCGACCAGGTCGAGATGCTCGGCACGGCCGTCCTGCCGTACTTCGACCAGGATCCCGTCCACGACATCCACCGCGCGTGGCGCCGCCTGCTCGACTCCTACGACGGGGAGCGGATCGCCGTCGCCGAGGCGTGGGCGCCGACCCCCGAGCGCCTCGCCGCCTACACCCGCCCGGACGAGCTGCACCAGGCGTTCAACTTCCACTACCTGACCGCGCCCTGGGAGGCGTCCGGGATGCGGAAGGTGATCGACGAGTCGCTGCGCACCGCCGGGGCGGTCGGCGCGCCCGCGACCTGGGTGCTGTCCAACCACGACGTGAAACGGCACGTCACCCGGTACGGCGACGGGGAGCGGGGCCTGCGGCGCGCCCGCGCGGCGGCGCTGCTGACGCTCGCGCTGCCCGGCTCGTCCTACGTCTACCAGGGCGAGGAGCTCGGCCTGCCCGAGGTGCTCGACCTGCCGGAGGAGTTCCAGCAGGACCCGCAGCGGCTGCGCGGCGAGGGCGCGGGCCGCGACGGCTGCCGCGTCCCGATGCCGTGGGAGGGCGAGGAGCCCCCGTTCGGGTTCGGCGCGGGCGCCGACTCCTGGCTCCCGATCCCCACCGAATGGCGCGACCTCACGGTCGCCGCGCAGCACGCCGACCCGGGCTCCATGCTGTCGCTCTACCACGAGGCGCTGCGCGTCCGGCGGGAACATCCCGCGCTCGGCGACGGCTCGCTGCTCTGGCTGGCCAGTCCAGCGGGCACACTGTTGTTCGTCCGGGAAACGGCGGACGGGGACCGGCGGCTCGCGTGCGCCGTCAACATGGGCGGCCGTACCGCCCGCGTCCCCGCGCACGGGACCCCGCTCCTCGCGAGCGGACCGGTCCACACGGACGGGGACCACGTCGAACTGCCCCCGGACACCGCACTGTGGTGGGACGTCAAGGAGGACGGCTAATTTGAAACCCATGACGACACGCCTGGCGGACATCGCGGTACACGCCGGGGTGAGCGAGGCGACCGTGAGCCGCGTGCTCAACGGCAAGCCGGGCGTGTCCCCGACCACGCGCCAGGCGGTGCTGACCGCCCTGGACGTGCTCGGCTACGAGCGCCCGGCCCGCCTGCGCCAGCGGCGGGCCGGGCTGATCGGGCTGATCATCCCCGAGCTGACCAACCCGATCTTCCCGGCGTTCGCCGAGGTCATCGAGAGCGCGCTGGCCCGGCACGGGTACATGGCGGTGCTGTGCTCGCAGGCGCCGGGCGGCATCGCCGAGGACGACTACATCGAGATGCTGCTGGAACGCGGCGTCGCCGGGATCATCTTCGTCAACGGCCTGCACGCCAACGCCAACTCCGACCGGGCGCGGTACGCGCGGCTGCTGGAGCAGGCGCTGCCGATCGTCCTGGTGAACGGGTACCGGCCCGACATCGACGCCCCGTTCATCTCCAATGACGACGTCGCGTCGCTGGAGGCGATCGTCGCGCATCTGGCCGCAATGGGCCACCGGCGGATCGGGCTGGCGATCGGCCAGGACGTGTACGTGCCGACGCGGCGCAAGACCGAGGGCTTCCGGCGCGGCATGGCGGCGCACACCGACCTGACGCCCGACGAGGTGGACGGGCTGATCGTCAACACCATGTACACGGTCGAGGGCGGGCAGGCGGCGGCGACCCGGCTGCTCGACGCGGGCTGCACGGCGATCTGCGGCGGCAACGACATCATGGCGCTCGGCGCGATCCGGGCCGCCCGGCAGCGCGGCCTGCGGGTGCCCGCGGACGTCTCGGTCACCGGCATGGACGACTCGCCGCTGACCGCCTACCTCGACCCTCCGCTGACCACGGTCCGGCAGTCGGTGCGGGAGATGTCGATGGCCGCCGTGAGCACCGTCCTGGACGAGATCCGCGGGGCCCGCGCACCCCGCACGGAGCTGCTCTACCGGCCGGAACTCGTCGTCCGGCGCTCGACGGCGCCGGCCCCGGCGGCGGCCCGGCTGGCACCCGCCGAGAAGAGTTGACCGGGGGCTGACCACGGGTCGGGACGGGCCTGACCAGCCTCGCTCCTCGGCTAGCTTGTTGTAACGGTTCTATTTCGGCGCATTGACAGTGAGCCCGGTCACGGTCTTTCATCCGTGGGAGCGCTCCCACACACCTGGAAGTCACCAACCTGAGAGGGGTCCGCCATGAGGGCCATCATGCGGCGCGGACTGAGTACGGCGATGGCTGCGGTACTCGTCGGCGGCCTGGTCGTCGCCTGCGGCGGGGACGACGACGGCGGCGGCTCGGACGGCGGTCCGGTCGAGCTCACCGTCGACGTCTTCGGCGAGCCGGGCTACGACGCGCTCTACAAGCAGTACGAGCAGTCCCACCCCAACGTCAAGATCAAGCAGCGCAAGGTCTCCAGCCTCGACGAGTACAAGCCGCGCATCCAGCAGTGGATGGCGACCGGCAGCGGCGCCGGCGACGTCGTCATGCTGGAGGAGGGAATCCTGCCGCTCTACATGCAGCAGGCGGCCAAGTTCGTCAACCTCTACGACCACGGCGGCAAGGGGCTGCAGCAGAACTTCCTGCCCTGGAAGTGGCAGATGGGCATCAGCCCCGACGGCAAGCGGCTCGTCGGGCTCGGCACCGACGTCGGCCCGCTCGCCATGTGCTACCGCAAGGACCTGTTCGAGAAGGCCGACCTGCCGACCGATCGCGAAGAGGTCGGCAAGCTCTGGGCGACCTGGGACGAGTTCCTCGCCACCGGGCAGAAGTTCCAGGAGAAGATGCCCGACAGCAAGTGGCTGGACGGCCCCACGGCCGTCTTCCGCGCCACCGTCCTGCAGAACGCCGGCAACGGCCCCGGGCACAGCTTCTTCGACAAGGAGAACAACCTGGTCTACGAGTCCAACCCGGCCGTGAAGCAGGCGTTCGACACGACGCTGAAGTTCGAGCAGAACAAGCTCACCGCCGACATGTCGATCTTCACGCCGCCGTGGCAGACGGCGCTCAAGCGCGACACGTTCGCCACCGTGCCGTGCCCGTCCTGGATGCTCGGCGGCATCGAGGAGTTCTCCGGTGAGGCCGGCAAGGGCAAGTGGGACGTCGCGACCACCCCGGGCGGCTCCGGCTACTGGGGCGGCTCGTGGCTGGCCGTTCCCGAGCAGACCAAGCACGCCAAGGAGGCCGCGGAGCTGGCCAAGTTCCTGACCTCCCCCGAGGGCCAGGTCGGCGCGTTCAAGGAGGCGAAGGTCTTCCCGTCCTCGCCGCAGGCCGCGCAGGACCCGGCGGTCGCGGGCGCCAAGAGCGAGTACTTCAACGACGCCCCGATCGGCAAGATCTTCGGTGAGCTGGTGGCCTCGGTGAAGCCGGTCCACCTCGGGCCGAAGAACGAGGACGTGCGGGCCGCGGTCGAGAACGTCCTGGTCTCGGTGGGCCAGGGCAAGCAGGACGCCGGCGGCGCATGGGGCAAGTCCGTGGAGGAGGCTGAGAAGGCCGCCAGGTAACCCCCGGCGACCTCCAGACCACGGCGGCGGCGCCGTGCCGTTACCTCCCCGCCGGCGCCGCCGCCGTACCCATCTCCCGCTCAGTCCCGTCCTCGGAAAGGAGGCGCACGACGTGACCACCGATCTGCGCCCCAGCCGGAACGGCCCCCCGCCCTCGCCGGCGAAGGCCCGTCCGCGGCCCGGCCGCACCTGGCGGGCACGGCTGGCCAAGCTCGACGTGAAGGGCGCTCCCTACGCCTTCATCTCGCCGTTCTACCTCGTCTTCCTGATCTTCGGCGCGTTCCCTCTGGTCTTCACCCTCTGGGTGTCCCTGCACGACTGGGAACTGGCGTCCGGGACACGCGAGTTCGTCGGGCTGGACAACTACGACTACCTGCTGACCGACGCCGACTTCTGGCACGCCACGGTCAACACCATCGGGATCTTCGTCATCGCGACCGTCCCGCAGCTGCTGCTCGCGCTGATGGTCGCCAACGCCCTGAACCGGCGGATGCGGGTCCCGACCCTGTTCCGGATCGGGATGGTCGCCCCGCTGGTGACCTCGACCGCCGCCGTCGCGATCGTGTTCACCCAGATGTTCGACAAGGACTGGGGCATGATCAACTGGGCGATCGGTCTGGTCGGGATCGACCCGATCGCCTGGAGCAGCAGCCGCGGCTGGTCCTGGCTGGCCATCGCGCTGATGGTCGACTGGCGCTGGACCGGCTACAACGCGCTGATCTACCTGGCCGCCATGCAGGCGATTCCGAAGGACCTCTACGAGGCCGCCGCGATCGACGGCGCGTCCCGGATCCGGCAGTTCTGGCAGATCACCGTCCCGCTCCTGCGTCCCACGATCCTCTTCACGGTGATCATCTCGACGATCGGCGGGTTGCAGCTGTTCACCGAGCCCGTCCTGTTCAGCATCCACACGCCGAACAAGATGGACGGCGGCCCGTTGCACCAGTTCCAGACGATCACGATGTACATGTACGACAACGCGTTCGGCAGTGACCGGTACGGCTACGGCGCCACCGTCGCGTGGGCCCTGTTCGTGATGATCATCGTGTTCTCCCTGATCAACTTCATGGCCGTGCGGCGCACGGGAGGCACCAAGTGACCACGCTCCTGGCCGGCCCCGGCAACCGGCGCGCCGAGGGCAAGCACGCCGCCGCGCGCCCCGGCCGCTTCCGCGGCCTGTGGAACGCCAGCCCGCTGACCTACCTCACGCTGATCGTCGCGCTGGTGCTGTCGATCTTCCCGATCTACTGGATGATCGCCGTGGCGACCCGCACCAACGACGTGGTCGCCGACGTCCCGCCGCCGATGCTGCCCGGCGGCAACGGCGCCGAGAACGTCGACCGGCTGTTCGGCAACCCCGACGCCTACTTCGCGCAGGGCCTGCTGAACTCCGCGATCGCCTCCGGCGCGGTGACGATCTCCACGGTGTTCTTCGCCTCGCTCGCCGGGTTCGCGTTCGCCAAGCTGCGCTTCCGCGGCAAGAACGGGCTGCTGCTCATCATCATCGCGACCATGATGATCCCGGTGCAGATGGGCATCATCCCGCTCTACATGATCATGGTGGAGCTGGGCTGGCAGAACCAGCTGCAGGCCGTCATCGTCCCGTTCCTCGTCACCGGGTTCGGCGTGTTCATGATGCGGCAGTACGCCGAGCAGGCCGTCCCCGACGAGCTGATCGAGGCGGCCCGCGTCGACGGATGCAGCACGTTCGGCATCTACTGGCGCGTCGTCCTGCCGGCGCTGCGGCCGGCCGCGGGCGTCCTCGGCCTGTTCACGTTCATGCAGACCTGGAACGAGTTCATGTGGCCGCTCGCGGTGCTGAACCCCGACAACCCGACCGTGCAGCTGTCCATCAACAACCTGGCGAACGCGCACTTCCAGGACTACACGCTCATGTTCGCCGGCACCAGCGTGGCGGTCCTGCCGCTGCTCATCGTGTTCATCATTTTCGGCCGCCAGATCATCGGCGGAATCATGGAAGGTGCTGTTAAGGCGTGACCTCCCTCAAGCACGACACCAGCGCGGCCTCCGCCGCCGCACCGTTCCCGACCGGGTTCCGCTGGGGGGCCGCCACCGCCGCTTACCAGATCGAGGGCGCCGCGAGCGAAGGCGGGCGCGGCCCGTCCATCTGGGACACGTTCTGCCGCACCCCCGGCAAGGTGCTCGGCGGCGACACCGGCGACGTCGCGGTGGACCACTACCACCGGTTCCCCGAGGACGTGGCGCTCATGTCCGACCTCGGGCTGACCGCGTACCGCTTCTCGATCTCCTGGTCCCGGGTGCAGCCGTCCGGGACCGGGGCGTTCAACCAGGAGGGCCTGGACTTCTACCGGCGCCTGGTCGACGCGCTGCTGGAGGCCGGCATCGAGCCGTGGCCGACCCTCTACCACTGGGACCTTCCGCAGCCCCTGGAGGACAAGGGCGGCTGGCCCGAGCGGGAGACCGCCCACCGGTTCGCCGAGTACGCGGCGCATGTGCACGCCGCGCTCGGCGACCGGGTCCACCACTGGACGACCGTGAACGAGCCGTGGTGCGCGGCGTTCCTCGGCTACGCGTCCGGGGAGCACGCGCCCGGGCGCCTCGACCCGTCCGCCTCCCTGATGGCCGCCCACCACCTGATGCTCGGCCACGGCCTCGCGGTCGAGGCGATGCGGGCCCGCCACCCCGACAACCGGTTCGGCGCCGCCGTCAACCTGTACGCGGTCTCCCCCGCGACCGACGACCCCGCCGACGTCGACGCGGCGCGCCGCATCGACGGGCTGCAGAACCGGCTGTTCCTCGACCCGCTGCTCCTCGGCCGCTACCCCGAGGACGTCCTCGCGGACACCGCCCGGTACGGGTTCGTCCCGGCGGACGGCGACCTGGCCGTGATCAGCCGGCCGATCGACCAGCTCGGCATCAACTACTACTCGCGGCACACCGTCGCGGGCACGCCCGGCGAGGCGGCGCAGACCGCGTCGTCGCCGTTCTCCACGCACTCCCCGTGGGTCGGCAGCGACCATGTCCGCTTCGTTCCCGCCGGGCGTCCCGTCACCGGTATGGGCTGGGAGATCGACGCGGACGGCCTGCACGAGGTCCTCACCCGGCTGCACCGCGAATACCCGGAGATCCCGCTGTACATCACCGAGAACGGCGCGGGCTACGACGAGGCGCCGGACGGAAATGGCACGGTCCAGGACGAGGGGCGCATCGCCTATATCGACGCACACTTGCGGGCATGCCACGACGCCATCGCCGACGGCGTAGCGCTTCGCGGCTACTTCACCTGGTCCCTGCTGGATAATTTCGAGTGGGCTTGGGGTTACTCCAAGCGTTTCGGGCTGGTCCACGTCGACTACGCCACGCAGCGCCGGGTGCCCAAGGACAGCGCACGGTGGTACGCAGGGGTGATCCGGCGGGGCGGTCTGCCGGAACGGGGCTGACCCGCACGGGGCGGACGGTACGGACGAAGGGGGCCAGATGACGGGCAGCAGCACCCGTCCCACGCTGGAGGCGGTCGCGGCGCGGGCCGGCGTCGGGCGTGGCACGGTATCGCGGGTGGTCAACGGATCACCGCGGGTCAGCGCGCAGGCCCGCGAGGCGGTGCTGAAGGCCATCGACGAGCTCGGGTACGTGCCGAACCGCGCGGCCCGCACGCTCGTCACCCGCCGCACCGACACCGTGGCGCTCGTCGTCGCCGAGTCCGACCAGCGGCTGTTCGACGAGCCGTACTTCGCCGGGATCATCCGGGGGATCAGCAACGGCCTCGGCGACACCGGGCTGCAGCTCCTGCTCGCCCTCGCCCGCTCCCCCGCCGAGTACGGGCGGCTGGAGGAGTACCTCACCACCCAGCACGTGGACGGGGTGCTCCTCACCTCCCTGCACGCCGAGGACCCGCTGCCCGCCAGGCTGGAGGCCAACGGGGTCCCGACCGTCCTCGGCGGCCGCCCGCCGGGCCTGTCGCCGGTCAGCTACGTCGACGTCGACAACCGCAGCGGCGCCCGCGAGGCCGTCGGCCACCTGATCTCCGGTGGCCGGCGGCGGATCGCCACCATCGCCGGCCCGCAGGACATGGGGGTGGGCATCGACCGGCTGGCCGGCTACCGGGAGGCCCTCGCCGCCGCGGGCCTGCGCGAGTACGTCGAGTACGGCGACTTCGGGGAGGCCAGCGGCATCGCCGCCGCGGAGAAGCTGCTGGCCGCCGAGCCGGCCCTGGACGCGGTGTTCGCGGCCGACGACCCGATGGCGCTCGGCGCGCTGCGCGTCCTGCACCGGCACGGCCGGCACATCCCCGACGACGTCGCGGTGATCGGCTTCGACGACTCGGCCGCCGCTCCCCTGGCCGACCCGCCGCTCAGCACCGTCCACCAGTCGCCGGAGGAGATGGGCCTGGAAATGGCCCGCCTCCTGGTCTCCCGCATCCGCGGCGAGACGGTCGAGGACCCGGTGGTCATCCTGCGCCCCCACCTGGTCATCCGCGAGTCCGCGTAGCTTATTGCAGTGCCCTTGGCGTCAGGCGCTGGAGCGCCTTCCTTCGGCGGGCACTGCGTGCGATCGCTGCATCGCTCCGAACTCGCCTTGCGGCTCGCTGCGCGATCAGGTTTCTCGCTTCGCTTGAAACCTGCCTTCGGACGCGATCGCGACGATTGAGGTTGTTGCTTGGTCGGGGTGGTGGCTGGGCGGTGTCTAGCTGGGGAGATGCCTATGATCGGTTGATGGGTTATGAACCGACAGCTGCTGAACTCGTCCACTTGAACCGCTGTGTCGAGCTGGCGGCCGAGGCGCTGGAGGCGGCCGACGAGCCGTTCGGGTCCGTCCTGGTCTCCGCGTCCGGCGAGGTCCTGTTCGAGGACCGCAACCGCACCGCGGACGGCGACCAGACCCGCCACCCCGAGTTCGAGATCGCCCGCTGGGCGGCCCGCAACCTCAGCGCGGACGAGCGTCGCGCCGCCACGGTGTTCACGTCCGGCGAGCACTGCCCGATGTGCTCGGCCGCGCACGGCTGGGTCGAGCTCGGCCGCATCGTCTACATCCTTTCGTCCGCGCAGCTGACCGCGTGGCGCACCGAACTCGGCGTCCCGCCGGGGCCGGTCACGCCGTTCCCGATCCAGCAGGTCGTGCCTGGTATCCGGGTGGACGGCCCGGTCGCCGCCCTGGAGTCCACGATGCGGGACCTGCACGTCCGCGCCTGCACCCCGTGACGTGCGGCGTGCCGCCCCCCATGGTCGGCGGACGGGGACGGCACGCCGCGGCTCAACCGGTCACCGCCTTGTCAGCGCCTCGGGCCGGATGGTCAGCGCCTCCAGCCGCTCGACCGCCGCGCGCCAGTCGCACGGGATCCGGCACCGCGTCGTCCGGTGCCCGCGGTAGGTGAGCGTGTAGGTGAAGTGGTCGGCGACGTCGCACCCCGCCGCCGAAGACCTCGTGGTGACGACGCGGCCCAGCGCGTCACGCAGGCCGCGCATTTCCTCGTCCTTGAGCGTGATCTTCGCGCCATTGACGACGGCCGTCCCGGTGGCACCGACGGTCACCCGTTCCCGAATTCCGGCGAATCCGCCGGTGCGCTCGTAGGTGACGAGAACATCCGGCCCGGTGAAAGCGAGCATTGTGGCCCTCCATTCGATGCGGGCCGCCGGACAGCTCCCCGCTCCCATCCCGGCGGCCCGCGGTCCGTGGGTTACTCGCCGAAAAGAATTCCGCCGGTGTCGCGCATGGCGGCGCACCGGTTCGGATAGGTCCGCGCGAAATGGCGCGGCTCGCCGCGCCAGGTGCCGTCGGCGCTCACCCGGACGGGCGCGTACTCCAGCGTGCACGGCCCCTCTCGCACGGGGATCCGCGCCACCCGCCCGTCGGCGGATTGAAGCTGGTCACAGGCCTGTGATGCGGCACGGAGCGTCCCTCCGTCCGGGTCGCACCACAGGGTCCGCGCGGTGACGGGGCCCTCCTGCGGCGCCACCATCAGCAGGTAGGCGCCGACGGGCTCCGCCGCCCGCGCCTGTGCCGGCGCGGCGTGCGCGAGGATCGCCATTCCGGCCAGTACGGCGGCCCACCGGAAACGGGCACGCGACATGTGCATGTCTTCCTCCCTGGATTGCCCGCCGCGATCTGCGGCAATGGCCGGCGGGACGTCGATTTGTGGTGGACGTCCCGCCGCATCCAGACATTAGGCGCCACAAACTCCCACAAACAAGGCCATCTTCCGTCCCAACCTGGCCACCCGTTAACACTTAAATCAAGTCTGCCCAACCGTGCAATGCACATTGCCGCTGAATGACCAGAAAATGTGCTATCGGGAGGCGGGACGCACTCGCGCGTCCTGCTCAACGGGATCGGGCGCGGAACCGCGTCGCGCGAGGACCATGATCGGACGGCGAGCCCGAACCGGAGGCGATCATGTCCACTGCTCCCGCCGACCAGCCGAGCCACCAGGCCGTCGCGAACCTCGTCTTCCGCTACGCCGAATGCGTGGACGGCGCGGACTTCGCGGGAATCCGCGACCTGTTCGCCGACGCCGTGTTCACCGGCGGCGGCGGCTCACTGCGCGGCGGCGACGCGATCGCGGCCATGTTCGAGAGAACGGTGATCGTCCACGACGACGGCACCCTGCGCACCAAGCACATCACCACCAACCTCGCGATCGAGGTCGACGAGGAGGCCGGCACGGCCCGCTCGACGGCGTACTACACCGTCCTCCAGGCCGTACCGGCCCTCCCGCTGCAACCCATCGCCTGCGGCACGTACGCCGACACCTTCGAGCGCCGGGACGGCCGCTGGCGTTTCGCCGAGCGCCGCATCACCCTCGACCTCGTCGGCGACGTCAGCCACCATATGCGCCACCCCGAAAAGCTCCCACCCCACGTACGCCCGACCGGCTGATCCGCGGGCCGGAGAGCGCCGAGTCGCGCGACCTGCGGGCCGAGCAGGACGTCGAGGTCGAGCGCTCCGCGCACGAGCGCATCCGTCATCCGCTCGTCGGGTGGCTCGATGAGCCATCCTGCCCGGCACCGGTTGTCACGGTGTCATCTGCGCGCCTCCCCGGACGTTTCCGGCGGCGGTCAGGGATACGGCGCCGGGCTTGGAGTCGTCTTCCGTGATCAGGGCGAGGGTCAGGGTGTTGTGGCCGCGGGGGTCGAGGATTCCGTTCGGGAGGGCGAAGTCGTGCTGGATCTCGCCGTTGACGTACTCGCCGAGGTTCCAGCCGTTGACGAATATGAGGGCCCGGTAGCGGCCTTTTCCTTTGTTGAAGTGCAGGGTCACTGGGACGTCCTGAGTTCTGGGTAGGGCCAGGCGCACCTTTGTGGTGTACCAGTGGACGCCCGGGGTCGTTGGACGGCTCGGGGACGTGCGCGTCCACGTTCTGGTGGGTGCGGAAGGCAGGTGCCAGCCGTTTCGTTCGCCGTACAGGCCGCCTGTGCTGAGGGGGCCTCGGAGGGGGTCCTGGGCGCGGGTTCCTTGGATGCGCCAGGTGACCGGGTTCGTGGTCATGTCGGCGTTGACGAGGCCGCGGGGTTGCTTGTGGCGGACGTCGTCGGCGGTCCAGTCGTCGTTGTGGCCCATGTTCTCGACCAGGACGGAGAGGACGGCCTTCTCGCCCTTGCCGAGGAGGTCGGGCGGGATTTCGAAGGTGCCCGGACCCGGGTTCTCGTTGACGGGGGCGTCGGCGTCCTTCTGTTCCCCGCCGGCGGCCGAGCCCAGGTAGCGGCCGTTCAGCCAGACCTGGTAGATGCCGCCTTTGCCGGTGATGGCGTTGAGTTCGACCGATGATTCGGAGCCGGTCGCGGTGAAGTGGCCGCGGTACCAGACGTGGCCGTGGTGGAAGCCGTAGTCGTCGGCGTAGAGGACGGGTGGTTTCTTCGGCTTGATGGGGCTGACCGTGGTGGTGCGGTCGGCGATTCTCCAGTCGGAGTCGTCGAAGCCGGGGGCGGATTCGGGGGCGCCCTGTTCGCCGCGCCAGTACTTCAAAGCGGGGAGTTTCACCGGTCTCGGACCTTTGGCCCGGGCCACGAGCGTGCCGCTCGGAGTCGTCCGGGTTCGGGTTCCGCGGCCGTTCAGGGTCACGTGGCGGGCTGAGGTGAAGACCTCGAATTCGGTCGTCTTGGCCAAGTCCGCTCTGATGGCCACGGTGTCGCCCTTGGTCTGGGCGGAGCGGACCAGGTGGGTGCCGCGTATGAGGGTGTTTCCCGAGCGCCAGAACTCGGCGGCCTCTTCGTCCGTGCCGAGGAGGAGCAGGAGGGGCTTTCGGCCGCCGCCGGTTATCTCGACGCGGGCCAGGCCTTTGTGGGTGTAGTCGAGTTTCAGGTCGCCGTCGGTGAAGGACGTCTTCACCGAACCGCTCAGGACTTTGACGTCAGGGCGGGTGCCGTAGCGGAGGACGGTCGTTCCGGCCACGCCTTCGGTGCCGTAGAGGACGGCGATGTCCCGTCCGTCGGCCGCGGTGTGGGTGAGGAGTTCGGAGGTCGTCGCCGCGAGGCGCTGGCCGCCCATGTCGTAGCCGGCCATGAGGATTTTGGCGTCTCGGCCTTCCAGTCGTACGGGGAGGTCGTAGGTGCCGTCGGGAGTGGTCCAGGTGAGGTCGGCGGATTCGTCGCCGTCGGTTTTGCGGTCGGCGTGCCTGACGAGGACGAACTGCGTGCCGGTGTCGGGGTTGGCCCGGGCCTCGGTGCGGACGGACGGATTGTCGGAGGCGGGTGCGGTGGCCGGGTCCGTCTTCGTCAGGGGCGCCACGGTCGTGACGAAGAGGCCCTGGCGCTTGAACTCGTCGTACTTGGCGGTCAGTTGCCGGTTCTCGGTGATGGGGGCGCCGTAGTCGTAGGACGTGTAGACGTCGTTGGGCTGGCCGAGCCGTCCCCAGTTCGTGCCGCCGAACGCCATGTAGTAGCCGAACATCGTGGCGCCGGAGGCGGCGAGGTTGGACTTGTAGTAGACCTTCATGAAGCCGGGTCCGGTGAGCTCACGGCATTGGCCGTAGCCGGCCCGGTTCACGTCGATGGCGCCGGCCTGGTATTCGGCGGCATAGACCGGGGAGTCGGGGCTGAGCCGTTCGGTGACGCCCTCGCCCCAGGTCCCCCAGGTGTCGGGCTCGCGGCATTCGAACGACTGCGGATAGTCGTCCACGCCGGGGATCTGCACGGCTCCCAGACCGGACGCCCAGGTGGGGGTCCAGGAGGCGTCGCAGCATTGGTTGTGGGTGATGGGGACGTCGATTCCGTGTGCGCGGGCCTGGCGTTGGATGTCCTCCATGTAGGCGGCGTCGGTGTTCGCGGCGTATTCGTTCTCGGCGTTGTAGGCGATGACCGATCCGCCGCGCGTGACCTGGTGGCGGGCGATGATGGGGTCGATGTGCGCGAGCCATTCGCGGTAGGCGCGGGTGTAGCCCGGGTCGCTGGAGCGGGCACGTCCGGGGACGGTCTTCAGCCAGGCGGGAAGGCCGCCGCCGGTGGTCTCGGCGTTGATGTACGGTCCGGGTCGCGCGACGACGTAGAGGCCGAGTTCTTCGGTGAGGCGCAGGAGCCGGTCGACGTCCCTGATTCCGCTGAAGTCGTACTCGCCGGGGGCCGGTGAGTGGTAACCCCAGTTGAAGTAGAGCGACACGCCGTTGAAGCCGGCGGCCCTCATCTTCTCGAGGACGTCCCGCCACAGGGCGGGGCCGGGGAGCCGGAAGTAGTGGAATTCACCCGTCCACAGCAGGACGCGTTCTCCGTCCACGATGAGTGAATACCGGTCGTAGCCGACGTCGTGGGTTTCGGCCTGGGCGGGGCCGGCGGGGGCCGGGATGCAGATGAGTGCGGCGGCGGTGAGGGTGGCGGCGATGGCGGCGATTCTGCTTCTGGCACGCATGGGTGGCGTCCTTTGCAGCGGGATGGCCCGCCCCGGCCGGGGCCGGGGCGGGCCGGGGTTTCAGCGGGTCAGGGAGAAGGTGCTCAGGCGGGTTTCGCCGGTGAAGACCAGATAGACGTCGTGGTCTCCGCGGGCGCCGGTGAGCGGTGCGGTGATCTCCTTGTAGGTGTACTTCCCGCCGGTGGACGGGACGTTCAGGGTTCCCGCCACCGGACCGCCGGGGCCGTCCAGGCGGACCTGGATCGTGGTGGCGTTCGTGCCCGCGACACGTGCCGTGATCTTGCCGGTGGACCTGCCGAGGTCGGCGTCCGCGAACTTCAGCCAGGAGCCCGGCGCGCCGGCGACCGCGTCGCCCTTCGCCTTCGATTCGTCGACCATTTCGATGCCGTCGTGGTCGTCGAAGTCCGCGGCGCGGGTGGTCTCGGACAGGTCCCGGTCGGGGATCCTTTCGCCGCGCACGTTGAGGTGGGCGCGCCGCCGGATGTCGGCGGATGAGGAGCCGATCAGCAGGTCGTGCTTCGACCTCTCGACCGTCCACTTGTTGCGGGTGACGTCCCAGATCGCGAGGTCCGAGGCGCGCAGCCGGAACTTCGCCGTCGCGGTCTTGCCGGGTGCGACGTGAACCTTGTCGAAGGCGCGCAGCGTCTTCAGCGGCTGCTTCACCCGGGACCGCCGCTGGTGCGTGTAGAGCTGGACGACCTCGTCGCCGGCCTTCCCGCCCGTGTTGGTGACCGGGACGGTGACCGTCACCGTTCCGTCACGGCCGACGGAATGGCTGCTGAGGCGCGGTTCGCCGTAGCGGAACGTGGTGTAGGACAGGCCGTGGCCGAACGGGTAGAGCGGCTTGCCCTTGAAATACTGGTAGGTGCGGTCGGATTTGATGATGTCGTATTCGAGGATGTCGGGCAGGTCGTTCTCGGAGCGGTACCAGGTTTGCGGGAGTTTCCCCGACGGGCTTTCGTCGCCGAAGAGGATGGACGCGAGGGCGTTGCCGGTCTCGGCGCCGGCGTGGCTCGTCCACAGGATCGCCGGGACGTTCTCCTGCTCCCAGTTGAGCGTCGTCGGGTAGCTGTTCTCCACCACGACGACGGTGTTCGGGTTGGCCTCGCGGACGGCCTTGATGAGTTCCGACTGGCCTTCGGCGAGCGCCATCGTGGTGCGGTCGTGGTCCTCGCGGCCGTTGATGAACGGCATGCTGCCGACCACGACGACGGCGGTGTCGGCGCTGGTCGCCGCCTTGACCGCCGACTCGATGCCGCTGGTGACGACGTCCTTGGCGAACCGGCCCGCGTCGTCCTTGGTGGTGAGGACGAGCGTGCCGTCGTCCTGCGCCTTCAGGTAGATCTTGGAGGGGTCGGCCCAGTCGTACGCCTTCTCGTAGCCCGCGTAGCGGAGCAGGTGGTCGCCGTCGTCCTGCTTCTCGAGCTTGAACATCTGCTGGACGAACCAGTCGTTCGGCTGGTCCTGGTCGTTGGCGAACGTGTCGCCCCAGTTGTGGCGGCCGACGACCTTGCCGTTGGCGGCGCTGCGCAGGGTCACGATGCCCTGGCCCCAGTCGAACACGTCGAACTGGGTCGTCGCGTCTGCGGCCGTGGTGGGCCCGGTCTTGAGGACGGCACCGGCACCGGTTCCGCCGGCGATGTACTTGCCGGTCTCGACGTCCTTGAGCGCGATCCGGTCGACGCCTTCGCTGGAGGTGACGTTGCCCGCGCCGGCCTTGTTCTTGATGCCGTCCAGCGGGGTGACCTCGTACGGGAGGTCACCCGAGTACCAGTCGGTGTAGAGGGTGTCGGAGAGCTGGCCTACGACGGCGACCTTGCCGGACGAGATGGGCAGCGCGGCGCCCTCGTTCTTGAGCAGCACCATCTGCTCGGCGGCGGCCTTGCGCGCCAGGGCGCGGTGGGCGGGGCTGTCCACGACCTCCTTGGTGATCTTCCCGTAGGGGCCGCCGCCCGGGTCGAACTCCCCGAGCCGCACCCGGATGCTGAGGATGTGGCCGACGGCGCGGTCGATGTCTGATTCGGCGATCAGCCCGCGCGACAGTGCCTCCTTGACCGCGTTGATCGTGATGGAAGAGTTCGTGTTGTCGGTGGTGAAGCTGTCCGTGCCGGACTTGAGGACGGCCGCGTCGGCGGTGGCGAGGTCGGGGAAGTACTGCTGGGAGCCGACGAGGTTGTTGGGCCCGCCGGCGTCGGTGACGTTGAACAGCGTCCGGTCCGTCCAAGAGCGGATGAGGCCCCCGGCGTCGGGGGTGACGGTCGCGGGACGTCCGTTGATCAGGTTGTAGGCGGTCATGACGCCGGTGGAGGCGTCACGGGTGATCGGGATCCTGAACGGGACCTCGTCGTACTCCTTGCTCACCCGGGGCCGCAGGCTGGAGGACGTCCGGTCGCGGCGGATCTCGTTGTTGTTGGCCATGTAGTGCTTCAGGACCGGGGCCGCCTTGAGGCGGGCGGGGTCGTCGCCCTGCATGCCGTGGCCGTAGGCGGTGGCGAGGAGGCCGGTGAGCAGCGGGTCCTCGGAGTAGCCCTCCTCGTTGCGGCCCCAGCGCGGGTCGCGCAGCAGGTTGACGACGGGCGCCCACAGCTGCAGGCCCCAGACGTCGGGGTTCTCGCTGTGGTAGCCGCGGGCCTCGGTGCCGACCGCCGAGCCGATCTTCTTGAGCAGCGCCGGGTCCCAGGTCGCGCCGAGCCCGACCGACTGCGGGAACACCGTGCCCTCGGCGGTCACGACGGCGCCGTCGTTGTGGACGTCGGTGGACCACGCGACCCCGTGCAGCGCCTCGGTGCCGGTCTTGAACCGGTCGATGCCGAGGCGCGGGATCGCGGGCTGGTACTGGTGGAGCAGTGAGATCTTCTCGTCCAGGGTGAGCCGCCCGAGCAGGTCGCCGACCCTGGCCTGCACGGACAGGCCCGGGTCGCGGAACGGGAGGGTCTCGCGGGCGGCGGCGGGCGCCGTCCACGCGATGGGGGCCACCAGCGCGGCGGCCAGGACGAGGGTCAGGGGCCGGCTGCGCCGGCCGGGCGGACGGGGGTTTCGATGGTGTCTGAGCATCGGTACTCCTCTGGACTGGCCCCCGAGCAGTGTTTATCGAAGCGCTTCGACAAATGGGCCGTGCGGGCCCTCTCCGTACCTCCTTGTCGGGTCAGCCTGCGGCGGCGGGCGCGGTGCTGGCGCGCCGGGTCAGGGTCGGCGGGAGCAGGGTCGCGGCCGGGACCGGGGCCCCGTCGAGCTTGGACATCAGCAGGTCCACGGCGCGTCCGCCCACCTCGTCGGCGGGGATCGCGACGGACGACAGCGGCGGCTCGGCGTGCTCGGCCAGCTCGTCCGGGCAGATCGCGACGACCGACACGTCCTCCGGGACGCGGCGCCCGGCGGCGCGCAGCGCCCGCACCACCGGGCCGACGATCGGCTCATTGTGGACGAGGACGCCGGTGAGGCCGGGACGCTCGGCGAGGAGCCTTTCCACAAGGTCGCGGGCCGCGTCCGCCGTGGCCTCGCACGGCAGGACGTCCCCGGTCAGGCCGCCCGCCCGCACCGCCCCGGTGAACCCGTCCGCGACCCGCTGCGCGAAGCCCGTCTGGCGGGCGTAGACCTCGGGCGGCGAGCCGATCATCGCGATCTCGCGGTGTCCGAGCTCCGCCAGATGCTCGACGCAGACGGAGCCGGCGGCGTGGAAGTCGAGGTCGATGCAGGTCAGGTCGTCGGCGTCGGCGGGGAAGCCGATGAGGACGCTCGGCCGGTCCAGGGTGCGCAGCAGCGGCAGGCGCGGATCCTTCATCTGCACGTCCATCACGATCAGCGCGTCCACGAGCGCGCTGTCGGCGACGCGGCGCAGCCCGTCCTCGCCCTCCTCCTGGGTGAGCAGCAGGACGTCGTGGTCGTGCCGGCGGGCCGCGGTCACCACCGACACGGCGAACTGCATGACGACGGGCACCGCGATGCCGGAGCGCAGCGGGATCATCAGCGCGAGCACGTTGGACCGGCTGCTGGCGAGCGCGCGGGCGCCCGCGTGCGGCCGGTAGCCGAGCTCGCGGATGCTCTCCCGGACGCGGTGCCGGGTCTCCTCGGAGATCGAGCGCTTGCCGCTCAGCACGTAGGAGACCGTGCTCGGCGAAACCCCCGCGTGCCGCGCCACATCAGTGATCTTGACCACGGACCGTCCCGTCGTCCTCGAAGCGATTCGGAGTGCGATCGATGCTAGCCGTGCCCGGGCCGGCCGGAGCCCGCGCGCGGAACGCCGCCGGCCGGACCGGGCGTTCCACGCAGATCACGGCGAGCGCCGCGGCGGCGGCGACCGCACCCGCCAGGGCCGTGCCGCGCACGCCGGTGAACGGCAGCAGCGCGCCGCCGAGCAGGGCGCCGCCCCCGATGCCGACGTTGAACGCCGACGCCGCCCACGCCGAGGCCACGCCGGTGTCGCCCGGCGCCGACTCCAGCACCCTGGCCTGCATGGCCGTCACGAAGGCGGGCAGCCCGAGGCCGAGCAGGACGAGCCCGGCGATCGCCGGTACCGCCGCGGCGCCGAACGTGAACAGGCCGAGCATGGCGATCGTGAGCACGGCCGTGGCCGCGGCGAGCAGGGCGCGCGGGCCGCGGTCCACCACGACGCCGGCGATGGCGAGGCCGCAGATGTCGGCGGCGCCGTTCGCCAGCAGCAGCGGGCTGATCGCGGCCCCGGGGAAGCCGCTGACGCCGGTCAGGAACTCGGTGATGTAGGTGTAGCAGGCGAACACGCCGCCGACGGCCAGCACGACGGTGGCCATCAGCAGCCGGAAGCGCCGCCGGTCCGGCCGGGCCGCGGGGACGGCGGCCGCGCCGCCCGCGTTCCCGCCGGGCAGCAGGACGGCGACGGCCGCGAGCGAGACCAGGCACAGGGCGCCGAGAGCGGCGAACGAGGCGCGCCAGCCGACGGCCTGGCCGAGCCAGGTGCCGAGGGGGATGCCGATGACGACGGCGAGGGACCCGCCGGCGAACACGTAGGCGGCGGCCCTGCCCCGGCGACCGGGCGGGAACAGCGCGGCCGCCGCCACCGCGGCGACCGGCCAGAACACCGCCTGGGCGAGCGCGGTGACCAGCCGCGAGCCCAGCAGCGCGCCGTAGCCGGGGGCCGCCGCCGCGGCGAACGACATCGCGACGAAGACGAGCATCACACCGGTGAGCAGCCGGCGCCGTCCCACCCGGGCCGTGACCCGGACGAGCGGGACGCAGACGATCGCGACCACGGCCGCGTAGCCGGTGACGAGCAGGCCGACGGCCGAGGGCGAGACGTCCAGGTCGTCCGCGATGAGGCGGAGCAGCCCGATCGGCAGGCTCTCCGTCGTGACGAAGCAGAACGCCGCGAGGGACAGCGCCAGCACGGCCACCCGCGCGCGTCCGGTGCTCATGGGCTCCCGCGACGGGCGGTGATGGCGTCGCGATACCAGCGGGCGCTGTCCTTCCAGGTGCGTTCGCCGGTGGTGTAGTCGACGTGGACGAGGCCGAAACGCTTGGAGTAGCCGTAGGCCCATTCGAAGTTGTCCAGCAGCGACCAGGCGAAGTAGCCGCGGACGTCGGCGCCGGCGTCGCAGGCCCTTTCCACGGCGGCGATGTGGTCGCGCAGATAGGTGACGCGGCGGTCGTCGTGGACGCGGCGCTTCCCGTCCGACGCGCCGTCCACCACGTCGTCGAACGCGGCGCCGTTCTCGGTGACCATCAGCGGTGTGTGCGGGTAGTCGCGGTGCAGCCGCAGAAGGAGCTCCTCCATGCCGGTCGCGTCGATCGGCCAGTTCATCGCCGTGCGGGGGCCGGGCTGCCCGGCGAACTCGACGTCGTCGCAGCCGACGAACGGCGACGCCGCGCCCTGCCGGTGGCCGTCCGCGTGTTCGCGCGGGGAGACGCCGTCCCACTGCCGGACGAGCGTGGGCGAGTAGTAGTTGACGCCGAGGACGTCGATGGGCGCGGCGATGATCTCGGCGTCGCCGTTGCGCAGGAAACCCCAGTCGGTGAGGGACGCCGTGTCGTCCAGGAGGTCGGCGGGGTAGCCGTTGCCGAGCATCGGATCGAGGAACACGCGGTTGGAGACGGCGTCCACCCGCCGGACGGCCTCCGCGTCGCCGCGCAGATGGTGGACGTTGAGGGTGACCGAGTGCCGCGCGGACGGGGAGACCACGCCGCGCAGTGCCCGCACGGCCAGGCCGTGCGCGAGGTTGAGGTGGTGGGCGGCGGCGAGCGCGTCCGCCGGGTCGGTGCGGCCCGGGGCGTGGACGCCGGACGCGTAGCCGAGGAACGCCGAGCACCACGGCTCGTTCAGCGTCGTCCACGTGTGGACGCGGTCGCCGAGGACGCGTCCGATCCGTTCGGCGTAGTCGGCGAACCGGCGTGCCGTGTCGCGTTCGGGCCAGCCGCCCGCGTCCTCCAGGTCCTGCGGGAGGTCCCAGTGGTAGAGGGTGGCGACCGGGGCGATGCCGTGTTCGAGGAGTTCGTCGACCAGTCTGGAGTAGAAGTCGATGCCCTTCTGGTTGGGCGTCCCGTCCGGCAGGACGCGTGACCAGGAGATGGAGAACCGGTAGGCGTCGAGGCCCAGGTCGGCGATCGTCGCGACGTCCTCTTGCCGGCGGTGGTAGTGGTCGGTGGCGACATCGCCGGTTTCGCCGTTGAGGACCTTGCCGGGCGTGTGGCTGAAGGTGTCCCAGATGGACGGTGCACGTCCGTCCTCCTGGGCCGCTCCCTCGATCTGGTAAGCGGCGGTGGCCGCACCCCACAGGAACCCTTCGGGGAAGCCCATCAGTTCTCCCTTTCCAGAGTGATGACCAGTTCGCCGCCGGCCGCCTTGACCAGAACGCCTTGCGGATGTTCTGAGGGCTCGCCGCCCTCGACCGCGGCCGCACGCGCGTTGACGAGGAGAACGTTCCAGGCTCCACCGCCTGTCACGCGCAGGTTTTCACCGTTTCTCGTCGTGCTGAACGTGGTGTCGCCGATCTGTGTGGTGACGGTGGCTCCATCGGACGGCTCGTAGACGCGCAATGTGACGCCGTCCGCGTGGTCGTAGTCGGGACGGTCCTGCACGGCGCCCTCCGGGATCACCGCCCCGGGACGGACGAGCAGCGGCACGCTGCCGAACCCGTGCCTTTCACGCACCCAGCGGCCGCCTTCGACGCGTTCGCCGGTGAGGTAGTGAGTCCACACACCCTCCGGCACGTAGTAGGAGACTTCGCCGTCGGACGAGAACACCGGCGCCACGAGGAGGTCGTCGCCGAGCATGTACTGGCGTTCCAGGTGGGTGCAGGCGGGGTCGTCCGGGAATTCGACGACCATTGCCCGCATCATCGGCAGCCCTTCCCCGGACGCCTGGCGGGCGGCGCCAGAGAGATAGGGCATCAGCCGCATCTTCAGCCGGGTGAAGTCCCGCAGGACGTCCACCGACTCCTCGTCGAACAGCCACGGAACCCGGTAGGAATGGCTTCCGTGCAGACGGCTGTGCGAGGACAGCAGCCCGAACGCGATCCACCGTTTGAACAAGGCCGGGTCGGGCGTCCCCTCGAAACCGCCGATGTCGTGGCTCCAGTAGCCGAACCCCGACATGCCCAGGGACAGACCGCCGCGGAGGCTCTCCCCCATCGCCTCGAACGTCGATTCGGCGTCGCCGCCCCAGTGCAGCGGAAAGCGCTGCGCACCGGCCGTGGCGGAACGGGCGAACACCACCGCGTCCCCCTCACCGCGCCTCTTGCGGAGCAGGTCGAACACGGTCTGGTTGTAGAGGTAGGTGTAGTAGTTGTGCGCCCGTTCCGGGTCGGAGCCGTCGTGGTAGGCGACATCGGTGGGAATGCGTTCGCCGAAGTCCGTCTTGAAGGAGTCCACGCCCATGTCGAGCAGCGCGTCGAGTTTGCCGGCGTACCATTCCCTGGCCTCGGGGTTGGTGAAGTCGACCACGGCCAGGCCGGGCTGCCACTTGTCCCACTGCCACACGTCCCCGTTCGGGCGTTTCAGCAGGTAGCCGCGTGAACGTCCCTCCTCGAACAGAGGGGAGCGCTGCCCGATGTACGGGTTGATCCAGACGCAGATCCGCAGGCCGCGATCGCGGAGCCGGCGCAGCATCCCCGCCGGGTCGGGGAACACCCGCGGGTCCCATTCGAAGTCGCACCACTGGAACTCGCGCATCCAGAAGCAGTCGAAATGGAAGACGCTGAGCGGCAGGTCGCGCGAGGCCATCCCGTCGATGAACGACGTGACGGTCTCCTCGTCATAGGACGTGGTGAACGACGTGGACAGCCACAGCCCGTACGACCATTCGGGGAGCCGGGCGGGCCGTCCCGTGAGCGCGGTGTACTTGCGCAGGATCTCCTTCGGCGTCGGCCCGTAGATGACGAGGTACCGCATCGACTGGCCCTCGACGCTGAACTGCGTCCGGGCGACGGCCTCCGAAGCCACCTCGAAGGACACGCGTCCCGGATGGTCGACGAAGACGCCGTAGCCCGCGTTCGTGAGGAAGAACGGCACGTTCTTGTACGCATGCTCGCTGGCCGTCCCGCCGTCGGCGTTCCACACGTCCACGGACTGGCCGTTCTTCACCAGCGGCCCGAACCGTTCACCGAGCCCATAGACGAAGTCGTCGACGGCCAGATCGAGCTGTTCCCGCACGTAATGGCGTCCGTCGTCGGTGTCGATGACGGCCTGCGCCTTGGGTGCGCTGCCGGTGAGGCGCCGTCCGTCCACCAGGAAATCGACGCCCCATTCCCCTATGCGCCTGACCCGCACCGACAAAGCACCGGACGTCAGCGTCGCCGCGTCGTCGTCCACGGCCACGTCGCCGGTGGGGTCCGTCGCGAGTTCGAAATCCGGGCCGCGCCGCCGCTCCCCCGCGAAATGGGTGAGGGTGACGCCGACGACGTCCGGCATCGGCGACTCGCACGTCACCGTGACCACCGGCCCCTTGAGCAGATCGCCCCGGTGCCGGATCCGCTGGACCGGCGCGTACACCGTGAACGAATTCGGCCCGGTGTCGACGTCGAGGACCTCCACCGGATGAGACGCGCGCACGCCGTCGCGCATCATCCAGTAGCCGTCGCTGAACTTCATTATTTGATAGCCCCCGCGGTCAGTCCGCGCGACAGAGTGCGCTGGAAGATGAGGAAGAAGAGAACGGTCGGGAGGAGGCCGAGCAGCGACGCGGCGCTGGACATCGTGGCGTCCATGAGCCGCTGTCCCTGCAGGACGCCGAGCGCGACCGAGACCGTCTGGTTCTCGTTGGAGATCAGGAAGACCATGGGGATCAGGAACTCGTTCCAGGTCCACACGAAGAAGAACACCATCAGCACCGACAGCGTCGGCCGCACGACCGGCACGACCACCCGCCACAGCACCTGCCACCGGCCGGCGCCGTCGATCCGCGCCGCCTCCAGCAGCGGACGCGGGAACGCCGACAGCACCGACGCCAGCAGATACGTCCCGAACGCGCTCTGGATGACCGTGAACACGATGATCACGCTGATCCGGGTGTCGTACAGGCCGACCTGCTTGGACAGGTAGTACAGCGGGTAGACCAGCGCCTCCTGCGGCACCGTGTTCGCCATCAGCAGCAGGACCAGCACCCACATCCGCCCCTTGATCCGGCCGATGCCGAGCGCGTAGGCGTTCAGCACCGACAGCAGGACGGCGAGGACGGCGACGGAGCCGCTGATGAACACGCTGTTCAGCAGTACGTTCCCGAAGTCGGTGCGCTCCCAGAACGCGCGGACGGCGTCCAGGTTGAACCCGTCCGGCGGCGCCAGCGGGCCCTTCGAGGAGTACTCCTGCGGCGTCTTCAGCGCGTTGAAGAGCACCACGACGAACGGGATCAGCATCACGCCGGCGAACGCGACCAGCGCCACCAGCACCGCGTAGGCGGACGGTCCGCGGCGGCGCGCACGGCGCGTTCCGCCCGGCCCGTCGCGCGGCGGCGTCCCGGCCTTCTTCGTCAGCGTCGCGGTCACCGCGCCTCCCCCAGCTCACGTCCCTGCATGCGCAGGAAGACGACGGTCAGCGCGATGATGACGAGCGTCAGCACGGTCGCGATCGCCGAGCCGTAGCCGACCTCGGACTTCTCGAAGAAGTGGACCCACGAGTAGTACGCCGGCACGTTCGTCGCCCCGCCCGGGCCGCCCTTCGTCAGCACGAAGATCTGCGCGAACGCCTTCAGCGCGGCGATCGTCGTCCACAGCAGCACCACGAAGATCTCCGGCCGGATCTGCGGGACCGTGATGTGCCAGAACCGCCGCATCCAGGAGGCGCCGTCGATCTCCGCCGCCTCGTACAGCGACGGGTCGACCCGCTGCAACCCCGACATGAAGATCACCAGAGGGAACCCGATCTGGATCCAGACCATCACCGCGATGACGCTCCACAGGGCCGTGGCCGGGTCGCCGAGCCAGTCGTGCGCGAGCGACCCGAGGCCCACGGCGTCCAGCAGCGCGTTGACCGCGCCGCCCTCCGGGGCCAGCAGCCAGCTCCACACCACGCCCGCGATGACGATCGGCAGCACCTGCGGCAGGTAGATGCAGGCGCGCAGGACGCTCGCGGTCCGCGCTCCGAAATGCCGGCCGATCAGGTCGGTCAGCACCGAGGCCAGCACCAGCCCGATCATCGTCGGGACGATCGCCATCCCGACGATGATCAGGCCGTTGTGCCCGAACGACGACCAGAACCGCTCGTCCTTGAGCAGCTCCCGGTAGTTGTCGAGCCCGACCCACTCCGGTGTGCCGACGCCCGTCCACTCGGTGAAGCTCGTCCCGATGTTCATCAGGAACGGCACCCCGATGACGGCGGTGAAAAGGAGCAGGCCGGGGAGCAGGTACGGCACGTACGCCCACTGCTCCCGCGACCGGCCGCGGCCCTGCGTCGTCACTTCGGCAGACCGCTGTCGTAGGACTGCTGGATGCCGCCGAGCACCTCACCCGGGGCGGTGCCGTTCATGAGCTTCTGCGTCTGCGACACCAGGACGTCGTAGAAACCGGCGACCGGCCAGTCCGGGTAGTAGGCGAGCCCGCCGGACTGCGCCAGCGCGTCGAAGTCGTCGATGAGCTTCTTCGCCTTCGGCTCGGTGATCGCGGACGGGTCCGCCGCGACCGGGATGCCGCCCGCGTTGCCGAGGGTGTTCTGGATCTTCTTCTTCATCGTGATGTCGATGAAGTCGTAGGCGAGCTGCTTGTTCTCCGACCCCTTGGGGACGACCCACAGGTTCCCGCCCGAGCCGAGCGTCATCTTGGCGCCGGGCCACACCGAGGTCTCCCAGTCGAACGTCGCCTCGGCGGCGACGCGCCCGAACCACCAGCTTCCGGAGAACATCATCGGGAACTCGCCCTTCATGAAGGCGACGCCCGCGTCCTCGGCCTTGAGGCTGACGGAGTTCTTGGCGATGTACCCCTTCTTCACCCAGTCGGCGAACGTCGTCGCCCCGTGCGTCCAGGCGGCGTCGTTGAAGTCCGCCTTGGCGGTGTAGCGCTGGAAGGCGTCCACCCAGCTCTGGTCGGCCTTGTCGAGGGCGAGCTGGTAGACGAACTGGTGCGCCATGTACTCCGCGCCCGCGTTGGTGAACGGCGTGACGTCCTCGGCGACGAACGCGTCCATCGCGGCGACCAGCTCGCCGAACGTCGACGGGATCTCGACGTCGTGCTTCTCGAACAGGTCCTTGTTGTAGTAGACCTGCAGATACTCGGCGTAGTTGGGGACGCCGAACCACTTGTCGCCGCCCATCGTCCCCTTGGCGTCGTACTTGGCGGTGACCTGGACGTTCGGGCTGATCATCTTGTCCCAGCCGCGCTTTTGCACCTCGGCGGTGAGGTCGGCGAGGAGCCCCTGCTTGGACAGCAGGCCGGCGGTGGCGTTGCCCTTGTTGTACTCCATGACATCGGGGGCGTTCTTGGAGTTCAGGACCATGGGCGCGGTCTTCTGGATCTGCTCGAAGCCCTTCTCCTCGAACTTCACCGTGACGCCGGGGTGGGTGGCCTCGAACTCCTTGACGGCCTCGCTCCACGCCTTGCCCATGGCGCTGTCGGGCGACTCGTAGTGCCAGAGCTTCAGCTCCTTGCCGCCGGAGCCGCCGTCGTCGCCGCCGCACGCGGTCAGCGACAGGGCGGCCGCGGCAAGGGCGGCGAGCACCGCCGCACTCCTGCCTGCCTTGATCATGGTCTCCTCCGGGGTGGGATCGAGCCGATTGTCGAAGCGCTTCGATTGCCGGGATGCTAAGCCTTGGAAGAGCCGCGACACAATAGGTCGCACCGCATCAATTCGGTCCCGAACATCATGACCTGCGACGATACTCTGGGAGCGCTCCCATTGACCCGGCGGGTCAGGTCCGGCACTCCCCGCCGTTGAGGGTGAACCGGGACGGGCGGCCGTCACCGCCGTCCTGCCGTCCGATGAACCCGAACTCGGCCGTCCCGTCCGGCGGGATCGACCGGTTCCAGTCCGCCGCCGTCACCGTGACCGACGAGCCGTCCTGGACCTGGCTGCCGTTCCAGAGCTGCGTGATCGCCTGGCCCTCCGGCAGCTCGAAACCCAGCCGCCAGCCGTCGATCTCCCCGTCGCCGAGGTTCGTGATCCGGACCGTGGCCTGGAAGCCCTGCGGCCACGTCCCGTCGACCCGGTACGACACCGAGCACGCCGCCGGCCCCGTCTCCGACGGGCTCGCCGTCGGCGGCGGCACGGCCGCCTGCCGGGGCGAATCCGGGGACAGCGCCGCCAGCAGCACCGCCACCAGCGCGACGGCACCGGCCGCCGCCCCCGCGATGATCAGCGGCTTGCGCGCCGGCGCCGGCGGCCCGCCGTGCGGGACGGGGTCGTCCAGGACGCGTGTCGGTGCCCGCGGCGGGTCGGGTCTCCAGCGGCCGTCCGGAGTTCCGGCAGGCTGCGGCACCGGGAACGGGGCGAGCTGGACGCCGGCCGCGTCGGCGAGAACCCGCGCCGCCTCGGAGGCGGTGGGACGGGCCTCCGGATCCTCGTCCAGACAGCGGTGGCAGAGGGCGGTGACCGCGTCGGGAACGTCGTCATCCAGGCACTCCTGAAGGACGACGCCGAGGGAGAACAGGTCGGCCGGCGGGGCCGGGGGCGTGCCCGACAGGAGTTCCGGGGCGACGTAGGCGGGGGTGCCGAGGAGGGGGCCGCCGGGCGCGGACGGGCCGGTGAAGGCGATGCCGAAGTCGAGGACCTTCACGCCGACCCGGGTCAGGAACACGTTCGCGGGCTTGATGTCGCGGTGGACGATCCCGGCCGCGTGGGCGGCGGCCAAGGCGTCGGCGACACGGGCGCAGATCCCGGCCGCCTCACGCCAGGGCAGCGGCCCCCGGGACAGGCGCAACGACAGGGTCTCGCCGTCCAGCAGCTCCATGACCACATACGGAACGCGCTCGTGCTCACCGTAGTCGTACACGCCGGTGATGCTCGGGTGCGTGAGGCCCGCGGCGGCCTTCGCCTCCTGGCGCAGCCGCCGCGTGAACTCCTCGGGCCAGCCCTCCTTGGGGACCTTGACCGCGACGGCGCGGTCGAGGACGAGGTCGACCGCACGCCAGACGGTCGCCATGCCGCCGGCGCCGAGGGGGCGCTCCAGGCGGTAGCGCTCCCCCAGAAGGTCGCCCGGGGCGACGATCTCGGCCATGAACGAAGCCTATGCCGTGTCGCGGAACCTCTGCCGTGTCAGGGAACGAGGTACCGGCTGTCGCGGGCGTCGGTGATCGCCATGTGGCCGGGTGCGTGCCCGATGGCCAGCTTGGGACGGGACGCCATCACGGCCGCCTGCGGCGTCACCCCGCACGCCCAGAACACGGGGATCTCGTCCACCCGGATCTCGACCGGGTCGCCGAAGTCGGGCGCGCCGATGTCGTCGATGCCGAGGTCGAGCGGGTCGCCGATGTGGACGGGGGCGCCGTGGACGGACGGGTACCGGGACGTCACCCGGACGGCGTCGGCCACCTGCGCGGCGGGGACGGGACGCATCGAGACGACGAGGGGGCCGCCGAACTCCCCGGCGCGGCGGCACATCCGGTTCGTCCGGTACATCGGGACGTTGCCGTTCTGCTCGATGTGCCGGACGGGGACGCCGGCGTCGCGGAGCGCGTCCTCGAAGGTGAAGCTGCACCCGATGAGGAACGAGACCAGGTCGTCCCGCCAGAAGTCGGTCACGTCGGTCGCCTCGGCGACCGGTTCACCGCGCTCGTAGACGATGTAGCCGGGCAGGTCGGTGCGCAGGTCCCCGGCGAACAGGGGCGTGGACACCTCGCCGGGTTCGGCGACGTCGAGGACGGGGCACGGCTTGGGGTTTCGCTGCGCGAACAGGAGCAGGTCGTACGCCTGCTCTCGGGGCACGGCGATGAGGTTCGCCTGCGTCCAGCCCGCGCACCAGCCCGAGGTGGGGACGCGGAGGCCGGCCCGGAACAGCGCCCTGGCCTGATCCGGCGACAGCGCGCCCGGGTCGATGGGTGCGGTCATGGTCTCTCCTCTCGAAGGTCCGGCGCGGGATGCGGCTGGAAGCGGAGCCGCTGTCCGGGACGGGCCTGGGCGGCGCGTCCCACATGCGCGGAGGCGACCACCGCGATGACGGGATAGCCGCCGGTCAGCGGATGATCGGCGAGGAACAGCACGGGCCGCCCGGACGGGGGCACCTGCAGCGCACCGGTGACGGTCCCCTCGCTGGGTAGCTCGCCGCGTTCCGCATGGGTCAAACGCGGTCCGTCCAGCCGCATCCCGACCCGGTCGATCTCGCTGGTCACCGTGTAGGCGGAGGTGAACAGCGTGGTCAGCGCGGTGGGGGCGAACCAGTCGTCGCGGGGTCCGGGTATCGCGCGCAGGCCGATGTCGCCGGTCCGCGGCGGGCGGACGGGCAGCACGTCCAGCGGCGGGACGGCCCGGCGGGGCGGCGGGCCGACGTGCAGCAGGTCGCCGGGCTTGAGCG
The DNA here is from genome assembly GCF_052245875.1 of Actinomadura sp. 3N407. NCBI lineage: Bacteria > Bacillati > Actinomycetota > Actinomycetes > Streptosporangiales > Thermomonosporaceae > Actinomadura > Actinomadura sp. 3N407. The sequence continues at coordinate 324,522 of NZ_JBQQBP010000003.1, forward strand.
GGCCGGGGCCGAGCCCCGCGAGGGTGTCGGTGGAGCGGGAGCCGAGGACGGGCGCGACGGCGAGCCCGCCGCGCACGGCCAGGTAGCTGCGCAGCCCCGCCGGCGGCACCGCCATCCGGAGTTCGGCACCGTCCGGAATGTGGAAGATCGAATAGGGCGCCTCGGCGCGACCGCCGATCGTGAGCGGGGAGGGCGCTCCGGTGACCGCGGCGAACACCCCGCCGCGGCAGCGGACGCGGAGCCCGCCCAGCGTGACCTCGATCGCCGCCGCGTCTTCGGGGTTGCCCAGCGCCCGGTTGGCGAGCTTCAGCGAGTCCGGGTCCGCGGCGCCCGACACCCCCACGCCGAGCGCCGCATGACCCGGACGGCCCAAATCCTGGACGGTCGCCAGGGGACCTGTGTCGAGAACGTCCAGGCCCCGCTTCATGGTTCCCGCCGCACGAAACGGACCCGGACTCCGGGGCGGAGCAGGGCGGGCGGGTCGCGGTCCAGGTCCCATAGGACGGCCTCCGTGCGTCCTATGAGCTGCCAGCCGCCGGGTGATTCGACCGGGTAGACGCCGCTGAAACGTCCGGCGAGACCGACCGCGCCCGCGGGGACGCGGACGCGCGGCGTCGCACGGCGCGGGACGTCCAGCCGGGGGTCTCCGCCCTCCAGGTAACCGAAGCCGGGCGCGAACCCGGTGAACGCGACCCGCCAGGGGGCCGCGGTGTGGGCGGCGACGACCTCCGCGGGCGTGAGGCCGGTGAGGCGGGCGACCTCGCCGAGGTCCTCGCCGTCGTAGACGACGGGGACCTCGGCGGCGCCGGCGGCGCCGTCCGCCGCGCCGGGCCGGGCGGCGCGGACGGCGGCGGCGACCGCGGCCGGGTCGGCGGACGGGCCGAGCAGGAGGGTCAGGGTGCGGGCCGCCGGGACGATGTCGGCGACGCCGGGCGGCGGGGACGCGGCCAGCGCCGCGTACAGGGCGAGCATGCCGGGCAGGTCCGGCAGTTCGACCAGGACGGCCGCGTCGCCGCTCGGAAGTATCCGCACCCGGTCGTCACCCCCAGAGGTCGTTCAGGCCGGACAGGGAGTTCCAGCCCAGGTAGAGGGAGAGCAGCCAGGCGGCGGCGCCGAGGACGAGCAGCCAGGCCGGGTACCGGTAGCCGCCGAGCAGGTCGCGGCGGCGGCCCGCCGCCCACAGCACCACGGCGAGACCGAACGGCAGGATGAGCCCGTTCAGCGCGCCCGCGAGGATGAGCAGCTTGGCCGGGGCCGTCCCGATCGCCAGGTAGATCGAGGCGGAGACCAGGATGAACGCCACGACCAGGCGGTTGCGGTGCCGTTCGACGAAGGAGGAGAACGAGACCAGGAACGACACGGAGGTGTAGGACGCGCCGATCACCGACGTGATCGCGGCGGACCACATGATCAGGCCGAAGACCCGCAGCCCCGCCTCGCCGGCCGCGTGCTCGAAGGCGGAGGCCGGGGCGTTCTCCTTGGCGAGGGTCACACCGCCGGCGACGACGCCGAGGACGGCGAGGAACAGCAGCACCCGCATCAGGCCGGTGACGATGATGCCGGTGACGGCGCTCCGGTTGATCTGCTTGACGTTCTCACTGCCGGTCACCCCGGACTCGATCATGCGGTGCGCGCCGGCGTAGGTGATGTAGCCGCCGACCGTCCCGCCGATCAGGGTGGTGATGACGAGGAAGTCGACCGTCTCGGGTGCGACGCTCTGCCTGAGCGCGTCGCCGAGCGGCGGGTCGGACACCAGCGCCACGTACAGCGTCAGCAGGATCATGACGCCGCCGAGCACGATCACGATCCGGTCCATCGCGACCCCGGCGCGCCGGATCAGGAAGATCCCGATGGCGACGAGGGCGGAGATCCCACCGCCGATCTTGACGTCCAGGCCGAGCAGCGCGTTCAGCCCGAGGGCCGTGCCGGCGATGTTGCCGATGTTGAAGACCAGGCCGCCGAAGACGTCCAGCGCTGCGAGGCCGTAGCCGGCGCCGGGCAGGACGCGGTTGCCGAGTTCCTGGGCGCGCATGCCGGAGACGCCGACGACGCGCCACACGTTCAGCTGGATCGCGATGTCCACCAGCACCGACACGACGATCGCGAACGCGAAGGCTGCGCCGAGCTTGGCGGTGAACACGGTGGTCTGGGTGATGAAGCCGGGGCCGATGGCGCTGGTGGCCATCAGGAACATGGCGCCGAGGAGCGCGCTGCGACGTGAGCGTGCGGCGGGGGCCGGGGTCTCTGCCAGGGTGGTCCGGTCCGTCATGGGGGTGACCCTTCTGGGCGTTCGACTTTCCGTCAGCGTAGAGATTGTTCAACAATCCATCAAGAGACCTGTTGATGCATCCTTCGATCGCTGGGGATAGGCTGAGGTCGCACACGTTCCGCGCGGCAGCCCCGCGCCGATCCGGAAGGTGGTCGATGCCCGTGCCGGCGCAGGGCTCATGGCTGACCGACATAGCGGCCGCCCGGCACGACCTCGACCGGACCAGCACCGCCGCGAGGATCGCCGAGTTGCTCCGCGAGAAGATCACCGACGGGCGGCTGGCCCCCGGCGAGCGGGTCCGCGAGGAGGAACTCGGCGACGCGCTCAAGGTGTCGCGCAACACCGTGCGGGAGGCGTTCCGCCTGCTCGCCCAGGAACGGCTGCTCGTCCACGAGTTCAACCGCGGCGTGTTCGTGCGCCGCGTCACCCCCGACGGCCTGGCCGACCTCTACCGGGTCAGGCGGATCCTGGAGTGCGAGGGCGTGCGGTCCGCGCCGGACGCCCCCCGCGCGGCGCTCGGCCGGGTGGAGGCCGCCGTCCTCGACGGCGAGCGCGCCGCCGCGGACGGCGAGTGGGCGGACGTGGGCACCGCCGACATCCGCTTCCACCAGGCGATCGCCGCGCTGGTGGGCAGCCCGCGCGTGGACGAGATGACCCGGCTCCTGCTCGCCGAGATGCGCCTGGTCTTCCACGAGATGGGATCGCCGCGCGAGTTCCACGAGCCGTACCTCACCCGCAACCGCCGCCTGTACGACCTGATCGCGCGGGGCGACCTCACGGCGGCCGAACGGGAGCTGCGGTCCTACCTGGACGACGCCGAGGCGCAGCTCACGAAGGCGTACCGCGAGAAAGAGTGAAGATCTTCGTCCGGCCTGTCGCGAGCCGCCACCTGGTCGCGGGCCGCCGAGCATGGAAGGTGCTCGGTCAGGGCGCGTAGTTCATGACGTGCTCGTGCAGCAGTTGCGGCGTCTGGGGGTCGCAGCGGCGCAACGCCTCGATCAGCTCGGCGTGCTCGGCCGACTTGGAGTAGATCTCGGTGTGGTGGAGGCGCAGGGACAGCGTCGTCCACAGCTCGATGCCGAGGCCCTCCCAGACCGAGACGAGCAGCCGGTTGCCCGCCGTCTCGACGATCTCGCGGTGGAAGGCGATGCTGAGGCGCATCTGCTCGTGCAGGTCGCCCTCCCGCGCGGCCTCGCCGAGCAGCCGGTTGTGCTCCTCCAGCGCGTCCAGGCAGCCGTCCGAGAGGCGGGGCATCGCCAGCTCCGCGGCCGTCCGCTCCAGCCCGGCCCGGACGGGGAAGATCTCGGCCAGGTCCCGCTCGGTGAACTCGCGGACCCGGGCGCCCCGGTTCGGCAGCGACTCGATCAGCCGCTGCGCCTCCAGCTGACGCAGCGCCTCCCGGACGGGCCCCTGGCTGACTCCGAGTTCGGCGGCGATGCGGCGCTCGACGATGCGTTCGCCCGGCTCCCAGCGCCCCGAGCTGATGCCCTCCACGATGAACGCCCGGATCTGGTCGGCGAGTCCGGTGCGGAGCAGCTGGGCGGGAATGGGCGCGTTCACGGGACCACATGTTAGACGCAGATTCGGTAAGTGACTCTTGACGGATAGAATATGATCGATCATAGATCAATGATGATCGGTGAGCGTCGTGGCGATCCTACGGCGTCTCCCCCGACGAAGGAAGGTCGCCGATGGCTGAGACCGTCCAGGCCGCCCCGGCCCGCAACCGGAGGACGACCGGCACCAGGCCGCCCAAGACCCGCGCGTCATCGTCGAAGACCACCGGGGCGTCTCCGGCGGCCACCGCCACGTCGCCGGAGGCCCCCGTCCCGGAGGGGGACGCCGAGACGCTCGTCGGCTACTACCGGCAGATGCTGCTGATCAGGCGGTTCGAGGAGCGGGCCGCCCGCGCCTACACCGAGGCCAAGATCGGCGGCTACTGCCACCTGAACCTCGGCGAGGAGGCCACGGTCGTCGGCCTGATGGCCGCGCTGCGGCCCACCGACTACCTGTTCACCAACTACCGCGAGCACGGCTACGCCATCACCAAGGGCATCGAGGCGAACCGCGTCATGGCGGAACTGTACGGCCGCTCCACCGGCGTGTCCAAGGGCTGGGGCGGGTCGATGCACCTGTTCGACGCCGAGGCGCGGCTGCTCGGCGGGTACGGCATCGTCGGAGGGCAGCTCCCCCTCGCCACCGGCGCGGCGCTCGCCGTCTCCTACAAGGGCGGCGACGAGGTCGTCATGTGCCACATGGGCGACGGCACGACCGCGATCGGCGCGTTCCACGAGTCGCTGAACATCGCCGGCCTGTGGGACCTCCCGGTCGTCTTCGTCGTGGTCAACAACGGCCTGGGCATGGGCACGACCGTGGAGAACTCCTCCGCCGAGCCCGAGCTGCACCGGCGCGGCGCCGCCTACCGGATCGAGAGCGCCCGCGTGGACGGCACCGACGTGATCGCCGTCCGGGACGCCGCGCGCACCGCCGTCGAACGCGCCCGCGCCGAGAGCAAGCCGTACCTGCTGGAGACCACCAGCCCCCGGCTGAAAGGCCACTCCGTCGTCGACCCCGCCCGCTACCGGTCCAAGGAGGAGAAGGAGACCCTCAAGGCCGCCGACCCCCTGGCCCGCATGGCACTGGAACTGGAGGAGGCCGGGATCCTCTCCGCCGACGAGCGCGACCGCCTCGACGCCGAGGTCAAGGCCGAGATCGACGCCGCCGCCGCGTTCGCCGACGACAGCCCCGAACCCGACGTGTCGACGCTGTTCGACTACACCTACGCCACCCCCGTCCCCGGCGAGATGCGCCGGCTGCCCGCCGACCCCGTATTCGGTTCCTGAGGAGCACGCTCATGGCAACCATGACCTACCGCCACGCCCTCCGGGACACCCTCCGCGCCGAGATGCTCCGGGACGACGACGTCTTCCTCCTCGGCGAGGAGATCGGGCTCTTCGAAGGCTCCTACAAGATCACCGAGGGGCTGCTGAAAGAGTTCGGGCCGCGCCGCGTCCGCGACACCCCGATCGCCGAGGAGGGCTTCGTCGGCGCCGCGATCGGCGCCGCGATGCTCGGCCTCCGCCCCGTCGTGGAGATCATGACGATCAACTTCTCGCTGCTGGCGCTGGACCAGATCGTCAACCACGCCGCGAAGATCTACGGCATGTTCGGCGGGCAGGCCAGCGTCCCGATGGTGATCCGCACCCCGGGCGGCGGCGGCCAGCAGCTCGGCGCCACCCACTCGCAGAACGTGGAGCTGTTCTACTCGTTCATCCCCGGCCTGAAGGTCGTCGCGCCGTCCACGCCCGCCGAGGCGTCCGCGATGCTGAAGGCCGCCGTCCGCGACGACGACCCGGTGCTGTTCCTGGAGAACCTCGCCCTCTACAACACCAAGGGCGAAGTCCCCGCGATCGAGGACGTCGAGCCCGCCGAGATCGGCCGCGCCGCCGTCACCCGCCCCGGCACCGACATCACGATCATCGGCTACTCCCGGATGGCCCGCGTCGCCACCGAGGTCGCCGAGACCCTGGCCGCCGAGGGCGTCTCCGCCGAGGTCGTGGACCTGCGCAGCCTCCGCCCCCTCGACCGGCGGACCATCGTGGAGTCCGTCCGCAAGACCGGCTCCGCCGTCGTCGCCGAGGACGACTGGCTCACCTACGGCATCGGCGCCGAGATCGCCGCGACCGTCCAGGAGGGCGCGTTCGACTGGCTGGACGCGCCCGTCCGGCGCGTCGCGATGGCCGAGGTGCCGCTCCCCTACGCCAAGTCCCTGGAGACGGCGGCGCTCCCGTCCGCCGAATCCCTGCTCACCGCCGTCCGCGACACGCTCCGCGCGACCGGCCGTCCGATCCTGGAGCCCGCGTCATGACCGAGATCCTCATGCCCCGCCTCTCCGACACCATGGAAGAAGGCGTCATCAGCTCCTGGCAGAAGCAGCCGGGGGACGAGATCGCGGTCGGTGACGTCATCGTCGACATCGAGACCGACAAGGCGGTCATGGAGTACGAGGCGTACGAGGCCGGCGTCCTCGACAAGATCCTCGTGGCCGAAGGCGAGACCGCCGCGATCGGCGCCCCCATCGCCGTGATCGTCCCGGCGGGCGGCGCGGCACCCGCGGCCCCGGAACCGGCCGCCGAACCGGAACCGGCCGCCGCCGCGGAGCCGGCACCCGCGGCCGGGCCGGAACCGGCCGCCGCTCCTCCTGCCGCACCCGCGACTCCCGCGCCCGCCCAGCGCGCCGCCGGGGCGTCCCGTCCGCCGTCGTCGCCGCTGGCGCGCAGGCTCGCCCGCGACCACGGCATCGACCTGACCACGCTGAACGGCTCCGGCCCGGGCGGACGCATCGTCCGCGCCGACATCGAGGCCGCCATCCGTGCCGAGGCCCCGGCCCCGGCACCCGCCGCGGCTCCCACAGCGCCGCCCGTCCAGGCGCAGGCCGAGGACCCGGACGTCGAGGCCGTCCCCCTGAACCGCTTCCGCAAGGTCGCGGCCAAGCGGCTCACCCAGAGCAAGCGCGAGGCGCCGCACTTCTACCTCAACCGCGAGGTGGACGCCGAGGCCCTGCTGGCCTTCCGCGCCACGCTGAACGAGGCGCTCGCCCCGTCCAAGGTCAGCGTGAACGACCTGATCGTGAAGGCCGCGGCGACCGCCCTCCGCGAGCACCCGGCCGTGAACGTGTCCTACACCGAGGAGAACCTGCTCTTCCACAAGCGCGTCCACGTGGGGATCGCGGTGGCGGTCGAGGACGGCCTCGTCGTGCCGGTCATCAAGGACGCGGACCGCAAGAGCGTCTCGCAGATCGGCCAGGAGACCCGCGAGCTGGCCGGCAAGGCGCGCGACGGCAAGCTCTCACTCCGGGAGATGAGCGGCGGCACGTTCAGCGTCAGCAACCTCGGCATGTTCGGCGTCGACTCGTTCTCCGCGGTGATCAACCCGCCGGAGGCGGCGATCCTCGCCGTGGGCGCGGTCCGCGACGAGCCGGTCGTCCGCGGCGGCCAGGTCGTCCCCGGAAAGCGCATGGCGGTCACCCTGTCGGTCGACCACCGCGCCACCGACGGCGCGACGGCCGCCAGGTTCCTGGACCGCCTGGCCACCCTGCTCCAGAACCCGCTCCTGATCGTGGCCTGAGCGGCCCGGCCTCCGGCGGGTCAGGGCTTGCGGGCGACGGCGCAGAACTCGTCGACCTCGGGCGGCGCGTCGAAGGGGGTGTGTTCGGGGCGCCACCGTGTCAGCGGGACAAGGCCGGGGTCGAGGGGTTCCAGCCCGTCCAGGAAGCTCATGATCGTCTCGGGGCCGCGGACCGTCATGGGGACCGAGCCGCCTTCGTTCCAGACCCGGACGGCCTCGTCGGTGCGCTCGCCGTGGACGGCGTTGGTGGTGTGCGTGATCGCCAGGTGGCTGCCGGGGGGCACGGCGTCCATCAGCCGCCGCACGATGCTCCTGACCTCCTCGTCGTCTTCGACGAAGATGAGGATCCCGAGCATGGTGATCGCGACCGGCCGGGTGAGGTCCAGCGTCCTCGCGGCCTCGGCGATGATCCTGCCGGGGTCGTGCAGGTCGGCGTCGACGTAGTCGGTCGCGCCCTCGGGAGTGCCGGTGAGCAGGGTACGGGCGTGGACGAGCACGAGCGGGTCGTTGTCGACGTAGACGATGCGGGATTCCGGGGCGACCCGCTGGGCGACCTCGTGGGTGTTGTCGACGGTGGGCAGGCCGGCGCCGATGTCGAGGAACTGCCGGATGCCGGCCTGGCCGGCCAGGAAACGCACGGCGCGGCCGAGGAATGCGCGCTGGTGCCGGGCCAGCTGGACTATTTCCGGATAGATGTCCGTGGTCTGGTCGCCGATTTGACGGTCGACCGGGTAGTTGTCCTTACCGCCCAGCCAGTAATTCCATATCCGGGCCGGATGTGCGGCGGTGGTGTCGATCTCGGGCGAGGCGCCCCCTGGGGCCGAGTTGTCGTCCACCGACGTCCTCCTGTACCAGCCGGCCGGGCCTTGCTGACCATCCGTACCGTAATGCCCCGCCCTATTGCTGATCTCCGAAATTGCCGATCGAGGCCATTTTGAGTGCGCGGCGAGTGATCAACACTTCGCCGCCACATCGGCCTCGGCGCGTAGACGCCGAGGCCACCGCCTACGCCATGGCGGACGGTGACGGTGGGCACCCGCTCCGTCAAAGCTCGGCAGTGTAGGCCTCAGCGAGGCGTTCCATGACGCTCGGGCCGTCCCGTTCCGGTGCCGGTTCACCGAGATGGATGGTCCGCAGCTCGGACATGAACTCCTCCCACAGCTCCGGCCCGCCGGCCGCGAGGAGTTCCGCCCGCACCCGCAGGCTCCTGGTGGTGGGGCGGTGCCGCAGGCCCCACTCCCCGAGCTGGGCGAAGACGGGCACCAGCCGAATCGACGCCTCGGTCAGGCTGTAGGCGGCGCGCCGTCCCGGCCCCGCGTCCTCACGGGTCAGGAGACCGGCGTTGACCAGCCGCTTCAGCCGGTCGGCCAGGATGTTGGAGGCGATCCCCTCCTTCGAGCCGCCGAGCAACTCCCGGAAGTAGCGCCGGTTTCCGAACATCACGTCCCGCAGCACGAGCAGGCTCCAGGCGTCGCCGAACGCCTCGACCGCGGCGTTGATCGGACATCCCGAACGCGCCGGTTTCCCCACTCGCAGCCACCTCCATCTGGTTGCAATCTACCACCGGTAGGGTCTACCGTGGCGATACCGATTGCAGTTCGCAACCAGATGGCGGAGGCGACGAATGAGCGACACCGAACCGCAGACCGCAGCCGGGAAGGTCCTCTTCCACTTCACGATGTCCCTGGACGGGTTCGTGGCCGGACCCGACCACGGGATGGACTGGATGACCGGCACCTCGCGTCCCGGCCTGATCGAGGAGTACACCGAGACCACCGGCGCCGTACTGGGCGGCCGAGACGGCTGGGACGCCTTCCCGGACGCCGGCGCCATCTACGGCGGCGCCTGGGACGGACCGGTCTTCGTGCTCACCCACCACCCCGAGGACGCCGCCCCCGCCGACCGGGTCACGTTCCTGAACTGCGACCCGGCCGAGGCGGTCCGGATCGCGCTTGAGGCCGCCGGCGGCAAGAACGTCGAGGTGTTCTCGCCCACCATCGGCCGCCGGCTCTTCGAACTGGGACTGGTCGACGAGATCGACCTGCACATCGCACCCGTCCTGCTCGGCGACGGCATCCGCCTGTACGACAGCCCTGGCGGCGCCCCGATCAACCTCCACCGGGTCGGCGGAGACGACCCCATGGCGGTGGTGAACGTCCGATACCGCCCCACCAAGACCGCCGCCCAAGTGAACGCCGGGAACTGAGGCGTAGAAGACTGCGGGCATGGAGTTCTTCTGCCACCACCGCGACCGGCCCGGCTCGTTGACGCTGCGCCACGAACTGCTGGAAGAGCACTGGGCCTACATGGACCGGTACGCGACCCAGATGATCGCCCGCGGCCCGACCTTCGCCCCCGACGGCGAGACGCCCGCCGGCAGCGTGCACATCCTCGACCTGCCGGATCCCGCCGCCGCCCGCGCGTTCGCCTTCGACGAGCCCAACTACCAGGCCGGCGCGTACAGGGACGTGCTGCTGCGCCGGTGGCGCAACATGCTGGGACGCACAATGTGGGACTTCCCCGGTGGCCGGACCGGCGGCAACCGGTACCTGGTGCTCGGCCTCGGCTCGGGACAGGCCGCCGACCTCGACGTGCCGCCCGACCGGGACGAGCTGATCGCGTACGGGCCGCTGCTGTCCGACGACGGCACCACCTGGCTGGGCACCGCGGCGCTGGTCCGGGCTCCGGACCCGGACACGGCACGCGCCGTCCTCACCTCGGACCGGTACGCCGGCGTCGAGGTCCACGACTGGGCGTTCGGCGGGCGGCCATGACGAGGCAAGTGCCACGCAGAACCCGGGAGCGCTCGAACACCCGAAGATAGTGTTCGGGAAGCGGCGTTATGCGTCGGAGCGGCGAGCCGGGCACCCGTCGGGCAAGGAGGCGCCATGGCCGAGGATGCGACGGGATGGGGCGGGGACCTGTGGGCGGCTGCCGACCTGGTGACGCCGATGGCCATCCGGGTGGCGGCGACGCTGCGGCTGGCCGACCACATCGCCGCCGGTACGCAGACGGGCGAGGCGCTGGCCGCGTCGGCCGGGCTACAGGTCGGCCCGGTCATGCCCGCCGGGTCGCGCTCGATCATCGAGTTGCGCCCATCCCACTGAGCCGTCCGGTCAGTAGGGGGTTTCGACACGGGTGCGAACTCGACCCCACCACAGCCATGTTCAAGGACACTCTCCCTCACGCGGCCGTCCCGCCGAGCAGCGGCACGTGAACGGTGCCGGACTACCGCAGGCGTTGCGCTCGCAGGACGGTGTCGCGGGTGTGGTGCGTGCCGGCGGGTGCGGGGGCGCTTCGCGGCCGGGTCTCGTTGATCAGGACCGTCCAGTCGTTGTCGAGGAGCCCGGCGATGTCGCCGGGCTGGTAGTAGTCGCCGGGGTCGAAGCCGTGGCGTGGGGAAAGGTCGGCGGGGTCGTGGCTGACGATGAGCAGGGTGCCGCCGGGTGCGACTGCGGCCGGCAGGCCGCGCAGCGCAGCATGGCCCGGCCGGTGCGGGAGCGGGACGTACTGGACGGACACCAGGTCGAATGAGCGGGCGGGAGGTGGCGTGGCGGTCAGGTCGGCGCGTGCCCACGCCACGCGGCCGGTGACGTCCGCGGCCGCGGCCCGTCGCAGAGCGGTCAGGGACACGTCGACCGCGGTGACCTGCCAGCCGTTCCGGGCCAGCCAGAGCGCGTCGGCGCCTTCGCCGCACCCCACGTCAAGTGCTTGCCCCGGCGTCAGGTCGGTGACCTCGGCGACGAGCACGGCATTGGGTTCCCCGCTGAAAACCTGGTCGCGGCTGCGATACCTCTCGTCCCAGAACTGGGCCTCCTTGGTCCTCTGGGGTGCCGGGCCGGGTTGCTGGGTCATCGTGACCACCTCCGCCCGCAACCTGCCTCCCCCATGGCGATCTGACAAAGTTCTTTGCAAAAAATGCAAATCCGCGGGCACAGTGAACCCATGAGCGACGAGTTCGATGACGTGCTGGCCGCGGTCGGACCACGGCTGCGCGAGTTGCGACGCCGCCGCGGAGCCACGCTCACCGCCCTGTCGGAGACCACCCGAATTCCGGTGAGCACCCTGTCCCGGCTGGAGTCCGGGCACCGCAAGCCGGGCCTGGAACTGCTGCTGCCCCTGGCCAGGGCCTACCAGATGCCGCTCGACGAACTCGTCGGCGCCCCGTCCGACGCCGACCCCCGGGTGTTTCCGCGGCCGATCAGCCGCAACGGCATGACGGTCATCCCGCTGACCCGCAAACCCGGCGGGCTGCAGGCGTTCAAGCAGATCCTCCCCGCCGGCCGGGCCGATCGCGAACCCGACCCCCGCTCACACGAGGGATACCACTGGCTGTACGTCCTCAACGGACGGCTGCGCCTCGTACTCGGTGACCGGGACCTCGTCCTCACCGCCGGCGAGGTCGCCGAATTCGACACCCATCTCCCCCACTGGTTCGGCAACGCCGGCACACGCCCGGTGGAGTTCCTGAGCATCCTCGGCCCCCAGGGCGAACGCGTCCACATCAAAGCCCGCTACCGCCCCACCGACCCCCGCCCCTGATCGGTCCGGGCAGGGGCGGGTGCGGGATGCGGGGGTGCGCCGGACGGGCGCAGGCGTACCGGGCGGCGGCCGAGCAAGCGGATGAGTGCTGATCGAATTCCTCGAACTGTGGGACGAGTACGAGCGGCAGGCCGGCGAACGCAGGTGATCTGGCGCGTGGACGCTCCTCCCCGGCGGCTTGTTCGGCGGTGGCCGTACGTGGCCAGTGCGGAGATGGGACCAATCAGGTGGGGGCCGGGCCTCGAAGCAACGGCGGGCATGGCGAAGAAACCGGTCGGTCCGGTGTCGCGGCAGTCGTAGCCCAGCGCCGAGGAAAGGCGCCGCCGCGGCTGGGGTCCGGGGGCCGGTGGGGGTTCCACGATGCCGACACTCCATCCGTCCAGGGCGCGGGTCGCCACGCTGGTCGTCGCCGGGGGCATGCTGCTCGCGGGCGGGCTCGCCGGGCTCGCGCCGCGGCAGGGCACCGCGTCCAGTCACCGTGAGGCGCCGCTCATCTCCGGGCAGCCGCAGTACGACAACACGGACGTGTACGCGTTCGTCAGTCCCGACAAGCCGGACACGACGACGCTGATCGCGAACTTCGTCCCGTTGCAGGAGCCGGCGGGCGGGCCGAACTTCTACAAGTTCGCGCGGGACGCCCGTTACGACCTCAACGTCGACAACGACGGTGACTCGCTGGCCGACCTCACATACCGGTTCGAGTTCCACGACCAGCTGAAGAACGAGAACACGTTCCTCTACAACACCGGGCCGGTGACGAGCCTCGATGACCCGGATCTCAACTTCACGCAGACCTACGATCTGAGCCTCATCCGGCGGGTGGACGGGAACGTGCGCAGCGTCCACAAGGTCGTCGAGCACGCTCCGGTCGCGCCGTCCAACGTGGGCAAGGCGTCCATGCCGGACTACGCGAAGCTGCGGGCGCAGGCGATCAAACCGCTGGGCGGCGGGATGACGTCGTTCGCCGGGCAGGCCGACGACTCCTTCTTCCTGGATCTGCGGGTGTTCGACCTGCTGTACGGGGCGAACCTCAAGGAGGTCGGCAACGACACCCTGGGCGGCTACAACGTGAACACCGTCGCACTGCAGGTGCCGACCCGGCATCTCGTCGAGGGCGGCGACCCGGTGATCGGCGTCAACTCGACCGTGCAGCGGCGCAACGCGGGGGGCCACTACACGCAGGTGTCGCGGCTCGGGAGCCCGCTGGTGAACGAGGTGGTCATCCCGCGTGGCAAGAAGGACACGTTCAACGCGTCCAGCCCGTGGCATGACGCGCAGTTCGGCGGGTTCGTCACCGACCCCGAGCTGCCGAAGCTGATCGAGAAGGTCTACAGGATCCCGGCGCCGCCCGGTCCGCGCAAGGACCTCGTCCAGGCGTACCTGACCGGCGTGCCGGGGCTGAACCAGCCGGAGGACGTGCGGCCGGCGGAGCTGCTCAGGCTCAACACGTCGGTCAAGCCCGTCCCGAACCCGGACCGGCTCGGGGTTCTCGGCGGCGACAAGGCGGGCTTCCCGAACGGGCGGCGGCTCACCGACGACGTCCTCGACATCTCGCTGCAGGCCGTCGAGGGCGAACTGCTCGGCAAGAAGAACGACCTCGGGGACGCGGTCAACGCCAACGACGTCGGCTTCGAGGAGACGTTCCCGTACGTGGCGCAGCCGCATTCCGGGTCGGACGTGCGGGGCGCGAAGAAGCCCGGGACGAAGGCATCCGGCGCGAAGACGAAGGACGGCGAGACCGTCGACCTGCTGAACGCCGGGGCGACCGAGGACGTCGCCGCCCCGGACGATGAAGGGTCCGGGGTGCTCGGCCTGCTGCCGGTCGCGGCGCTGTCCGGTGCGGGGGCTTTCGCACTGACCTGCGGGCTGCTGTGGTGGCGGCGCAGGCGGCCCGAGCCGGGACGGCACGAGAACTGATGCGTTCCCTCGTTACCGGGGCCTCGGTCGCTGGGCTGGTCGCGGCGCTCACCCTCGGATCGGCCGTCGTGTTCGGCGGCCCGTCCGAGGCGCCCGCCGCGACCGGCGCGGCAGCCGGGGCCCCGGCCTCCGGCATCGCGGGGCTGCAGGAGCGGCTCCGCGAGCAGCCGCACGATGCCGCCGGGTGGGCGTCGCTCGGGGTCGCGTACGTGGAGCGGGCCCGCGTCACCGGGGACACCACCTACTACCCGAAGGCCGACGGTGTGCTGCGGCGCTCCTTGAAGGAGGAGCCCGGGAACGATGACGCGCTGGCCGGTCTGGGATCGTTGGCGGCGGCTCGGCATGACTTCCATGAGGCGTTGCGGTACGCCGATCGGGCGCTCAGGACGAACCCGTTCGGGCAGCGGGCAGCGGCCGTCCGCGTGGACGCGCTTGTTGAGCTGGGCCGTTACGACGATGCCCTTGACGCGGCGCGGAAGGCGGATGCCAAGCGCCCCGGTGTCCCGATCTTCACGCGGCTCGCCTATGTGCGGGAGCTGCGCGGGGACGTCGGGGAGGCACGGCGGGTGCTGGGGCTGGCCCGGGACTCCGCGACCGATCGGGGTGACCTCGCCTACATCGCGACACAGCTCGGCGAGCTGGCCTGGAACGACGGCGACCTCGGCCCGGCGGGACGGGAGTACGCCGAGGCGCTGCGTCTGTCGCCCGGTTACGTGCCCGCTCTGGACGGGCGGGCGCGTGTCCGGGCGGCGAGAGGCGACATCGAGGGGGCGGTCAGCGACCGGGCCGAGGTCGTCCGGCGGATGCCGCTCCCCCGATACCCGACCGAGTACGGCGAGCTGCTGGAGTCGCGGGGACGCGCGGCCGAGGCGAAACGGCAGTACGCGGTCGCCGCCGCGTGGACGCGGATCGCCAAGGCCAACGGCGTCGACGCCGACCTGGAGATCGCGCTGTTCGAAAGCGACCACGGCGATCCCGAGACGGCGCTGCGCGCGGCGCGGGCCGAGTACGGCCGCCGCTGTCCCGGCCCGAAGGTGCGGCAGTGCAGCGTCCACGCGGCGGACGCACTGGCCTGGGCGTTGCACGTCAACGGACGGGACGGGGAGGCCCTGCGCTACGCCCGGCAGGCGACGGCGACCGGATACCGCCGCGCCCAGTTCCGTTTCCACCTCGGCGCCATCGAGAAGGCGCTCGGCGAGCGCGCCGACGCACGCCGCGACCTGGCCGAGTCGCTGCGCCGCAACCCGCGGTTCTCGCCGCTGTGGGCACCCCGCGCCAAGGCCGCACTGGACGACCTGGGAGGCGCACCATGATCACTTTTGCGCTCGCGGCCGGTCTGCTGGCCGCGCATCCGCTGGGCAATTTCACCGTGAACCACTACGACGGGCTGGTCGCGACCCCGCACGAGCTGCGGATCGACCATGTCGAGGACCTCGCGGAGATCCCCGCCGCGCAGGCCATTCCGGACGTGGACACCGACCGCGACGGCCGTCCGTCCGCCGCCGAACTCGACGCGTGGGCGGACGGGCCCTGCCGGCGGGCGGCGTCGTCCATGCGCATCACGGTGGACGGGCGGGCCGTGACCGCCTCCGTCGAGTCCGCGAAGGCCACGGCGCCGGCCGGGCAGGCGGGGCTGCCGACGCTGCGGGTCGAATGCCGGATCACCGCACCGGCCGAGCCGGGGACGATCTCCTTCCAAGCCGGGACGACCGGCCGGATCGGCTGGCGGGAGATCACCGCTCAGGGTGACCGCATGACCCTGAACGCGTCCGATGTCCCCGCCGCGTCCCGCAGCTGGCGGCTCACCGCCTACCCCGAGGGCATGCTCTCCTCTCCCCTCGACCAGCGGTCCGCCACCCTCACGGTGCGGGCGGGAGGGCCGCCGCTCACCGCCGCCCCCGCGTCCGGCGGCGGCCCCGAGCGGCTGCTTCCGCGCGGCACGGACGGGCTCACCCAGCGGTTCACCTCCCTCGTCGCGCGGCACGATCTCACGCCGGGCTTCGCCGTCCTGGCCTTCCTCATCGCGATGACGCTCGGCGCCCTGCACGCGCTCGCGCCCGGTCACGGCAAGACGATCATGGCGGCGCACGCGGTCGGTGAGGGGCGGCGGCGGACGCGGGACGTCCTCGCGCTGGGCCTGACCGTCACGCTCACCCACACCGCCGGGGTCCTCGCCCTCGGCCTGCTCGTGACGACCGGGGCGCTGCTCGCACCCGACGCCCTATTCCCCTGGCTCGGCGCGGCGGGCGGGGTCCTCGTCAGCGCGGCAGGCGTTCTGCTGCTGCGGCGGGCGCTGCGCAACCGGCACCACCACGCCCACGGGCATGGGCACGGGCACACGTCCGGCGGCCGGCGCGGCGGGGTCGTGCTGATGGGGCTGGCGGGCGGCATGGTCCCGAGCCCGTCGGCGGTGGTGGTGCTGGTGGGCGGCGCGGCGATCGGCCGCGCCTGGTTCGGGGTCGTCCTCGTCCTGGCGTACGGGCTCGGCCTGGCCGCCGCGCTGGTGACGGTCGCTCTCCTCGTCGTCGGCTCCGGACGCGTCGTGGCGCGGCGCATTCTGGCCAGGCGGCCGCGGATCCCGTCCGGGATGATGCCCATCGGGACGTCCGCGACGGTCGTCGCCCTCGGTGTCGGGCTCACGCTGCGGAGCCTCGTCCTGTGATGTCCGATCCGAGGCGAACCCGCATGCGTAGTGCCGGAGGGACGGCCCACCGAGGGGAGCGCGGCATGCCGCCAGAGACGAGACCGCCGGAGAACGGCGCCGTGTCCGGGCATGACGCCGACATGCTGCTCCACCGGACGGCGCGCGGCGACGAGCGGGCGTTCGAGCTGCTGTACGACGTGGTGGCCGCGCCCGTGCACGGCCTGGTGCGGCGGGTCGTCCGCGATCCGGCGATGTCGGAGGAGGTGACCCAGGAGGTGATGATCGAGGTGTGGCGGTCCGCGGCCCGCTATGACCCGCAGCGCGGCGGCGCGCTCGCGTGGATCATGACGATCGCGCACCGCCGGGCCGTGGACCGGGTGCGGCGCGAGCAGGCGGCGGGCGAACGCGAGGCGCGGGCCGCGCGGCAGGGCGCGGGCGCGGACCACGACCCGGTGAGCGAGCGGGTCGAGGCGCGGCTGGAACACGAGCGGGTGCGCCGCTGCCTGGGGGCGCTGACTCACCTGCAGCGCGAGACGGTCACGCTGGCCTACTACGGCGGGCATTCGTACCGTGAGGTCGCCGCACTGGTGGGGGCACCGCCGAACACGGTGCGGACCCGGATGCGCGACGGCATCATCCGGCTGCGCGACTGCCTGGGGGTGGAACGATGACGGACGATCTGCACGCCCTCGCCGGACCGTACGCGCTGGACGCCATCGATGACGCCGACGAGCGGCGGCTGTTCGAGGCGCATCTCGCCGGGTGCGAGACCTGCGCGACGGAGCTCCGCGAGTTCCGGGCGACGACGGCGCGGCTGGGCATGGCGGTCGCCGAGGCTCCGCCGCCCCGGCTGCGCGACCGGGTGCTCGCCGACATCGGGCATGTCCGCCAGCTTCCTCCCGTCCCTGCGGCCTCCCCTCGCCGCACGCCCGTCCGGCCGGTGCGTCCGAGGCGGTGGCGCCGCGCGGTCGCCGCCGGGCTGGCCGCCGCCGCGTGCCTGGTCACGGCCACGTCCGTCGGCGTCGCGATCCGTGAACGGCAGCGCGTGGAGCGGACCGAGGCCGCCTACCAGGAGGTGGCGTCCGTCCTGTCCGCACCGGACGCGCGTTCGGCGACGGGCCGCGCCCCGGGTGGCGGGACGGTGACGATCGTCGCGTCCGAGTCGCGCGGACGGGTGGTCGTGGCGTCGTCGGGGCTGCGGACGCTGCCGTCCTCGAAGGCGTACCAGCTCTGGCTGATCGACTCCGGTGGTCCCCGTTCGGCGGGCCTGCTGCCGGACGACCGGAGCCGCCCGGTCGTCGCCGGGACGTGGCGTCCGTCCGACAAGCTGGGCGTCACCGTCGAGCCCGCCGGCGGGTCTGTGCGGCCGACCACGACCCCGCTCGTCCTGCTGAGTCCCGCATAACCCCTTGTCGTCTCTTTGACGATATGTGATCATTGCGGGCATGTCGGTGAACGTTCCGCTGGGCCCGCTGCTCGACCCCGCCTTCCATGTCGGCTCGGTGCCCACCACGTGGGCGGAGCTGCTCGGCTTCGCGACCGGCGCGGTCAACGTGTGGCTCGTCGTCCGGCAGAACATCCTCAACTGGCCGATCGGCATCGCGAACGTGATCCTGCTCGGGCTCGTGTTCCTGGACGGCGGCCTCTACGCCGACTCCGGGCTGCAGGTCTTCTACATCGCGCTCCAGGCGTACGGATGGTGGGTGTGGCTGTATGGAGGGGACGGCCGCGACAACCTCCCGGTCAGGCGGACGCGGCGCAACGAGTGGGCGGCCCTCCTCATGGCGGGCGCGGCCACCACCGCCTTTCTGACCTGGGCGTTGTCCGTCTGGACGGACTCGACCGTGGCGTTCTGGGACGCCCTCACCACCGCGATCTCCCTCATGGCCGTCTACGGGCAGTCGCGCAAGCTGCTGGAGTCGTGGTGGCTGTGGATCACCGCCGACCTCATCTACATTCCGCTGTACTTCCACAAGGACCTGAAACTGACGAGCGTCCTGTACGTCATCTTCCTGACGTTGTGCGTGTTCGGTGTGCTGGCCTGGCACCGCGACCTGCGCTCCCAGACGGCCGGCGGCCCCGCTCCGGTGCCCGCATGACGTACGCGCACGGGCTGGTGATCGGCAAGTTCTATCCGCCGCACTCCGGCCACCGCCACCTGATCGACGTCGCCGCCGCGGCGTGCGCGCGGGTGAGCGTGGTCGTCGCCGCGTCCAGCGTCGAGAGCATCCCGCTGCCGCTGAGGACGGCGTGGCTCCGCGAGACGCACGAACAGCCGCATGTGGAGATCATCCCGGTGGTGGACGACGTGGAGATCGACTACGAGTCGGACGAGATCTGGTCGGCGCACGTCGCCGCGTTCCGGGCCGGACTGGCGATGCGGTCGGGCCTCGGCGTGCCCGTCCCGCCGGTGGACGCGGTGTTCAGCTCCGAGGCGTACGGGCCCGAGCTGGCGGAACGGTTCTCCGCCGTCCACGTCCCCGTCGACCCGCCGCGGGACCGCTTCCCCGTCAGCGGCACCGCCATCCGGGACGATCCCCTGGGGAACTGGGAGTTCCTGGCACCGCCCGTCCGGGCGTATCTGGCGCGGCGTGTCGTGGTGGTGGGCGCCGAGTCGACCGGGACGACGACACTGGCCCGCGCCCTCGCCGCGCACTATGCCGAGCGGGGTGGCGTGTGGGCGACGACCCGGTGGGTGCCGGAGTACGGGCGCACGTTCACCGAGGAGAAGCTGGCCGCCGCCCGCCGCGCCGCCGACGATCCGTCGCTGTGGCTGGACGACCTGGTGTGGGAGTCCGCCGACTTCACTGAGATCGCCGAGCACCATGCCGCTCTGGAGGACGCCGCCGCGCGGTCGGGTTCACCGCTGCTGGTGTGCGACACGGACGCGTTCGCCACGGCCGTCTGGCATGAGCGTTATCTCGGCACCCCGGCGCCGGAAGTCGAGGCCGTGCATGAGCGGAACCCGCACCATCTGTGGATTCTCACCGACCCGGAGGGCGTCCCGTTCGAGCAGGACGGCTGGCGCGACGGAGAGTCGATCAGGTCGTGGATGTCGGGGCGCTTCGAGGAGGAACTTGAGAAACGGGGCCTGCCGCACATCACCGTGACCGGCTCGCACGAACACCGCCTGACCACCGCCGTGGCGGCGACCGACGCCATGCTGGGCAAAGGCTGGTCGTTCAACACCCCACTGACTCCCTAGCCCCTGGCCATTCACTCATCCGAGCCAGATCATGTTCGTGACGCGGAACTCCTTGATATCGGCGAGTACCAGGTAGTCGAAGAACATGGAGGTACCGTCGACCACCAATCGGTACACGAGGTCGGAATCGTCTATCGGCCTTCCGGGTGGACTGCCGCCGGCATCGATCGCCATGCCACCCGCAACCGCGAAGTCACAGAAGAACCTGACCACGGAGTCCTTCAGTGCGGGTGACATAGCCTCGATGACATCGGAGGCCTCCTTCTCGCAGAAGACCGTCCAACCGCTCCGGCCCGCGGTCACTTCTCCGAGTCTTCGTCCGACAAGAACCGGCGCTTGAGCTCATCCAGCGAGACCAGCTCGCTCCGGTCGGCCCGGAGGACCCTGGCGCGGCGCTCCGCACGGTCGGGGATCTGGGCCAGGTGCGCCTCGGCCCACCAGTCGTCCATGACCCGCTTGTAGTCGTCCTCCTCCTTGGCGACCATGATCTCCTCGAGGAACTTGGTGCGCTTCTCCTCCGTCAGCCAGTCGCTGATGCCCTTGATCGTCCGCGGGACCCGGTGGACCTGCCCCGGGAGGAGGGGCTCTACCGGTTGTGCGCTCATGTCACTCCTGACTGACTCGTTCGGTCCCCGCTCACCCGTACACCGGGACCCTACAACCTCCCGCCGACAGAACGGAGGGTCATTTCGAGAGACGGAGCGTATTGGCCTCCTCGCCCATAAGAGGACGCAAAAGTGTTCTGTAGGTGTAGGTGCGATCTGGGCGGGTTCGGTATTCGGGGCGGACGGGATTGGGCGTGTCGCCGACACCGGTGACCGAGTGGTCGATATGGAGGGTGTTCCAGCCCGGATTGCGGACGCGGGCGAACGGATAAAGCGCGCGATCCAGATCGTCGTACGGGGTGACGCTCGCCTCGATGGTTCCGTCCACGCCGGCGGCGAGGAGACCGGAGCGGCCGTCGGTCAGCAGCGTCCAGCGGACGTCGTCGTGGTTGCCGTGGGCCTGCGGCCGGTAGTACGAGACGTACTGCTCGTCCACCGTGGACGAATAGACGCCCATGGGGGTGCCGTCCTTGCGGTCGTTGTAGTTCCCGACCGGGCCGCGCCCGTACCAGGCGAACTCCTTGAAGCGGTCGGGCACCTTGAGCGTGTACCCGACGCGAGCCAGGTAGGGCAGGCTTCTGACCTGGCCCTGGGGGACGACTTGGTGCGTCAGTTCAATCTGCCCCGCGCCGTCGACGACGTATGTGGCGGTCTGGTCGAACCATGCCTCGGGATGGTCGGGAGCGCCGGTCCTCGCGGCGATCTCGACGGTGACCTTCTCGCCATCGGCGACGGTCGCGCCGGTGGGCGTCGTGGCCAGGCGGTCGAGGCCGAGCCCGCGCCAGTCCTCGCCTTCGGCGCGGCCCCACGTGTAGGTCTCGTTGCTGATCGGGGGCCGCCACACGTCGAGTTCCGGGCCTGTGCGGAGCAACTCCCGGCCACGGGCACGCATGGACGTCATGGTGCCCTTGGACTTGTCGAAGACGTACCGGAACCCCTTTCCGGTGACGACGACTTCCTTGCCGTTCTCAGTCGCCTTGACATTTCCCGTGGCGGGCTTGCGGATTCCGGGAACCTCGGCGCCTCCGGCGGAGAATTGCCCGAAGCCCACGACGCGGTCGCCCTGGACGACTTCCACCGTCAACCACCGTTCGGCATTGGCCGGATTGGCGGGCGGCGGTGGAATATTCACATCTGTCGTCCCGCCCGGCGGCAATTTAACCCGCGATTTCCCGGAAGAAAGCGTGCGGGAGCCTTCGGTGTAGCGCCACCGCAGCTCCACTGGGCCGGCGGCGAAGACCCGCTCGCTCGCAACGGACACCTTCCCGTCCGCCCGGGTGACGCGGAACGGCGACTGCACCCACGACAGCTGGGCCGTCTCCGGCTGGACGTAGCGGTCGGAGCCGACCAGCCCGTCGTCCCCGGACAGGCTCTCGCCGTTCGACAGGAACGTGCCCTCGGTGTCGAAGTGGTCGAAGTCCAGGGCGACGACGGCGTCCTTCTTCGGGTCCTCGCCCGCGGCCAGTTCCCCGGACGTGAGCGCGCGGCCGTAGATGCGGACGTCGTCGATGGTGCCGTGCGCCATCCGCCCCCGATAGCCGTCCTGCATGGTCTCGGAGTTGCGGGCGACGTTGACGTCCCACGACGACCGGTCGATCGTCCCGGTGAAGGGGACGGACGCGGCCTCGCGCCCGTCGACGTACAACCGCAGAGCGGTCCCGTCGTACGTTCCCGTGACCCGGTGCCACGTGTCGTACCAGTCCGCCGGGACGGGCGCGCGAACCGTCCGCCACGTGCCGCTGTGGACGAAGAACTCCAGGGTGGTCTCGTTCGACATCTTCAGCGCGTACGCGTGGTCGCCCTTGCTCACGATGGTGAAGTCGCCCGTCCACGGGCGGACGGGCTTCACCCACGCGTCCAGGGTGACGGACGTCCCGGTGAGGTCGAAGCGCCGGTCGCGGTAGACCTCGACGAAGTCGTCCAGGCCGGAGAAGGCGTCGGGTAGCGCGGCCCCCACACGTCCGCGAACGGGGCGTCGCCGTCGGGGCGGTTCGACTGGTGGTACAGAGGACGGGCCGGGTCGGCGGCGTCGGCGTGGTCGGCCATCTTGTAGTGGGCGGCGCCGAGGCCCGCCTCGTTGCCGGTGTCCCACATGAGGACGCTCGGATGGTTCTTGTCGCGCGCCATCATGGCCTTGAACCGGTCGAGGAACGCCTTCTGCCATTCGGGACGGTCGGCGAGGCAGTCCCGGTCGCCGGTCTTGCTGCAGTCCTCCCAGTTGTGGGTCTCGATGTCGACCTCGTCGACGATCCACAGGCCGCGCCGGTCGGCGAGGTCGTACAGGTACGGGTCGGACGGGTAGTGCGCGGTGCGGACGGCGTTGATGTTCAGCCGTCTCATCAGCGCCACGTCCGACTCCATGCGGGCGCGGGTCTGGTGGCGTCCGGTGTCGGGGTCGGTTTCGGGCCGGTTGACGCCCTTGACGAGGATGCGTTTCCCGTTGACCAGGAGCTGCCTGTCCTTGACCTCGATCTCGCGGAATCCGAGGGTCTCGGCGGTGGTGTGGACGACGTGTCCCCGCGCGTCGGCCAGTTCGAGGACGAGCTTGTACACGTTCGGCGTCTCGTCCGTCCATTTCTCAGGGTTCTGAACCGCCGCCGTGAGCTGCAAGGGCGTGCTGCCGCCCTCGACGTCCGTCTTGCCGGAGAAGCGCTGCGCCGTCCGGCCATCGGCGTCGACGAGGGTGGCGCGGACGGTGTGCTCGCCCTGCGGCCCGTGCTTGCTGCCGACGACGAGACCGACGTTCAACGTGGCGTCGCGGTAGGCGGCGTCCAGGTCGGTGGTGATGGTGGCGTCACGCAGATAGGTCTTCGGAGTGGAGTACGCCCAGACGGAGCGGAAGATGCCGCTGTACCGCCACTGGTCGACGTCCTCCATGTAAGAGCCGGAGCTCCACCTGTGCACCTGGACGGCGACCTTGTTCTCTCCCGTGTGCACGAGGTCGGTGACGTCGAACTCCGCCGGGGTGTAGCCGCCCTGGTCGTAGCCGGCGTACTTCCCGTTCACCCAGACGAGGTAGGCGCTGACGACGCCTTCGAAGCGCAGGAACGTCCGGCGGCCGTCCCAGTCGTCCGGCACGTCGAGCGTCTTCACGTACGCGCCGGTGGGGTTGATGTCGCGGGGCGTCCTGGGCGGGTCGTCCGGCCACATCTCGGTCGGGATGTTGCGGAACATCGGGTGGTCGAGCCGGTCGCTCTGCCACGTGTGCGGCACCTCGACCTCGCGCCAGCCGGACGTGTCGTACCCCGGTTCGTGGAAGCCCGCGGGCACCTCGGCGGGACGGTCCGCGATCGCGAAACGCCAGTCGCCGTCCAGTGACCTCGTCCAGCGGGCGGCCTTCCCGTCGCGCGCCCGGCCGGCGTCCTCAAACGGGCGGAGCACCGCGTGCGGGGTCTCCTGGCCCTCCCCGACCATCTCGGGATCGTCCAGGTAGGTGTAGACGTCGGCGGGCGGCGCTGACGCCCGGGGCACCGCCAGGGCGGGCAGGGCCGGCGCGATCAGGGCCGTCGTCGCGACGAAGACCACCAGCACGCGGTACACGGATCGATCATGGTGGTCACGGGCGCGGGAGCGGGGGAACGAGGTCATCGGCGTGGCGCCTCCTCGCGGGCGGGCCCCCTGACGACACCCGGTACTTGATCACTACGCCTGGGACGCTAGGTGCGCCGCACGCACCCGTCAACGCGTCGTGCCAGGTTCGCCGGACTACTGGCGCATCGTGACAGGCGCGGCGGTCACGCTTGGCGCACCTCGCCACTTTCGGACAAATCGGACGCACCCGGACCGGATGGATCGGATGGATCGGACGGGCGGTCGACGCGGAAGAGGTCCTCGTCGATCCGGTCCAGGGCCAGCCGGACCGCGCCGAGGCCCACCGCCTCGTCCCCCAGTTCGGACGCCTCGATGCGGACGGGGCTCAGGCACAGCGGCCGCACCCGCCGCCGCAGCTCGGACACCAGCAGGTCACCGGCCCTGACCAGCGGCCCGCCGACCACGATCATCTCGGGGTCGAGGGCGAGGGCCATCGCCGCGACGCCGCGCGCCATCCGGGCGGCGAGCCGCTCCACGACCGCCGTCGCCTCCGCCGCGCCCCAGCCGGCGGCCTCCAGGACGCGTTCGGCATGGTCGAGCGCCGGGCCCCCCGACCCCCCGCCCGCCGAGGCCAGCCCGGCCAGCGCGGTGCTCGCCGCCTCCGGGTCCACGTCCGTGCCGGTGATGAGTGCGGCGGTGGTGTCGCGCAGGCCCATCTCGGGCAGCATGCCGATCTCCCCGGCGGCGCCCCACCGTCCCCGGTGCAGCCGCCCGCCGATGAGCGCGCCCATGCCGGTGTGCAGGCCCGCGTGGACGCACACGACGTCGTCGGCGTCGCGGGCGGCGCCGCGCCACCGCTCCGCCATCGCGGCGAGGTTGGCGTCGTTCTCGACGAGGACGGGGCAGGAGAACGAGCGGCCGAGTTCGCGGGCCAGCCGGACGCCCTCCCAGCCGGGCACCACCGTGCAGGACGTGACCGTCCCGTCCGGCGCGACGACGCCCGGTGTCCCGGCGGCGACCGCCCACAGCGACCGCCGTTCGACGCCCGTGGCGGCGAGGCATGTCCTCACCGAGGCGCGCACCGCCGCGATCCGCTCGCCGGGCGGCGCCTGCACGTCCAGGTCGGCGCGGTGGCCGCCCGCGACCGCGCCGGTGAGGTCGGCGACGACGAGCCGCACCCGGTGCGCGTCGATGTCGATGCCGAGCGCGTGGCCGGCCTCGGCGCGGAACCGGTAGCGGCGGGCGGGGCGGCCGAGCCCGGTACCGGGACGCGGCGCGTCCTGCCCGGCCAGGCCCCGGTCGATCAGCTCGCCCAGCACGCCCTCGGTGGTGGGGCGCGACAGCCCGACCCGCCGGGCCAGCTCGGACAGCGTGCACTCGCCGCCGTCGCGCAGCGCCCGCAGGGTCGCGGCGGAGTTGAGCCGGCGGAGCACCGAGGGATCGCCCCCGTGCAGGGGGCGGGACGGCAGCGGGCGTTGCGGCGGGCGTTGCGGCACGGCACCTCTTGACAGCGATCGGCGGGCGGACGACATTATTGCCAAACCTACTTGTGAAAGGTACTTGCATAATGCCGTGCCGGGGTACGGGCGGCGCCAACGATACCCAGGCCGGGAGGCTTGCTCGATGGAGCGGACGGGGCCCGCGATCGCCGTGGCCGGAGCCGGACTGCGCGGATCCGGCTACGCCTCCCGGATCGCGGCGACGGGGGCCGGCCGGATCGCCGCGGTCGCCGAGCCCGACCCGGGCCGCCGCGCGCGGTTCGCCGCCGAGCACGGGATCCCGCCCGAGCGGACGTTCCCCGGCTGGCGGGAGATGGCCGCCGCGGGACGCGTCGCCGACGGCGTCATCATCGCGACGCAGGACACCGAGCACGCCGAGCCCGCGATCCGGTTCGCCGGGCTCGGCTGCCACATCCTGCTGGAGAAGCCGATGGCGACGTCCGAGGCGGACGCGCTGCGGATCGTGGACGCCGTCGAGAGCGCCGGCGTGATGCTCGCCGTCTGCCACGTCCTCCGCTACACCGAGTACACGCGCACGCTCCGGGAGCTGATCGCGGCCGGGCGGATCGGCACGCCCGTCAGCGTCCAGCATCTCGAACCCGTCGGCTGGTGGCATCACGCCCACTCCTACGTGCGCGGAAACTGGCGCCGCGAGGACGGGTCCGGGCCGATGCTGATGACCAAGTCGTGCCACGACCTCGACTGGCTCGCGCACGTGCTGGGCGAGGTTCCCGCCCGGGTCTCCTCGTTCGGTCGGCTGTCGCACTTCCGGCCGGAGAACCGTCCGGCCGGTGCCGCCGACCGCTGCGTCGACTGCGCGGTCGAGCCGCGCTGCCCGTACTCCGCCACCCGCCTGTACCTGTCCTGCCTCGGCGACCCCGGCCGTGAGGCGTGGCCGCTCGGCGCGGTCACCGACGACCGCACCGAGGAGGGGGTGACGCGGGCGCTGCGCGAAGGCCCGTACGGACGCTGCGTCTACGCCTGCGACAACGACGTGGTCGACCACCAGGTCGTCAACATGGAGTTCCCGTCCGGCGCGACCGGAGTCTTCACCATGACGGCGTTCTCCCCCGCCGCGCAGCGGCAGACCCGTATCTTCGGCACGTCCGGCTGCCTGGAGGGCGACGGCGTCCGCATCTCCGTGCGCGACTTCGTCACCGGGGAACTGGAGACCGTCGATGCCGGCGGCGCCGCGTCCGGCTCCGCGCAGGACGGCCGCCACGACCACGCCGACGACGCGCTCGCCGACGCGTTCGCGGCCGCGCTGGCCACCAGCGACCCCGGCGCGCTCAGCTCCGGCGCCCGGGAGAGCCTCGCCTCGCACCGCGTCGTCTGGGCCGCCGAACGCGCCCGGCTGGACGGCACGGTCGTCGTCCTCGCCCCGGACTCACCCGCCACTCCCCCCGCGAAAGGCCCGGTGCCTCCATGACGATGAGACCCCCCTGGGCTGGCGCGGCCGCGGCCGTGCCCCTGGCCCTCGCGCTGAGCGCCTGCGGCGGCACCTCCGGCCCGGACGCGCCCGAGAGCAACGACGGCCGCGGCCCCATCACCGTCGCCACCGGCAAGGACCTCACCCGGACCGTCCCGAGGCTCGTCGCCGAGTGGAACGAAGGGCACCCGAAGGAGAAGGTCCGGATCGTCGAGCTGCCCGAGGACGGCGACCGGGCGCGGCAGCAGCTCGTCCAGAACATGCAGATCGAGTCGGACGCCTACGACGTGGTCCGGCTCGACGCGGTGTGGACGGCGGAGTTCGCCGCGCGCCGCTGGATCCTGCCGCTGCCGGACGGCCTGGTCGACACCGCCTCGTTCGTCCCCGCGGCCCTGGAGACCGGCAAGTACCGGGGCAGGCTGTACGCGGCGCCGTGGCTCACCGGAACCGGCGTCCTCTACTACCGCGAGGACCTCCTCTCCAAGGCCGGTGTCGGGGGCCCGCCGAAGACGTGGGACGAGATGCGCGACGCGTGCGCCGAGGTCCGGCGGCTCCCGGAGGGCGAGGGCGTCGGCTGCTACGCGGGCCAGTACGGAAAGTACGAGGGCCTCACGGTCAACTACTCCGAGGCCGTCCAGTCGGCGGGCGGCGAGGTGTTCGACTCCTCGGGCAGGCCGCAGGTGACGACCCCGCAGGCAAAGGCCGGGCTCCGGTTCCTCGTGGACGCCTTCGAGGACGGCACGATCCCGGAGAAGGCCATCACGTTCAAGGAGGAGGAGGGCCGCCGCGCCTTCCAGGAGGGCGACCTCGTCTTCCACCGCAACTGGGCCTACGTGTACGCGCTCGCGTCCGCCGAGGACGGCTCGGAGGTCGCCGGCGAGTTCGGCGTCGCCCCGATTCCCGGCGAGGACGGCCTCGGCTCCGGCACCCTCGGCGGCAACAACCTGGCCGTGTCGGCGTTCTCCGGGCACCAGGCCACCGCCCGCGACTTCATCGCCCACATCGTCAGCCCCGAGATCCAGCGCGAGTACGGCCGCGCGCAGTCGTTCCCGCTCTCACTCGCCGCCCTCTACGACGACCCAGAAATGATCAAGCGGTACCCGTACCTGCCGGTGCTCGAGAAGGGCATGGCCAGGGCCAGGCCCCGCCCGGTCGTCGTCCGCTACAACGAGGTCAGCACCGCCGTCCAGGAACACGTGACCGCCGCCATCACCGGGGAGAAGACCGTCGACCAGGCGGCCGGGGACCTTCAGAAGGCGTTGACCGCCCTGACCGCTCAGTCGTAGGTGAGGCCGTAGCCGAACGGGAAGAGGGGCTCCTTGCCGTCGCCCCGGTTGATGGGCTGCTGGCCGCCGTCGCGCATCCACGTGACCGGCAGCCGGCCCGTGGGGGCGGTGGCGCCGAACAGGACGTCGGCCACACCGGCGCCCTCCGTGCCCGGCAGCCACGCCGCGACCAGCGCGTCCCACCCGGGAAGCTCCGCGGCGACGTCCATCGGACGTCCCGACACCAGCACCACGACCACGGGGACGTCCGCGGCGCGCAGCCGCTCGATGGCCTTGAGGTCGTCGGCGTCGAGGCCCAGGTCACCCGTCCTGTCGCCGTGGTACTCGGCGTACGGCTCCTCCCCCACGACGGCGATCGCGGCGTCGTAGGACCCGTCGACGCCGGTGCCGTCCCTGCCGTAGGCGACGGCGGTGGACGAGTCCGCCGCCGCGCGGATGCCCTCCAGGATCGTCGTGCCCGGCGTGATCGGGCCCGGCTCCCCCTGCCAGGTGATCGTCCAGCCGCCGGACTGCACGCCGATGTCGTCCGCGCCGCCCCCCGCCACGAAGATCTTGTCGTCGTCGTCCAGCGGGAGCACGCCGTCGTTCTTCAGCAGCACCTGCGACTCTCCGACCGCGCGCCTGGCCAGCTCACGGTGCGCGGCGCCGCCCACCGTGCCCAAGTACGTCCGGTCGGCCATCGGGTGCTCGAACAGGCCCAGCTCGAACTTCTTGGCCAGGATCCGGCGGTTCGCGTCGTCGATGCGGGACACGGGGACGTCGCCGTCCTTCACGCCGTCCCGCAGGTACTCGATGAACCGTCGCCACTCGGTCGGCACCATCACCATGTCGATCCCGGCGTTGATCGCGGCGGCGACCTCATCCCTGGTGAACCCGGACTCACCGTCGATCTCGTCGATGCCGTTGTAGTCCGACACGACGAACCCGGTGAAGCCCAGCTCACGCTTCAGCACATCCGTGATCAGATACCGGTTCTGGTGCATCTTCAGCCCGTTCCACGAGCTGTAGGAGATCATCACCGAGCCGACGCCGCGTTTCACGGCCGCGCGGAACGGCGGCAGGTGGATCGCGCGCAGTTCCCTCTCCGGGATCCTCGTGTCGCCCCGGTCGTCGCCGCCCGCCGTGCCTCCGTCCCCCACGTAGTGCTTCGCCGTCGCCAGCACGGACGCGGGGCCTCCCAGCTCGTCCCCCTGCAGCCCCTCGATGATCGTCGTCATCATCGAGGGCAGCTCGGGCACCTCACCGAACGACTCGTACGTCCGGCCCCACCGGTCGTCGCGGGCCACGCACACGCAGGGCGCGAAGTTCCAGTCGACGCCCGTGCCCGCCATCTCCCGCGCGGTCGCGGCGCCGATCTCGCGGACCAGGGCCGGGTCGCGGGACGCGCCGAGCCCGATGTTGTGCGGGAAGATCGTCGCGCCGACGACGGTGTTGTGGCCATGGACGGCGTCCACCCCGTACATCAGCGGGATGCGCAGCGGCTGGGCGAGCGCGGCCCGCTGGAACCCGTCGTACATGTCCGCCCACCGCTCCGGCGTGTTCGGGGCGGGCGCCGACCCGCCGCTCGACAGCACGGACCCGATCCGGTACCGGGTGATCTCCTCCGGGGTGATGTACCTGCGTTCGGGCTGCGTCATCTGGCCGAGCTTCTCGTCCAGGCTCATCCGGTCGAGCAGGTCGTCGACCCGGTCCTCGACGGACAGCTGCGGGTCGAGGTAGGGGGCGGGTCCCGGCTCCGCCCGGACGGGGACGCCGAGGGCGGCGAGCACGAGCGCGGCGAGCACGCCGAGCGCCAGGAGGCCGGACCACATCGCCTTCACGGAGGAGCTGCGCATACAGAAGGCTTTTCCAGCGTTGATCAAATGCAACGTAAGCCGGAACGAGCACCTGGGCAATTTCTGACGTCCATCCCCGCCCATACTCCGCAAGGGCCCCCGACCGGGATCGAACCGGTACCTCCAGGATCACAACCTGGCATGCAGACCACTACACCACGAAGGCCATATCTCCGGCAGAAAGCGACCGGGCGCGGAGGGTGCGAGATTCGAACTCGCGCAGGGATGACCCTGACCACGGCTTAGCGGGCCGCTGCCTTTCCACTCGGCCAACCCTCCGGGACAACAAAAGACCGCCCACGGTCTGCGGGCGGTCGGCGTCAGAACGTGCGGGTCACGTCCTTCGGCGGCTCCCGAGACCGGAGAGGCTGCTGCCGTGCATTCGATGACTGCGCATGTCCTTCTCCTCCCGGTCTCGTTCCCCTACGGCGCCCATGCTGCCGGGGCGGTCCCCACCCCGGCAACCCGTTTTACCGGGCGCGGGCGGAGCGGCGCCGCGCATCGGGATCGAGGCCCCTCCGCCCGGCGGACGCACCGCCCGCGGGTCACATGGTCGGGCGCGGAGCGTCCAGGGCCGTGCTCAGCGCGCGGAGCGCGTGGTAGACGCGGACTTTCACCACGTCCACCGGCACCCCCAGCGAGGCTGCGGCCTCGTTGACCGAGCGGTCTCTGAAGACCGTCTCGGTGAGGATCTCGCGGTGCACGGACGGCAGGGTCTGGAAGGCCCGGGCGACCACCGCGGGGCGCATCCGCTCCCCCGGCAGGCCGGGGGCGAACGAACCGGTGTTCTTGCCCATTCGCAATCCTTTTCGTCCAGCGAGTGGCCCCCATCCCCGGTTCGGGGGTGACGGCTCGGTTGCCACGCAACGAACTTCGCACCGGATGGGCACCGCGGCGCCGTCCTTATGACGGCGTTAAGGAAGCGTTGAGCCTCCGATCCGGGGGGCGGTCACGAGGCCCGCCGGAGAGGTTCGCCGGACTCGATCAGGGCGAGGGCGGCGGCGCCGTAGAGACCGGCGTCGCGGTCCAGGGTGGTGACGGAAAGGTGCAGGTCGCGCAGGTAGGACATGCCCGCGCGTGCGGCGATCGCGTCGCGCAGGGGGTCGAGGAGCAGGCCGCCGGCGGCCGCGACGCCGCCGCCGATGACGATGTCGTGGACGTCGAGGACGGCGGCCGCGTTGAGGATCGCCGTGGCGAGCGCGTCGGCCGCCCGCCGGAAGGCGGCCAGCGGGATCGGCGCGTTGCCGCGGGCGGCGGCGGCCAGAGCCCGCGCGTCCGGGCGGCCGGTGCCGGGGGACGTCCAGCCCTTGGCGAGCGCCCAGCGGACCATGCTGGGGCCCCCGGCGATGGTCTCCAGGCAGCCGCGGGCGCCGCAGACGCAGGGCTCCCCGTCGCGGTCGACGATGACGTGCCCGATGTGCCCGGCGTTGCCCGTCCGGCCCGTCCAGGGGCGGCCGTCGATGATGAGCCCGCCGCCGACGCCCGTCGACACGACGATGCCGAGCAGCGAGGAGCAGGTGTGGCCGCCCCGCCACCACTCGCCGAGGGCCATGCACTGGGCGTCGCCCGCGAGTGAGACGGGGACGCCGGGCACGAAGCGCCGGACGGTGGAGACCAGGGGGAAGTCACGCCAGCGGGGAATGTTGATCGGGCTGACCGCGCCGGCCGCCGTGTCGATCGGGCCCGCCGAGCCGATGCCGACGCCGGTCAGGCCCGGCCCGGCGAAGTCGGCGACGAGCCCGCGCAGCGTGGCCGTCGGCGACTGCCCGATGGGGTGCTCGGCGCGGTCCAGGAACGTTCCATCGGCATCGACTCGGGCCACGGCGAACTTGGTGCCGCCGATGTCGAGGGCGAGGACGGTCATCGGACCGCGGGCAGCACGCGGTAGAGGGCGCCCTTTCCGGTGAGGCGGGCGGCGGGGGCGTTTGCGGGAATGAAGGCGGCTTCGCCTCGGGTGAGGGTCAAGGTGCGATCTGTCGTGAGATGGGCCTCGCCTTCCAGGCACAGAAGTGTCTGGGGAAGGCCGCTGGGCAGGACGTGGGGGGCGTCGGTCAGGTCATGGCGGATGAGGGTGAATTCGTCCGCCTCTGGACGGTACCCGAATTCCGGCGCCGGTTCGACCCGGGCGGGGCTCGACGGGACGAACTCGACCACGCGCATCAGTTCCGGGACGTCGATGTGCTTTCCGGTGAGGCCGCAGCGCAGGACGTTGTCGGAATTGGCCATGACCTCGATGGCGAGACCGCCCAGATAGGAGTGCGGAACTCCGGCGTCCAGGAAGAGCGCCTGGCCGGGCTTCAGTTCGACGTGGTTGAGGAGCAGGGCCGCGAGGGTCCCCGGGTCGCCCGGGTGCGCTCGGGCGATGTCGGCGTAGACGGAGGTGAGCGACGGCTCGACCGCGGCCTGAATGGGCCGGGAGCCCTCGTCCAGCATTTGTGCGAGGACGGTCCGGAGCGCCTGGTCCGGCGGCTCGGTTCGCAGTGTCGCGATCCAGGGGCGCAGTTCGGGAACGGCGAGGCTTTCGAGGAGGTCGGCGGTTCCGGCGGGGTCGCGGAACCCGCAGAGCCCGTGGAAATCGGTGAGGGCGCAGACCATCTCCGGCTTGTGGAAAGGGTCCTTGTAGGTGCGGGTGAAATGGTCGCGCGGGACGCCGCGCTCCTCCTCGGCGGCGAATCCCGCTTCGGCCTGCGCCGTCGTCGGGTGCACCTGGAGGGACAGGGGTCTCTCGACGGCCAGGATCTTGAGCAGGTAGGGCAGCGTCGGGCCGAAACGCTCCACCGAGGGCCGGCCCAGCATCCCGACCGGGTCGCCGTCGATGAGGGCGTCGAGCGGCGTCCCGTCCACCGACGAGGGCGCCGCCGGGTGCGCGCCGGCCCACAGTTCGGCCTGCGGACGTCCGGTCGGCTCGGTGCCGAGCAGTTCCGGCAGCGCGGTGCACGATCCCCAGTCGTACGGGCGGATCGGGGTCGTGAGCGGCATCGGCGCGGTCATGAGCCGAGCGCCCGGGCCGCGGCGATCGTCGGACGCTTCACCGATCTCCCCAGTTCGGAGGTCCCGCCCTCGTCGGGACGGCCACGACAGGCGGCATCCACCCGCGTGTTCTCCTACTGAGGGGCACTACCGCTGTAAGTCTCGTGCTCGCGAGGACAGCGTACAAGTGCCGGGGCTGCCCGAACGCCGCCCAGGCGGCGGTGCTGCAGAGCGCGCGCTGCATCAGTGCGACGGCGACACGGAAACCGGACCGCGCCGTCCCGATGAGTTCTTCCGGCGCTCGTGGTCTGAACGGTCATGACAACTCAGCTGCCTTTCGAGCCGTCCTTCGAGGAGCGCCCGGCCGTCCCGTACGCGGCGATCAAGAGGGACGACATCACCGCCGCGAACTTCGCCCGCATCGCCGACCGCATCCCCGTGATCCTCGGATGGCTCGGCGGACGCGGCATCGCCGCGGCCGGCGCGCCGTTCCTCAAGTACGACGTCATCCGCCCGGACGGCACGTTCCAGGTCGTGGCCGGCGTACCGCTCGCCTCCCCCGTCGAGGACGACGGTGAGATCTTCGCCGCGACGCTCCCCGCCGGACGCTACGTCGCCTTCACCCACGCCGGGCACCCCGACCGGCTGATCGAGATCACGACGTCCGTCCTGGACTGGGGCACGGGCCAGGGCTTCAAGTGGGACATGACGGAGTCCGGCGGGGCACAGCACTGGGCCTGCCGCCTGGAGATCTTCAAGACGCACCCGCTGGAGGTCCCCGACCCGAACGACTGGGTCACCGACGTGGCCGTGAAGCTGGCGGACGGCTGACCGCCGCCCGTCGCCCGTCCGTCGCAGCCTCTAAGATGAGGGCCGGGGAGGTGGTGGACGTGGGCAAGCACAACAAGCCGGCGACACGCTCCTGCCCCGGCTGCAACGGAACCGGCACGAGCACCGCCA
This sequence comes from Actinomadura sp. 3N407, assembly GCF_052245875.1. Taxonomy (NCBI): domain Bacteria; kingdom Bacillati; phylum Actinomycetota; class Actinomycetes; order Streptosporangiales; family Thermomonosporaceae; genus Actinomadura; species Actinomadura sp. 3N407. Next base: position 358,341 of record NZ_JBQQBP010000003.1, read on the forward strand.
CCGGCGAGACGTGCAACGTCTGCCGCGGCACGGGCCGCATCTGAGTTCACCTCCGCCGTCAGGAGGGCCTGACGGACACGGAAGCGGCGTCCCGGTCTCCGGGCACGGGGGCACCGGGCGCCGGAGGCGTCCGTCCGCCGCGCCGGGCCTGGAACACCATGACCAGCAGTGTCAGGGCGCAGGACGCCCAGCCGAGGACGGCGTAGCCACCGGCCGACAGGACGACGGTCGACAGCAGGCTCGCCGCCGCGGCGATCGTCCAGACGGCGGCGTCGACCGCGCCCTCGACATGCGGGCGCTCGGACTCGGGAAGGTCCCGGGCGAGCATGCCGCTGCCGCCGACGAAGCAGAGGTTCCACCCGTAGCCGAGCAGGAACAGCGCCAGGGGACGTCCGAGGGAACCGGTCGCGACCGCCGCGAGCGCGGTGGACGAGGCCAGCGTGAGCAGGCCGCCGAAGATCACCGGGCGGGGGCCGAAGCGGTCGACCAGCCGGCCGGTCACGGGTGACAGGGCGAACATGCCCAGGGTGTGCGCCGAGAGCGTCATCCCCACGGCCCCGAGGCCGTCGCCGTGCATGTGCATGTCCAGCGGCGCGGCCGTCATCACGGCGACCATGACGACCTGCGCCGTCACCATCACCGTCAGCGCGGAACGCGCGACCGGGGTCGTGACCAGCTTGCGCAGCGGAAGCGGCGAGCCCCGCGTCCCCGTCCTGCCGCGCGGTCCGGCGGTCGTCGCGGCGGCGGCGCCCGCGCAGGTGACCAGGGCCAGCAGGAAGGGGCCGGTGAGGACCGGGAAGCCGAGGTCCCCGGCGACGGCACCGGACGGGTCGAGCAGCAGCGGGCCGCCGACGGCGCCGACGGCGGCGGCCCACACCACGAGCCCGATGGCGAAGCCCCGCCGTCCCGCCGGGTGCAGGTCGGCCGCCGCGTAGCGGGACAGCTGGGCGCCGGCGTTGCCGAGCCCCAGCAGCAGCATCCCGAGGCACAGGCCGGTGACGTCGCCGTGCGCGACGGCGACGGCGGCCAGGCACGCGCCCGCGGCCGCCGAGACGTAGCCGAGGACGAGCGTGCCGCGGCGGCTCATCCGGCCCATCAGCCGGGTCAGGGTCAGCGCGCCCAGGCCCGTCCCGGCGATGCCGAGGGCGTTGGGGACGCCTCCCCAGCCCGCGCCGAGCCGGTCCGCGGCGACCAGGGTCCCGGTCGCGCCCGTGACCGCCATGGACGCGTTCATCAGGGCGGTCCCCGAGCACAGGGCCGCCATCGGGCGCACCCGTTTCGCAGGAAGGATCATGCATTAACGCTAAGAACGCTGATCGTCCGAAGGAATGGGCACTTCCTGGCGTTCGATGCCGCTCGCCTCTACTTTGGAAGGTGTTTCGAAGGGAAGGCTTTACAGATGGATCGAGAGCTGGATCAGACCGACTGGCGCATCATCGGCGAGCTTCAGCGGGACGGGCGCCTGTCGTTCAACGGGCTCGCGCGCCGGGTCAACCTGTCGTCCCCGGCGGTCGCCGAGCGGGTGCGCCGACTGGAGGAGACCGGCGTGATCACCGGCTACCGGGCGCAGGTGGACCCGGCGCGGGTCGGGCAGCCGCTGACGGCGTTCGTGCAGATGCGCTGCGCCCTCGGCCGCTGCCTGCTGAAGACGACCGCCGCCGAGGACCTGCCCGAGGTGACCGAGGTCCACAAGCTCAGCGGCAACTGGTGCTCGATGCTCAAGGTGCGGGTCGCCTCGATGCCGCATCTGGAGGGGCTCCTCGAACGGCTCGGCGAACACGGCGAGATGAACTCGCACATCGTCCTGTCGACCGCCTACGAGGGACGCCCCGTCGAGCCGCCCGCACCCGGCTCCCGCACGGTCACCGCCTCCGACGGCTGGAGCCGCTAGTTCCCGGCACCGCGATATAGGCGGTATAGGACGAGATCTGCCCTAAATGCCTCCTAGGGTCGGGGCACGTCAACCGACACATTGGAGGCGACCATGCCGACGCCCGAGGGCTACACGACCGTCACGCCCTGGATCATTTCCCGTGACTCCGCCGCGGTCATCGACTACATGACGAAGGCGTTCGACGCCGAGGAGATCGCCCGTGTCGTCGACGACCGCGGCGTCATCGGCCACGCCGAGGTGCGGGTCGGCGACGCGATCGTGATGCTGTTCGACGCCGATCCGGGCTGGCCCGCGACGCCCGCGTTCCTGCGCCTCTACGTCGAGGACGCCCACGCCGTCCACGGGCGGGCCGTCGATGCCGGCGGCACGTCCGTCACCGAGGTCACGCACCTGCCCTTCGGGGACCTCGTCGGACGCGTGCGGGACCCGTTCGGCAACCTGTGGTGGATCCACACCCGCATCGAGGACGTGACGCCGGAGGAGATGGAGCGGCGCCTCTCCGACCCGGTGTTCACCAAGGCCATGGAATACGTCCAGGGCGCCGATTTCTTCCCGGGCGCCTGACTCCGCGGATCTCGCGCGGGTGGCATAGCGTGGCCCAACGTGTTCAGGCGCGCGATCGTTCTAGCCGTCGTCCTGCTGTCGTCGTTCACGTTCTTCTCCTCGCTCGCGGTCGCGGCGGGCGCGATCGTGTTCGTGCTGGTGCCGTTCCTGGTGTACCTGCCGTCGTACCTCATCTCCGTGGTGGGGCTGGACGCGGGCGAGGCGGGCCTGTGGCTGCTGATGCTCGCCGCGCCGACGGTCGTGCTGCCCACGGCCGGGTCGGCGCTCGCCAAGCGGGTGCCGAGGGTGGTGCTGGTCGCCGGCTCGGTGGCGGTGACCGGGGCCGGCGCCCTGCTGCTGGTCACGATCGGCCCGGACAGCACGCCGGCGGGGCTGGCCGTTCCGCTGGTGCTCACCGGCGCCGGATTCGGGCTGTCCACGGGCCTGCTGGACGGGCTGGCGATCAGCGTCGTGCGCCCCGAGCAGGCCGGGACGGCCGCGGGCATGTTCGCCACCTCCCGCCTGGCGACCGAGACCGTCGGGATCGCCGTGGTCGGCGCGATGCTGGCGGCGCTCAGCGGCGGACGCCTGGAGGGTTCCGCCTACACCGGCGCCCTCCACACGGTCTGCCTGGTCCTGGCCGCCTTCGCCGCCGTCGCCACCTGCTGCGTCCTCGTCCTCTTCCGCGGCGGCGCGGGCCGGGGGCCGCGTGCGGCCGGATATAAAGATCTTGAACCGGCGACGCGGACGCCCGATAGATGATTGAATCGTCTCCTATGTGGCACTCGTCACAACGATCCTCTCCGTGGCGGCGGTCGTATCAGCCCGGCGTTCCCGGCGATATCAACATTCCGGACATCCCCGTCACGCGGCTGCTCGACGACGCGGCGGAGCGGTACCCGCGCAGGCCCGCGCTGTACTTCTTCGGCCGCGAGATCTGCTACCGGGAGCTGCGTGAGGCCGTGGACCGGTTCGCCGACGGGCTCCACCGGCTCGGGGTGCAGCCCGGCGACCGGGTGGCGCTGATCCTCCCGAACTGCCCGCAGCAGGTCATCGCGTTCTACGGCGTGCTGCGCAGAGGGGCGATCGCGGTGCTGCACAACCCGCTGTACACCGAAGAGGAGATGGTCCACCAGCTCGCGGACTGCGGCGCCCGCGTCGCCGTGGTACTGGATCGTTCCTACGCGACGGTGAAGGCAGTCCGTTCCAAGCTGCAACTCGAACACATCGTGGTGACGTCGATCGTCGACTTCCTGCCGCTGCGCAGGCGGCTCGCGCTGCGGCTGCCGCTGGTGCAGATGCAGCGGCGGCGTGCCGCCATCACCGCGGACGTGCCGGACGACCCGGACGTCGTCCCGTTCAGGGAGCTGCAGACGATGCCGCGGCAGCGCGTGGCGCAGCTGCCGATCGAGCCGTCCCGGCATCTGGCGGCCATCCAGTACACCGGCGGGACGGAGGGACGCCCCAAAGGCGCGATGCTGACGCACCGGAACCTCATCGCGAACGCCTGCCAGCAGCACGCCTGGGATCGCAACGGGCGTGCGGGCGAGGACGTGACGCTGGCGGTCCTCCCGCTGTTCCACTCGTTCGGGCTGATGAGCTGCCTCGTCGCGCCGGTGATGACGGCCGGCGCCGTGGTGCTGCTCCCGCGCTACGACGGCGACCGGGTGCTCCGCGCCATCCGCAAGTACCGGCCGACCGTCTTCCCCGGCGTGCCGACGCTGTACGAGAAGGTGCTCGACAGCCCCCGGTTCCAGCCGTCCGACCTGAGCTCGCTGCGCGTCTACATCTCCGGCGCGATGGGGCTGGGGCAGGGCACCATCGACCGCCTCGGACGGCTCGGCGCCCGGGGCCTGATCAACTGCTACGGGCTCACGGAGGCCTCCCCCGCCGTCACCGGCAACCCGCTGGACGGCAGGGCCCGGAACCTGACCGTCGGCCTGCCGCTGCCCATGACCGACGTCGTCATCGTCGACCAGGACGAGCCGACGAAGGTCCTGCCCCCGGGCGAGCCCGGCGAACTCGTCGTGCGCGGGCCCCAGGTGTTCGTCGGCTATTGGAACGCGCCGCTCGCCACCGCCCAGGCCCTCTCGAAAGGCTGGCTGCGGACGGGTGACATCGCGGTGATGGACGAGGAGGGCTTCATCACCATCCTGGAACGCCTCCGGGACATGATCAAGATCAGCGGGTTCACCGTCTCCCCCACCGAGGTGGAGAAGGTGCTGCGCCGCCATCCCGCCGTCTACGACTGCGCCGTCGTCGGCGTCCCGGACGCCCGGCGCGGGGAGCGCATCATCGCGCACGTGGTGGAACACCCCGCCTACCCCTTCTCGGCGGACGAGCTGCGGCGGCACTGCGAGCGCTACCTGTCGCACTACAAGGTGCCGGACGAGTTCCGGCCGCGCACCGAACTGCCCCGCAACATCATCGGCAAGGTCGTCCGGCAGCGGCTGCGCGACGAGGCCGTCAACTCACCCGCGTAGGTGTCGTGCGCCGGGTGTTTACTGGGCGGGTGCACATCGAGACCGTCCAGCCGGAGCTTCTCGCCCGGCTCGTTGAGATCGGACGCGATTCGGCCCGCGACGCACCGCCTTCCTCCGCGTCCGCGGAGCCGCAGACGCTTTACGACCGGCACGGTGTGCTGGTCGTGCGGGTCGGCGACGTGGTGGTGAAGGCGCATCAGGACGACCGTGAACACGGGCCCCCGTTCCTCGAACGGATACGCCTGGCGGGCACCCTGCCGGGCGTCGTGATCGGGCCCCTGGGGAAGCCGCTCAGCGTCGAAGGGCGGACGGTCACGGTCTCCGTGTTCGGCGAGCCGGTGGATCCTCAGCAGGAGCTTCCCTGGGAGGACGGCGCGCGGCTTCTGGCGGCACTGCATTCCACGACGGTTCCGGCGTACGCGCCGCGCTGGGGGCGTCCGACCCGTGTGGCGCGGCTGGTGTCCCGCCTCGCGGACGGTTCCGCCGAGGACGAAGTACGGCGGGCCTTCGCCACCCTGCCCTCCTGGATACGCGGTGAGGGCCGGGAACCGCCCGGGGCGGCGGAACGCCTCATCCACGGAGACTGGCACCTCGGCCAGATGGTCCGCGCCCAGGACGGGCGGTGGCGGCTCATCGACATCGAGGACCTCGGCAGAGGAGACCCCGCGTGGGACCTCGCCCGCCCTGCCGCGCTCTACTCCGCGGGAGTCCTGCACCCCGATGACTGGGGCCGTTTCCTGGATGCGTACACGGCGGCGGGCGGCCCGGCCGTACCCGCCGGCGGCGATCCCTGGGCGACCCTGGACGTGCCCGCGCGAACTCTTGCGATCCAGATCGCCGCCACGTGCGTCATATCAGCCAGAAAGGAAGATCGGCCACTTGACGGGCCAGAGCAGGCGATGGTCGATGCCTGCGCGAGAATATCCGCGGCAGGGGGCACGGCATGACGTGGCGCGAAACCTGCCCTACATTTAGCCTCTACCTGGGGATCCAGACCGGAAGGACGACAAGGCGATGCACTGCCCTAAATGTCGTGGCGTAATGCGGACCTACACCCGCAGCGGCGTCCACATCGAGCAATGTGACAGCTGCCGGGGCATCTTCCTCGACTACGGGGAGCTTGAGGCCCTGGCCCAGATGGAGGCCCAGTACCGGGCGGCGCCGCCGCCCGCCGCGGCGCCGGGATGGGGAGCAGCACCAGCGGGGGCGGTGCATCATCACCACCACGGCGGACACCGCCGCCCCCACCACGGCAGCGTGTTCAACATGCTCTTCTCCACCTGAGCCGCTCTCTCAGAGCCGGCCAGGCGGCGGCCTTGGTGCGGCCCGCCTCCAGGGAGTCCCAGGAGGCGGGCCACACGATCACCGGCGCGCCCCGGTCACAGACGCGGGTCGACGGGTTCGGATTCGAGCGCGAGGACGGCGAAGACGGCCTGGTGGACCCGCCACAGCGGTTCCCCGCCGGTGAGCCGGTCGAGCGCCTCGACGCCGAGCGCGTGCTCCCGCGTCGCCAGTGAGCGCTTGCGGCCGAGCGACCTGCCGCGCAGCCGGTCGAGGTTCTCCGGCTCGGCGTAGTCCGGGCCGTAGATGATGCGCAGATACTCCGGGCCCCGGCACTTGACCCCGGGCTGGATCCGCCTGTCGTCCGGGAACGGCCCCAGCGGCTTGACGACCATTCCCTCGCCGCCTGCGGCGGTGAGCTTCTCCCACCACCCGGTGACGGCGGCCTCCGACTCCGCCGAGTCCAGGTCGACGGTCACCGAATCCGTCCGCCGGACGAGCCCGCTGGGGTCGTTCCGTGCCAGCCGCCCGGCCACGGCCATGTGCCACTCGTGGTCGCGTGCCACGGCCCAGTTGCGGCCTTCCCCCGCGAGGATCTGGAACGGCGCGAGCCGGAGCCCGCTCAGCCCGTCCACCGTCCAGCAGTACCGCGCGTAGGCGTCACGGAAGCGGGACGCGTTCGCGGCGCGCCGGTCAACGCGTTCGCGGAGGCCACCGAGGTCGAGGCCGCGTTCCTCCGCGCGCGCGAGAACGCCGGACGCCATCGGCAGGGCGGCACGGGCCGCCGCGCCCGTCGCCGCGTACTGCGTGCGGATGAGTTCCATGGCCTTGGCCGACCACGGCATCAGTTCGCTGTCGATGACGAGCCATCCGGTGTCCAGCTCGTCCCAGAGCCCGGCGGCGCCGATCGCGGCGCGCAGCCGGTCCAGGACTTCCGCCGTTCGCGACGCGTCCCGGAAGAAGGAACGTCCCGTGCGGGTGTAGACGGCGCCGGTCGTCCCGTCGGCCACGCCGAAGCGGTCGGCGGCGACGGACGCGTCGCGGCACACGACGACCACGGCCCGCGAACCCATGTGCTTCTCCTCGCACACCGCGCGGACGACGCCCTTGCCCCGGTACGCGGCGAGGGCCTCGGCCGGGTGCTCCAGGTATCCGGGCAGCGGCGACGTCTCCGCGGGCGCCATGGTGGGCGGCAGATAGACGAGCCAGCGCGGGTCCACGGCGAACCGGCTCATCACCTCCAGCGCGGCCAGCGCGTTCTCCTCGCGGACGGCGACGCGGCCCATCAGGCGGGTCTCGACGCCCTGGTTGCCGAGCACGTCCTCGATCTTCAGGACCTCGTTCTCCCGGTGTCCGCCCGCGCCGGAGGAACCGGCCGGCGCCTCCAGCGGACGCGTCGGCTCGTACCAGACCTGCCGGGCGGGAACGGACGCCAGTTCGCGTTCCGGGTAGCGCAGCGCGGTCAGCTTCCCGCCGAACACCGCGCCGGTGTCGAGGCAGATCGTGTTGTTGACCCATTCCGCTTCGGGGACGGGGGTGTGCCCGTACACGACCATGGCCTTGCCCCGGTAGTCGCGCGCCCACGGGCACCGGACGGGCAGCCCGTACTCGTCGGTCTCCCCGGTGGTGTCGCCGTAGAGCGCGAACGACCGGACCCGTCCGGACGCACGGCCGTGGTAGTCCTCCTTCAGGCCTGCGTGGGCCACGACGAGACTGCCGCCATCCAGGACGTAGTGGCTGATGAGGCCGTCCATGAAGCGCAGCGCGTCGTCGCGGAACTCTTCCGTTTCGGCGGAGAGCTGCTCCATGGACTCGGCAAGCCCGTGCGAGAGGCGCACCCTGCGGCCGCGCAGGGCGCGCACGAGCTTCGCCTCGTGGTTGCCCGACACGCACAGGGCGTTCTCGGCGGCGACCATGCCCATCACGAGGCGCAGCACGCCCGGCGAGTCGGGCCCGCGGTCGACGAGATCCCCGACGAACACGGCGGTGCGCCCGCCGGGGTGGTTCGCCCCGACGGCGTGTCCCCGCGCGTCCCGGTCGATCTCGTAGCCGAGGCCGGCGAGGAGGTCCTCCAGTTCGGCGCGGCAGCCGTGCACGTCGCCGATGATGTCGAACGGCCCGGTCAGCTCGCGCCTGTCGTTCCACGCCTTCTCGTAGGTGATCGTGGCGGCGTCGATCTCCTCGACGCCGTGCAGCACGTGGCAGCGGCGGAACTCGCGCGCCAGCGTCCGCAGGCCGCGCCGCAGTTCGCGCCGCTGGCGCGGGATCACGTGCGCGGGCATGTCCCGGTCCGGGCGGGCGGCGTTGCGTTCGGCCGCGACGCTCTCGGGGACGTCCAGCACGATCGCGACCGACCGCACGTCGTGCTCCTTGGCGACCTGCAGAAGCGACTGCCGCGCCTTGCTCTGCACGTTCGTCGCGTCCACCACGGTCAGCAGGCCGCGCCGCAGCCGCTTGGCCACGATGTAGTGCAGCAGGTCGAACGCGTCGCCGGTCGCGGACTGGTCGTTCTCGTCGTCCGACACGACCCCGCGGCAGTAGTCGGACGACACCACCTGCGTCGGCTTGAAGTGCTTGCGCGCGAAATGCGACTTGCCCGAGCCGGTGACGCCGACCAGCACGACAAGCCCCATGTCCGGGACCCGGATCTCGGTCATCGCGTGAACACCCCCATCTGCGTCGGCGCGCCGACCTCGGGATCGTCGTCGCCGACCGGCACGTGCCGGACACGGTAGCCATGCGCCGCGGCGACCCGGTCGGCCCACGCGCGGAACTCGGCCCGCGTCCATTCGAATCGGTGGTCGGGGTGGCGCATCGCCCCCGGCGCCAGCCCCTCGTAGCGGACGTTGTACTCGGCGTTCGGGGTCGTCACGACCACCACCCGGGGTGAGGCGTGCCCGAACACCACCCGTTCCACGGCGCCGAGGCGCGGCGGGTCGACGTGCTCGACGACCTCCATCAGCACGGCCGCCTCATAACCGCGGAACCGTTCGTCGGCATAGGTCAGCGCGCCTTGGAAGACGTCGTGGACACGGTCGTCCTCTCGGCGCGGCTGCTTGTCCCAGCGGAGCCGCCGCCAGGCATGGCTGAGCGCGCGATGCGAGACGTCCGAACCGGAGATCTGGCTGAAGAAGCCGTCCTTGGCGAGCCGCGTGACCAGTTTGCCTGAGCCGCAGCCGAGGTCGATGACGCGCGTGGCGTTCTCGTCGCGCAGTGCCTGCACGACCGACTGGAGACGGCGCTCGGCCAGCGAGACCGACTTCTCCTCCGTCTCCTCCGCCGCCGGTTCCTCCTCGACCTCCGTGGGATCGAGGGCCTCCTCGGGGGCGTCCTCGGCATCGGCGAGGCGGCCCAGCGCCGTACGGACGAGACCGCGCCGGTTGGCGAGATAGCGGCGGGTGATGGCTCCGCGGTCGGGATGCGCGGCCAGCCAGCCCTCCCCCGCACGGATGAGTTTGTCGACCTCGTCCGGCGCCATCCAGTAGTGCTTGGCGTCGTCCAGGACGGGCAGCAGCACGTACAGCTGGTTGAGCGCGTCGGCCAGCCGCACCGTCCCGGTGAGCGTGAGCGTCACGTACCGGGAGTCGCCCCACTCGCCGAACTCCGGGTCGAGCGGAACGGGCACGGCCGACACGCCCCAGCCCAGCGGCTCGAAGAACCGCTCGGCCTGCCGGGCCCCGCCACGGCACGGAAGGGCCGGCAGGACGATCTCCAGCGGGATCGGCGTCTCCGCCAGCTCTGGACGCAGATCGCACCGTCCGCGCATGGCGGTGCGGAACACGTTCGCCATCGCGGACGCCAGCAGCGAGGACGCCGCATACGGGCGGTCGTTCACGTACTGGCCGAGCGAGAAGTCCGGGGTGCCTCTGCCGCGCGTGCGCACGAGCTTGACCGGATCGACCTCCATCAGCAGCGCCGCCGTGCAATGGCGCTCGCCGGCGTCGGGGTAGAAGACGTGCGCCGTGCCGAAGGACTGCTCGAACCGCTGCACCCGGTCGGGGTGCTTGTGCAGGAGGAACCCCAGGTCGGTCGCCTGGCCCATGGTGGTGGTGATCGTCAGAAGCACACCCCGAGTCTGACGGACCGCACCGAACACCCCCATTCATTTTCGGGGACGGACGATCACGAAAAGCGTTTGCGCGCCCGGTCCCGGCACCGCCAGAATCCGAGGCGTCATGAGCAGACATCCCCGCCGGATGACCGCGCAGGAGACCGTGGCCATCCTCGAACGCGGCGACTACCCGGCGCCCTCCGGCCGCACCGTCTCGATCGCCGAGAGCCTGGCCCGGGCCGTCCAAGGCACCGTCCTGTACCGCCCGGACGAGCTGGACGCGCTTCTGCGGCGCCTCCCCGCCGCCGAACCCGGCACGACGACGCGCATCGAGGCCACCGGGGAGACGACCCTCGCCGCCGCGCGCCGGCTGTGCGCCCCGGGGACGGTCCCGTTCGCGCTCAACTTCGCCTCCGCGAAGAACCCGGGCGGCGGGTTCCTGAGCGGAGCGCACGCGCAGGAGGAAGGGCTGGCCCGCTCGTCCGGCCTGTACGAGTCGCTGTGCTCGGCCAGGGAGTACTACGACTTCCACCGCGCCCAGCGCGACCTCCTCTACAGCGACCACATGATCTACTCGCCGGACGTGCCGGTGTTCCGGGACGACGCGGGGCGGCTCCTGGAGGAGCCGTACGAGATCGCGTTCCTGACGTCCCCGGCCCCCAACCGCGGTGCGATCCGCGACGCCGAGACGGCGGGGCGGATCCCCGGCGTGCTTCGTCTGCGCGCCCGCAAGCTGCTCGCCGTGGCGCTGGCCAACGGGCATCGGCGGCTGGTCCTGGGCGCCTGGGGCTGCGGTGTCTTTCGCAACGATCCGGCGGAGGTGGCCGAGGTGTTCGCCGAGCAGCTCCGCCCGGGCGGCCAGTTCGCCGACCGTTTCGAGCACGTCGTCTTCGCCGTCTGGGACACCGCCAAGGGCGCCCCCAGGCAAACCGCGTTCCAGGCCGCCTTCGCCTGAGCGGCGCGCCGCCGCCGGGCGGCGTCTCCGCGGCAGGACCCCTGGGAGGTACCCGTCCCACGGACGGAAGAGCCCGCGGCGGGGAGCTCCCCGCCGCGGGCCCTTCCCGCCGTCCCGGCGCCGCCGTGTCAGACCTTCGAGAGCACCTCGGCGGCCAGCAGCTCCAGGTGGTCCAGGTCATGCAGATCGAGGACCTGCAGGTAGATGCGCTCGGCGCCCAGCCCGCCGAACCGGCCGATCTTGTCGACCACTTCCCCGGGCGTGCCGGCCAGACCGTTCCGGCGCAGTTCCTCCACGTCGCGTCCGATGGCGTCCGCGCGGCGCTTCAGCTCGGCCTCGTCGCGGCCGCAGCAGACGACCTGCGCGGCCGAGCAGACCGGCGGCGTCGCCCGGCCCGCGTCGGCGCACGCCGCACGGACCCGGTCGAACGCGCCGCCCGTGTCCTTCACCTGCTGGAACGGGACGTTGTACTCGTCGGCGTACCGGGCGGCCAGCCGCGGTGTCCGCTTCGGCCCGAACCCGCCGATGATGATCGGCGGGCCGCCCGCCTGGGCGGGCTTGGGCAGCGCGGGCGACTCGGCCAGGGTGTAGTGCTCGCCGCTGAACGCGAACGTCTCCCCGGCGGGCGTCCCCCACAGCCCGGTGAGGATCTCGACCTGCTCCTCCATCCGCGCGAACCGCTCCCCCAGGCTCGGGAACGGGATGCCGTACGCGGTGTGCTCCTGCTCGAACCACCCCGTCCCGATGCCGAAGTCGACGCGTCCGCCGCTCATCTGGTCGACCTGCGCGACCGAGATCGCCAGCGGCCCCGGGTGGCGGAACGTCGCGGCCGTCACCAGCGTGCCGAGCCTGATCCGGCTGGTCTCCCGGGCCAGCGCGCCCAGAGTGATCCAGGAGTCGGTCGGGCCCGGCTCACCCGTCACGTCGCCCATCTTGACCCAGTGGTCCGAGCGGAAGAACGCGTCGAACCCGAGGTCCTCCGTCGCCTTGGCGACCGCCAGCTGTGTCTCGTAGCTCGCCCCCTGCTGGGGCTCAGTGAAGATCCGAAGTCGCATGTCCCCATCCTGCTACCCGCACAGCCCTGCTCAGGCCACCGGTCAGCGGTCCTTGACGATCCTCGTGCGGACGACGGCGGCGTTGTTCGACTCGTCGGTGTCGGCGGTCGGCGAGGTCGCCTTCCAGGACGACTCCAGCACCGTCCCCGGCCGGACCCTCCCGCGCGGCACGGCCTCGATGCGCAGCGTCCGCGACTGCGCGGCATGCAGCGGCCCCACCGCGCACGCGTGGGCGCGGCCGCGCGGGACGCACGCCGTGTTGCGGCCGGCGACCTTGATGGGCCCCCGGAACTCGACGATCACGTTGTCGGCGGTGGACGGGCCCCGGTTGACGACCCTCAGCACATACGGGATCTTCGCACCGGCCCGGGCAGTCGCCGGCGCCGACTCCGTGAGGACGAGGTCGGCGGCCTTCGCGACGCGCACCACCGGGAACCCGCGGGTGACGCGGGCCTTGCCCCACGTCACCGTCCCCCGTACGGCGATCTTCTTGCCGGCCTCGGCCCGCCCGGACACCTTGGCCCTGACCACGCCGCCGATCGTCTGCCCCTTCTTGACGGTGCCGAGGCGGCAGACGACCTTGCGTTCCTTGGACCTGCAGTTCTTCTCGCCGGACACGAACTCCAGCGACTCCGGCAGCGTCGTCCGGAACACCGCCTTGCCGGACTTCGCCGGGCCCTTGGCCGCCACCTTGAACGTCCACTCGTAGGTGCGTCCCGGCATCACGTCCTTCTTGGGGGCGGCCGTGCGGAGCACCACGCCCTCGTCCGCGTGCGCCCCGCCCCCCAGCGGCACGGCTCCCAGCAGCGGCGCGGCCGTCAGCAGGGCGAGACCGCGCTCCTTCCCCGTCCAGATCACAATGAGCCCCCCGTGGCCCGCGGTTTTCTTTCGGACACGTCCGTTCTAGCGAGCCCCGGGCCGTCCACCTAGCGCCACGCCGGCGTGTCGTCACAGACAGTGACTACTGACCCGGGCGCCCGTATTTGGAGCGTCTTCCGCCGGATCTCCGGCGCCGTCCCGGAATCACGCTGTTGAATCGGCGGTGACCGACCCCCCGACCATGGAGTTCACCGATGGCCGTTTTCGGTGTCGACTACTCATGGGGCCGCCCCGGCGCGGCCGCGCTGAAACGCGCCGGGGTGAAGTTCGTGTGCCGCTACCTGTCGCACGACACGACCGGTAAGAACCTGACCCGCGCGGAGGCCGACGACCTCTCCGGCGCCGGACTCTGGCTGGTGGTCGTCTGGCAGACCACCAAGTCCAGGCCGCTGGCCGGGCGGGCCGCCGGGGAGGCCGACGCCGGGGACGCCGCACGCCAGGCCGAGACCTGCGGCATGCCCGGCGACCGCCCGATCTACTTCGCCGCCGACTGGGACGCCTCCCCGGGCCAGCAGGACGAGATCAACGCCTACCTCGACGGCGCGGCGAGCGTCATCGGCCGCGGGCGGGTCGGCCTCTACGCCGGCCACGGGCCGATGAAACGCGCGTTCGACGCCGGGAAGATCACCTACGGCTGGCAGACCTACGCCTGGTCGGGCGGTAGATGGGACGCCCGGGCCCAGCTCCAGCAGTACTCCAACGAGCACACGATCAACGGCGCCGCCGTCGACTACGACCGTGCCGTCGCAAGCGACTACGGGCAGTGGCGCGTCGGCGTCACGCCCGAGGGAGACGACATGCCCGACTACGTGTCCGTCGGAACCGGCACCGAGCAGCGGCTCGCCCCCGGAACGTGGACGAACGTCAACTGGGAGACCGAGTACTCCGACCGGGAGCACCAGCACCGGGACGAGGGCGGCCCGAGCGTCCTGACCGGCTCCGCCCGCTACAGCCTCTCCGTGGGGGCGAGGGTCACCGGCGTACCCGCGGGCACCCTCATCCAGGCCCGCGTGGTCGAGGTCGAGACCGGCGACACCGGCGAGTACCAGGGCGGTCCCGTCCAGGACTTCCTGTCCGTCGGCGACGGCACCAACCTGGTGTACGGGCTCGCCGCCGACACCGTCACGTCGGGCCACGAGGTGCGGTTCCAGCTGATCCAGCACGGCACCGCCGACGCCGCGGTCACCGGCGGCACCGCCAAGGTCCTCTTCTGGAGACGATGACGCACGGAAAGAACCGGAAACTCAGCGTCCGTGCGGCTCCCCGTACAGCGCCCGCAGGAACACCAGCGCCATCCGCCGCCTGTCACCCTGATCGGCCCGCAGGTCGGCGACGTAGGAGTCCAGTTCCGCGATCTCCCGCAGCACCTCGGACGTCCCGGCCCGGTCCGGGCGGCCGAGCGGCTCCATCCCCTCGCCGATGCGGGCCAGGTCACCGGCCCGCCACTGCAGCGCGTCCTCGACGGCGCCGCGGGTCCGCGCCTGCGGCCAGCGCTCCCCCGCCTCCAGGTTGTAGACGGTCTTGACCGTCACCCCGGCCCGCTCCGCGAGCTGCTCCTGCGTCAGCCCCAGCGCCCCGCGCCGGGCCACCGCGTACTTGGCGACCCGCTCCCGGTCCACGTCGGCGGCCATGCCGCCCAGCATGCCGGAAACACCAGGAAACATCCAGCGGCCGTTCAGGTGCCGCGGAACACCTCAGACCCGCCACGCCGCCCGGTACGCCGGGTGGTCGGCGTACGGCATCGCGAGGAGCCGCAACGTCGTGCACCCGCCCTCCCGGACGCGCTCGCCGCACGCCTGGCAGACGCCGGTCCCGTTCATCCGCGAGTGCATGCCGAGCAGCCGCCGCTTGACCTGGACCTCCGCCACCACCCGCCCCGGTGAGTGGCGTGCCATGTGCAACGCGACGCCCTCCTTCACGAACGACACGTCCAGCACCAGATGCGGCCCGAAGCCCGGGCGGCTCTGCCACGGATACTCGTTGACGCTCCGCAGCGAGACCGGCCTCTGCAGATGGTCCATCGGCCGCCGCCCCAGCCGCAGCCGCTCCCCGGTGTGCGGATCGACCCATTGCCACCGCTCGTCCCCCGACAGGTCGGCGCCCCCGTTCGGACGGGAACGGTAGTCGGCCGCCCACCGCGCGGTGTCCTCGTCCTCGAAGAGCCGGGCGCGCAGAAACTCCACCAGATCACTCATAGCCACTCCAGTACCGCCGTGCTCAACGGCACTGATCTTGCCATCAGAAATCGTCGTTGATGTACGGGGCCAGCGGTACGGTCAGGGCGTCGTCCAGGCGGGTGACGGCACCGGGCGTGTGCTCGGTCACCACGCCGACGCGGGCCAGCGCGGCCAGGCGGTTGCCGCCCAGGTAGACGGCCGCCAGGTCGGCGGCCGACAGGGTCAGATCCGGCGACTCGGCCGTCCGGTCGCAGGCGGGGGCGGCGCCGGTGGTCAGGCGCCAGCGGCCCTCGTTCGCCGGGATCCGGTCGTCGGCGACCTCCAGGACGAACGTGTCATCGGTGGCCCAGGACCGGGTGCGCAGGGCGGCCGGCACGTCGACCAGCCGGAGCCAGAGGGCACCGTAGTCGTGCTTGATGACGACCTGGTCGGGGTCCGCGGCCATGTACGGGAGCAGATCGTCCACGGGACGGCTCGGTGCCTGGACGCGGGAGGTCAGGTCGATCGACGCCAGGTACCCCCACAGCGCGGCCTCCACCGGCGGGGTCTCGGCGACGAGGTCGACGACCCTGATCGTCCCGTCCTCATGGGCGCGGTACACGGCGTAGCCGCCGGGATGGACGACGACGCGCGGGCCGGAGTACCCGGGCGCGCCGGGGTCCAGGGGCCGCAGGATGGACCGCGTCCACCATTCGGAGTCGCGGACCAGTCCGCCCGGACGCTCGGCGAGCGCGCGGGTGTACAGCGGGTCGAGGACCTCGGCGGCGTACGCGGCGTCGACGAGCCGGAGCGGCTCCGGGTCGGGCACGGTGCGCAGGCCGAGCGGCCGGGACGTGTCGATCTCCAGGCTGATCGCGCGGGTCGCGAGGCCGAAGCCGTACCGGCCGTAGATGACGCCCTGGGACGCCCAGAGCGCGGCGACCGGACGGCCGGCGGCGACGGCGTCGGCGTGCATCCGGTCGATCATGGACGTGAGGATGCCGCGCCGCCGGTGAGTGGGCAGTACGCCGGCGAACGTGACCGCGGAGCAGTCGAGGAACGCGCCGGGGACCGCGAGCCGCAGCGGCATGGACGCGAGCTGCCCGGCCAGGACTTCGCCGTCATAGGCGCCGATGCGCCCGGCACGGCGCGGCCGCCAGCCGTCCCGCTCGTAGTCGGCGTCCTCGACGCCGGCGTGGAACACCATGCCCGCGAGGTCGACCATCCGGTCGACGTCGGCCTCGGGAATCTCCCGGATCTCGATCACGCCTCCACGGTATGCCGCCGCGCAACTCGATTTCCCAGGTGGGTCAGCCGCGTTTCCCGAACCGTGCGCGCGGGTCAGGCCGCACATCTACCCCCTGACCAGCACCGCCAGAACCTCGACATGCTGGGTCATCGGGAAGGCGTCGAAGGCGCGGAGGGTCTCCAGCGTCCAGCCGCGCTCGCCGAAGTAGGACAGGTCGCGGGCCAGGGTGGCGGGGTCGCAGGACACGTAGGCGATCTTGCGGCCGGCGAGCCGGGTGATCTGCTCGACGGCGTCGCGGCCGGCGCCGGTGCGGGGCGGGTCGAGGACGACGACGTCGGCGCGGCGGACCCGCTCCCCGCCCTGGTGGCCGCCGTGCCCGCGCTTGTTCTGCGCGCCGGACCCGCCGGACGCGCGGCCGAACTCCAGGTCGGCGACGACCTCCTCGACGGGGCCGCGCTCGATGGACACGTTCGGCAGGTCGCGCAGGTTGAAGCGGGCGTCCCGGACGGCCTGCCCGTCGGACTCGACGCCGACGACGAGCCCGTCCCGCCCGATGCGGTCGGCGAGGACGCCGGCGAACAGGCCGACGCCGCAGTACAGGTCGAGGGCGATGTCGCCCGGCTTCGGTTCGAGGGCGTCCACGACGGCGTCGGCGAGAAGCTGCGCGGCGCCGGGGTGGACCTGCCAGAAGCCGCTGCCGCTGATCTGGAACAGCCGTCCCGAGACCCCTTCGCGGACGTAGGGCAGCCCGGCGCCCGGCTCGGGCTTGCCGCGGACGAGCCGGACCGGCACGTCCAGGCGCGGAACCCGGATCTTGCGGCGGTCGCGGCCGCGCAGGACGACCAGGCGGTCGCCGGTGGTCGCGGAGACGATGCCCTCGACGCCGGACGCGCCCGGCCAGCTTTTGCGTTCGATGCCCATCAGCTCCACGCCGGGATGGGCGATCAGGCATTCGTCGATGGGTTCGATGTCGTGGGAACGGTGCCTGCGCAGGCCGACGACCCCGGACGAGACGGAGAACTGGACGCGGGTGCGCCAGCCCAGCCCGGGCGGCGGCAGCACCTCGCTGTCGACCGGGTACGGGACCTCTTCGACGGTCACCGTGCGGGTGATCCCGGCGAGGCGCTGGAGCTGCTCCTCGACCACGGCGGCCTTGAGGGCGCGCTGCGCGGGCAGCGAGGCGTGCTGCCAGTCGCAGCCGCCGCAGCGTCCGGGACCGGCGAACGGGCACGGCGGCTCGACGCGGTCCGGGGACGCCTCGATGATCTCCACGGCGTCGGCGCGGAGGAAGTTCTTGGTGCGGTCGGTGACGCGGGCCCGCACCCGTTCGCCGGGCAGGGCGTGGCGGACGAAGACCACGCGGCCCTCATGCCGGGCGACGCAGAAACCGCCGTTGGCGACGTTGCCGACCTCCAGTTCCAGGACGTCGGGCTCCAGATCAGTCACGTTCCGAAACACTACCGCCACCGGGGCGTGCCCCGGTCCGCGGCGGCCGCCGGGACGCGCCGGGCCCGGGCGGCTCGACCCGCCCCTTGAGCCGGTCGGACGAGGCGAGCTGCCAGGGGACGCTCGTCACCATCACTCCGGGCTGGAACAGCAGCCGGCCCTTCAGCCGCAGGGCGCTCTGGTTGTGCAGCAGCTGCTCCCACCAGTGGCCGACCACGTACTCGGGCAGGAAGACCGTCACCACGTCGCGGGGGCTCTTGCGGCGGACGCTCTTCACGTAGTCCAGGACCGGCCGGGTGACCTCGCGGTACGGCGAGTCGAGGATCTTCAGCGGGGCGGGAAGGTCGAGGGCGTCCCATTCCCGCTGGAGCCGCGCGGACTCCTCGGCGTTCACCGAGACGGTGACCGCCTCCAGGGTGGACGGCCGGGTGGCGCGGGCGTACGCCAGCGCCCGCAGCGTCGGCTTGTGGATCTTGGAGACGAGGACGATGGCGTGGTTGCGGGCGGGCAGCGCGACGTCCTCGCCGGTGGGCACGAGTTCCTCGGCGATCCGGTCGTAGTGCCGCCGGATGCCCTTCATCAGCAGGAACAGGATCGGCATCGCGATGCAGACGATGTAGGCGCCGTGGGTGAACTTGGTGATCAGCACGATGACCAGGACGAACCCCGTCGTGGAGCCTCCGATGGCGTTGATGGTCCGCGATCGCATCATGCGGCGGCGGGTGGACGGATCGGTCTCGGTGGCCAGATGCCGGTTCCAGTGCCGCACCATGCCGATCTGGCTGAGCGTGAACGACACGAAGACGCCGATGATGTAAAGCTGGATCAGCTTGGTGACCTGGGCCTGGAAGGCGTACACGAGCAGGCAGGCCGTCGCCGAGAGAATGATGATGCCGTTGCTGAAGGCCAGCCGGTCGCCGCGGGTGTGCAGCTGCCGCGGCAGGTAGCCGTCCCGGGCGAGGATGGAGCCGAGCACCGGGAACCCGTTGTAGGCGGTGTTGGCGGCGAGGAACAGGATGAGCGCCGTGACCGCGGCGATGTAGATGAACGGCAGCGAGCCGTCCCCGAAGACCGCGGAGGCGACCTGGGTGAGGATCGGTTGCTGGACGAAGTCCTCGCCGACCGGCGACCCGTTCTGGAGCAGGTCCGTCGCCGGCTCCTCGGCGACTCGCACATCGGAGTTCAGCGCAAGCGCGATCACGCCGCAGAACATGATGACCGCGATGAGGCCCATCATGAGCAGGGTCGTGGCGGCGTTGCGGCTCTTGGGCGTGCGGAACGCGGGGACGCCGTTGCTGATCGCCTCCACTCCGGTGAGGGCGGCGCAACCGGACGAGAAGGCCCGGAGCAGCAGGAACACCACGGCGAGGCCCGCGAGGCCGCGCTCCTCGGCGCGGATCTCCAGGTCGGCGGTGGGGGCCACGAGGTCATCGCCCAGCACACCGATCCGGAAGAGGCCGAACGCCACCATCGTCAGCACGCCGACGACGAAGGCGTAGGTGGGTATGGCGAAGAACGTCCCGGACTCGCGTACCCCGCGCAGGTTCATCACCGTGAGCAGCACGATGATCGCGATCGCGGCGACCACCGGGTTCTGTCCGATCCAGGGAATGGCGGAGCCGATGTTCTCCACTCCGGACGAGACCGACACGGCCACGGTGAGCACGTAGTCGACCATGAGCGCGCTGGCCACGGTGAGCCCGGCGTTCGGCCCGAGGTTGACGTTGGCGACCTCGTAGTCGCCGCCGCCGCTGGGATAGGCGTGCACGTTCTGCCGGTACGAGGCGACCACCACGGCCATGAGGAGCACGATGGCGAGCGCGATCCACGGGCCGTAGACGTAGAAGGACGCGCCCGCCACGGCGAGCATCATGAGGAGTTCCTGCGGAGCGTAGGCGACCGAGGACAGCGGGTCGCTCGCGAAGATCGGCAGGGCGATGCGCTTGGGAAGCAGCTGTTCGTGCAACTGGGTGCTGCGGAGCGCCCTGCCCAGGAGCAGTCGCTTCACCAGGTCCGGAGCCTTCGACACGGACGAGACTCTAGTCCGTGAACGTCGCACCGCCGCCGTCCCGCGCACGGTGGGGGCCGGCTGGGTAGTACTCGCCTGGGCGGATGTGTAGGTTTGCAGCCCGGCAGGGATCATTCACTGGAAGCGATCCTCGGTTGCGGCACGGCGTCGGCGGCGCAGCGACGAAGCCGTGCACGGCGCGGGGGGTACAGGGGGAGGGTCCCCCTGGACGGAAGAAGGAACGGCCGTGCATATCGTGATCATGGGATGCGGGCGGGTCGGGTCGACCCTCGCCCACATCCTTGAGGACAAGGGCCATTCGGTGTCCATCATCGATCAGAACCCGGAGGCGTTCCGCCGGCTGCGCAGCGGGTTCCGGGGCCGCCGCATCACCGGTTTCGGGTTCGACCGCGACGTGATCGCCGAGGCGGGCATCGAGCGCGCGTCGGCGTTCGTGGCCGTCAGCAGCGGCGACAACTCCAACATCATCTCGGCCCGGGTGGCGCGCGAGACGTTCGGCGTCGACAACGTGGTGGCCCGGATCTACGATCCCCGCCGCGCGGAGGTCTACCAGCGGCTCGGCATCCCCACGGTCGCGACCGTCCGGTGGACCGCCGACCAGATCCTGCGCCGGCTGCTGCCCGAGGGCGCCGAGCCGCTGTGGCGCGACCCGACGGGCGCGGTCGTCCTCGCCGAGCTGGACACCGGGCACCTGTGGGTGGGCGAGAAGGTCGGCGCGCTGGAGGAGCACGCGAACACCCGGGTGGCGTTCCTGTCGCGGATGGGTGAGGCCCTCGTCCCCGAACGGGACACGGTGATCCAGGACGGCGACGTCGTGCACATCATGGCGGGCGCCGATGACGTGGAGCGCGTCAACGCCGCCGTCGCGGCACGGGACGGGGAGGACGCCTGATGCGGGTCGCGATCGCAGGGGCCGGCGCGGTGGGCCGCTCCATCGCCCAGGAGCTGCTGGAGAACGGGCACGAGGTCCTCCTGATCGACAAGAGTCCCAAGGCCATCAAGGTCGAGATGGTGCCGAGGGCGGAGTGGCTGCTGGCAGACGCGTGCGAGATCTCCGCGCTGGACGACGCGGCGCTGGAGCGCTGCCAGGTCGTGGTCGCCTCGTCCGGGGACGACAAGGTCAACCTGGTGGTGTCGCTGCTGGCCAAGACCGAGTACGGGGTGCCGCGCGTGGTGGCCCGGATCAACCACCCGAACAACGAGTGGCTGTTCAACGAGTCGTGGGGCGTGGACGTGGCCGTGTCCACCCCGCGGCTGCTGTCCGCGCTGGTGGAGGAGGCGGTCAGCGTCGGCGACCTGGTCCGGCTGATGACGTTCCGGCAGGGCGAGGCCAACCTGGTCGAGCTGACCCTGCCGGAGGACGCGCCGCTCGGCGGGCAGCGGGTCGGGTCGGTGGGCTGGCCGCGCGACACCGCGCTGGTGGCGATCCTGCGCGAGGGCCGGGTCCTGGTCCCGACGCCCGACGACACGCTGGAGCCGGGCGACGAGCTGATGTTCGTGGCCAGCCAGGACGTGGAGGACGAGCTCGCCGAACTCCTCGGCGGCCACTGACGTCCGGAGCACGGGAGCCCGCCCGGCCGTCCGGGCTCAGGCGGGTTCTTCGCGCCGGATGGGGGTGCGGCCGCGGGCGAGGAGCCACACCATGGCCGACAGCGCCGCCACCTGCAGCGGCCAGCCCATGACGATCTTGGCCGCGCCGAGCAGGCCGCTCTGGTCGCCGTCGGCGATGTAGATCGGGTACTGGACGACGACGCGCGCGACGCAGGGCAGCACCAGCAGCCAGGTGAGCCGGGAGCACAGCTTCACGATCCCGGGGTCGCGGCGCCACGCGGTCGGGTCGCCGGTGACCGAGCCGATGATGAAGCCGACGATGGGCCAGCGGGCCAGGATCGAGAAGATCATCACGGCGGCGTACACGGCGTTCAGCATGATGCCGGGCAGGAACGCGTCCTCGGCCTTGCCGGAGCGCAGCGCGAAGAACGCGGCGATCGCGATGCCGACGAGGCTGTTCAGGACGAACTGCGGGCTGGAGCGCTGCGCGAGCCTGACGGCGAGGAGCAGCAGCGCCGCGCCGATGCCGGCGACGACGGCGAGCTTGACGTCGTCGACGGCGACGTAGGTCCCGGTGAAGGCGATCACGGGGACGGCGGCCTCGATCATGCCGCGGACACCGCCGAGCGCCTTGCTCAGCTGCGCGCGCACGGCCGCCTCGACGGTGTCGTGCGCGTTCGCCTCCCGTTCCGTGCCGGAGGCCGGGGACGCCCCGGCCTCGCCGGCGGTCTCCGCGGGCTCGTCGCCCCCGCGGCCGCCGGACGGCGTGGTCTCCGCTTCCACGCCGCGTCCTCCGCTCGTTCCCAGTTCGCTCACATCGCACTCCCGGCCGCTCGCGGCGGCCTCACGAACCGCCGCGCAGCTCGTATCGCGGATTGAAGATGACCTTGCGTCCGTCCTGTACGCTCACCAGCCCCTCGGCGCGCAGCATGCGGCCGGGGTCGATGCCGGCGATGCGGCGGCGGCCGAGCCAGACGAGGCTGATCACGTCGGTGCCGTCGTAGAGCTCGGCCTCCAGGGCGGGGGCGCCGCCCCGCGGCCGGAGCGTCACCGTACGTAGCGTACCCGCCACCCGGTGCCGCTTGCGTTCGGCGCAGTCGGTGATCGGGGTCGCACCCTCGCCGCCGGCGCTCTTCTGCAGATCCTCGGCCTCGAGCTCGGCGTTGCTCGACGCCATGCGCCGCAGGAAACGCCGCAGGCCGCCCTTGCCGCTCTTGCCCTGCTGCGGCCCGGCGCCCGGCGATGTGCCGGGCGAAACCTCGTCCATGACTCGAAGCGTATGACATCCCCGGATGAATCGGTCCCTTCACCTTTCTCTCATCTCGACCCGGACTGGAATGAAGCGTTCCGTTCTGCTACTCTTGGAACAGAGCATTCCGCTCCAAGAGGAAGGAAGAGCCGTGACCGCCACGCTCGACACCCCGGTCTCCGCCCCCGGAACCCGCCCGCAGACGCACACGGAGAACGGAACCGCGCCGCATCCGCGTCGCTGGCTCGGCCTGTCCGCGATCCTGGCCGCCACCCTGCTGAACCTCCTCGACTCCACCGTCGTGAACGTGGCCGCCCCCGCGATCCGCGCCGACCTCGGCGGGTCCTACGCGGCGCTGCAGTGGATGGCCGCCGGATACACCCTCGCCCTCGCCGTGGCGCTGCTCACCGGCGGGCGGCTCGGCGACATGTTCGGCCGCCGGCCCGTCCTGCTCGCCGGCGCGGCCGGGTTCCTGGTCACCTCGGTCGCCTGCGCGTTCGCCTGGTCGCCCGAGACCCTGATCGCCGCCCGGGTCGCGCAGGGACTGTGCGCCGCCGTGATGATCCCGCAGAGCTTCGGCCTGATCCGGGACCTGTTCGGCGCCGCCGACATGGGCAAGGCGTTCGCCCTGTTCGGCCCGGTGATCGGGCTGGCCACCATCCTCGGCCCGGTCGTCGCCGGGCTGCTGATCGACGCCGACCTGTTCGGCACCGGCTGGCGCGCGATCTTCCTGCTCAACGTGCCGATCGGCGCGTACGCACTGATCATGGGCGCCCGGGTGCTGCCCGCCCCCGCCACCACCGACCGCCGCGGCGGCCTGGACGTCACCGGCATGCTCCTCGGCGGCCTCGGCATGAGCATGCTCGTCTACCCGCTCGTCCAGGGCCGCGAGCTCGGCTGGCCCACCTGGACCCTGGCGCTGCTCGCCGGCTCGCTGCCCGTCCTCGCCGTGTTCGTCCTGCACCAGCTGCGCCGCGCCCGCCTCGGCCGGACGCCGCTGGTCCGGCTGACCGTGTTCGCCAACCGCTCCTACAGCTCGGGTGTGCTGTTCGTCATCGTGTTCTTCGGGACGATCACCGGCTTCTCCCTCGCCGTCGGCCTGTTCCTGCAGCTCGGCCTCGGCTACACCCCGCTCGCGGCCAGCCTGGCCATGGCGTCCTGGGCGATCGGCGCGTTCGCCGGGTCGGCCTTCAGCGGCATGACGATGAACACCCTCGGCCGGCACATCCTGCACATCGGCCTGTCGATGATGGCCGGCGGCATGGTCGCGCTGTACGCGGTGTTCGAGATGGCGGGGACGGGCCTCGGCGGCTGGCACCTGGCCGCGCCGCTGCTGCTGTTCGGCGCCGGAATGGGCATGATCTTCGTCCCGCTGTTCGACATCATCGTCGCGGGCATCGCCGACCACGAGGTCGGATCCGGTTCGGCGGCGCTGGAGTCGGTCCAGCAGCTCGGCGCCACGCTCGGCATCGCGGTCCTCGGCACGATCTTCTTCGGGGCGGCCGGGGACCCGGTGGGCGGGCACGCCATGGACCCGTCCGCCGCGCTCGGCGCCGCGAAGCAGGTCGCCGCGCTCACCCTCGCCCTCACCGTCGCCGCGCTCCCCGTCGCGTTCCTGCTCCCCCGCCGCGCCCGCGGCTGACCCCGTCCGCGCCGGAGCCCCCGCAGGCACGTCCCGCGGGGGCTTCCGGCGTCACCGGCGCAGGCGGGCGGCGGCCATCGCGGTGAAGTAGCCGACCTCCGGGACCTTCATCAGGTGGGCCGTGAAGAGGTAGAGCGCCCCGCCGCCGAGGCCGCCGACGGCGATGGAGAGAAGGGCGGGGAGGCGGTCGCCCGGCATATGGCCGAAGCCCCAGACGACCGCCGCCGCCAGAGCCAGGGCGGGCAGGGCGGCCAGGTGCAGCCGGGTGACCGCCCGCAGGATGCGGCGCCCGTCCATCCCGCCGAGCCGCCTGCGCAGGACGAGGGCCGCGCCGGTCGCGCCGGCCGCATAGAACAGCCCGTACGCGACCGGCAGCCCGATCACGACCTGCCGCGCCGGGACGAACCACAGCAGCGCGAAAGCCGTGACCGCCTGCGCGATCCCCGCCGGGACGGCGATCAGGCCGGGCGTGCGGGTGTCGCCGAGGGCGTAGAAGACGCGCATGAGGAGCTGGTGGAGCGTGAACGGCAGCACCATCACGGCGAACACCATCAGGACGACGCCGATGCGGCGCGCCCCGTCCGGGCTGAGGCTGCCGTAGGCGAAGAACACGACCGAGCCGGGGACCGCGAACACCAGCATCCCCAGCCACAGCGGGACGAGCGGGGCGCAGGCGAGCCGCAGCCCGCGGGAGAAGTCGGCGCGGAGCAGGTCACGGCGTCCCTCGGTGACGTGCGCGCTCATCCTCGGCAGCAGCGCCGTGATCACCGAGACCGCGATGATCGCGTACGGGAGCTGGAAGACGACGAGGGCGAACTTGTAGGTGGCCAGGCCGCTGCCCGCCACCGGACGGCCCGCGGCGGCGGAGGCGCGTTCGGCGGCGCGGGTCGCCACGTTCGCGGTCACCAGGACGCCGATCTGCGCGACGACGATGTAGAGCAGCATCCACGTCGCGGTCCGCGCGGCCCCACCGAAACCGGACCCGCGCAGGTCGAGGCGGGGGCGGAAGCGGAACCCGGCCGACCACAGCATCCAGCCGAGGACGCCGCTCTGCGCGACGGTGCCGAACGCGGAGCCGAGGCCGATGAGGGTGAGCTGGGCGTCGGTCACGGTCTCGGTGGTCTGCCCGCGTCCCGCCGCCCACAGGAACAGCAGGCCGGCGCCCATCGTGATCAGGTTGTTGACGACGGGCGCCCACATCGGCGCCCCGAACCGCCGCCGGACGTTCAGCAGCGTGCTCGCCAGGCCGCTGACGCCGATGAAGAAGATCTGCACGAGCAGCAGCCGGGTGAGCAGCACCGCGACCTCACGCTGCCGGCCGGTGTACCCGCCCGCGTACAGGGAGATCAGCTGGTCGGCGGCGAGGACCGCGACGACGGTCAGCACGCCGAGCGCGAGCAGGACGACGCTGAGCAGCCGCTGCTCGGTCGCCGCTCCCCCATCGGCGTCCCGGATCCGGCGTTTGACCAGGAACGGGACGAAGACGCTCGCCAGCAGCCCGCCGAGCAGCAGCTCGTACACCGTGTACGGGATCATCTCGGCGGCCTGGTAGGCGTCGCCGAGCAGCGCGGTGCCGAGCGCGGCGGCGACCACGACCGTGCGCAGGAAGCCGGTCAGCCGGGAGAAGACCGTCCCGATCGCCATGACGGCGCTGGAGTGCGCGACGCCGGGCGGCGCGGCCTGCGCGGCGCCGCCGATCTCGTCGCCCTCCGAGCCCGGCCGGTCGGCGGTGCCGGGGTCGCCGACGTCGCCGGGATCGCGGACCGGGACGAGCCCGGGCTCGGGTTCGCCGGGCGGCTCGGCGCGCTCGGCCTCCTCGATGACCCCCGGCATGAGGATCCGGCGCCTGCCCGGCCCGTCCATCGGCACCACCCCCCGGACGCGCCAGTATGCCCCGTGACCCGGGAACCGGACATGCGTGAGTGCCCACCCGGACGGATGGGCACTCACGGACCGGCCGCCCGCCGCGCGGTCAGTTGAGCGCCGCCTCCACCGCGGGGACGCGGATGGTGCGGCGTGTCGCGCCGTAGGCGGTCACGCCGGTGAGGACGGCGGCGAGCGCGACGACCGCGAGGTAGGTCCACACGTCCCCGTCGGGGGTGAGCGAGTCCCGCCGGGCCAGCCCGAACGGCACGATCGTGAAGACCGACGCGACCGTCCCGCAGATCACGCCGGTGACGGTCAGCACCACCGACTCCAGCGCCACGGTGCCGAGCACCTGCCGGGGCGTCGCCCCCGCGAGCCGCGTCTGCCCGAACTCGCGCCGCCGGTGCGCGGTCGCCGCGATCAGCGTGTTGACCAGCATGATCGCGGTGAACAGCACCACCATTCCGATGACGACGAAGTTCAGCGTCTCGATGTTCTTCTGCTCGGCCGTCTTGGCCAGCCCGGCCGCCTCCGTCGCCGCGTTCTCGGTGGCCTGCAGGAACAGCGTGCCGACCGCCGTCCCGACGAACAGGATGATCGGAGTGACCGCGGCGGCCATGGCGCCCGTCCGGCGGCGCATGACGCTCGCCGCGAGGTCACCGGTCGCGCCGCCCAGCGCCCGCATCGGCCCGGCCAGCAGCGCCGTCACCCGGCGCATGATCGCCGGCGCCAGCAGGGCCAGCCCGATCGCGGCGAAGATGTCGGCCTGCCCGGACGTCGCCATCGCGTCGCTGCCCTTGCCGTCCATCACCGTCACGGTGATGATCGCCTCGTTCAGGGCGAGCAGGAGGAACACCACGGCGAACACGATCCGCTTCTTGCTCAGCCTCCCCGTGTCGATCGCCGCGGCCGTCATCGACTCCGCCGCACGGACGCGGGTGGCGCGGCGCGCGGTGATCAGCGCGGCGGCGGTCGCGGACACGAACATGATCCCCAGGCCCATCGTCAGCGCGATCGGCCCGAAGCTGTAGCCGACGCCGGCCGGAACCTGATCGGTGTCGTGCAGCAGCCCGAGCAGGCCCCGCCCGATCAGCATCGCGGGGACGATCCCGAGCAGCGCCGCCACCACGGCCAGGCCCGCGGCCTCGCCGACGATCATCCGGGCGAGCTGGCCCGGGGTCGCGCCGACGCTCCTCAGCAGCGCCGTCTCCGCGGCCCGCTGCCGGACCGAAAGGCTCAGCGTCGAGGTGACCGCGAACACCACCAGCAGCAGGCCCCAGCCGCCGACCACGTTCGCCATGATCACGAGGGTCTCGCGGGCCGGCCCGGTCGCGCCGCTCGCCTCCGCCGTGTCCAGCATCGAGGCGAACGCCATGATGATCGCCGAGCCGAGGAACATCGCGAGGAAACTCGCCGCGAACGCGCCGGTCCGCCTGCGCAGGGAACGAATCGCCAGTCCGAACATGACGCTCACGCCCCCGCCGTCGTCCGCTGACGCTCGACCTCGTCGGCCAGGTGCGTCATCCGCTCAGCGACGGCCTCGGCGGTCGGCGCGGTCTGGTGCCCGACGATCCGCCCGTCCGCGAGGTACAGCACCGAACCCGCATAGGACGCGGCGACCGGGTCGTGGGTGACCATCACCACCGTCTGCCCGAACATCTGCACCGACTCCTGGAGCAGCCCCAGCACGTCACGGGCGCTGCGCGTGTCGAGCGCACCGGTCGGCTCGTCCGCGAACAGCACCCGCGGCTCGGTGACCAGCGCCCGCGCGATCGCCGCCCGCTGCTGCTGCCCGCCGGACAGTTCCGCCGGCAGATGGCGGAGCCGGTCGCCCATGCCGACGCGGTCCAGGACGGTCCGCGCCCGCCCCCGGTCCACCTTGCGGCCCGCGAGCTTCAGCGGCAGCACCACGTTCTGCATGACGTCCAGCGTCGGCAGCAGGTTGAACTGCTGGAAGACGAAACCGATCCGCTTGCGCCGGAACTTCGTCAGCGCGGCCTCGCCGTCCCCGGACAACTCGACGCCGTCCACGAGGACCCGGCCCTCGGTGGGACGGTCGAGGCCCGCCGCGCACTGCAGCAGCGTGCTCTTACCCGACCCGGACGGGCCCATCACCGCGGTGAACGACCCCGCCCGCAGCGACAGCGACACGCCGTCCAGCGCGACCACCCGGTTGCCCTCGGCGCCGTACACCTTGCGCACGCCGTCCAGGCGGAGCGCCTCACCCGAGCCCTGTCCCACCGGATCCGGGCCCTTGCGTCCGAACATCGTCTCGCCTCCCGCCCGGCGCCCCTCATGGGCGCCTCTCGGGAACGAAACTACGGACGGTGAAGGCCGCGGAGGATGGGTCCAGCACGCCGGTCGGGGTAGGCAAAACCCTACCGGGGCCCCTCGCGGCGCCGCAGTTCCCGGTGACCGGCCACCGCCCCCGCGACCATCGCGGCCCCGGCCGCGTACGACCACGGCAGCGCCCGCCGGTGCACGACCAGCCAGGACTCGTCGTCGGCCATGCTGCGTCTCGTCCTGATCCCGGCGATGCGGTTGCGGGTGACCCGGCCGCCGGCGGCCAACGTGACGATGACGCCGACCAGAACCCCGGAGCAGGCGAGCATGATTCCGGCGATGGCCACGCCGTACTCCCTTCTCGGTCGAGGGGTCATCGTGCCTGTCCGTCGAACCGGTGGTGGGCGGGTGTTCCGCGATTCCGGCCTCGAACCGTGGCAGGGCGTCCGGTCCGCCCTGTCCGGCGGGCCGCCGCGGGTCAGCCGATCCCCTCCAGCACGGCGGTGTAGCGGTGCCGCCGGTCCGGCCGGGCGCGGCCCTCGGCATGGCGCAGCGCGGGAACGGCGGATGCGCCCATCATGACGAGGCTCGCCGCGGCGGCCGCGCGGACGGGCTCGCGGGGATGGGCGAGCAGGGCGATGAGTCCGGGGATCGCGGGCTCCCAGGCGGCGTGGCCGAGCGTCCTGACCGCGGCGCGGACGACGTCGGGCTCGGGGTCGTCGAGGAGGCGGGTCGTCTGCTCCAGGTAGCCGGGCCGGTCCAGCACGCGCCGGGAGACGCGGTGCGCGTGCAGCCGCACCTTCGTGTCACGGTGGGCGATCAGCGCCGCGAGCAGTTCCTCCAGCTCGGGGTCGGCGTCCGCGTGAGCCTCCTCGTGACGTTCGGCGAGGCGGGTGAGCGCGCGGCGGGCCTGCTTGGGGCCGCCGCCGCGCGCCCGCTGGAACAACTCCGCGCGCGACGGTTCGCGGGCGGCGCCGGTCCCGCGCTCGCGCAGGCGCTTCAGCGTGTCCTCATCCCGGACGGCCGCTCCGGGCTCCCGCAGCGGGCCGTCCTCAAGGACGAGCGTCTCCGCGAGGTCGCCGCGTCCCTCGTCGTGCAGGCGGCGGAGCACCCGGTCCAGTTCGGGGGTGCGCAGCAGCGGCCGCCGGGCGAGGAGGTCGAGCAGCCCCCAGTCGCCGGCCGCGAGGCGCCCGGAGACGGCCCCGGCCACGACGTCGGGCGACGCGCGGCGGAGCGCCCGGGCGGACGCGTCCCGCGCGGCGGCGCCCCCGTGCTCCCAGGCGGCCAGCAGGGCGGGGACGAATCGGTCCAGGCCGGCCGGTTCCAGGTGGACGGCCAGGCGCGCGAACCGCTCGACGGCCGTGTCGTCTCCGTCCAGGTCGGCCAAGGTCGCATCGCCCAGGGTCCGCGCCAGGGCCGTCGTGACGGCGAGGTCCGCGCGGCCGTGCAGGAAGGCCCTGAGGACCGCGATCCCGGTCTGTGGTTCGGGCCAGCCGAGCAGGGTGCGGGCCGCCGTCTCCCGCCGCTCCGCCCGCGCGTCGCCCAGCATCTCCAGGAGGCGCCGCCGCTGGGCTTCGGAGCGGGGCTGGTCCAGGTCGCCGGCACGCGGCGTCCGGACATCCGGGACGGGGCGGCGGGTCTCCTCGGCAAGAGTCCAGGGTGGGGCGCCGAGCGGCTGCACCTCCGCCATCCAGTCGAGGAGGACGCCGCGCGCGTCAGGGGCAGCCTGCGGGAAAACGCTGATCAGCGCGTCGAGGACGTCCCGCGACGGCGCGTCCGTCAGGGCGCGCACCCGCCGCAGGGAGGCGATGTCGCGCATCTCGCGGCCGAGTTCTTCCCGGAGCCGGGCGGAGCCTTCGGCCGGCTCCTGCCCGAACGCCTCGCGCAGGACGGCCTCGACGTCCCGCGCCGGGTGTTCTGCGCGCCCGGCCACGGCCAGCGCGCGGTCGAGGTCGTCCCGCGTCGGCGGGGCACCGCAGAGGCGCAGCAGGACGAGGGCCGGCCGGCCGAGGTCCCGCCGGCGCGCCCGGTCGATGATCTCCAGCCGCCCGGCGGGCCCGGCGCGCGGGATCACCTCCTCCAGCAGGGCGAGCAGCCGCCGTCCGTGATCACCGGGGACCGCCAGGCCGTCGACCAGGGTCCCGGCGGACCGGGCGAACACCTCCAGTTCCGCGTCCCGCCACGGCGGCGGGCAGATCCCGGTGACCAGGCGCAGGACGCGAAGATCGGAGCCCGCCATGTCCAGCCAGCGCGCGAGCATCGGACGCAGGCGCACGTACGGTGGCGTCCGGGGTTCACGCGCGTAGGCGTCCACGACCCGGCGAGCGATCCCGGCGTCCCAGCCACCGTCGAGCAGGGCGTCCACATCGGGGAACGGCGAGGCCTCCTTCGCCCGGACCGTGATGCCGCGCCGGGCCAGCGCGGCGACCTGCCGCGCGCCGAGCAGGCCGTCGAGGCTCCGCGGCAGCAGGGACCGGTCGGGGGCGCGCTCCGCCGCCGCGAGGACGGTCGCGGCGAAGGCGTCGCCGAGGATGGCGCGCAGCGCCGCGGCGAGCGCCTCCCGCAGGCCGGGGTTGTCGTGCCGGCCGAGCCAGAACAGCAGCTTCGGGACGGCCTCCGGCGCGCCGGCCCGGGCGAGGGCCGACGCCGCCGCCTTCTTGACGCTCATGTCGGGGTGATCGAGGCAGGCCGCGATCGCGGGCGCGGCCCAGTCCGCACGGGCCTCCGCCAGCGCGAGGAGCGCCTGCCTGACCGTCTGCCCGTCGCCGGCGGCGGTGAGCGGGACCAGGCTCGCCGACAGCGCCCGCGCGTCGCCGCCGTCCCCGGCGAGGACCGCGATCACCCGTCCGCGGACATGCCGGTCGCGGTGCCGCAGCAGCGGATGCACGCGCGCCCTCGTCCGGCGGTAGGGGGCGCGGCGCAGCACCTCCAGCAGGGCCGTCAGCTCCGTCGGCGCGAGTCCCGGACGCTCCAGCAGGCCGAGGACCATGTCCGCGAGCACGGCGTCACCGGCCTCCGCCGCGTCGGCGGCGTCCAGCAGGCAGCGCGGCCGGAGCGCGCTCCGCCGGAAGAGGCGGCCGCCCAGCTGGCGGACCGCGGTGAGGGCCTCGTCCAGGTCGGGCGCCTCCTCGTCCGACACGGCCCGGAGCAGCAGGTCGGCGATGGCGGGCAGCGTGGCCGCGTCACCGTTGCGGGCCAGCCTGCGGAGGGCTTCGGCCGGTTCGCCCGGGTCCAGGTTCGCGCGGAGCAGGGCCAGTTCCCGCGGGTCCGGCCCGCCGAGGTCGTCCGCGATGCGGCGGGGCACGTCGCGCGGGTCGAGCCGTTCCAGGACGGCTCGCCGCGCCGCCGCGTCGCCGGTGAGGTGCCAGAGCAGTTCCAGGGCCCGATGCCGGTACGGCCGCAGATGCGGCGCGATGCCGCCGCCGTCCAGTCCCAGACCGGCACGCAGGACCGTGACCGTCCGGGCGCCTCCGACGGCTTCGAGGGCGCCGAGGGCTTCCCGCGGCGAGCGCGGCAGCAACCCGAGGACGGTCTCCTCGGCCGCCGTGTGCCGGAGCCGGCGGATCGCCCGCAGGAACGGCGCGGGGTCGGTGCCGTCGTCGGCGGAGCGGCGCGCCGCCCTTGCGACGGCATCGCCGATCTCCAGGTCCGGGACTCCCTGCTCGTGGAGCGCGACCAGCAGCTCCAGGCGCCGGGGCCAGTCCCCGTCCGCCGCGATCAGCTCCCGCAGAGTCTCGTGCCTGCGGGAGTACAGGACGGTGGCGAGGTCCCCGGCGGGGACACGGTGATCGGCGAGGGCCAGGCCCACGATCGCCGGGACGTCCCGCCCGCCCGGGAAGTGGCCGCGCCGGTGCATCCCGGCCAGGCACGCGACGGCGGGGCCCGCGAGCAGCAGGGGATCCCGGGCCGCGATGTCCACGAGGGCGCCGACGTCCTCGCGGGTCGCCAGGCCGCCGAGCAGCTCCAGCGACCGCCGCCGCAGCGCGGGCGGCCGTCCGGGATCGGCGGCGACGCCGGTGAGGACGTCCCGATGGCCGTGCCGGGCGGCGACCTCGATCGCGGCGGCGGCGGGCCCGGTCTCGAGGAGGCGGCGGATCCGCTCGTGCGGGAGCGGGTCGAGCGCCGCCCACGGCTCGGCGAGCTCCCTCAGCGCGTCCGGGACGTCGCCCGCGAGCCCCTCGACGACCGTCCGCGCTCGGGCCGGTGCCAGAAGGGCCGAGCCGAGGGCCTCACGGGTGATCCGGAAGGCCTCGGCCCGGAGGACGGCGTCGGGACGTCCCGCCAGTTCGGCGACGAGCGGTTCCGGGTCGTCCACGTCCAGCGCGCCGATCCCGCGCACCGCCTGGTAGAGCGGTTCACCGGCGGGCTCGTCCCGGACACGCTCCGGACGGCTGATGATCCCGCTCCGCAGCCGTCCGATCTGCACGGGAACGGGTGGGTCTGGGGATTCTGCGGCGAGCATGGCGCCGATCTTAGGCTTTGCGCAGGTGGGATCGGAGAGGATGGCGGGATGGAAGAGGTACCTGAGGACTGGGAGCGGGCGCTGACGCTCGTCGCGCACCCCGACGACCTGGAGTACGGGACGTCGGCGGCGATCGCCAAGTGGACCGGCCAGGGCAAGACGGTGACGGAGGTGCTGGCCACCCGCGGGGAGGCCGGGATCGACTCGATGGACCCCGATGACGTCCGCCGGGTCCGCAGCGCCGAGCAGATCGAGGCGGCCCGCCGGGTCGGGGTCGACAACGTCGAGTTCCTCGACCTGCCCGACGGCATGCTGGAGTACGGGCTGCCGCTGCGCCGCGCGCTCGCGGGCGCGATCCGGTGGCACCGGCCCGAGGTGGTGCTGTCGATCAACTTCCGGGAGTCCTTCGCCGGCGGCGGGTTCAACATGGCCGACCACCGGGTGCTCGGGCTCGCCGTCGCGGACGCGATCAGGGACGCGGCCAACCGGTGGGTGTTCCGCGACCTCGACCTCGAACCGTGGCAGGGCGTCCGGTTCGCGCTGTTCGGCGGATCACCGCGGGCCACGCACTACGTGGACGTCACCGGGCATCTGCGGCCCGGCATCGACTCGCTGCTCGCGCACCGCGTGTACTTCTCGAACCTCGGCGCGGACTTCGACGCCGCCGAGTTCCTCACCGGCATCGCCGAGCAGGAGGGACGTGCCGTCGGCGTCGAGCACGCGATGACGTTCGAGATGATCGAGAGCTAGACGATCGAGGGCTAGCGGCGGGCGTTGGGCCGTTTGCCCTTGTTGCTCTTGCTGCGCTTGCGGGCCCGGCGTTTGCGCGTCTTCTTCGACATGTCCCGATTGACCACCCGGCAGGCGTCCAACGCAAGGGGCCGGCCATCCGGAGCACAGCAAAAACCCGCCCGGCCGCACGGCCGAAAAGGCGTGCGGCCCGGCGGGCGGGCGATCGGGGTCAGCGGACCTCGGTGATCTCGGGGCCGCGCTCGAAGGGGCTGAAGGTCTCCTCGCCCTCCTGCTCCTCTTCGCCGTCCTGGCCGGCCTCGCTGAACTCCTTGGGGATCTTCAGCTCCAGCAGCTCGCGGGGCGGCATCGGCGCGTCGCCGCGGTGGACCACCACGCCGCGCAGCACGTCCTCCAGAACCTGCCACTGCTCCTCGTCCTCGATCGCGGCGCCCTGCACCACGGCCTGCAGGAACCAGCGGGGGCCGTCCACACCGAGGAAACGGATGATCTGCGGCGCCCAGCCCTGCTCGACGAACTCGGCCGGGATCTGCTCGCGGACCTCCTTCGGCATCTCCGCGAGGACCTCCTCGGTCAGCGCCGCCGGGACCATCGCCAGCAGCTCGGCGCCGAACGGGCCGTCGCCCTCCTGGGTCTGGCCCTGCGCCTCCTCCTGGATGTCCTTGGCGGTCTCACGGCGCACGTCGTCCCAGATGCCGCTGCGCTTCGGCGCCGCGAACACCTGCAGCTGCATGGCGCTCTCCTCGTACTGCACCAGCACCGCGACGGGCCGCCCGTCGAGCGGGTTGCCCTCCTCGTCCACCTGGGTGGCCTCGAAGTTCACCTGGAAGCCCAGCCCCGGCGCGATCGGCACCTGGAGGGCCCCGAAATCGAGCCGCTGCAGCTCGGGGAAGGAGTCCTCGGAGTCCCACGGGCCGCCCTCGGCGGACTCCGCCTTGGCGGACTCCTCCTCAGCGGCCTCCGCCGGCTCCTCGGTCACCTCGGGCCCCTTCTCAGGCCCCTTCTCGGGTTCCTCGGCCTGCCGGCGACGTCCAAAAGCCACGACTCACGCTCCTTCTCGACTGTGCTCATTGTCTCCGCTTCCCGCGCCTGCGGGCCCTCGGCCTGGACGCGCGCGGCCGTCGTTCCCCGGTCCGCCCGCGTCCCCGGACTCCGGCGCGGGACCGAATCCGCCGGTGGAACCGAACCCGCCGTCTCCGCGCTCCGATCCGGGAAGCTCGGCCACCTCGTGGAACACCGCCCGCTCCACTCGCTGCACGACCATCTGCGCAATGCGGTCTCCGCGCCGCAGCGTCACCGTGGCGCGGGGGTCGGTGTTCAGCAGGGTCACCTTGATCTCACCCCGATAGCCGGCGTCGACCGTACCGGGTGCGTTGACTATCGTCACCCCCAACCTAGCGCCCAAACCGGACCTCGGGTGAACGAAAGCGGCGTAGCCGTGCGGCAGCGCGATCGCCATCCCGGTCGGGACGACGGCGCGCTCTCCCGGCGGCAGCTCGACGTCCACGGCGGCGACCAGATCGGCGCCCGCGTCGCCCGCGTGGGCGTACTGCGGCAGGGGCAGCCCGGGATCCAGCCGCCGGATCAGCACATCGACCTTGTTCACGGACTCACCTCACGCGCTACCTGCCGGAAAACCCCCCGACCCTACCCAGGGCGTCGTGCCCGGCCGCGCTGAAACGCCGCGGGGCCACGGGAGTCCGGCAGTTGACCTTACCCGCTCGTGCGCGGTGACCATCCTCCCGGGAACCGGGCGGCGCCGGGGGCGTCGTTGCGGCCGGGTGCCCGCGGCGGTGCGGACCCATCACGGCGCGACGGCCGGGCGGCCATGGAGCGGGCCGTCCCGCACCGGCGCGTCGTCGCTCCGATGGGGGAAGAACGCCCGATTCGTCTTGACGTCGTCATTAGACCTCGATTCGATAGAAACCGAACCAGATTCTGGGGTACGGCTTCGAGGGCGGTGCGCGGCATGACGACCACGGCGCGGGAGAAGATCGACGGCAACCTGTCGAACCTGGAGTTCTGGGCCCTGCCGCCGGATCGGCGCCTGGCGGCGTTCGCGGAGCTGCGGCGGCGCGAGCATCCGGCGTTCTTCAAGGAGCTGAAGCTGCCCTTCGTCAAGGCCGGGCCCGGCTTCTACGCGCTGGCCAGGCACGCCGACGTCGTCGAGGCCAGCCGGTCGCCGCAGATCTTCAGCAGCGAGCCGTGCTCCAACAGCATCGCCGACCTGCCCGGCTACCTGGCGCGCTACTTCGGCTCGATGATCAACATGGACGACCCGCGGCACGCCAAGATCCGGCGGATCGTGTCGCGGGCGTTCACCCCGCGCATCCTGGAGAAGATGGAGACCGACCTGCAGGCGACCGCGACCCGGATCGTGGACGACCTGATCGAGAAGGGGTCGGCGGACTTCGTCACCGACGTCGCGGCGCGTCTGCCCCTCCAGGTCATCTGCGACATGATGGGCATCCCCGAGCGGGTGCGCCCGATGGTGTACGACCGGACGAACACCATCCTCGGCCTCGGCGACCCCGAGTACAGCGGCGGCAGGGACTACACCCGCGACGGCATCACCCGCCTCGGCGCGCTGTACGGGCTCCTCAAGGTGATGGTCGCCGGTTACGAGCTGAACCACCTGGCGATGAAGCTCGCCCGGAAGCGGCGCCGGAACCCCGGCGACGACCTGGTCTCCGCGCTGATCTCGGCCGAGGTGGACGGGGAGCGGCTCACCGACCAGGAGATCGGCTCGTTCTTCATCCTGCTCGTCGTGGCCGGGAACGAGACGACGCGCAACGCCATGTCGCACGGCCTGAAGCTGCTCACCGACAACCCGGAGCAGCGCGCCCTGCTGCTGGAGGACTTCGACGCGCACGCGCCGGGCGCCGTGGAGGAGATACTCCGGATGGCCACGCCGGTCATCCAGTTCCGCAGGACGTTGACCCAGGACTACGAGATGAACGGCCACCACTACAAGGCCGGCGACAAGGTCCTGCTGTTCTACAACTCGGCCAACCGCGACGAGTCGGTGTTCGAGAAGCCCGACGTCTTCGACATCACACGCTCACCCAACCCGCACGTGGGGTTCGGGGGCCCCGGCCCGCACTTCTGCCTCGGCGCCAACCTGGCCCGGCGGGAGATCACGGTGATGTTCCGCGAGCTGTTCACACGGGTCCCGGAGATCCGCGCCACCGGGGAGCCCGACCGGCTGTTCTCCAGCTTCATCAACGGCATCAAGCACCTGCCCTGCGAGGTGTGAGCGGCGGGCCCGGCCGCCACTGGCGCGGTCGCGGCCCCCGGGCCCGCCGCGGCTCAGGACGCCCGGTGGCCGGCCGCCCGCGCGGCGGGCGAGACGGCCAGGTAGTCGAGGGCGCGCTGCGTCGAGCATTCGCGGGACGGGTGGTAGTCGCGCCGCAGGTAGGCGCGGGCGGCGTCGACCATGAACCTGTTGCTGGGGAACAGCCCCCGCCGCACCGCCCGCCGGTAGTCGCGGATCCGGGGGCGGACGCCCTTCAGCGTCGGGTCGGCGCGGCACAGGTACACCGCCCCCGCGTAGACCATGAGCGGCATCGCCAGCACGCCGAGGAAGAACGCGACGAACCGCATCCAGTACCGTCCGGCCACGTGCTCGTAGACGTCGAAGGCGACGGAGCGGTGCTCGACCTCCTCGGCGCCGTGCCAGCGGAGCAGGTCCATCATCGTCGGGTCGGCGCCGGCCTCGTCCAGCTCGCGGGCGTCCAGGATCCACTGGCCGAGCGCGGCGGTGTAGTGCTCGATCCCCGCGATGACGCCGATCCGGACGTGCAGCCAGCGCCGCCTGGAGATGCCGGGCAGCGGGGACCGGTCGCCGAGCAGCCGCTTGAACATCCACTCGATCCGGAGGGTGAGCGGGCGCGGGTCGAGTCCCCGCGCGAGCATCTGCCGGTCGAGGACGCCCTGGTGGGAGTAGGCGTGCACCGCCTCCTGCCCCATGAAGCCCTTGACCTCGCGGTAGAGGCGTTCGTCGTCCTCGACGAGCGGCAGCGTCTGCTTGTAGACGTGCACGAACCAGCGTTCGCCGGCGGGCAGGAGCAGATGCAGCACGTTGATGAAGTGCGTGGCGACCGGCTCGCCGGGGATCCAGTGCAGCGGGGTGTCCGCCCAGTCGAACTTCACGCGGCGCGGGGTGATGGCGGGGTGCCGCTCATCGATCTCGCTCATCTGTCCCCTCCCGGACCGCGGCCGGGGCCGCACGACCCCAATTAGACTAGGGATCTAATATGGGGATCGCGCGAAACCCGAGTCAAGGGCGAGGCGGCCTTCTGAGGGGTGATCTAGGTAACGGGGGCGAGGACGACGTCGACGGTCAGGTCGGCGGGGGCGTCCTCCAGCGTCAGGTCGGCGATGCGTCCCGCGGCGGCCAGATCCGGCCGCGAAATCCGCAACACCTCGGCGCCGCGCACGGTCGCGCTGGACACGTCGGCGCGCATCGACGCCTTCGCCTCCGACTTGGCCTTGCGGACCTGCCGGAGCGCCTCACCCGTCGCCGCCAGGACCGCCGGGTCACCGCCCGGGGGCAACTCGGCCACCGACGGCCAGGACGCCGTGTGCACCGACCCGTGCCGCCACCACGACCAGACCTCCTCGGTCACGAACGGCAGGATCGGCGCGAACAGGCGCAGCAGAACCGACAGCGCCGTGCGCAGCGCCGTACGCGCCGACCGCGCCCCATCGGTTACGCCGCCCGAACCCGCCTCACCCTCCCCGTAAGCGCGGGCCTTGACCAGCTCCAGGTAGTCGTCGCAGAACTCCCAGAAGAACCGCTCTGTGCGCTCCAAAGCCCGCGCGTAGTCGTAGCCCTCGAACGCCTCTGTCGCGTCCTGGACGACACCGGACAGCGCCGCCAGCATCGCCTTGTCCAGCGGCTCCGTCACCGACGCGTCAGCATCGACCCTGCTTCCTGCGCCTGCGAGCCCCCGGCCTGCACGCGAGCCGACTTCCTCCCCCGGTCCGCCCGCGCCTTCACCAAGCCCCAGCACGAACTTGGACGCGTTGAGGATCTTGATGGCGAGCCGCCGGCCGACCTTGATCTGGCCGGTGTCGAACGCCGTGTCGGTCCCCGGGCGCCCGCTGGCCGACCAGTAGCGGACGGCGTCGGAGCCGTACTCGCGCAGCAGGTCGATCGGCGTGACGACGTTCCCCTTCGATTTCGACATCTTCTTGCGGTCCGGGTCGAGGATCCACCCCGACAGCGCGGTGCCCTTCCACGGCAGCGAGCCGTGCTCCAGATGAGCGCGGACGACCGTGGAGAACAGCCACGTCCGGATGATGTCGTGCGCCTGGGGACGCAGGTCGTAGGGGAACACGCGGCCGAACAGGTCGGCGTCGCGCTCCCAGCCGCCCGCGATCTGCGGGGTCAGCGACGACGTCGCCCAGGTGTCCATCACGTCGGGGTCGCCGATGAAGCCGCCCGGCTTGCCGCGCTGGTCCTCGGTGAAGCCCGGCGGGACGTCGGACGACGGGTCGACGGGCAGCATGTCCTCGGACGGGACGACCGGCTCGTCATAGCGCGGCTCGCCCGAGTCGTCCAGCCGGTACCAGACGGGGATCGGCACGCCGAAGAACCGCTGCCGCGAGATCAGCCAGTCGCCGTTCAGGCCCTCGACCCAGTTCTCGTAGCGGGCCCGCATGTAGCCGGGATGCCACTCCAGCTCGCGGCCGCGCGCGATCAGCTCGGCGCGCAGGCCCGCGTCACGTCCCCCGTTGCGGATGTACCACTGCCGGGTCGTGACGATCTCCAGGGGCTTGCTGCCCTTCTCGTAGAACTTCACCGCCCGGTTGACCTTGCGGGGCTCGCCGTCCAGGTCCCCGGACTCGCGCAGAAGCTCGACGACGCGTTCTTTCGCGGAGAACACCGTCTTGCCGGCCAGCTCGTCGTAGGGGTGGGCGGGGACGCCCTGCGGCGGGTCAGCGGCGAGACGTCCGTCCCAACCGACGACCGCGCGGGTGGGAAGGTCGAGCTCACGCCACCAGGTGACGTCGGTGACATCGCCGAAGGTGCAGATCATCGCGATGCCCGACCCCTTGTCGGGCTCGGCCAGCCGGTGCGCGACGACCGGGACCTCGACCCCGAACAGGGGCGTGCGGACGGTCGTCCCGAACAGTTCGCGGTACCGCTCGTCGTCGGGATGCGCGACCAGCGCGACACACGCGGGCAGCAGCTCGGGACGCGTCGTCTCGATGTAGACCGGTCTCTGCGCCCCACGCCGCCCGGACCCGTCTCCCCCGTGGAATCGGAGCCGGTAGAACGCGCCGGGCTGCTCGCGGTCCTCCAGCTCGGCCTGCGCGACCGCCGTGCGGAACGTGACGTCCCACAGCGTCGGCGCCTCGGAGACGTACGCCTCGCCGCGCGCCAGGTTGCGCAGGAACGCGCGCTGGGACGCCGTGCGGGAGACGTCCCCGATCGTCGTGTAGAGCTGACTCCAGTCGACCGACAGGCCGACGCGGCGCCACGTCTCCTCGAACGCCTTCTCGTCCACCTCGGTGAGCCGCTCGCACAGCTCGATGAAGTTGCGCCGCGACACCGGCACCTGCCGCTTCGGGTCGGGGTCGGCCGGCGGCTCGAAGTCGGGATCGTACGGAAGCGACGGATCGCACCGGACACCGAAGTGGTTCTGGACGCGGCGCTCGGTCGGCAGGCCGTTATCGTCCCAGCCCATGGGGTAGAAGACCGCCCGACCGCGCATGCGGTGGAACCGCGCGACGGCGTCGGTGTGGGTGTAGGAGAAGACGTGGCCGACATGGAGGGAACCGCTCACCGTGGGCGGCGGGGTGTCGATCGAGTAGACCTCGGCGCGCGGGCGGGTGCGGTCGAAGCGGTGGACGCCGTCGTCCTCCCAGACGCGTACCCACTTGTCCTCCAGGCCGTCCAGGGAGGGCTTGGAGGGGACGCGGGGAGTACGCGGCTGCTCTGTCATGCCCCAATGGTATTGACATCGGCCCCGGCCGCATGCCATTTACCGGCGCCGACGCGGCGATCACCTCCACCGCCGGAGGCGGGCCGTTCCGGTAGCGTCGGAGACGACTGACGAGTGGAGGACGATCATGGCGGACAAGGGCGACATCGGCTGGCGGGTGATGGCCGGCGCCGCGGCCTTCGCGGGCGGCTTCGTCGCGAAGAAGGCCATCACGCTGGCCTGGAAGAAGACCACCGGCAAGGAGCCGCCGACCAACCCCGAGTCCCCTGACGTGGACCTGTTGGAGGCGCTCGGCTGGGCCGTGGTGATGGGCGTCGGCATGGAGATCTCGCGCCTGCTGGCCACCCGGGCCGTCGCGCACCAGTGGACCAAGGGCACCGGCGACCTGCCGGCCCACCTCAGAAGCGGCGACTAGGGCGGAGTCCTCTCGGCTCCGGTGCGGGCGACCGGGGGCGTCGCCCGCACCGGCCCTAATCCATGGATTTCAGATGGCGGCGGCGGTCCTGCGGGAGCGGGGGCGGGGTGCCGGCGGCCTCGCGCAGGTCGTTGCGGACCTTGGTCGCCAGGATCTTCGTGGCCGAGCGGTTGAGGGCGGCACCCGCGGCGGCGCCGGTGAGGAACGGTCCCATCGTGCCCAGGGTGCGGCCGAAGGTGCGCATCATGCGTTTGCGCAGGGCCGACTTCGCGGCCGTCCCCAGGGCACTGGTGAGGGTGCCGGTCTCCAGGGGGTTGATGCCGCGCTGCCGTGCCCAGGACGTGATGAACGCGGCGCCGCGGGCGGTGCCGGTGCCCTGGACGCGGACGCCGTAGACCTCGTGCAGTTCGGCGATCATCTTGACCTCGATGGCCGCGATCACCAGGGTCTCCGCGGCGAGCTGGGCGGGTACCGTCAGCAGCAGCGGCGGGGCGGTGAACTGCACGGTGGCCAGGGCGCCTCCGGCCGCGCCGACGGCGGTGGTGCCGTTTCCGGCCACTTTCACGAGCTTGTCGGCGAGCTGCTCGCCCATCAGGCCGGGATGGTGGGCCTGCAACGTCTCAAGGTCGCGAATCGGGATGTGCGGGGCGGCCTCGACGAGCAGGTCGCCGAGCCATCGGCCGCGCGCGACACCCGCGGCGCCCGCCCTGCGGGCGTTCTGGCCGAGCAGGCGGGCCAGTCGCCCGAGCAGGCGGCCGCGGGTCTCGCGGTCCATGTCCTCGTCGCCGGTGAGCCGTCCGATGAGGTCACCGAGCTCGGTGGAGCCGTCGCCGCGCGCCGGCTCCACGTCGTCATGACGTCGTTCGATCTCTCCCGTCACCCGCGGCCACTCCCGGTCAGGCGGCGCACTCGCGGCAGATCGGCTGGCCGTTCTTCTCGGCGGCCAGCTGACTGCGGTGGTGCACCAGGAAGCAGCGCGTGCAGGTGAACTCGTCGGCCTGCCGCGGAACCACCCGGAAGGTGAGCTCCTCGTTGGACAGGTCCGCACCGGGCAGCTCGGCGACCTCGCCGGCGTCCAGGTCCTCATCGATGATGCTGGCCGCCTTGTCGGCGCGCCGGGCCTGGAGCTCCTGGAGGCTGTCCTCGCTGAGATCGTCGTCTGTCTTGCGTGGGCTGTCGTAGTCGGTCGCCATCTTCTATCTCCATCCCCCTCAGTGCTTTATGCGCCCCGTCGCGCGGATCTAACGCTCGGGGGACCGTTCTTGTGCCCGATCCGGGCGGGAAATTCTGTCACGGTTGGTGACCTGCGACACACAAGGCGCGACCGTTCCCACGAGTGACACCCATCACCCGAATCTCTTCCTCGTAAATGTGTCTTCCGTCACATACCCGGCGGTCGTCCCGGTGTGGAATCCGGAACCGGGACGTCCGCCGGGGATCCCGCGGCGGCGGGGATCATATCGGTCCGGGGGACGTTATGCGCGCCGACGTGCCCGGCGCGGCGCGGCGGCCTGATCC
The DNA here is from genome assembly GCF_052245875.1 of Actinomadura sp. 3N407. Classification (NCBI taxonomy): domain Bacteria; kingdom Bacillati; phylum Actinomycetota; class Actinomycetes; order Streptosporangiales; family Thermomonosporaceae; genus Actinomadura; species Actinomadura sp. 3N407. The sequence continues at coordinate 401,051 of NZ_JBQQBP010000003.1, forward strand.
GGCTGGCCGACGGTCGAACCAGACGCTTCGGTGAAACGTCTGAACTAACGCGATATCGTGCCCGCCTGAGGTTGGGGGCGGGCCCCCTGCGGGGTCAGTCCGGCGATCGCCGGCAGATGGCCTCGCGGCGGGGTCCGGCGCACACTATCGCGGACATCACTGCGGGTCACTGGAGGGTCAGATGCCGGATGCCGCTCCGCTGGAGCCGGGCGATCCTAGGGCACTGGGACAGTACGAGGTCGTCGGAAGGCTGGGCGCCGGGGGTCAGGGCGCCGTCTTCCTCGGCAAGGCGCCGGGAGGTGAGTACGTCGCGGTCAAGCTGCTGCACGCGCAGATGGCGAACGATCCGGCGGCGCGTGCCCGGTTCACCCGTGAGGTGAGTGCCGCGCAGAAGGTCGAGCCCTTCTGCACGGCCCGCGTCCTCGAGGCCGACGTCCACGGCGACCAGCCGTACGTCGTCAGCGAGTTCATCGACGGGCCGTCGCTGCACGACGTGGTCGCCCACAACGGGCCGCGGAGCGCCGCCGAGCTGGAGCGCCTCGCGATCGGCACGGTGACCGCGCTCGCGGCCATCCACGAGGCCGGCATCGTGCACCGCGACTTCAAGCCGAACAACGTCATGCTGGCCTCGGACGGCCCGCGCGTCGTCGACTTCGGCATCGCGCGGACGGTCAACTCGCAGGAGAGCGCGGTGACCGCCACCGGGATGGTGGTCGGCACCCCCGGCTACCTGGCGCCCGAGCAGCTCACCGGCGCGCCGCTCACCCCGGCCGTGGACATCTTCGCCTGGGCCGCCACGATGGTGTTCTCCGCCACCGGGCAGTCGCCGTTCGAGGCCGACACGCTGCCGGTCATCATCAACCGGATCCTCAACGAGGAACCGGACCTGTCGGCGCTGCCCGCGGGCCCGCTGCGCGACCTGATCGGGCAGTGCCTGTCCAAGGACGCGGGCCTGCGCCCGCCGGCGGCGCAGCTCCTGCTGAACCTGCTGGGGCATGTCGGCGCCGCGCCGGCGGGCCAGGGAGGCGGCCAGGAGGACCTGCTCAACCAGGGCACCCGGATCGCCTCGCAGCTTCCGCCGCCGCCTCCGGTGCCGCCGGCGCCGCAGGCGCGGCCGCAGCCGCAGATCACGCCGCCGCCGATGCCGATGCACCAGGGCCCGCCCGGCCCGACGACACCGCCGCCGCAGCCCATCACGCCGCCGCCGATGCCGATGTACCAGGGCGGGGCGATGCCGCCTCCGCCGCAGTCGCAGCCGCGGATGCCGATGCAGCAGCCCGTCCCGCCGGGTCCGGGGTACGGGCCGCCGAAGCGGTCCAGCTCCGCGGGGCCGATCATCGCGATCGGCTGCGGGGTGCTGGCGCTGATCGCGCTCATCACGATCGTGGCACTGGTCGTCATCGCCGCCGACAGCGACGAGGACCCGGATCCGTACCTGCCGCCCCGCACCTACACGCCGAGCGAGCGGCCGACGCCGACGTCCACCGCGCGCGGCGGGCTTCTCGGCGTGTTCGCGGGCGACGGGAACCAGCCGGGCGCCGGGTCGGGGCACACGAAGTTCGAGGTCCGGTTCGCGCTCCTGCGCACCAGCGGCACCGCGCGGTACGAGTACCCGACCGGCTCGCAGGACAACTGCTACACCAGGCTGTCGCTGCTGTCCGGTGACGAGGAGAGCGGGAGGATCGAGTACAGGGAGACCCCGATGTCGGGGATGGATCCGAGCGAGTGCGCGCCCGGTTACATCACGTTCATCCCGTCCGGATCCGGTGACACCATGCGGTGGGAGTGGCGGCAGCGCCGCTCCGCCCCGTCGCCCGACGCCTACGGGACCGTGCGCAAGTGACGGCGGCGGTCACGCCGCTTCGCGCGGGTGATCCGTCCCAGCTCGGCCCCTACCGCCTGACCGGCCTCCTCGGGGAGGGCGGTCAGGGCGCCGTCTTCCTCGGGGAGGACGAGCCGGGTCACCGGGTCGCCGTGAAGCTGCTGCACGCGCGGTTCAGCGGCGACCCGAGGGCGAGGTCCCGGTTCGCGGCCGAGGTCGCGGTGGCCAAGCGGGTGTCGGCGTTCTGCACGGCCCGCGTCCTGGACTCCGAGGTCGAGGGCGACCGCCCGTACATCGTCAGCGAGTACATCGAGGGGCCGTCGCTGTCGGAGGTGCTGTCGGCCGACGGCCCGCGTGGCGGCACCGACCTGGACCGGCTGGCGATCGGGACGATGACGGCGCTCGCCGCCATCCACCAGGCGGGCGTCGTGCACCGCGACTTCAAGCCCGGCAACGTGCTCCTCGCGCCCGACGGCCCGCGGGTGATCGACTTCGGTATCGCGCGGGCGCTGGACGCGACGGGCACGATGTCGAGCACCGCCGTCGGCACGCCAGCCTACATGGCGCCCGAGCAGATCTCCGGGGCGCAGGTCGGCCCCGCGGCCGACGTGTTCGCGTGGGGCGCCACGATGGTCTACGCGGCCGGCGGGCGCCCGGCGTTCGGGCAGGACTCCATCCCCGCGGTCATGCACCGCATCCTCAACCTGCCCCCTGATCTCGGGGACCTGCACGAGCCGCTGCGCGAGATCGTGGCGAACTGCCTCAGCAAGGACCCGGCGCTTCGTCCCGCGTCCCAGCACGTCCTGGCGCGCCTGCTGGACCTCGCGGGGAGCCTGCCGCAGCCGGGCGCCCAGGAGGACCCGGGAGCCGGCGAGGACGCCGTGATGCTCACGCAGGGCGCCGCGACGGCGGCCACCGAGTCGGCGCGGCTGCGCGTCCAGCCGGCACCGCCGCCGCCCCACCAGCGCACACCGCAGGCGCACACACCACAGGCGCACACACCACAGGCGCAGACGCCTCAGCCCTTCCCCGGCATGCCGGTGCCCGGTCCCCCGCCGCCGGGGCCGCCGTGGTCGTCACCGGCACCGCAGGGCGGCGGGCCCGGCGGACCGACCTGGCCGTCCGGGCCGTCCTTCCCGGCCCCGGGCACCGCCCCCGCCAAGCCGCCGGGGAACGGCGGCAGGCCCGGTATCGGCGTCCTGGCGAGCGTGGGCGGCGCCGCGCTGGTCGCCCTGGTGCTCGTCGGCACCGTGGTCGCCGTCCAGCTCGGCCGCGGGGACGAGCCCGACCCGCCGGGCACGACGGGCGGGCGGACCGGCGGCACGTTCCGGATGGCGACCAGGTCGCCCGGCACCGCCGACGGGGAGATCGACCCGTCGCACGTCTACGGCGGCACCGGGCGGTTCCTGGTCAAGCAGCTGTTCACCGGCCTGACCGAACTCGGCGCGGACGGCGTCGCGCGCAACCGCCTCGCCACCGCCGTCACGCCTGATCCGACGTGCCGGCAATGGAAGATCGGCATCAAGGACGGGACGGCCTTCAGCGACGGCACGCCCGTCGACGCGCAGGCGTTCGCGCGCGGGTGGGCGCGCAGCGCGGCGGCGAAGAACGGCGGCGGCTCCTACCTGATGAACGACATCGAGGGCTTCTCCGAGGTCGCGGGCGGCAAGGCCGACGAGCTGTCCGGGGTCAAGGTCGTGTCCGGCACCCTCCTCAACGTCACGCTCACCTCGCCCAACTGCGACTTCGGCGCCCGGCTGTCCGAACCGGCCTTCATGCCCGTCCCCGCGGAGGCGGGGAAGGCCGACAACGAGACCTTCAACACCCATCCCGTGGGGAACGGGCCGTTCACCCTGAAGGAATACCGGCAGGACGCGACGGCTTCGCTCGTGCGCAACGACACCTGGACATTCGGCAAGGCCAAGTTCGACGGCGTCGAACTCGTCCTGGGCAACGACCCGGCCAAGGGACGCGCGGCCTACGCCGCCGGCGAGGTCGACTGGTACCCCGTCGAGACCGACGACCTGTCCTCGGTCCCCCGGAACGAGCTGGTCACCCGTCCCAGCCCGTTCACCAGGATGCTCGTCCCGCTCACCGCCCGCGGGCCGATGAAGTCCGAGGAGGCCCGGGAGGCCGTCTCCCACGCGATCGACCGCGAGAAGCTCAGCCGGATGCTCGGCGGCGTCCTCAAGCCCGCCCACGGCATCGTCCCGGCGGCCGTCCCCGGCTTCGGCGGGCCCGGGCCCTGCCCGTCGTGCGCCAAGCCGGACCCGGACAAGGCCAAGACCCTCGCCGCGCAGGCCGGGCTCAAGCCGGGCGCGGAGGTCAACCTGTACTACCGGGAGTCGCAGCTCTACCGGACCCTGGCCGAGGTGGTGAAGGGCCAGCTGCAAACGACGCTCGGCTGGAGGGTCGAGATGAAGCCGACCCCGTCCACCGACTTCACCGGGTTCCGCGAAACCCTCGTCTCGGACGACGCCTCCGGCCTCGCCGTCTTCGCCTACGGCCCCGACTACCCGGGCGCCTACTCGATGCTGTGGCCGCTCCTGGGCGGCGACCTCGTCGCGACCGCCACGAACACCCACTACAACCTCTCGGGCTGGAAGAACGGGGAGTTCGACAACCTGATCGCCGGCGCCCTCAGGAACCCGGCCGCCGGCGGCCGGGCCACCCTGTTCAAGCAGGCCGAGAAGCTGGCGCTGGACGACATGGCCCTCATCCCCCTCGTCTACGACGGCCACGCGGCCATCGTGAAGAGCGACAAGTACGTCGGCCTGGAGATGGACTACGACGGTGACCCGACCGTGGCCACCGCCGCACTCCAGTAGGGGCCGGTCAGCCGGGCGGGAGGCGGACGGTGACGATCAGGCCGCCGCCCGGACGGGGCGCCGCGTAGACCGCGCCCCGGTGCGCCAGCACCACCGACCGCACGATCGACAGCCCGAGGCCGGCGCCCTTCGACGACTCGACCCGGTCGGCGTTCAGCCGCCGGAACGGCTCGAACAGCCGCTCCACCTCGTAGGCGGGGACGACCGGGCCGGTGTTCTCGACCTGCACGGTGGCGTACCCCTCAAGGATTCCTGTGCGGATCCACAGCTCGCCGCCGTCCTCCTCGTTGTGCTTGACCGCGTTCTCGACGAGGTTGGACACCAGATGCTCCAGGAGCACCGGGTCGCCGAGCGCCTTCCCGGACGTCAGCTCGGGGTGGACGGACACGTCGTGGTCGTGGTCGCGGCGCGCCGAATGCTCCAGGACCGTCGCCGCCACCTCCGCCAGGTCGACCGGCGTGCGGGTGGTCAGCTCGCGCTCGCTGCGGGCCAGCAGCAGCAGGCCCTCGATGAGACGTTCGTGCCGGGCGTTGGTCGCCAGCAGCGTCCGCCCGACGGCGCGCAGGTCGTCGGACACCTCCGGGTCGCCGAGCGCCACCTCCAGCAGCGTCCGGTTGATCGCGAGGGGGGTGCGCAGCTCGTGGGAGGCGTTCGCGACGAACCGCCGCTGCGAGTCGAACGCCTGCCCGAGCCGCTCCAGCATCGCGTCGAAGGTGTCGGCCAGCTCCTTGATCTCGTCGTCGGGGCCCTCGAGCGCGATCCGCTCGTGCAGCGTGCTCTCCGACAGGCGGCGGGCCGTGGTGGTGACCCGCTGCAGCGGGCTGAGCGCCCGGTCGGCGACGAACCAGCCGAGCACCAGCGTGATGACCCCCACCCCGCCGAGCGCGAGCAGCGACCGTCCCACCAGCTGCTTCATCGTCTGCTCGACGAACTGGCGCTGCAGCTCGGCGGCCTCGGCCTCGGAGATGCCGAATCCGATGACCTTGACGTTGCCGAGGATGTTGGCCATCAGCACCGACATCACGAACAGCAGCAGCGCCCCGGCCATGAAGAACAGCAGCCCGTACAGCAGCGTGAGGCGCAGGCGGACGCTCATGCGGCCGGGCAGCGCCTTCAGGTCGGTGAACGACCCGCCGCCGTCGGCGCGCCACATGCCCATGCCCCTGGCCGCCTGATGCGGCTGCGGCACCTGCTGCGGCCCCGGACGCCGCCACGGGCCGCCGCGCCGGCCGCCGGGGACCGCCGTCGGCTGCGTCGCCGTCGCCCCCTCCTCGTGAGGTGGCGGCGGCTGCGCGGCGGACGGCCGGGTGTCGCCGGGGCCGGTCCCGCCCCCTCCGGCGTCCATGTGCGCGTTCGGGCGGGCGGACGGCTCGTCCGGACCCTCCGGACCCTCCGGGCCGTTGGGAGGCGCGGATCCGGCGTTCACAGCCGGTACCCCACGCCGGGCACGGTCTCGATCACCGGCGGGTCGCCGAGCTTCTTGCGCAGCGTCATCATCGTCACCCGGACGACGTTGGTGAACGGGTCGATGTGCTCGTCCCACGCCTTCTCCAGGAGCTGCTCGGAGCTGACGACGGCGCCGTCCGCGCTGAGCAGCACCTCCAGGACCGCGAACTCCTTGCGGGTCAGCTCGACCGGGCGGCCGTCCCGCGCGACCTCGCGGCGGGCCGGGTCGAGCGTGATCCCGGCGCGCTCCAGCACCGGCGGCAGCGGCGCGGCGGCGCGGCGGCCGAGCGCCCGCACCCGGGCGATCAGCTCGGCGAACGCGAACGGCTTGGCCAGGTAGTCGTCCGCGCCGATGGACAGGCCCTCGACCCGGTCGTCCAGCTCGCCCGCCGCGGTCAGCATGATGATCCGCGCCGGGTAGCGCTGGGCGACCAGCTGCTTGCAGACGTCGTCGCCATGGACCTTGGGCAGGTCCCGGTCCAGGACGATGACGTCGTAGTCGTTGACGCCGGCCCGCTCCAGCGCGCCCGCGCCGTCGTAGGCCACGTCCACGGCCAGCGTCTCCCTGCGCAGGCCGGTGGCGATCGCGTCGGCGAGCACCCGCTCGTCCTCGACGACTAGAACACGCACAGGGTCCCCCTCCTGGTCGGGGCGCGCCCGCGCCCGCGCTCCAGATATGCCACGGGAGCCGTAAGACGCCCGTAAGCACCTGTTCTCCCGCCGTCCGTCGAGCCATGCCTTTCGCGGACGCAAGAATCCGCGAAAATTGCATCGGCGGACAGGTTTACCTTCAGCCTAGGCCTGGGTAGACATGCGCACGATCCGGGAGGAGGCCCATGGGCGAGTTGTCACGCATGATCCAGCAGCGGCTCGACGACGCGTACGCGTCGCTGCGGAACGCCCACGCAGATGGAGACACCTACCTGGCCGACATTCGCCAGGAGGAGATCAACGACCTGCGCCGGATCGCAGCGAACAACGACATCGGCGTCGAACCACCCCGCTGCGACTGACGATGCGCGACCGTTACGGGGAGCCCGGGACCACTCCCGTCCAGGGCTCCCCGTTCCCATGCGCCTTCCTACGACACACCGCGGTCAGTCTGTGAGAGGGTCCAGCGGCGCCAGGAGGTCGTGCAGGGCCTCGAACGTGCCCGGGCCCGCGGCCACCGTCAGCTCCGGGCCCGCGGGCGCCCCGTGCAGGCCCTCGACGCGTCCGCCCGCCTCCCGGACGATCAACCCGCCCGCCGCGATGTCCCACGCCTGGACGCCGCGTTCGTAGTAGGCGTCGACGCGTCCCGCCGCCAGCGCGCACAGGTCCACGCAGCACGAGCCGCCGCGCCGGATGTCGCGGATGCCGGGCAGCACACCGGTGAGGACCTGAGCCTGCCGGGCCCGCCGCCCCGCCGCATACCCGAATCCCGTGGACACGAGCGCCCGGTTGAGCGGCACCTGAGAGTTCACGCGGAGTTCACGGGTGCCGGACGCGGTGTGCAGGAGGGCGCCCGCGCCGCGCACCGCCGTGCAGGACTCGCCGCGGCGCGGCATCTCCACGACACCGGCGACCGCCGCGCCGTCCACCTCGGCGGCGATGCTGACCGCCCAGTCGGGCAGGTCGTAGAGGTAGTTCACGGTGCCGTCGATCGGGTCGATCACCCAGCGGACCCCGCTGCCGCCGGCGCGCGTGCCGCCCTCCTCGCCGAGGAACCCGTCGTCGGGGCGGGCCGCCAGGATCCGCTCGATGATCAGCTGCTCGGCGGCGCGGTCCATCTGGGTGACGACGTCGGTCGGGGACGACTTGGTCTGGACGACGTCCGGGCCGTCCGCCGGGCGCTTGTCGACCAGCATCCGGCCGGCCTCCCGCGCGGTCGCGACGGCCAGTTCGAGCAGTTCCCCGGCCAGGCTCATACCTGCTCCTCGTCCCGCAGGAGCCCGCGGGGCAGCGTGGCGAACCGCGGGTCGGTCCCGGGCGTGGCGGCCCGCGCGAACGCGATCCCGAGTTCGGCGGCCAGGTCCGCGGCCTCCACGTCGAGGTCGAACTTGACCTCCATGTGGTCGGAGACGAACCCGATCGGGACGACGGCGACGGCGCGGACGCCTTCGCCGTGCAGCGTGCCCAGATGGTCGGTGATCTGAGGCTCCAGCCAGGGCTGGCCGGGCGGGCCGCTCCGGCTCTGGTAGACGAGATCCCACGGCGTTCCAGGGGCGGCCTTCTGCGCGACCGTCCGTGCGGTCTGCTCCAGCTCCGCGACGTACAACTCCTGCTTGGGTTGGGACAGAGGCACGCTGTGCGCGGTGAAGACCAGGCGGGCGCCTTCTGGGAGACGGCTCAGCGCGTCCTTCGTCGCGTCCGCGAACGAATCGATGAACTCTGGCCTGTCGTAGTAGACGGCCAGCTTGTCGATCTCAGGGGCGCCCTGCACCTCTTCACGCGCGCGCGCGATGTCCTCGAGGTACTGGTCGTTGGTGGAGTAGCCGCTGTAGGCGGACGTGACGAACGCGGCCGCCCGCCGTATCCCGTCGGCCTTCATCTGCCGGACGGTGTCGGCGAGGTAGGGAGTCCAGTTCCGGTTGCCCCAGTAGACCGGCAGGTCCACGCCATGGGCGGCGAAGTCGGCCTCGATCGCGGCCTTGAGGTCACGGCACAGCCGGTTGATCGGGCTGACCCCGCCGAACAGGCGGTAGTTCTCCCCGACCTCTTCCAGGCGCTTCCGCGGGATGTCGCGGCCACGGGTGACGTTCTCCAGGAACGGGATCACGTCCTCGGGCCCTTCCGGCCCGCCGAAGGACAGCAGAAGCAACGCGTCGTACGACGTCATGACTCCATCCAACCAGTCCGGACGCGATGTGCCGTTCCGGGTCGTCAGCTGAAGCGCGCCGCGTAGGCCTTGGCCAGGTTGAGGACCTTCTGCACGTACCAGTCGGCGTGGTTGTAGTGCCAGATCGCCCGGTAGAGCTGCCGCCCGCCCTTGCCCGCGCCGTTCGCGCACAGGTACTTGGCCGCGCCCGGGATGGCGTCGTAGGGGTTCATGATGTCGGCCTTGCCGTCCCGGTCGCCGTCCACGCCGTACGCCTTCCACGTCGCGGGCATGAACTGCATCGGCCCGAGCGCACCCGCGGTGGACGGGCCGACGTTGCGCCCGTGGCTGCTCTCGACCTGCCCGATCGCGGCGAGGACCGTCCACGAGAGTCCCGGGCACGTGGCGGCCGCCTGCTTGTACAGGTCCATGTAGCTGGTCGCGCGGCCGCCGCCCGCCTGGCTCTGGTACCTGGCCTCGTGCAGGTTCAGCACTTCCGTCCCGGGGCCGAGCACCTTGGACACGGCCTTGACGACCTTGGCCGGGTCCACGCCCGGCGCGTTGACCAGCACCGCCACGTTCGGGACGAGGCCCATGCCGGTCCCGGACCTCTTGCTGACGAGCATGTCGATGCCGGGCAGGCCGAGGGGTCCGGAGCCGCCCATCGTCAGGGTCGGCATCGTCCGGCCCACCACCGGGTACTGCGTCCCCCTGGCGAGCTGGAGCTGCTCGGCGGCGGCCGGGGACACCACGAACCGGTCGCCGGCCAGCGCCTCCCACAGCTCGGTCTTCTTGGCCGTCCCGGGCGGCGTCCAGGAGCGGAACGTCGACGGGTCGACGGCGAACGCGTTCACCTGGCGGCCCTGGAGCTGGACGGCGCCTCCCGCGACCGCCGCCACGTCCCTGACCTTGCCCAGCTTCGCGATCTTCTTGATCTTGGCGGCGGGGATCGAGGCGCCGCCGACCGCGAGCACGTCCGGCGGCACGACGCGCTGCAGCGGCGCGACCTGACCGCCCCGGGCGACGTTGACCGGGTCGCCCGGCGGCACGCTCGGCGGGGCGGCCTGCGTCGAGTCCGACGCGGTGGGCTCCGCCTTCTGCGTCGTCAGCGCCGTGTACACGCCGCCGGAGGCGCTGGCGACGGCGAGGACCGCGATGCCGGCGATGACGAGCGGCAGCGCCCGGCCACGCCGGTGCGTACGCGCGTACTTCTGCCGCGGGCCCCGCTGCTTCTTCTCCGGCGTCTGCCTGCGCGGGCGGAGGCCGGGCGCCGGCGCGTCACCGTTCGGCGCACCGCCCTTCGCGCCGTTCGCCGTATCCGTACCGCCGGCCGGGTCGGCGTCGCCGGGCGTGTCGGCATCGCCCGGCGGCCGTTCCCCGGAGCCGGGTGCCTTCGAGGGCGCCTTCTTGGCGGCCGCGTTCGCTATGGAGCCGGCGCGCGGTGCTGATGGAGGAGCCACAACAAGTCCCAACGAGTGTCGCTACGGACGGTTACCCGTTTTTCACTTCTTTCCCCCATGTAACGCGATCATGGGGCGACCATGGCCGGCCGGAACCGCATCGTCCCGGCCCATATCCGCGGTTACCGGATCGTACGGTATCGCCCGATCCGGAACCGTGACCTGGCCTTCCCGGCCGGTACCTCGTCCACGGGTGGTCGCCCGGCAGGGTCGCGGGCGGCCCCAAACGTGAACTTTCCTCACGATCGATTGCCGAGTAGAGTCGCCGCATGTCACCCGTGACCAACCAGAAGTGGCAGAACTGGGCGGGAAACCAGCAGGCCACACCGCAGCGCGTCGCGACACCGCGCACCGCCGACGAGGTGGCCGCGGCCGTACGGTCGGCCGCCGGCGACGGCCTCACGGTCCGCATGACCGGCACAGGCCACTCCTTCACCGGCGCGGCGGTCGCCGAAGGCGTCATGCTCCGTCCCACGGCGCTCACCGCGGTCCGCTCGGTCGACACCGCGACCGGGCTGGTCACCGTCGAGGCGGGGCTCCCGCTACACGAACTCAACCGCGTCCTGGCCGAACACGGTCTCGCACTGGCCAACATGGGCGACATCCAGCAGCAGACCGTCGCCGGCGCCCTCCAGACGGCCACGCACGGCACCGGACGCGACGCCGCCGGACTCGTCTCGCAGGTCGCCGCACTGGAACTCGCCCTCGCCGACGGCACCATCGTCACCTGCTCGCGCGAAGAACGTCCCGACCTGTTCGACGCCGCCCGGGCGGGACTGGGCGCACTCGGCATCATCACCGCCATCACCTGGCGGACCGTCCCGTCGTTCCTCCTGCGGGCACAGGAAGAGCCGATGAAGTGGGGCGAGGTCCTCGCGCGCGTGGACGAGTTCGACGCCGCCAACGAGCACTTCGAGTTCTACTGGTTCCCGCACACCGAAGGCTGCCTGACCAAGCGCAACAACCGCGCCGAAGGGCCCGCCCAGCCGCTCTCCAAGTTCAAGTACTGGCTGGACGACCAGTTCCTGTCCAACACGGTCTTCGGAGCCATCAACAGGGTCACGCACCTGGCGCCCGCCGCAACACCGTTCGTGAACGGCATCTCCGCCAAGGCGCTCGGTGCCCGCACCTACAGCGACACCTCGTACAAGATCTTCACCAGCCCGCGGACAGTCCGCTTCAAAGAGCAGGAGTACGCGATCCCGCGCGCGGAACTCGTCCCCGCCCTGCGTGAACTGCGTTCCCTGTTCGCCAGGAGGGACTGGCGGATCAGCTTCCCCATCGAAGTCCGGCTCCTCCCCCGAGAGGACGCCTGGCTGTCGATGGCCCACGGACGGCAGAGCGCCTTCATCGCCGTGCACGTCTACCACCGCGACCGGCATGAGCAGTACTTCCGGGGCGTCGAGGAACTCCTGACCACGCTCGACGGCCGTCCCCACTGGGGCAAGCTCCACACCCGCGACGCGGTGTACCTGGAGAAGGTCTACCCGAGGTTCAGCGACTTCCGTGCCCTGCGGGACGAACTCGACCCGGACCGCCGCTTCGCCAACCCGTACACGAAGCAGGTCTTCGGCGACTGATCACTCGGAGGGGGCGGTTCCTCCCCGCGGATCGGTGTCGCCCTGCTCCTGCCCGCCCTCCTGCGGTACCCCGGTCGGCGCGGGCGTCTCCGGAGCCGTCGGCACCGCCGTCGTGGGCCCGCCCGTGGGCTCCTGGGTGGGCTGCCCGGTCGGCTGCTCCGTCGGCTGAGGCTCCGAAGTGGTCGGCGCGTCGCCCGTCGGGGTCTCGCCGGGAGTGGCACCGGACTCCGTCGGCCGGACGGACGGGTCCTGCGACGGAGCCTCCTCCGGCCGCCCGCCACCGCCGCCCAGCACGTTCGTGACGGTCAGCCCCTTGCCGCCGCTTCCGATGGGCTGCCCGCTGGCCGCCTCGTAGACCGTGATCCCTCCGATCACGATCGCGAACACCGCCGCCGACGAGACCGCGAGCTTCACCCAGTGCGCCTTGGCCCACTCGACCGTGCTCTTCCACGCCGACCGCCGGACGACCTGCCGCACCGCGCCCTCGCCCGCCTCCGCGGCGAGCGAACCGGCGACGGTCTCCACGGGGTCCATGCGCGTGGCGTTGGGGTCGCCGCCGAACGAGGAGTCCAGCCGCGTCGCGTTCGGGTCCCCGCCGCCCCGAGGGTCGAACCCGGTGGCGTCCGGATCACCCGACCACACCACGGTCCGGGTCGGGTCGGCGCTCGTCGCCTCCTCCGCGGCGCCCTCCGCCATCTCCCGGCGGCGCGCCGCCGCCTGCATGTGCGTCAGCTCCTTGAACTGGCTGCGGCCCTGGTCGAGATAGTGCTGGCCGATCGCCGACCCGGCCGTCGAGATCACGCTCATCAACGCCGCACCGATGATCGTCCCGTACACCCCGAGGGTGGACGCCCCGAACGCCGCGGCCGCCGTCGCCGCCGCACTCGCGATCAGCTGCGTCGTGCTGACATTCGGCAGCCTGCGCGGCATGACCCGGCTCACCCCCGTCCATCGCCCGTTGATCCCGAAAATCAAACTATTCGAGACATGCCGGTGTTCCTGTCCGGAACGTGACGCTCACAACGTCAAAACGGTGGAGCCGCGCGGGCCCGTCAGGCACAGTGTGGAAAAAGATGCACAAGGATCAGGCAGGGCGACCCCGGGTCGGGCGAGTCACCGGCAAGCTTGGTCAGGTGCCCTCTTCGACCTCGTGAAGGGGGCTTCGAGAGCGGCGATGTTCGGACATGCCGGGTACGGTGCTGGCAGCAGGTGTGTCCGAAAGAGAGACTCGGGAACCCGGGGGAAGGGCACGCATGCGCCCTCGGTGGGCATCGGACGGCCGACCGTTGAGAGCACGGTCGCGCGGTCCGGCGTCCTCCGTGCCATCAGGACAGGGCAGGAAGGACACGCATGCAGGAGCTGCGCCTCGTCGCGGTCAGCGAGGACGGTACGTACCTCGTCCTGGCCACCGCGGGCCGAGGCACCCGGTTCACCCTGCCCGTCGACGACCGGCTCCGCGCGGCGGTCCGTGGACACTTCTCCCGCCTCGGCCAGTTCGAGATCGAAGTGGAGAGTCCCTTGCGCCCCAAGGAGATCCAGGCCCGCATCCGGTCCGGCGAGACCGCCGAAGAGATCGCCGAGTCGGCGGGAATCCCGGTCGAACGCGTCCGCTGGTTCGAGGGTCCGGTTTTGCAGGAACGCGAGTACATGGCCCAGCAGGCGCAGCGCGTCACCGTCCGGCGTCCCGGAGAGTCCACTCCCGGCCCGCCCCTCGGCGAGACCGTCGAGGAACGCCTCGGCCGCGGCGGCGTCGACCTCGACGAGGTCGAGTGGGACTCCTGGAAGTGCGAGGACAACACCTGGCGCGTCCGCCTGTCCTTCTTCGACAGCGGCCGCCCGCACGCCGCCGAGTGGACCTTCGACCCGCGCCGCCGGAACGTCTCCCCGCTGGACGAGATCGCCGCCCGCCTCACCGCCGTCGAATGGGACGACGAGGACGCGCTCTCCGACACCGTCACCCCGCTCGTCCCGCGCCGTCCCGCCATGAAGGTCGTCTCCAACGACCGCGATCCGACTTCCCGCGGCCTGCCCGCCGAACCCGAACAGCCCGCCGCCGGGCCGCTCCGCGCCGCCGAGCCCCGCGAGTACTTCGCCGAACACGGCCGCCGCGCCGAACCCCGTCCCGCCTTCCGCGAAGCGGGCGAGACCACCCCCCTGCGCGAAGCCGCCCGCCCCCGCGATCCCGAAGAGCCCCGCGAGGCCGCCCTCGGCCGCGACACCCACGCCGGCCGCACCGCACCGCCCGCCCGCGACCCGCGCGAAGAACGCCGGCCCGCCGCCGTCTCCCCGCACGAAACCGGAGGCGGACGCGAGACCGCCTGGTCCGGCGAACCGCACTCCGAACGGGACACCACTCGCGCACGCGAAACACCCCGGCCTGCTGAGACCGTCCAGGCGGCCGAGGCGGCCGAGCCGAGCGCCACCGGCCGCGGCGAGGAGCGCGGGCGGGAAACCGCTCAGGCGCGGGAGACCGGCGAGCCCCGCGACACCGCCGGGACCGGCCACCCCGCGGACGTGTCGCAGGACCGCGAGGCGGCCCTGTCACGCGAAACCGGCCAGCCGCACGAACCGGTCGGCACACCAGCCCGCTCAGAAGAACCGCGCGGAACCGCCGGCGAAGCCGCTCACGCGCAGGACCCGGCGGAGACGGACCTTCGCGGGGACACATCGTCCCAAGACCGTGAGGCGACCCGGCCCGGCGGAACCCTCGAACAGCGCGACACCGGCACCGGACGGGAGGCGCCACAGTCCCGCGACACGTCCCGAGGGCACGAGTCCGCCCAGCAGCGCCAGACCAACCAGCCACGCGAGGCCGCCGCGCCAAGCGAAACCGCGCCACCGCGCCAAGGCACCGAGCCACGCGAGCCAGCCCAGGCGCCCGAGTCAGCCCAAGCGCGCCAAGACGCCGAACCACGCGAGCCGGCCCAGGCGCGCCAAGACGCCGAGCCCCGCGAGACAAGCCAGGCCCGCGAGACAAGCCAAGCGCGCCAAGACGCCGAACCACGCGAGGCAGCCCAGACGCGCGAGGCAAGCCAGCCGCGCCAAGAGGCCGAGCCGCGCGAGGCAGTGCAGCCACGCGAGACGGCCGAACCGCGTGAGGCAGCCCAGGCGCGCCAAGACGCCGAGTCGCGGGAGACCGACCAGCCGCGCGAGGCGGACGCTGGGCGCGATGCGGTTCACGCGCGTGAGGCCGCCCATGTCCGGGAGGAAGAGCGGACCCGCGAAACGGACCAGCGCGCCGAGACCGAGGAACGGGAGCGGCGGGAGGAGTCGCCGGCCGGCGTGGGCGAGGACGTCGAGACCCCGGAGTCCGGCGTGGCCGCGCAACAGCGCGAACCCGAGGCTCCCGAAGCCGAGCCCGCCGAAGACGAGCAGACCGCGCCGGAGAAGAAGACGCCCGCCCAGCGGCCGGCGCAGCGGCAGACCTCGCGGCCACCGGCGAAGAAGAAGCCGGCGAGCCGTCCGACCATACCCGCCGCCGCGCAGGACAAGCCGGCCACCGGATCACCGGCGGCCGCCGCGAACGGCGAACCGGCGGCGCAGCGGCCCGCACGGCGCCGCAAGGCCAAGGGCAAGCGCGCGTCCGTGCCGTCATGGGACGAGATCATGTTCGGTGCCCGGCGCCCCGAATAGGGCATCAGCCGTCCGGCGGGGTCTCCAGGAACGGGGCCAGCCAGGCGGGCGTTATGCCGGCGGCCAGGGCCACGGCGTCGTCTTCGGCCATGTCCATCGCCGAGTAGCCGCCGTCGCCCGCCCCGACCGCGACGATGAGGGTGGCCAGGCCGAGCCTGCGCTGGAACAGCGTCCGGCGGACGCGCCAGCCGACGATGGCGGTGTGCTCGACGACCACCTGGCGGCGGCGCAGGGAGCCTGAGCGAACGCTGAGGCGTTCGCCGTCGGTGACGTGGCCGAGCTGGCGGTAGCGGTCCAGGCCGAGCGGAACGGCAAGGACGGCGAGAGCGGCGAACAGGTAGGCGACCCGGGGTTGACCGGCCAGGACGGCCAGGGCGGTGAAGCCCGCCGGTGGCGCCACCGCGCGGGTGACGCGGCGGCTCCGCGCGGCCGGAGGGTGGGCGATCAGGGGTCCGGGGACGTTGCCGACGACGCGGGCGGCGAGGGACTCGGCGACCGTGCGGGGGGCCGCCGGCAGCAGGCGCCCGCGGTGGGCGGCGTCCCCGAGGCCGGTGATGAGCGCGCCCAGGCGGGTCACGCCCGCGAGGCGTTCGAAGGGGTTGTCGGCGAGTTCGACGCCGCGCAGCCGCCGGCGTTCGAGGGAGACGCTGCGGCGGGTGATGAGGCCGCGTTCGATGACGAGGGAGCCGTCCCGCTGGTGGACGGTGAAGTCCCAGTTGAACAGCGTGAACACGATCACCGACATGACCGGCATGGCCATCAGGACGAGGATGGCCAGCGCGACGACGAGGGCGGTGGGCAGGCCCACCACGTCGTGGCCGATGTTCTCGACGCGTTCCCGGGTGATGAAGCCGAGGTCGTCGCCGAGGTTGTAGAGGGTGCCGAGGAGGCTGCCGGCCAGCGCGAACGGCGTGAGCAGGTAGGCACCGCTGAGCGGGGCGTACACGTACCAGCGGCGCCGCATGCGGGCGAGGACGCGGCGCGGCGGTGCGGGGGCGTCCCGTGCGAGGAGGACGCGGCGGAGACGTTCGGCCTCGTGGCGGGACACCGCGTTCAGCGCGCCCTCGCCGCCGTCCGCCCCGGCGTCGATGTGGACGACCGCCAGGCCGAGGAGCCTGTGCGGGAGGGAGGCGTTGATGTCGACGCCCCGGATCCGGTCGCGCGGGATGCTCTTGACCGACCGTCCTATGAGCGCGCGGCGAAGCTCGATGCGGTCGTCGTAGAGCCAGTACGTGAACGTCAGCCAGCTCGCGACGTGGAAGAGCAACCCGAACGCCAGCCCGGCGAGCGTGAAGTAGAACGCCGTGGACAGGCCGCCGACCAGAAGTCCCGTCGCGCCGGCGGCGATCAGGGCGAGGAGTTCCCGGACGGCGCCGACGACGAACGTGAGCGGATGAAGCCGTTCGCCCCGCGCACTCTCCTCCGGTGGACGTGTCCCGTGGGGCGCGGGTTCCTCACCGCCGTCCAAGTCGCCGCCGTCCAGGCCACCGCCGGACGAGGGACCGGCGGACGTGCGCGTGGCCTGTTCGGGGCCGTGGTCACCGTCTCGCATGTTCACGTCGCGTCGTCACGCAGATCGTGGGCACGGTGGGCGAGGTCCTCGGCCAGACGGGTCGCGACGTCAACGGGAAGACCGGAGACCTCGGAGGACCCGGTGTGGGAGGCCGTGTTGACCTCGATGGTGGCGAGGCCGAGCATCCGTTCGATCCAGCCCTGCTCGGTGTCGACGGTCTGGATGCGGCCGACGGGCACCAGCAGCCATTCGCGGCTGAACCAGCCCGTCCGGGTGTAGACGACGTCGGCGCTGACCTCCCAGCGGTGGACGCGGTAACGCCAGACCGGCGCGACGGTCACCATCAGCAGGCCCGCGGCGCCGACGATGTAGGGCAGCCAGCCGATCCGGCCCGACAGCCATCCGGGCATGCCGTCCCAGCCGGCGTCGCCCGCCCAGGCCGCCACGCCCAGGGCGAGCCCGAACGCCAGGCCCCACAGCAGCAGGTACTCGATCGCCCAGTGCGCGATCGCGCGGGCCGACACCCTGTGTTCGGGCGGCCGCAGCCGCGGCGGGTGCGGCCCCCCGCCGTCCTTCTGGTGACTGCGCCGCACCGACGTCACACGGTGAGTTTAGAACGCCGGAGGCGCCCTCCTGTTGTTTCGTCCGCCGCGAACCGCCGGAGCCGGGGGCACGAACTCGGGGGCGTCGGCGTTTTGTCAGTGGCACATGCGATGTTGAGCACGCGTACTACGTCGCCGACAGCGCTTTGCCAGGGCGGCGGAAAACTGGATGCAGACCACCCCGGACACCGCATATTTTGGCAAGTCCGCCTCGATCGGGGCGGAGACGTCCGGTGAACGAGAGTCCTAGGAGATCACATGACGTACGCCATCCAGGCCGATGGCCTGGAGAAGCGGTTCGGTGAAACCCAGGCGCTGGCCGGCGTCTCCGTCACCGCCGAACCGGGAACGGTCCTGGGGGTGCTGGGCCCGAACGGCGCCGGCAAGACCACCATGACCCGGATCCTCGCCACGCTGATCGAGCCGACCGGCGGCAGCGCCCGGGTCGGCGGGTTCGACGTGGTCAGGGACGCGCACAAGGTGCGGCAGATGATCGGCCTGACCGGCCAGTACGCCGGTGTGGACGAGATGCTCACCGGCACCGAGAACCTCATCCTGATCGGCCGGCTGCTCGGCATGTCGCGGCGGGCGTCCAGAGCGCGCGCCGCCGAGCTGCTGGAGCGTTTCCAGCTCACCGACGCCGCCGAGCGCGCGGCCAAGACGTACTCGGGCGGGATGCGCCGCCGCCTCGACCTCGCGGCGAGCCTGGTGGGACGGCCGCAGATCCTGTTCCTGGACGAGCCGACGACGGGCCTCGACCCGCGCAGCCGCAACGGCCTGTGGGACATCGTGCGCGGCCTGACCGACGACGGCGTCACCGTGCTGCTCACCACGCAGTACCTGGAGGAGGCCGACCAGCTCGCCGACGACATCGTCGTCATCGACCGCGGCAAGATCATCGCGCACGGCACGTCCGACGTCCTCAAGGCGCAGGTCGGCGGCCAGGTGCTGGAGGTCCGGCCCGTCGACGCGGCCGACGCCGACACCGTGGCGAAGATCGTCGGCGAGCTGGCCGAGGCCGTCCCGGAGACCCACGACGGCCTGGTCAGCGCACCGATCACCGACCCGCAGCTGATGCCCGGCGTCGTCCGCCGCCTCGACGAGGCCGGCATCACCATCGGCGAGCTGTCGCTGCGCAAGTCGAGCCTGGACGAGGTGTTCTTCGCCCTCACCGGCCACCACACCGACGACATCGAAGCCGAGGCCGACGAACTGGCCCAGTCCGCCGAGAAGCAGGCGGCAGACAAGGAAGGGGCGTCCGCATGACCACCGCGACGTTCGCGCCGCAGGACCTCTCCAAGCGGATCGCGCCCGGTACCGCCATGCGAAACACGGCCACGCTGGCCTGGCGCAACCTCATCCAGATCAAGCACAACCCGATGGAGCTGCTGGACCTTTCCATCCAGCCCATCATGTTCGTGCTGCTGTTCGCGTACGTGTTCGGCCCCGCGATGTCGGGCAGCGTCGAGAACTATCTGCCCGTCGTCATCCCCGGAATCATCGCGCAGAACGCGCTGTTCGCCGGGATGAGCACCGGTTTCGGCCTCAACACCGACATCACCAAGGGCGTCTTCGACCGGTTCCGGAGCCTGCCGATCGCGCGCAGCGCCCCGCTCGCCGGGCGGATCATCGCCGACACCGCCAAGCAGGGGTGGTCGATGATGATCCTGCTCCTCGTCGGGTTCGCCATCGGCTTCCGGATCGAGACGAACGTCCTCGCGCTGTTCACCGCGTTCGTCCTCCTGCTCGCCTTCGCCGTCCTGTTCTCCTGGACGTCGGTCTACATCGCGATGAAGGTGAACGAGCCGGAGAAGGTGCAGATCTTCGGCTTCGTGGTGATCTTCCCGCTGAGCTTCCTGAGCACCGCGTTCATCCCCTCGACCGCGGGCATCCCCGGGCCGGTGGCCGCGGTGATGGACAACAGTCCGGTGACGCACCTGGTGGAGGCGATGCGCGGCCTGCTGGTCGGCGGGCCCGTCCTCGATCACGCCTTGATCGCGCTGGCGTGGGGCGTCGGCATCTCCCTGGTCTTCGCCCCGCTTTCCCTTCGCGCCTTCAAGAAGCGCGCGTAGTCGCTCTCCACGTCCGAGAGCGGAACGCCCCGGCGGTCGCGGGACCGCCGGGGCGTTCGGCTGTGCGGGCGGTGTCGCCGCTCAGGCGGCGTTCTCTGTCTCCTTCTCCTTGGCCTTGGCCTTCGCGCGGGCGTCGTCGAGGGCGGCCAGTTCGAAGTCGGCGCGCGGCTGCTCGACGGTGGCGAGGGAAACGGTCTCGCGCTTGAGGAACAGGGCGAGCGTCCAGTCCGCCACGACGCGCAGCTTGCGGTTGAAGGTGGGGACCTTCGCGCCGTGGTAGCTGCGGTGCATGAACCAGGCCGGCCAGCCCTTGACCTTGAACCCGTAGGTCTGGGCGACGCCCTTGTGCAGGCCGAGCCCGGCGACCGCTCCGATGTTGGCGTGGACGTAGGGCTTGAGGGTCTTGCCGCGCAGCGACCGGACGATGTTGTCGCCGAGCAGCTTGGCCTGGCGGACGGCGTGCTGCGCGTTCGGCGGGCAGTACTCGCCCTCCTGGGTCAGGTCCGGGATGGCGGCGTTGTCGCCGGCGGTGAACGCCCGCACCAGGCCCTCGATGGTCAGGTACTCGGTGCCCTTGACGCGGCCCTTCTCGTCTACGGGCAGGTCGCCGTGCCGGACGACGGGCGCGGCCTTCACGCCCGCGTTCCACACCAGCGTCCCGGCCTGGAAGCCGCTCCCGTCCGACAGCTCGATCTGCCCGTCCACGGCGGACCGCAGCAGCGTGTTCATCTTGACGTCGATGCCGCGTCCGCGGAGCTGCTCGGCGGTCCACTTGCCCATGTCGGGGCCGACCTCGGGCAGGATGCGGCCGGCGGCCTCGACCAGCATGAACCGCAGGTCCTGCGGGGTGACCTTGCGCATGTACTTGGTGGCGGCGCGGGTCATGTCCTCGAGTTCGGCGACCGCCTCGACGCCGGCGAACCCGCCGCCGACGAACACGAAGGTGAGCGCCTTGCGGCGCAGTTCGACGTCGTCGGTGGACTCGGCGATCTCCAGTTGCTCCAGGACGTGGTTGCGCAGGTGGATGGCCTCGCCGACGGTCTTGAGGCTGATGCCGTTCTCGGCGAGCCCGGGGATCGGCAGCAGCCGGGGCACGGCGCCGGCGGCCATCACGAGGTAGTCGTAGGGGATCCGTTCCGGCGGCCCGGCCAGCGGCTGGACGATGGCCCAGCCCTCGTCGTGGTTCAGCTCGGTCACCCGCGCCTTGCGCACGGTGCACTTGGGCAGCACGCGGCGGAGCGGGACGACGACGTGCCGCGGGGAGATGTTCCCGGCGGCGGCCTCGGGAAGGAACGGCTGGTACGTCATGTACGAGTTGGGGTCAACGACGGTGACCTTGACCTCGCCCCGCTTGAGCTCGCGTCTGAGCTTCTTCTGCAGGCGAAGGGCGGTGTACATGCCCACATAGCCGCCACCCACGATGAGGATGTGGGGAGCGCCAGGGGTCACCTCGGCGGTCCTGGCCATTGCGGCCTCCAATGTCACGGTCGGCTTGTGAAGACATTCACAAACTATCCGATGGAACGTGCCCGGCACCAATCGATAACCACGAAAGAACGTGAGAACTTCCGGTCCTGGCAAAGGAGAGCGTGATCAGAGCTGTGAAACACGCCACTCCTTGCCAAAATTTCGGATGGAACGGGGCAAAGCACGCATGACCAAGGTCACAGCCTCCGCTTCGGGAGGGCCGCCACCGGCGGGACGAAAGGCCCGTTCCAGTCCCGGCGAAGCCCTATCGTTGGGGCCAACGAGGAAGGGGGCGCCGGCGGGCGGGATGCGCGCTGGCCGGGATGACGGCGATCCGGCGGCGCGCGGCGTACGATCTCGCCCGGGAGCGAATCGATGATGAGCAGAGACCGGCGTCCGATCCTGGCCGCGGCGGGCGCCCTCGCGCTCGCCGGGTCCCTGAGCGGCTGCGGGCTGATCGGCCAGCCTGAGACCAAGAGCGCCGAACTGTCGGAGTGGTTCACCGTGACCAGCCCGGTCTTCCGAGATGGGCAGGACTTGCCCCCGCGGTACGGCTGCAGGACGTACCCTGGCGGACAGGGAAAGACCCCGCCGCTCCGGTGGTCGGGCACACCGAACGGGACCAGGTCGTTCGCGATCGTCATGGACGACCCGGACGCGTCCGGCGGCGCCTACGTCCACTGGGTGATCGCGGGCATCGACGGGACGGTGAACGAACTCGTCGAGGGAGCCCGGCTGGACAGGACCGTCGAAGGGTTGACCACAGGCAAGAAGGCGGAGTACGCGCCGCCGTGCCCGCCTGAGGGAGAACGGCACCGGTACCGGTTCACCATCTACGCACTGGACCATCCGGCACCGTTCGAGGACGGCGCCGCACTGAAGGACTCGCTGCCCGCCATCGCCGAGCACACGGTGGGACGGGGCAGGATCACCGGGAACTTCGGCGGCAAGTAGGCGCGTTGACCGTGAAGCCTCAAGAGCACACGGTCAGGGCGGACCCCACCGGGGGGCTGGAGCCGACAGGGGTGTACCGATGGGTGCGATTGGCCGATCGGCACGCGCCGTGCGAGGGTAAATGTGCGCGAAGGGTGTGACAACGGTCATAGCGGTCGGTCAGAATCGGGCTAAGCCCGGACAGCATCGGCCGCCTGCGACAATCGGGACGGACCCGTGGTCCGCGCCGGCGACTCTCACCGGGCCAAGGCATTGGGTGGTGGCATGACTTCTTACATCGTGGTCTTCGGCCTCATTGTGGTCGTGGTCCTGGTGGTCGTCCTCGTGGCCCTGGGCCTGCGGGCCAGCAGGGCGGGACGCGACGACGACGACTGGATGGACGACGAGCCGCAGCAGCCGCGTGGCCGCAGGGGAGTCCCGCCGCACGAGGAGATGGGCGGCCAGGACGACTACGGCTACAACGACGGCTATGACGGCGCCTACGACGGCGGTTACGACCGGCACGGCGCGCCCGATCCCGCCCATGACCGCCGGGTCGCCGGCGGCCCGCTCGCCGCTCCCACCGCCGCCCCGTCCCCGCCGCCCCCCGCCCCCAGCGGCCCGGCGTCGGACGAGATGGAGGACGACGACTACTGGGCGACGATCACCTTCGACAAGCCCAAGTTCCCCTGGCAGCACGACCACGACAACGAGCGTCCGGACGTCGACCTCGCCGCCGACCCGCTGAACACGCAGCCACCCGCCGAGCAGCAGCCGGTCGAGCAGCCGGGCCTGACCCAGCCGAGCCTGACCCAGCCGGTCTCCATGGGCGCCGACGTCTCGGCCCTCAACGGAATGGGCGGCCAGGGCGGCGGAACCGGTCCCCAGCAGATGCCGGCGCCGGGAGGGTTCCAGGGCGGCTCCCCGTTCGCCGGCCACGACCCCGCCTCGACGTCACTCGACCCCATCCCCGCCGACCTCGCGGGCCACGGCATGCCGGGCGGCGCCCCGCAGCCGGGTTACGGCGCGCCCGACCATCAGGTCTACGGCGGGCAGGAGCCGCAGCCCGCCTACGGGGCCGCGGACTACGGTCCCGGCGAGCCGTCCTACGGCGGCCAGGACCAGGGCCAGGGGTACGGCGACCAGCCCCAGTACGGCTCCCCCGAGCCGTCCTACGGCGACTACGGCTCCGACCCGCTGGGCGGCCGCCCGGCCTCCGGACCGCCTCCCGGCGGCCGCCAGGACGGCTACGAGATGCCGCACGGGCCCGGCGGGCCCCGCGGCGGCGACCCCCGCGTGTCCGACCCGCTCGGGCTGCCCCTCGGCCGCCCCGACGAGCACTCCGGCCCGCCCGCTCCCCCGGCGCCCGCCGCACCCGCGGCACCCGCGGCGCAGAGCGGCTCCGGCGGGGGATCCGACACCGACGGACACAAGCTCCCGACCGTGGACGAACTGCTCCAGCGCATCCAGTCGGACCGGCAGCGGTCGGCGAGCCCGGCGCCCTCGTCCGACGCGGGCGGCTCCTACGGCGGCGGCTCCCTGAACGACCCGCTGGGCGACCCGCTCAGCACCGGCTCGTTCGGCACCACCGGCGGCACGGGCAACACCGGCAACACCGGCCCGTGGCCGTCCGGCGGCCAGTCCGGCGGATACGACTCCGGGCTCGGCTCCGGCGCCCCGTCGGGCCCCCCGCCCGGGTACGACCCGGGGATCGGCGCTCCGTCCGGCTACGGGCAGGGCCAGCAGAACGACGGCTACCCGACGGCCCCCGCCTACGGCGAATCGCCGCGCTACGACGACCCGCTCAACGGCGGCCGTGAGCCCTTCGGCGGCTTCGGCGGCGCGGAGGGCGCTCCCGGCGGCGGCGCGGGCAACGGCGGGGTCTACGGCGACTTCAGCGGCAGCAGCTACAACGGCGGCGCCGACCCGCTCGCCGCGCCCCCCGACCCGGGCGCGCAGGGCGGCTACCAGGACCCGAACGCCACCCAGGCGTACGGCGGGGGTTACTACGGCGGCCAGCAGCAGGGCGGCTACCCCCAGGGCGGCGGCCAGCCGAACGACAACGGCCCGTACGGCTCCCGCCAGCCGGCCGACGACTGGGAGAACTACCGGCGCTGACGATCCCGGGACGGTACGCCGCGCCGCCCCGCACGCCGAGCCACGAACGAGGGCCGCCGATTCCGATCCGGCGGCCCTCATTCACGCACCCGCCACATCCCGCCACCCCACCACCGCGCCACCGGCGGCTCTTCGGACGCTCGCCCGCGGACACGCCCACGCTGTGTCGTGGGTGAAGCCGGGGGAACCCTGGTTATATACACAGAGTGACTTCAAAGCCACCGAATGTGTCCATTGTGCGGCGGGATGTCCTCTCGTCGTTCGTCGTGTTCCTCGTCGCGATCCCCCTGTCGCTGGGCATCGCGGTCGCCTCCGGGGCGCCGGTCGCCGCCGGGCTGATCGCCGCCGTCGTCGGCGGGATCGTCGCGGGCCTGCTCGGCGGATCACCGCTCCAGGTCAGCGGTCCCGCGGCCGGGCTCACCGTGATCGTCGCCGAGCTCGTGCAGACCTACGGCTGGCGTGCCACCTGCACGATCACGCTGCTCGGCGGGCTGCTGCAGATCGCCCTCGGCGCCAGCCGGGTCGCGCGGACCGCGCTCGCCGTCTCCCCCGCCGTGGTGCACGGGATGCTCGCGGGCGTCGGCGTCGTCCTCGTGCTGGCGCAGGTGCACGTGGTGCTCGGCGGCAGCCCGCAGCAGTCGGCGATCGACAACCTGCGCGAGCTGCCCGGCCAGCTCGTGAACCCGCACACCCATCCGGCGCTGCTCGGCGCGCTGACGCTCCTGGTGCTGCTGGGCTGGTCCCGGCTGCCGAGGACCGGCCCGCTGCGCCTGGTGCCCGGCCCGCTGCCCGCCATCGCCATCGCCACCCTGACCGCCTGGTCGCTCGGCTGGGACGCGCGGCGCGTCGAGCTTCCGGAGACCCTGCTCGGCGGATGGGACGCCCCCGTCCTGCCGCACGGCTCGCCGGCCGGCGTCGTCGGCGCGGTCGTCTCCGTCGCGCTCGTGGCGGCCGTCGAGTCGCTGCTGTGCAGCGTGGCCATCGACCGGCGGCGGCCCGCCGGCGTCCCGCGCGCCGACCTCGACCGGGATCTGCTCGGCCAGGGGGCGGGCAACGCGGTGTCGGGATTCCTCGGCGGGCTGCCGATCGCGGGCGTGATCGTCCGCAGCACGGCCAACGTGGAGGCCGGTGCCCGGTCCCGGGCGTCCACCGTCCTGCACGGCGTGTGGGTGCTCGTCCTGGCGCTGTCGTGCGGGCCGGCGATCGAGCAGGTTCCGCTGCCGGCCCTCGCGGCGCTGCTGGTCGTGCTGGGTGTCCGGCTCATCGACATCGCCCGCATCCGTGACCTTCGTCACCACCGTGAGGCGCCCGCCTACTTCGGCACCCTCGTCGGCGTGGTCGTCCTCGGGCTCGGAGAGGGCGTGCTCCTCGGCATCGGGATCATGGCGGTACTGGCGCTGCGGCGGCTGACCCGGCTGTCGGTCCGCGCCGAGCAGCTCGTCCCCGAGCCGGACGACGGCCCCGTCCCGATCCGCACCCACGTGGTCGTGGAGGGCACGCTGACCTTCCTCGGCGTCCCGAAGGTGACGCGGCTCCTGCAGGACGTCCCGGCCGGTTCCAGCGTCGACCTCGACCTCAACGTCGACTTCATGGACCATGCCGCGTTCGACGCCATCCACCAGTGGCGGCTGGCGCATGAGCGCCAAGGGGGGAGGGTCGACATCGACGAGGTTCACGAGGCTTGGTATGAAAGAGCGGTGACAGGCGATATGTCCCCGCCGCGTAAAACGCCTCCCACTGCTCGCTGGTGGGCTCCATGGGCGAATCGCCGGCGGCGGTCCGAGGAGGAGCTCGACGCGCCCGAGGTGTCCCCGGCCGCCGTGCTGCTTGCCGGCGTCCGCGAGTACCACGGCCGCACCGCCCGGCTGGTACGGCCGATCATGGCCGAGCTGGCGATGGAGCAGAAACCCCAGCACCTGTTCATCACGTGCGTCGACTCGCGCATCGTGCCCAACATCATCACCGCCAGCGGGCCCGGCGACCTGTTCATCAACCGCAACGTGGGCGCCCTCGTCCCGCGCCACGGCTCCCGCACCCGCGACGACTCGGTCGCCGCCACCGTCGAGTACGCCACCAACGTCCTCGACATCCGGACGATCACGGTCTGCGGCCACTCCAACTGCGGCGCGATGGCCGCGCTCCTCGCCGGGGGCACCGAGGTCGAGCATCTGGCCGGGCTGTCCCGGTGGCTCAAGCACGGCAACCACAGCCTCGCCCGCTTCCTCGCCACCGACCCGTCCGGCGAGGACGAGCCGCCCCTCACCCGCCTCTGCAAGATCAACGTGATGCAGCAGCTCGACAACCTGCTCACCTACCCGTGGCTCCGGGAGCGGGTCGAGTCCGGCGAGATCGAGCTGGTGGGCCTCTACCTGGACCTGCAGTCCGCCAACGTGGAGATCCTCGACCGGACCAAGGGAGTCTTCACGCCCGTCCCGGACGAGGCCCCGCGGCCCCGGACCGTCGGCTGAACCGAGCGTGGGCCGTCCCCCCGCCAGGACGGCCCACGCGCCGGTGTGACTCCGCCGTCAGCGGCTCACGAGTTCGTCCTCGCGCCGCGCGTAGTCCCGCACGTACATCCCCGTCACCCGGCGCGCCCGCCGCGCGCGCCGGTCGGACGCCGGAAGGAACAGCGCGTCGCACCGGCTGGCGCGCGAGAAGTCCCACAGGTAGGCCAGGGATCCCAGCGCCCCGGCGAGGACGAGGGTCACGAACATGATGGTGATCATCAGCGCTCCTCTCCACGGGGCCCAGCACCCGGCCCCGCCGCCGACGCCCGATCGAGGCGATCGGCTCTTACCTGGACAGTAAGCGCCTTGTTTCATCCTCTCTGTGTCGTGTGACCCGAACCGTGTGAGTTGCATGGCACTCCATCGGCGATCGAGGAAGTCCGGGCCGCCGCCGACCTCCGCGCCCTCCTCACCACCGGTCAGGACGACGTCACGGCGGCGGCGAACCGCGGACGAGGTCCAGATCGGGGCTTCGAGGGGGCGGTCCGGCGGGGGTGCGGGTGCCGCCGCGCCGGCGGAGCGGGGCGCGGATCGTCATCGCCGGGTTCAGCGACGACAGCGCGTCCTGGTAGATCAACGTCGCGGACGACCGCACCGACCTCACCGTCCGCGACGACGGCACCAGCCGGCCCCACACGGCCCTGGTCAAGCCCGGCACCGCCGGCTACTCCACCATGGCCGTCCTCGCGGACGGGTCCGTCGGCACCCTCTACGAGATCGGCTCCACGGGCGGCATCGTCTTCACCCGGTACACCCTCCCCTGGTTCGAATCCTAGGGAGGGGCGGACGAGTCGGCCTGTAAGCCGGGTTCTGTGCCCGCCGCCCTGCGAGGGGCGGCGGGTGACGGCCATCCATCTCGGGCCGCCGTTGCCGGCGGCCTCCAGCGGTCTACCCGCAGGCTCGGGCGGGCCGCCCTCGGGCACCTGCGCGGGGCCTCTCGCGGGGCCCCTTCTTGACCTTGCTCCGGGTGGGGTTTACCGAGCCGCCCACGTCACCGTGGGCGCTGGTGAGCTCTTACCTCACCGTTTCACCCTTACCACCGGCGGACCGGTGGCGGTTTGCTTTCTGTGGCACTTTCCCGCGGGTCACCCCGGGTCGGCGTTACCGACCACCCTGCCCCGTGGAGCCCGGACTTTCCTCGACGGGGATCGCTCCCCGACGCGGCCGTCCGGCCGACTCGTCCGCCGTACATAGACGATAGCGGGTCGCATGTTGTTCCCGGTCACGGGAGTGTGGACATCGCCTCGTCCAGCCGGGACTGGAGAAGGGCGTGGTCCTCCATCTGCCCGGAGAGGTAGCGGTCGTAGGCGGCCATGTCGAGGTGGCCGTGGCCGCACAGGGCGGTGAGGATGACCTTGGGTTCGCCGGTCTCGGCACAGCGGCGGGCCTCCGCGACGGCGGCGGCCAGAGCGTGGGTGGGTTCGGGCGCCGGGACGATGCCCTCCGTGCGGGCGAACAGGACGCCGGCCTCGAAGCATTCACGCTGGGGCTTGGCCTCGGCTTCGAAGATGTCGAGGTCGTACATGTGGGAAAGCAGCGGGGCCATTCCGTGATAGCGGAGGCCGCCCGCGTGGATGGGGTCCGGGACGAAGTCGTGCCCGAGGGTGTGCATCTTGAGCAGCGGGGTGAACCCGGCGGTGTCGCCGAAATCGTAGGCGTAGTGGCCACGGGTGAAGGACGGGCACGCTTCGGGTTCCACGGCCCGGATGGCCGGGCTCATGCGGCCCCGCAATTTCTCGCGGAGGAACGGGAAGAACAGCCCGGCGAAGTTGGAGCCGCCGCCGGTGCAGCCGACGATCAGGTCGGGGACGTCGCCGACGAGGGCGAGCTGTTCGAGGGCCTCTTCGCCGATCACCGTCTGGTGCATGAGGACGTGGTTCAGGACGCTGCCGAGGGCGTAGCGGGTGTCGCCGGGGGCGGCGGATTCGACGGCCTCGCTGATCGCGATGCCGAGGGAGCCGGGCGAGCCGGGGTCGTCCGCGAGGATCTTCGCACCGGACGCGGTCAGCGGGGACGGGCTGGCGTGCACCTGCGCCCCGTACAGCTCCATCATCGAGCGGCGGTACGGCTTCTGGTCGTAGGAGGCGCGCACCATCCAGATCTCGCACTCCAGGGCGAACTGGGCGGAGGCGAACGCGAGGGCGCTGCCCCACTGGCCCGCACCCGTCTCGGTGGTCAGGCGGCGGACGCCCTGGCGCGCGTTGTAGTACGCCTGCGGGACGGCCGTGTTCGGCTTGTGGGAGCCGACGGGTGAGACGCCCTCGTACTTGACGTAGATGCGGGCGGGCGTGCCGAGGGCGCGTTCGAGGCGGTGCGCACGGATGAGCGGCGTCGGACGCCAGAGCCGGTAGACCTCGCGGACCTCTTCGGGGATGTCGATGAAGCGCTCGCCGGAGACCTCCTGGGCGATCAGGTCCATCGGGAACAGCGGCGCGAGGTCGTCCGGCCCGACCGGCTCGCGCGTCCCCGGGTGCAGCGGCGGGGGCGGCGGCGCGGGCAGGTCGGGGATGACGTTGTACCAGCGGCTCGGGAGCCTCGACTCGTCCAGCAGGATCTTCGTGGTCACGATCCCTCCCCAGGTCACGGCGGCCTTGCGTGGAGGGTAAGCGGCCAGGGGCCGCTACGGAAGACCGGTTGCGGTCAGGCCGGAAGATGGTGGGTGTCGTTGAAGGCGCGCAGGGTCGCGGGACCGTCGGCGTACCAGTCGATGGACGACAGGGCCGACACGTTCAGGTGCATCCGGTAGAGCGACGACATCGGTGCGCCCAGCGCGTCCCTGACCAGAAGCTTGATGGGCGTGACGTGCGAGACGACCAGCACCGTCTGCTCGCGGTGGCGGACCTTCAGCTTGTCCAGGGCCGTGCGGACGCGGCGGGACACGTGGGCGAAGCTCTCCCCGCCGGGAGGCGCGACCTCGGGGTCGGCGAGCCACGCCTTCATCTCGGCGGGCCAGCCCTTGCCGGCCTCGGCGAACGTGAGCCCCTCCCAATCGCCGAAGTCGGCCTCGCGGAAGCCGTCCTCGACGCGGACGTCCAGCCCGGTCACG
Source organism: Actinomadura sp. 3N407 (assembly GCF_052245875.1). Lineage (NCBI taxonomy): Bacteria > Bacillati > Actinomycetota > Actinomycetes > Streptosporangiales > Thermomonosporaceae > Actinomadura > Actinomadura sp. 3N407. Next base: position 430,875 of record NZ_JBQQBP010000003.1, read on the forward strand.
GCGGCGACCTCGGCGGCCGTGTCGCGGCAGCGCGTGAGCGGCGAGGTGACGATGGCGTCCAGCCCGCGGTCCTTGAGGGCGAGCGCCGCGGCGCGTGCCTGGGCGAGGCCGTTCGCGGTGAGCGGGATGTCGCCCGTCCCGGCGAAGCGCTTCTCGGTCGACAGCGGCGTCTCGCCGTGCCGCAGCAGGACCGTCGTCATCGGGGTGGACGACGGGGGCATCGCCGAAGAAGGGGGCGGCGGCTCCGGCTCCCCCGGCGTCTCCTCGACCTTGCGGACCCAGTGCTCGCCGCGGGCGGCGGCGTCCATGGCCTCGTTGGCGAGGCGGTCGGCGTGCGCGTTGCGGTTGCGCGGAATCCAGCCGTAGGAGACCGGGCCCAGGTCCTCCGCCAGTTCCCGGGCCCGCAGCGCCAGCGGGATCATGTCCGGGTGCTTGATCTTCCAGCGTCCGGACATCTGCTCCACGACGAGCTTGGAGTCCATCCGGACCTCGACGCGGGCGGACGGGTCGATCTCGGACGCGGCGGTCAGCCCGGCGATCAGGCCCTGGTACTCCGCCACGTTGTTGGTGGCGTGCCCGATCGACTCGGCGACCTCCGCCAGGACCTCCCCGGTCAGCGCGTCGCGGACGAGGGCCCCGTACCCGGCCGGGCCGGGGTTGCCGCGCGAGCCCCCGTCCGCCTCGACGATCAGCTTCCTGCTCGCGCCCCTGTCGGGGGGCGACCCCCCGCGGCCCCCGGCGACCGCGCTCACAGGCCCGACTCCGGGGTACGGATCAGGATCCGCCGGCATTCCTCGCAGCGGATGACCTCGTCGTCGGGCGCGGCCCGGATGGTGTTCAGGACGACGGTGTTGAGCGCCAGGTGGCAGCCCTGGCAGGCGCCGCGGAACAGCTTGGCCGCGCCGACCCCGCCGAACTGGCCGCGCAGCTTCTCGTAGAGGGCGAGCAGATCGTCCGGGACGTCCTTGGCGACGGCGGTGCGCGCGGCGCTCGTCGTCCCCGACTCCTCGTCGATCTCCCGGTGGGCGGCGTCACGGCGCTCGGCCAGCGCGGCGAGCTCGTCCTGTGCGGCGGACAGGTCGGCGCGCAGCGCGGCGACCCTGCCCTCCGCCTCCTCCGACCGTTCCATGATCTCCAGCACGACCTCCTCCAGGTCGGACTGGCGGCGCTGCAGCGACTCGATCTCCACCTGCAGGCTGCTGAGGTCCTTGGCGGAGCTCACCTGCCCGGAGTCGAGCCGCTTCTGGTCGCGGTCGGCGCGGGTGCGGACCTGGTCGACGTCCTGCTCGGCCTTCTTCTGCTCCCGCTGCAGGTCGCCGGCCTCCGTCTCGGCGGCCACGATCGCGTCGCGCAGCTCGGTCAGGCGTGCCTCCAGCCGCTCGATCTCCGCCAGTTCGGGAAGCGTGCGGCGCCGGTGGGCCAGCCGGTCCAGCGAGGCGTCGAGCTCCTGCACGTCGAGCAGTCGAAGCTGGGCTTGTGGTGCGGCTTTCAATGTGCTCCTTCGTCGTGGAGGCGCCACGCGTCGGTGACGAGCGTGGACACCCGGGTCTCCAACTTGCCCGCTTCCGGTGAGGCCGCCGCCAGGCGCCGCTCGGCGTCGGCGAGCCACGGCCACTCGGTCGCCCAGTGCGCGGCGTCCACGAGGGCGGGACCGCCCTGCTCAGCGAACTCCGAAGCCGGGTGATGCCGCAGGTCGGCGGTGAGGTAGACGTCGACACCGGCGTCGCGCGCGGTGTCGAGCAGGGAGTCGCCGGCGCCCCCGCACACGGCGACGGTGCGGACGGTGCGGTCCGGGTCGCCCGCCGCCCGCACCCCCCAGGCGGTGGACGGCAGCCCGGCGGCCACCCGTCCGGTGAACTCCCGCAGAGTGACCGGCCCGTCCAGCTCCCCGATCCGGCCGAGGCCGCGGCGGGGATCGTCGGCGGCGGGGACCATCGGACGCAGCTCGCCGGTGACGCCGACCGCGCGCGCCAGCGCGTCCGACACGCCGGGATCGGCCCGGTCCGCATTGGTGTGCGCGGTGTGCAGCGCCACCCCATTGGTGATCATCCGGTGGACGAGCCGCCCCTTCGGCGTGGTCGCGGCGACCGAGTGCACCCCGCGCAGCAGCAGCGGATGGTGCGTGACCACCAGGTCGGCGTGCCACTCCAGCGCCTCGTCGATCACGGCGGCCACCGGGTCGACCGCGAACAGCACCCGGCCGACCTCCTGATCGGGGTCTCCGCAGACGAGGCCGACGGCGTCCCAGGGCTCGGCCCACGCGGGCGGATAGAGCTCCTCCAGAGCCGTGATGACATGGGATAGGCGCACGTCCCGCAGGCTACCGCGCCGAGCCGCCGCCAACGAGCCACCGAGCGTCACCGCGAGGTGCCGTCGTCTGAAACGATGTGCGGGGGACAGCAGACGAGGGGACAACCCGACCGAGGGGAGAACGCCATGTCGGCTTCCGGCGCCGCCGCGGAACCGGAGCCCGCCCAGCCCACGGCTGCCATCGAGCCCGCCGCCGGACGTCCGTACATGCCCGGCTACGGCATCGTCGGACCGGACGAGGGAAGCGGTCTGCTTCCGTGGTCCTGGGCGGTGGAGCAACTGAGGGCCGCGCGCAACTTCTGGCTGTGCACGGTCCGGCCGGACGGTCGCCCCCACGCCATGCCGGTGTGGGGAGCCTGGTCCGGTGAGGCGCTGCTGTTCAGCAGCAGCGTCCCGTCCCGCAAGATGGTGAACCTGCGGGCGAACCCGCGGGTGGTGGTGACCACCGAGGAGGCGGAGAACCCCGTGGTCGTCGAGGGGCTCGCGGAGGTCCTCACCGAACAGAAGGACCTCCAGCGGTTCATCGACCTGGTCAATTCCAAGTACGCCACCCGATATCGTGTTGACTTCCTGGACCCCGAGGTGAACGCGACCGTCGCGGTGCGGCCACAGACGGCGTTCGGGCTGCGCCAGGGAGACTTCACCGGTTCTCCCACCCGGTGGTCGTTCACGACCTGAGCGTCGCCGGGATCAATCTGGACACTCATCGCGTTGGAGAGTGTGTGAAGTCACCCTTTCGCCGCCGCAAGCGCGTCAAGGGCCGCGCCATGGGCACCCGTCCCGAGCCGGCCGAGCAGGAGATCGTCGAGTGGCCCCGCGACGGGACCGGCAAGTCGTCCCTGATGGGCGCGATCCGCGGCGACGGCGAGACCGGCGCCGGGTTCGGCGGCGGCATGTTCGAAGACCTCGCGTCCGCGTTCGAGGGTTCGAAGAAGGTCAAGGTCGAGGAGCAGGAGCGGCAGAAGATCATGCGCCAGGACGACCACGAGCAGACCGGCTCCGGCTCCTCCCGCGACGACCTGGACTCCGGCAAGATCCGCATCCGCCGCACCCCGCCCGGGGAATAATCGTGCCCGATTCCTATCGAACATAGGTTCGAAAGCGGGTTATCCTGACCGCGTGAGCACCTACGTTCCACCCGGCTGGCCCTCGCAGGTGCACCCACCGGGCACCGAGCGCTTCGAGGACACCGCCATGGCCTGGCTGCTCGAGCTCGTCCCGCCGGAGTACCGGCGCTACGGCGTCCTGCGCCGCTACCCCATCGCCCTGGCCCGGATGGCCCGCCAGCACGTCGCCGCGTCCGTCGACGCGGCCCGCGAGGGCTTCCGCACCGCCCGCGTCGATCTCGGGGACGCCGTCCCGCCGCACGGCGTGGAGGCCGTCCTGGAGACCTACCGCCGCGAAGGCGCCCGCCTGGTCGCCCTCCTCGAGGGCATCGAGCTCGTCGAGACGGCCCTGCGCGGCCTCGCCGAGCCCGACGACCCCGCCCACCGCCGTCCCTTCACTCCCAAGCTGTGACCATTCCGTTGACGCTGAGTCGCGGCGTGCGCAAGCCTTGACCTGATCCTGACGGGAGGGTTCCGGTGAGCACACCACCTGGGTGGTACCCAGATCCAGAGTGGATGGGCCGCGAACGCTACTGGGACGGACAAACCTGGACGGACCAGTCACGCCCGTACGCAACCCGCTCCCGAACCCGCCGACGCTCCGGCGGCCCGCCCGAGCCCTCCCCACCCACGCCGAGGCCCGCCCGTCCCCCGTCCCCACCGCCCGGCGCTCCGGCGCCACAAGACCCTGCACCGCAGGCACCGCCGCCCCGGCCCGCGCCTTCTCCGCCTCCGCCGCCCAGGCCACCGGAGCCGCAGCCACCCGAGGGACCACCCGAACCCGCACCCGCCCAGCCACCGCCGCTCACCGAGCGGACGCGCCCAACGCCGAACCGTGAGCCGCCACAGCCGCCGAAAGCAACGCCCCACCCCGCATCTCACCCCCCTCCGCCACCCAGGAGACCGGAGGCGCAGCGGCCGCCGCTGGCGCCGCTCCAGCCCGTGCATCCCGCGACCTCACCGCCCAGGACGACCCCGGAGCCGCATCAGCAGCCGAAGGCTCGGCCCGGAGCGGCGCCAGGTCAGGCGCCGCCGATCCGGCCGTCCCCCTCCCCCGGCGGGTGGACGCGGCCAGCGCCTTCGAGCGCGGGGGCGGCGCCGCAGGCGACGGCGCTCAGCGGTCCGCCGGGGCAGGCGCCGCTCCCCGCGGCTCAGGGCGGTCGGGCGATCCAGGGGCCGCCGGACGAGGCGGGGCGGTATCTGCCTCCGGGGCGGTCGCAGCAAGTGCCGTCCGCCGGGGCCGGGGCCGGGGCCGGGGCCGGGGTTCGGGTCGGGCTGATCGTGGGTTCCGAGGCCCTTCTCGTGGCGGCGGCCGCGTTCGGGCTGCACATGATCTGGCCTGTGTGGGGTGCGGTCGCGGTGGTCGCCGTGTGGGCGGTCCTGCTGGCGGCGCCTCTGGCCGCTCCGCGTGCCCACGGTTACCGCGATCCCGTGGACGCCGAGCGCGGCGGGCTGGAGCAGTCGTGGCGGAACGTCCAGCGGCGCGCGGGAGCCGAGGCGTACCGGCTGGTCGTCGTCGAGTCGGACGAGCTCAACGCGTGCAGGCCGTTCGGGCGGACCGTCGCGGTCACGTCCCATTCGGCGCGTACGCTGCCACCCGGACGCCTGGAGGCCGTGCTCGCCCATGAGCTGGGGCATCTGCTGGGGTGGCGGGCGGTGCCGGCGTTCGTCCACGCGCAGGTCACGTTGCCGGGCCGCGCGTTGCAGCGGGTGCTGCGCGGGTCGTGGTCCCCGATCGTCCCGATGTGGAAGCGGGCCGTCTCGTGGCACCGGCCGATCGGTTTTCTGGGGGTGTTCCTCCTGGCCGTCCTCGCCACGGTGGTCACGGTCGTGGTGGCGTTGCCCGCGGCGGTCGCCTTCGCCGTGGCGTGGGCGGCGCGCCTGCCGGGCGGGCGCGGGGAGGCCCGGGCGGACGCGGCGGCGGTGCGGCTCGGGTTCGGCGCCGAGTTGGTCGCGGCCATCGAGCATCGCATCGAGCACGCGCCCCACGAGTTGCCGATGCCGCTCGTCCGGCGGGCTCAGGGGTTGCGGCGGCGGCTCGGCTGAGCGGTCAGCCTTTGCCGCCGAAGAGCGGCGGCGGCCCCTGCCGGGGATCGTCGGGTGGGCGCGGCCCGGTCCGCCGGCCGGGCGGCGGTCCCGGTTCGGACGACAGGGGCGCCCGCGGCGGAGGCGGCGCGGGCGGCGCGGCCCACTGCGGCGGTTGCCGTGTCAGGGGGCCGGGTGAGGTCTGGGCCGGGCCGGGGACGGCCTGCGGGGGCGGGGGCGGGTCCGGGAGGGGGCCGGTGGTCACGCGGTCCAGGGTGATGATCGCGGGGTCGCATTCGACGGGGGTGACGGTGCGGCCGCCGCCGGGGGCCGGCACGACCACCAGCATGGCGTGGTCCGGGAGGTGCTGAAGGGAGACGGGTTCGACGGCGTACTCGTACACGCGCTGGGTGGTGTCGGCGTCGCTCCAGTTGGTGCCCTCGGCGTAGGAGTAGGCGGCCGACCAGTTCCGGGAGGTCGACGTGGCGGTTCCCTCGGTGTCGCTGGTATTGGTGCCGCCGCCCCGGTTGCGGCCGCGCTGGTAGGAGGTGGAACGGTCGGGGAACAGCCCGAACATCTCGCCGCCCGAGTAGCTGGTGCCCGACGAGCGGCTCGTCCCCCAGTTGCGGGACGTGCCCGTCGTGTGGCTCGTGCTGCGGGTCTCCGAGTCGCCCTCGCCCTGGGTGTCGGTGGAGGTGTGGGATTCGTTCCCGCCGACGTTCTTGGTGATCTGCGACAGGACGAAGCGGTGGTCGCGTCCGATGAAGTCGGCGGCCCGGGTGGCGTCCTCGTGGTTGCCGAGCCGCATGAACGCGACGGCGCCGCCGCCGATCATCTCCGCGGACGTCTCCCGCAGCCGCCGGAACAGCAGGGTCAGCGGGACGCCGCGCCGCTCGCACGCGTCCGACAGCCGTTCCAGGTGGCGGCGGGCCAGCTCGTCGGCGCCGGCGACGACCAGGGCGGGCGTCGAGTCGTAGGACGCGGTGACGCGGTGCGTGACCCACTGGACGATCAGGTCGGTGAGCAGCTCGGAGCGGACGTTGCGGGCCTGGCTGTCCAGCGCGATGCACGTCAGGTAGCCGACGCCGGCCTTGGACGGCTCGGTCCCGAGGTTCTCCAGCGGATGCATGTAGGACTCGATCCGCGACAGGTTGGCGTGGGCCTGGCGGCGGTACTCGACGGTGAACAGGTCGCCCGCGATGTGCCGCCGCTCTTCGCGGGTCAGCAGGTCCCCGTCGTCGGGTTCGCCCATCAGGGCGCGGAGGGCCGCCCCGATCCGGCCGAGGGTGATGTCGCCGCCGAGGGCTTCGCACACTTTGGTCAGGATGCGGTCGTCCATGCTGCGTTCCGCGCGCGCGGCGTCGGGGGTGCCTCCGTGCATGGATTCGACGATCGCGTCCACGAGGTCTTGCGGCGACATTTCGGTCAGCAGGGTGGACGACGCCTGGCGGCTGGGCAGCAGTTGCGCGTCCACCCCCATCCAGGCGGCCTGGGACAGTTCGACGAGTTCGCGGCTGACGACCTCGCGGGACAGGTCGAGCACCAGCAGCGGCTGCACGGCGAGCGTGGACGTCCCGTATGTGGTCAGCAGCGCCTCCCACGCCCACAGCGTCCCGCCGAACACGTCGAGGCGGCGACCGGGCCGCGGGGCCGCACCCCATTCGGGTAAGCCGTCGAGCCGCGCGCGCTCTGCGGCGTCGTGGGCGTGCTTACGCGCCTGCCATTGCCGCGCCTGGTCCTGGTAGCCGCTCGCGATCTGCTGCCGGGCCAGTTCGTACGCCTGCCGGGCGTGCTGCCGCTGCCGGACGGCCCACCATGTCAGCGCCGTGCCGGGTCCAGCGGCGATGACCGCGAGCAGCAGCGCTCCGATCGGGACGGCGGCGTCCCCCGCCGAGCCGCCGCCGGCGGAGCAGGCGGCGAACAGCAGCAGGAAGGCGGCGATGGCCCCGCTCACCGGGAAGGTCCGGTTCAACCGGCGTTGCGCGAGCCGTTCGGTCTCGGTGACCCGGCGGGCCAGATAGTCCGGGAGCGTCCGCTGCCGCGGCGGTGACTCCGGGAACGGCCGCAGGAACCACCAGCGGTCCCGGAACACCCATCCGAGGCGGGGTTCGGGGCTGAAGAGCCGTTCACGGCGCGACAGCAGTCCTCCATGATCGACCGGTTGGCCCATCACGACGCTGAACCCCCGTTCCGCTCGGGTGCCGACTCGATCGTCACGCCTCCGGGCGATGCGCGGCGACGCGCGAACCACCCAAGCAGATTGACAGGGAACTTGTCAGGCCCTCTGCACCGAATCGGCCTTCCCAATGGCGGGCTTGCTCAATAGCCTGACTGCCTTTGATGTCGGAGCGGGACGGGGCTGTGGAGCGGGACGGGGCCCTGAGCGGGGCGGCCGTCCGTTGCCCGCGCCGGGCCGGAGAGGACGGCGGTGATGGCGCGAATCGAGTTTTATGTCTCGGTCGATGTCGAGGCGGACGGGCCGATTCCCGGGCCGTACTCGATGCTCAGCTTCGGGATGGCCGTGTGCGGGACGTTCGACGGGACGCGTTTCACGGCGCACGACCCGTCCGAGCGGACCTTCTACGCGGAGCTGAAGCCGATCAGCGACGACTTCGACCCGAAGGCGCTGGAGGTGAGCGGGCTGGACCGCGGGCGGCTCGCACGGGAGGGCCGCGATCCGGAGGAGGCGATGCACGCGGCGGCGGCGTGGGTCAAGACGGTCGCGGACGGCGCGCTGCCGGTGCTGGTGGCGTATCCGCTGGCCTATGACTGGATGTGGCTGTACTGGTACTGGATGCGGTTCACATCGCGCTCACCTTTCGGGCATTCACGCCATCTAGATATGAAGAGTCTCTACGCGGCCAAGGCGGGAGCGATGGTTGCCGAATCGACGAAACGGCAGATGCCCGCCGCGCTGCTGTCGGGCCGTCCGCACACCCACAACGCGCTGGACGATGCCCTGGAGCAGGCCGAACTGTTCCAGAACCTGTTCCGCTGGGACGGCTGACCGTGTGGGACGTGGTGCGCGGCCTTCCGGTGTGCCGGCTGCTGGAGGTTCCGCGGCGGGACGCGGCGGACGGGCGGGACGAGTGGCGCGACCAGCGGCTCGCCGCGCTCGTGTCGGCGTACCACGCGGGCGGGGAGCCGGTGCTGGTCGGCTGGCGGCGCGCGCAGGCGTCCGGTCCGACGGAGGTCTTCGTCGGCGGGGAGGGGCTCCTCGCCGACCGGGACGGCCAGTCGGCGACGCTCAGCCTCCCGGCGGGCGGGCGCGGTGTCATGCTCCCGCACGCGATCACCGAGGACTCGATGGCGCACTGGGTCGGCATCGGCGCCATCGCCGACGGCCTCCTCATGGACGGCCTGGTCGCGAACGACGGGGCGCCGGACGAGCCCGCGAGGCCTTCCCTGGAGGACGGCCTGCTGTCGGTGTGGATGCAGCCGTTCGCCTGGATGCTGGTCGCCGAGCCCATGACGGGTCCGGAGACCGAACGGCTGGCCGACCATCTGGCCGACCGGCAGCAGCACGCCCAGTCGATGGCGGAGATGTCGCCCGAGTACTCCGTCACCGCCGTCCGGATGGAGCGGCGGCACCGCGAGGTGCGCCAGGCGGCCACATCCGGCCTGTGGCGGGTGCACCTGATGGCGGGCGCGGCGACCCCGCGGGCCGCCGCGCGGGTGGCGGCGCTGGTGTGCGCGTCGGCCGACCTGAGCCGGCTGCCGTACACGCTGGTCCCGGGGGCGGCCGGGCCGTTCGAGGCGAGCACGCAGCTGGTGGCGGCGCTGGCCCGTCCGCCCGTCCGGGAGGTCGCCGGTGTCCGGTTCGCGATGCGGCCCGAGTTCGACGTGACGCCGGAGTTCGACGTCACGCCCGGGTCGGCGGACGCCGGCGTCCCGCTGGGACGGGTCCTCGACCGCAACCGCCGCGAGGTCGGGCCGCTGTCGCTGCCGCTGCCCAGCCTGAACCGGCACACGTTCGTGTGCGGCGCGACGGGCGCCGGCAAGTCGCAGACCGTCCGTTCGCTGCTCACGGCCGCCTCGCACGCCGGGCTGCCGTGGCTGGTGGTCGAGCCGGCCAAGGCGGAGTACCGGCTGATGGCGTCGCGGCTCCCGGACGCGGAGGTCGTCGCGATCCGCCCCGGCGACGCGGACGCGATCGCCGCGGGGATCAATCCCCTCGAACCGGCCGCCGGGCCCGACGGGCGGCCGTTCCCGCTGCAGACCCACGCCGACCTCCTCCGCGCCCTGTTCCTCGCCGCGTTCGACGCCGACGAACCGTTCCCGCAGGTGCTGTCCACCGCGCTGACCCGGTGCTACGAGCGGCTCGGCTGGGACCTGGCGCTCGGCGAGCCGTCCTTCCCGGGGACGTCCCCCCGCTACCCGACCCTCGCCGACCTGCAGGCCACCGCCGAGCAGGTCGTCGCCGACATCGGCTACGGCCAGGAGATCACCGACAACGTCCGCGGGTTCATCCGCGTCCGGCTGTCCAGTCTCCGGCTCGGCACCACCGGGCGGTTCTTCGAGGGCGGCCACCCGATCGACTTCGACGCGCTCCTCGCCCGCAACGTCGTCCTGGAGATCGAGGACGTCGGCGACGACCGCGACAAGGCGTTCCTGATGGGCACCGTGCTGGTGCGGCTGGTCGAGCACCTGCGGATGCGGCAGCGCCAGGGAGGTTCGGCGGGGCTGCGGCATCTGAGCGTGTTCGAGGAGGCGCACCGGCTGCTGCGCCGCAGCGAGGAGGCGGGCCCCGCGTCCCACGCCGTGGAGACGTTCGCGAGCCTCCTCGCGGAGATCCGCGCGTACGGCGAGGGGCTGATCGTGGCGGAGCAGATCCCGTCCAAGCTCGTCCCGGACGTGATCAAGAACACCGCCGTCAAGATCGTCCACCGGCTGCCGGCGAAGGACGACCGGGACGCGGTCGGCGCCACGATGAACATCACCGACGACCAGTCGCAGTACCTGGTCACCCTGAGACCCGGCGAGGGCGCCGTGTTCACCGACGGCATGGACTACCCGCATCTGGTCCGCATGCCGGACGGCTCCCACCTGGAGAAGGCCGCGCCGGTCGCGTCCCCCCGCGTTCTGGTGAGGCCCCGGAGCGGCACCTGCGGGACGGACTGCCGCGACTCCCCCTGCACCCTGCGCGACATGCGCACGGCACAGCGAGCGTTGGACGACCGTCCCGACCTGGTTCTGTGGGCCGAACTGGCCGCCGCCGCCCACCTGACCGGCTGGGGTACCCCCCGCCCGCCCCTGTCCGTGCTGGACGGGCTGCCCGCGCGGCTCCGCGACTGCGCCGTCTCCCACGCCGTCGACGCCGCCGTCGCGGCCCGCGGCGCCCCCACCGGTCTGGCCGGGCACCTCGCGGGCGCTTTCCGTGGCATCCCCTGCACGGCGAACGAGTCCGAGTACTTCGCCACGCCGTACCGCTGGTGCCTCGTCCTGGAAGAACTCCAGGAAGCGCACCACGCGGCCCCTGACGCGGGCAGGCATCCCCGAAGCGACGAATGGACGTCCCTCTACGGACGCGTCATTCCGGGCGACACTCTCACCGGACAACTCGGGCACATCAACGCGTGGTGGGTTCGCGACCAACGCGACGCGGACGCCCGCACCATCGCCATCTGGGGCTCCACTCCCGCGATCGAAGCCGCCGTGGGCGCCCTCCGCACCGACTCCGACTGGCCCGACCGCCTTCGCGAAGCCACACAAAATCTCCACATTTCGGACGGCCTGCTGGACTCCTACCTGACCGGCGACTAATGCACTATGGATTCCATGGGGATCTTGGAGCAGGTGGCACCGAATCTGGTCGACGTCCTCCGCCGTGACGCTTTGTGGATGACATGGAACACCATCCTGGCGTGGATTCCCGTGGGTCTGGCCTGGGCACTCTTCCGCGGCGACCGCGTGTCACGGTCACCCTTTTGGTGGGCGGGATTAACGCTATTCGTCCTCTTTCTGCCGAACGCCCCGTACGTCGTCACGGACATCGTCCATCTCCGCGGCGACATCCTCCAGGCGAACGACGGCGGCCCTGTGATCAGCGCGATCCTCCCCCTGTACGCGCTGTTCATCGGCTCCGGTTTCCTCGCCTACTACCTGGCCCTCCGCGCCGCGCTCGGGCACCTGGCCCGCCTCGGCCTGGGAACGTGGCAGATCCCGGCCACCATCGGGGCGCACGGCCTGTGCGCCATCGGCGTCTTCCTCGGGCGGTGGGCCCGCCTCAACAGCTGGGAACCGGTCGTCGACCCGCACGGCACCCTCGAACGGATCTTCATCCAGCTCACCTGGACATGGGCCCCGGTACTGATCCTCGCCACGTTCCTGGTCACGTGGATCTGCCACTTCATGACCAAGGCGATAGCCGAAGCCTCGTTCGAGGCCACCCTGAAGGGCGCGCGCTTCCTCCGCGCGACCCTCACCTCCTGACCGGCACGTCAGGACTGTGCCGGGGGCTGCCGGGGAGGCTCCTGACCCCACTGCCGGCCGGACGGCGGCGCCTGCTGCTGATACTGCGGCTGCGCGGCCTGGCCGTACGGTTGCGCCGGCGGCTGTCCCGGAACGAACGACTGGGCCTGTTTCGGACCTGCCGCGAGCTGGAAGCCCAACCCGGCCAGAACGAAGGCCAACCCGGCGACGATGAAGTTGAGCATCGTCGAGAGCTGCAGCGATACCTCGTTCTTGTCGGCATCGGGCTCGTCCACCTTCCCGCCGACGACGATGGTCCCGAAGAGCGCGAAAGCGATGATCGCAAAGCCGACGAAACAAAGGATGACGAAAGGCGGGCTGATCTTCTTTCCTGACATGGGCTGCACAATACAGAGAACCCATTGGTCACAGGTCACGCTCGCCGAGCTCGGCGTCCCCGGATAACCGGACCGGCGGAGTCGCGGCCCGCAATGCCTGCTCAGGACGGTGCCGGGCGGTCAGGCGGCGTAGTTGCGGACGACCCGGAGCGCGTCGGCGGCCTGCGGGCCTTCGGCGATGAGGCCGGTCTCGCGGGGCGTGACCCGGCGGGCGCCGAGGCGGCAGAACTCCGCGGCCGGCCCCGTGATTCTCGCGGGGGCGTCGGGGTCGCCGAACGTCCAGCGTGTTCCGTCCGGCGCGGCGAGGTCGCAGAAGACCGGCACGTCCGCGAGCCCGGCGAGGGAGAAGGCGTACGGCAGCGTCCGATGAGCCAGCCACGCCACATGACGGAGCCGCGCCGTGTCGGGGTACGGAATGCGCAGCGGGACGGTGATGTCCTGCGCATGCGCCCAGTGCTCGGCGAGCCTCGTCGTGGCCAGCGTGCGCGGAGACAACGGAGTCCGCACCCAGGACAGACGCGTCCCGGCAGGCTGAGCACGCAGGGCTTCAGGAGTGGCGAAGGCGGCCTTGCGCCAGCGCGCCAGCAGTTCCTCCGGCGGTATCCCACGCTCGGCGGCGACCATGTCGTCCGCCATTCCGTCCACGGTGGTCTCCTCAGACGAGAGGAAGGCCGTCCCCTCCCCCATGGACGGCCCGGTGATCACTTCCTCGGTCTGGACGAGATGCAGGACGACATCGGAAACCGTCCACCCCTCGGCATCGGAAGGATGAGACCACTGCTCCGCCGTCAGCGACGCCAGGACGGCATCCAGCTGGCGGTACTCCGCAGTCAGGTCGTCGAAAACATCCACCATGGGTCACTCCAGCCGGATCCGGTGTCGGCGTCCATCGCCATTGGATCACTCGAACGCCGTTCCGGTCACCGTCACGAGAGCTTTTCCAGGCGGTCGGCGGCTTCGGCGGCGCCTCCGGCGGAGGCGATGGCGTCCCGGGCCCGTCCGGCGGCGGCGCGGTGCGGGCCGTCCGTGAGGACGGTGCCCAGGGCGGTTCGGAGTTCGTCCGGGCGGGCGCGGGTGTAGCGGACGGGGATGCCCGCCCCCGCGGCCTCGACCTGGCGGGCGATCACCGGCTGGTCGTCCCGGTCCGGGGCCACCACCAGCGGGAGGCCCTGCGAGAGGAACGCGCAGACGGTGTCGTGGTCGCCCTGGCAGACGGCGGCGGAGAGGCGTTCCAGCAGCTTGTGCTGCGGGACGTCGGCACGCACGAGGACGTTCGGCGGCGGGTCCGCCACCACGTCCGGGGGTGCCGCCAGGATCGCCTGGACGTCCATGTCGCGGACGGCTTCGGCGGTCGTCCTGAAGAACCGGTCGCCGGACGGGCCGTTCGCCGCGCCCAGGGTGACGAGGACGGCGGGACGGCCGTCCAGCCAGTCCCAGGGGAACGCGCGCGGCGCGGAACGGCCGGGCGCCGGGCCGACGAAGGCGAAATGGCCGGGGAAGAACGAGGTGTCGCCGATCAGCCCTCCCGTGGAGAAGGCCAGGACGAGGTGGTCGGAGAAGCGCAGGTCGAGCAGGTCGTCGATGCCGTGGTCGAGCTGGAAGGCGGCGATCTGGTCGCGGATCCACTCCTCGACCTTCGGCATGGCGGCGAGCGGGCGGGTGAACTCGGCGGACGTCGCGGCGGACGTGGCCCACGGGATCTCGCGGTGCCGGGCCGCGACGGGCCCGGCGAGGGCGAACTGGTCGGAGACCACCACGTCCGGGCGGAAACGGTCGATCGCCTTCCCGACGCCCGGCATCATCGCGTGGCCGAGCGGGACGAGGAGGTCGGTCCAGAGGAACCGGAGGGCGGCGAGGCCGCGTAGCCGCAGCCACTCGTCCCGGAGGCCGGGCAGGCGTTTCGCGAAGTCGTCCCCGACGGCGTTGATGACGCGGGAGCCGGGGCGGAGCCGGGGTTCGAGGGACGCCCGGTGGCCCGTCCAGGCGACCTTGTGGCCGCGGCGGGCGAGTTCGGCGGCGACGGCGGCGGTCGGGGCGACCGTCGCACCGGAGGTGACCGCTGCGTCCGGGGTGGCCGCGGTGTTCGAGCTCACAGGGCCGGTCAGCGGTGGGACGGCGAACAGGAAGCGGCGTTCGGGTGATCTCACGCGCCGGATTCCGGGGTCTCCGAGCAGGGACGGGACCTGGACGCGGCGCGCGCTCACCGGGCGGCCTCGGCGGCCGTCCGCGTGCCGGCGACGTGGTCCGCCACGTCCCCGACGGTCAGGTTCAGGATCTGGTCGAGGTCCAGGCCCGCGATGAAGGCGGAGAGGTCGGCATCGTCGCCGTAGCGGGCGCGGAGCAAGTCGGCGAGGGCGGCGAACTCGATGCTCTCCAGGGCGAGGGCGTCGCTGAACGTGGTCTCCGGGCCGATCTCGACGTCGAGCAGGAACTCCTCCCCCACCACCTCTGTCAGCATCCGGACGACCTCGGACAGGGCGTCGTTCATGCTCGGGCCTCCTCCATGTCTGTTCCGCCGGCGTCGACCGTCCAGGCCACGACGTGTCCTTCGAGTTCGCGTGTCTCCACCGTGGTGACCGTGCCGTTGGCGGCGATGAGGAGCCGTTCGGCATCGGCGACGGTCACGACGAGGTCGGGGCGGTCGGATCGGGTGGTGTTCATCGACTGCAGTACTGCTTGCTTGGCTGCGCGTACGCGTGCGTCCTTCTCGTCATGGGCCAGACCGATGCCGGCCGGTTCGTCCCCGGGTCGTACCAGGGCCACGCCCAGTTCGGCGTCCGAGGCGATGGAGATGGTGAGGGGTTCATCGAACGGTCCTGTCACCATAGGCCCGTCGTGGACGGTGAGTTCCGCCGGGAACAGCGGCCCGTGGCCGTTGCGCCACAGGTGGTCCCTGACGGCGTCCTTGGCCGCGATCCGTCCGAGTAGCCATGGGCCTTGTGCGAACGGCGGGAGGGCTTCGTACTCGGCGCGTTCGCCGGCGCAGAGGTACTGGCGCATGAGGAGGTCACGGGACGCGGTGCCGTCCCAGCGTTTGCGGGCGAGGCACCAGCCGCCCGGCTGCGGTTCGCCGGTACCGGATACTTCGGCTGTGAACTTCATCCGCCAGAGGGCTTCGTCCGTGTAGAAGCGGTGGGTGGTCCATCCGTCGACCCGTGCCCACGGCGTTCCGTTCTCGCGGAGCAGTTCGGCGGAGCAGCGCATGGTGGTGTCGGTCAGGGACTGGTTCCAGACGGTCGTCTCCAGGTGTTCTCCTGTGGACGGCAGTGGCCCGTACAGGGAGACCCGTTCGATCCCGACTGGGAACACGGTCTGGTTGGTGTCGCCGTACACCTGGATCCAGTGGCAGCACAGCTGCCCTGCACTGTCCAGGAGCGCGCCTGGCGTGGGCAGCGAAGACAGAACGGCGCGTACACCGTCCTCTGCGAGAGCGGTGATTTCGGTGATGCCTCGGAAGAGGGGGCCTTGGAACATCCAGCGTTCCTCGTACAGCCGTTCCGCGCTGACTATGGGCGGACCTTCGATGGTCAGTGGCGTGCGGTCCGGCACCGGCGGCATCGGGTAGTGCTCGGCGAGCAGGACCGTCCCGTCCGCATGCCCCTGGATGACGACCTTGACCTTGCGCGGCCGGTCGCCCTCGATGAGATGGGCGCGGACGTCGGCGGTGGTCGGCGGGGCGGCCACGACCCAGCGGACGGCGCGGACGTCCTCGAAGCCGACGACGACCATGTCGGGCAGCAGTTCCCCGGCCGTGTCGGCCATGACCTCCAGCAGCGTCGTCAGCGGAACGATCGGAAACCTGTCAGACATGTCGGGCCAGCCGGTGGCCTGCGGGAACACGCAGTGGTCGCGCAGGTACGGCATCGAGTCGAGCGAGAAGACACGGGAGACGGACACTTCCTCGGCCACCGGCGACGCGTCACCGGACGGCGCCGGAGCCGGCCCGCCGCCGAGCGCCTCCAGGACGGACTGCGCCCCGGTCGCCGCATCGTTCAGCAGCGCCTCCAGCTCGGCCATGACCGGATCGTCGGCCGGCAGCGAAGGGACACCGGACGTGAGGCGGAGGGGCGGCACGGCACCGTCCAGCCTGACCAGCGGCGTCCCGAGATCGAGGGGCATGCCCGCGGCGGGCGCGGGCGGCGGCGACGCGCCGTACCCCTCGGCCCACAGGGCGGCGACGACGCGGCGGAGCTGGGCCATCCCGTCCCGGTTCGGGACATTCACGGCCATCGCGAGGTGCTCGCGGCCGCCGAGCCGGTCGGCGACGAATCCCGTGAGGCTCCCCGGCCCGACCTGCACGAACGCCCGCACGTGGGTCGCGCCGTACAGCTCCTCGATCAGCTCGCTGAACCGGACGGGTTCGAGCAGATGCCGGACGGCGAGGTCACGCACGCCGGCGGCCGAACGCGGGTACGGCGCGACGGTCGTCGCCGACCACAGCGGCACGCGGGGCTCGTGCACGCGCAGAGCCTCGAACGCGTGTCGCACCTGTTTCTCATACGCCTCGGCCATCGGTGTGTGGAGGCCCGTCCGGAACGGCAGCTCGCGCCCGAGGACGCCCTCGGACGCGAGCCGCCCGAGTATCTCGCGGACCTCCTCGGACGGGCCGCAGATCACCGACTGATGCGGGCAGTTGTCGTGGCTGACGAACACACCGGAACGTCCCCCGGCCGCCTCCTGCGCATGGGCCGCGCCGCAGCCGAGCGCCCCGTACACGACGTCCGGGGCGTCCAGGGCGTCGCCGTCGAGGGCGCGGGCGAACGCCTCGGCCGCGTCGGCGTCGAACATCCCGGCGGCGATCGCGGCCGTCCACTCGCCGAGGCTGTGACCTGCCGCGACGTCGGGTTCGACGCCGAGTTCGGTGAGCGCCGAGGCCAGCAGGCGCCCGACGCCGATGATGTCCGCGGCGTGGCCCGGCAGGTCCGTGCGCCCGGTCGGCTCGGGCCGGGGCAGCCCGAAGTGCTCGGCGACATCGTCCACGCGGGGGTCGAAGGCGGGCTCGAACCCGGGGAACAGGAACGCCAGCCGCCCGCCCTCCGCGAGAAGCGGGCGGGGGGAGAACCACACGTCGCTGCGGCCTCGCCAAGCGGTCCCGCGCTGGACGACGGCCCGCGCCAGGTCGAGCCTGCGCGGCGTCGGCGCCACGATCGCGAGCCGGCAGGGAAGGTCGGGGACGTCCTCCGGCACCTGCGTCAGAAGCTTCTCGTCAGGGGCGGCCAGGGCGTCGGCGAGCTCATCGGTCGTGCGGGCGGCCAACCTCAGCACGACCTCGTCCGACCGTGGCGTGTCGAGCCGCCGGGGCCGCCTCGCCCTCCGGACGCCACTCGACGGCGGCTCCTGAAGGATCACATGCGCGTTCGCGCCGCCGAACCCGAACGCGTTGACCGCGGCCCGCCGCGGCCCGTCCCCCCGCTCCCACTCGGCGGCCTGCCGGACGAGCCGCAGCCTGCCGTCCTCCAGCGCCGGATGCGGGTCGTCCACGTGCAGCGTCGGCGGCAGGACACCGTCGCGCAGCGCGTACGCGGCCTTGATCAGCCCGGCGATCCCGGCGGCCGGCATCGCGTGCCCGATCATCGACTTGACCGTGCCGAGGCCGACCGGCGGGCCGCCGGTCCCGAACACCCGGCGCAGCGTCGCCAGCTCCGCCTCGTCGCCCGCCGGGGTGCCGGTGCCGTGCGCCTCGATCAGCCCCAGCGCGCCGGGCGCCGCCGGGTCGAGGCCCGCGTCCCGCCACGCGCGCTCGACCGCGAGGACCTGCCCGTCCACCAGCGGGCTCATGATGCTCGACGCGCGGCCGTCGCTGGACGACCCGGCGCCCACGATGACCGCGTGGACCCGGTCCCCGGCCCGCTCGGCGTCCGACAGCCGCTTGAGCAGGACGATCCCGGTGCCCTCGGCCAGGAGCGTCCCGTCCGCCGCCCGGTCGAACGGCCGGATCGTCTCGCTCGGGCTCAGCGCGCGGAGCTGGCAGAAGACACTCCAGACGGTCGCGTGGTGGGCGTGGTGGACGGCCCCGGCCAGCATCGCGTCGGCCTGCCCGCTCCGCAGCGCCCGCACGGCGTGCTCGACCGCCAGCAGCGACGACGCGCACGCCGCGTCCAGCGTGTACGCGGGACCGCGCAGGTCGAAGCCGTGGGCGATGCGGGACGCGGCGAAACTCGGAACCAGCCCGATCGACGCGTCCGGGCCGTCCGGTCCCAGCCGCTCGCAGAACGCCCGGCGGATCTCGTCCAGCCGCCGCTGCCCGAGTTCCGGCACCAGCTCGGCGAGGATCCCGGCGACCTGGTGGGACGTCCTGACCCGCTGATCGAACCGTGCCACGCCCGGCGTGATGTATCCGCCGCGCCCGATGACGACGCCGATCCTGGCCCGGTCGGGCAGCCGCTCGTCGCCGCCCGCGTCCGCGATCGCCTCCCCGGCCGTCCGCAGCGCGAGCAGCTGGTCGGGCTCCATGCCCCGCACGGCCGCCGGCATGATCCCGAACCGCGCCGGGTCGAACGTGGCCAGCTCGTCGACGAATCCGCCCCGCCGGCAGTAGAACCGGTCGCTCTCCGGCGCCCGCCCGTACGCGTCGGGGTCGTAGTAGAGCGCGGGATCCCACCGTCCGGCCGGCACTTCGGTGATCGCGTCGAACCCGGCCAGGACGTTGCGCCACAGCTCGGCCGCCGACCCCGCGCCGGGGAACACCGCCCCCGCGCCGACGATCGCGATCGGCTCCCGAGCGTCGCTCACCGGACCGCCCCGGTGAACACGACCTGCGTCTCGTCCCCATGCGCGATCTCCCTCAGCAGCGCCGCCGCACCCGCCTCCGGGTCGACCGGCCCCGCACCACGTTCACACGCCGGCTCGCGTACCGGTTCGGCTCGCGCCCACGGGCCCCAGTCGGCGACGAGCACGCGCCCGCGGAGGCGTGTCCGCCAGACATGCGCGAGCGTGTCGCAGGCGTCGCTCGCCGCCGCATGCGCGACCTGCCCGCGGCCGCCGTGAACACCGGCGATGCCGCCGAGGACGACGAAGAACCCGATGTCCGGCCTGACCGCCTGGGCGAGCGCGCACGCCCCGTCCACCTTCGTCCGGTACACGCGCTCGAACGACCCGGGTGTCATGTCCCGGACCAGGCGGTTCTCAACGACCCCGGCACCGTGGACGACCCCGTCGAGCCGACCATGCCGGGCATAGGCGTTGCCGACGACGTCCCGCACGACCTGGGCATTCCTCACGTCCCCCGAGTGGTACCGGACGGACGCCGCATGCTCCCGCAACGCCTCCAGATTCCGGTGTGCCTCCCGCTCCGCCAGAATCCGCCGGACGGTCGCCTCGATCTCCGCCGTCTCCTCGTCGCCTCTCGCGACCAGTGCGCGCCGGAGCCCGGCCTCGTCCGGGACGTCCGGGAACGCGGGCTCGCCCACCGGCTCCGGTGTGCGTCCCATGACCTCGATGTGGCAGCCGGTCGCCCGGGCCAGCTCCAGCGCCATCCGCGCGGTGACGCCGCGCGCGCCGCCGGTGAGGAGCACGACCCCGTCCGGTCCCAGCGGCACCGAGGGCTCGGGCTCGCCGTGCGGTTCCGCCGGCATCACGCTCAGGCCGTGCCGCAGGTCGCCCTCATGCCCGACCACGACCGGCGCCTCCGCGTCCAGCAGCTCCGCCACGATCCGCTGCGCGATCGCCCGCGGAGTGTCCTTGGTGTCGACGTCCAGCGCCCGCACGAGCACCTCGGGATACTCCTGCGCGACCGTCAGCGCCAGGCCCCGCAGCCCCGCGCCCGGCGCCGGGTCCCCGATGCCGCCGCCGTCGAACCGCCGCCCGAACCGCCCACCGGCCCCGCTCGCGACGACCAGCCACCGCATCCCGCCGGCCAGCGCCTGCCGGATGCCGTCGTACGCCTGAGGCAGCACGCCCGACGCACCCGGCCGGAGCGCCGCCAGATGGATCAGCCCATCGCAGGGGCCGTCGACCTCACGCGGCGTCCGCACCTGGGCGCCGTGCCGCCCGAGCATGTCGGCGAGCTCCAGCGCGACCCCGCACCCGTCGTCCACGACGATGAACCGCCGCCCTGTGAACACCGTCCCCGACGCGGGCGGCACCGGCAGCGCGTCCAGCTCCACGACCCGCAGAACATGCCGGACCACGCCCGGCCGCGCGGGCACCTGCGTCGGCGGGCTCTCGGCACGCGGCCACACCTGCGTATCCGGGCCCGCCGCACGCGCGGCCGCTCCGCCCTGCGGGGACACTGCGTCGTGCCCGGAGGGCCCGCTCCGCGGGTCGGTGTGTTCTGGCTGGGCTGACGAGTCGCCTTCCGTGGAGGGCGCTGGTTCTCCGGGGCCGGAGAGGGCCATGGTCTTCACGTGGGAGCTCGGCCGCGCCGGGGGCGGGACGGTGGGCCGCGGCGGGGCGGACGCGGCGCCATCGAGGCGGGTGCCCAGCCAGGCGACGATCTCGCCGATGGTGGTGACCTGGCCGATCTGTTCGACGCCGGGGGCGGCGACGGCGAACCGGTCGGCGAGTTCGCCGATGATGAGGGCGCGTTCGCTGGAGTCGATGGACAGGTCGGCGTCGAGATCCAGGTCGGCGTCCAGCATCGTCTCGGGGTGGCCGGTCCTCGCGCTGATCACCGCGCGGACGGCGTCCAGCGGCTCGGCGGGAACGGTTTCGCCGGGGAGGACGGGACGGGGCGCCGGGACGGGCGCCGGCGGCGTCACGCCCAGGTGGCGGAGGACGACCTCGCGCTGGGCGGCGATCAGTTCGCGGCCGGCGCGCAGGTACTCCAGGACGGCGGCCTCGGAGCCGGGGTCGCTCCATCCCGGGACGCGTTCGGCGGGACGGAGCCCGTTGGCCGGGTAGCCGCCGTCGGCGGTCCGGACGAGGTGGCCGTTGACGAGCCAGCCCGGTGCCGGGGCGGGGGCGGCGGTGAGCGGGCGGGCGCCGCGTCCGGCGAAGAGCGGCAGCGGGTCGACGGGGACACCGGCCGCGGCGAGTCCGGCCAGGGTGTGCAGGAGGTGGGTGAGGCCGTTCTCGCCGGGGGCGTCGCAGCTCACGGCGGTGTGCGGGCGGTCGCCGAGGATCTTGCCGACGAGGCCGGTCAGGACGTCTCCGGGGCCCGCCTCGATGAAGGTGCGGGCGCCCGCGCCGTACATGGCCTCGATCTGCTCGACGAAGCGGACGGGTGCGGCGATCTGCCCGGCGAGGGTGGCGGCCAGTTCGGCGGGGTCGGTGTCGTACGGGGCGGCGGTCGCGTTGGCCCAGACGGGGAAGGCGGGTGAGCGGAGGTCGCGGCCGAGGAGGTCGGTGCGGAGGTCGGCGGACGCGGCGGCGACGAGGGGGCTGTGGAACGCGCACGGCACGGGGATGCGCTCGGCGGCGAGGCCCGCGGCGGACAGGGCGGCGAGGGCACGGTCCAGGCCCGCGCGGGTTCCGGAGATCACGACCTGGCGGGGCGCGTTGTGGTTGGCGATGACGACCTCGGAGACCCCCGAGAGCGCCTCGCGGACCCCGCGCAGGGACGCGGTGACGGTGGCCATCGCGCCCGGGTCGCCGCCGGCGGCGGCCAGGATCGCCTCGGCGCGGGCGGCGCTGAGCTCGATCATGTCGGTGTCGTCGACGACGCCGGCGGCGCAGAGCGCGACCAGTTCGCCGTGGCCGTGCCCGGCGGCGAGGTCGGGGTGGACGCCGAGGGCGGTGAGCAGGCGGTGGACGGCGAGCCCGGCGATGCCGAGGGCGGGCTGGGCGACCCGGGTGATCTCGGCCTGGTGGCGGCCGGTCTCGTCCGGGGTGAACGCGGCGGGAGGGAACATCGCCGGGGCGTACCGTCCGCCGGCGAGGCGCAGGAGGCGCTGGAGGCGGGGGAACGCGACGAAGAGGTCGGCGAGCATGTTGGGACGCTGGCTGCCCTGGCCCGGGAAGAGGAACGCGACCTGGCCGGGCTCGCCGTCCGGGAGGAAGACGCCCTGCGCCGGGCGGAACTCGCCGGCGAGCGCGAGCTTGCGCCGGAGGTCGTCCAGGCCGGTCGCCACGAACGCCGCCTGGACGGGCCCCTCCAGCGAGGCCGACGTCCGGGCGAGGTCCCGGAGCCGGGGCTCGCCGGCCGCCAGTTCGAGGAGGCGATCGACCTCCGCGCGGGCGGCGGGACGGTCGGCCGCGCGGATCAGGAACAGTTCGGCGGGCCATTCGGGGAGCCCGGACACGGGCTCGGGCGCCCCGTCGTACCCGGACAGGACGGCGTGGAAGTTCACGCCGCCGACACCGGAGCCGCTCAGCCCCGCGTACCGGTCGCCGGGGCGGGTCGCCCACGGGCGCGCGGCGCCTCCGAACACGAACGGGCCGCCCGGATTCCACCCGGAGTTCGGCCGTGCGAGGTGCAGCGTCCCCGGGAGCACGCCGGTGTGCAGGGCGTACGCGGTCTTGATGAGCCCGGCGAGCCCCGCGGCGCGTCCGGTGTGCCCGATCTGCGTCTTGACCGATCCGAGCGTGACGCCGCCCGCGGCGGCGTCGGGGAAAGCCGAGGCCAGGGCGGCGAGTTCCGCCCGGTCGGCGGCTTGGACGCCGGTGCCGTCCGTCTCGATGAGGCCGATGTCGGCGGGTGAGACGCCCGCGCGTTCGTGGGCGCGGTCCAGCGCGAGCCGCCGCCCCTCGGCGCGGGACGCGGCGAGGTCCGCGCCGCCGCCGGGGGCGCGTCCGTCGCCGGAGCCGGCGACGGACTTGACGACCGCGTAGATCCGGTCGCCGTCGCGTTCGGCGTCGGCGAGACGTTTGAGGACGACGCAGGCGACGCCCTCGCCGGGCGCGATGCCGTCCGCGGAAGCGTCGAAGGCGGCGCAGCGGCCGGACGGGGACAGCGCGCCCGCCGAGGCGAGCAGCAGATAGTCCCCGATGCCGTTGCCCAGGTCGGCGCCGCCGCAGAGCACCATGTCGCTGGCGCCCGCGACAAGGTCCTTGCATGCGGCGTCGAGCGCGGCGAGGGACGCGGCGCCGGCGGCGTCCACGGTGCAGCCGGCGCCGCGGAGTCCGAGGGCACCGGCGATCCGTCCGGCGATCACGTTGGTGAGGACACCGGGGAGGGAGTCCTCGGTGGGGCGCGGGAGCCGCTCGTCCAGGGCGGCCGGGACCTCGCCGAGGTAGGACGGGAGTGTCGCGCGCACGCCGTAGGCGGTACCGAGGTCGCCGCCGCCCCCTGCGCCGAAGAACACCGACGTGCTGGAGCGGTCGAACGGCCGGTCGGCGTATCCGGCGTCCCGGAGCGCACGCGACGCGATCTCCAGGGCGAGGAGCTGGATCGGGTCGATGGCGCCCAGCGCGTGGGGCGGGATGCCGTGCGCGTGGGCGTCGAACGGGATGTCGGGGATGAAGCCGCCCCATTTGGACGGTGTCTTGTCTTCGGCGGACGGGTCGTAGTGGACCTCGGGGTCCCAGCGCGTGACCGCCGTGACGGAGTCCGCGCCCGCGACGATGTTCGCCCAGTAGCCGTCGGCGTCGCGGGCGCCCGGGAAGACGCAGCCGATGCCGATGATCGCGATGTCGGCCGGGCGCGCGGCGTCCGGCGCGGCGGGACGCGTCGCGGCGACGCCGACCTCGGCGGCGCGCGCGGCGAGAAAGGCGGTCGCACCCGCCGTGACCTGCTCGTGCAGGGCGGCGATGCCGGTCGTGGCCGAGCGCAGCGCCGCGACCTGGCCGAGCGTGTACAGGCCGTCGGCCCGCTGCTCGGCGACGTCGACCGGGTTGGCGCGGCGCAGGCCCTTGGCGGCGACCCGCAGGCGCGCGAGGTTCAGCTTCTCGAGACGGCGCCCCACCTCCTGCCGCGGTGTCCCGACCTGTTCCAGCTCACGGCGGGTCTCCGCGAACGTCTCCACGTACGGTGTGCGGGCGCAGCGGGTCACGTGCTCGGGGGACGACTCCAGCAGCGCCGTCCCGTCGCAGGTGAGCGCGGTCTCCTGGTAGCCCGGCAGGATCGCGCCCGTCGCGACCGCCTCGGACGTGAACAGGTACGCGGTGCCCATCACGACACGGACGTCGGCGCCCCGCTCCGCCAGCGGCCCCGCCAGAGCGGCCACCATCGCGGCGGACCGTTCGTCATGGATGCCGCCCGCGAACATCACCGACAGCTCGCCGGCGTCGACGCCGCACTCCATCAATCGTTCGACCTGCGCGTCCCAGAGCGGGAAGCTCGCGCGCGGCCCGACATGGCCGCCGCATTCCCGGCCCTCGAAGACGAACTTCCGCGCGCCCTCGTCCAGGAACCGTCCCAGCAGATCGGGCGACGGGACGTGCAGGTACGTCGCGATCCCGGCGGCCTCCAGCGGCTCGGCCTCCGCCGGGGACCCCCCGGCGATCAGCGCGTACGGGGGCCCGGCCGCGCGGACGGCGGCGAGCTGCGCCGCGCGGACGCCCGGCGGCGTGACCCCGGCGACGCCGACGCCCCAGGGCCGCCCGCCGAGCCGGTCTGCGGTCTCGCGCAGCAGCGTCCGCACCCGGTCGCCGTCCATCGCGGCGAGCGCGAGGAACGGCAGGCCGCCCTCCTGCGCGACCGCGCCCGCGAAGGCCGAACAGTCGCTCACCCGCGTCATCGGCCCCTGCACGACCGGATACACGCCGCCGGACGCGGCGCCATGCGGCGCCAGCGGCTCGGCCCGGACCGCGGCCCGCAGGTGCGCGGCGATCTCCCGGCGGATCGCCTGGACCACTCCCCCGGCGGTCTTGTGGCGGTCGGCGAGCGCCGCCGCGAGCGGCCCGTCCCGGACGATCCCGGTCCCGCCGCCGTCCATCGCCGCCAGCGCGGTCACGGCCTCGGCGGGCAGGTCCGTCTCCCGGACGAGCGCGAGCTGCACGTCGAGGACGACACCGGCCGCGCCGCCCGCCACCGCCGCCGCGGCCGAGTGCGGCCCGATGCCGCCCGCCGAGTACACCGGGACGTCCACGGACGGGTCCGCCGCCAGCCGCTGAAGCAGCACGAACGCGGTGAGGTCGCCGACCCGGCCGCCCGCCTCGCAGCCGCGCGCGATGAGGCCCACGTCGCCGGTGAACCCGCGGGCGACGGGGATGACGGCGGCGGCCTCGTCCGGTCCCGCGACCTCGACCAGGAGCCGGCGCCCGCGCGCGAACCCGGCGACGTCCAGCGAGTCGTCCGACCGCAGCGCCGGGGCGTCCACCAGGACGGTGTCGGCGGCGGCCGGGATCTCGGCCGGCCGGACGCGGCACCCGGCGGGGACGCGGACGCCGAACGGGCCCGCCCACCAGCGGCGCACGTCCGCGAGGGCGGCGAGCCCGGACGCCCGGTCGGCGCCGAGGTCGAGCACGCCCGTCCCGCCCGCGCGCGCGACGGCCACGGCGAGCTGGGGTGCGGGACGGCCGAACGGGGTGACCCCGATGATCTCGGTCCGGAGACGGTCCCCCGGCCCCCGCCCGTACTCGCCCGTGTCCGCCGCCATGCGCTGCCCCCCGACGTCCCGCCCGGCCCGGCCCCCCGGCCCGGCGCGGCTCGCAACAACGGTGCGCCACACTACGGTCGGCGACCCGCCCGTTACCGGGACGACACACCCGAGTGCGCGCCGATGGCGGCACCGCAAAGAAGTTTGGAACGTCCCTTGACGTGCCGGAGACCCTCGGAGGCCGGACGGGCGGGCCGGGAAGGCGGGTCAGACGGGGACGGTGGACCGGTGCGGGCGGATGCCGTGCCGGACGATGCCCTCGTCGAGCCAGCGGTCCAGATGCCGCCACGTGGTCGCCCTGGCCGAACGTCCGGTCAGCACGCCCAGGTGGCCGCCGGACGCGACCTCGAAGCGCACCTGCGGCGCCCCGCCCAGCAGCCGGACGAGGGGCAGGACGGCCCGGACCGGCGCGTGGGCGTCGCCGCGCCCCGCGATGGCCAGTACCGGCACGGCGACCCGGCCGAGATCCACCCGGCGGCCGCCGATTTCGACGGCGCCGCGCATCAGCGCGTTGTCCCGCAAAAGGGTCCGGTAAATCTGCCGTGCGGCACATCCCGGGTAGGCGGACATCGTATCCGTTAAATGATCGACGGCCTCGGCGTGCGCCAGCAAATCGGCGTTGTCGAGGTTGGCCAGCATCCTGCCGGGACGGAGAACGCATTTGTCTATTCCGGTGACCCGGCATGCCCGTTTCCCCAGTGGCCGGGGAAGGCCGCCGAACATCTGCCCCAGCATGTCCGCCTCCGCCCCGCGGGTGAGGCCGAGCAGCGTCCGCAGCGGCGCCGCGCGCCGCACCGCGTCCGCGTCGACCGGCGCGGCGATCACCGCGACGGACGCGATCGGCAGGCCCGGGCCGCCGGCGGCGGCCAGCAGCGAGCCGATGCCGCCGAGGCACCAGCCGACGAGCTGGACGGGCTGCCCGCCCGCGTCCCGGCTGACGGACCGGATCGCGCCCGGCAGCACGTCCCCGACCCACTCGTCGAGGCCCAGGTCACGGTCGCCGCACCGGACCGGCCCCTGGTCGAGCAGGTAGCTGCGCCGCCCGGCCCGGACGAGGTGCTCGGCGAGGCTGCATCCCCGGCGCAGGTCGTAGCAGCGCGCCGGCGCCGCCGGCGGCGGGACCAGCAGCACCGGCGGCCCCGCCGGGACCACCCCCTGCGGCGGCCGGTAGCGGCGCACCGACCGGTGCGGCCCGTCGTCGATCGTCTCCGCCGGCATCGGACGCAGATCGGCGACATGCCCGTACAGCGCCAGCTGGAGGAGATTGGACGTTGCGGCTCGCAGGCCTCGCGGGGAGTGGATCATTTCGTCATTATCCATCCGTGTTCGGCGGACACGCCGGGCGCGCATTGACCAAAGGCGGCCGTGCCTCCGTAACGGCCCGTTCAAGGCATTAGTACACTGGTCAGAGCCCGGCCGATATCTCCCACTGTGAATCCTTCGTTAATTCGGATTGACAGCGCGGAAATTCTGCGCGCGAGAGCCGCGCGGCCGCCATGCGGGAGACCACCGCGGAGGGCGCCGCGGGGATCGGCCGCGAGATGGAGGGCGCCGGGGACGCGATGAGATCCGGCACGCGTTCGTCACCGAGCGGGGCGACCCGGCCCGCTGTCGATCATCGTCTGCCGCGTCTGAACGGGGCGTCCCACGAGGACGGCCGCGACCCCGCCACCACGGCCGACAACAGCACCACCACGGCCGTCCCCCCGACCAGGTTGATACCGGACGTCACGAGCGCCGCGTCGAGCGGGCCCTTCAGCGTCAGCGGCAGGATCGTCAGCAGCGCCACCGCGATCCCGCCGATCCACGCGAAGGCCCGGACCGGACGCGCCGACGCCGCCAGCAGCAGATGCATCAGCGCGGTCGCCTGGATCGTCGCCGCCATCGCGCACAGCGCGTAACTCGCCGCGGCGGGCTCCGCGGCGGTGTGCTCGCCCGCGAACACCGGGACCTCCACACCGGCCATCGTGCGCAGCCCGAGGGCCCCGGCGAAGGCCAGGACGCCCGCCGCCAGTGCGGCGAACCCCCCGGTCCACCACAGCGGACGCAGCGGCGGGCCGGACCTGGCGGAGATCTCCTCGTGCAGCGCGACGAAGTCCTCGTACCGTTTCGGCGGGGCCTCCACCGGGCGCCGCCGCGCCGTGGAGGGACACCGGAACGATCGTTCCCAGGGCCGTGGCGCAGGGCGGCCGGCGTGCCTGCCGGGCAGGCCGCCGGAGTACCGCCCGAATGACGAATCGGGCATGTTCCCTCCCCCGGTGCGAACGTAGAAGTGCTACCCGGTGGCGAAGGGTGGAACTCCCCCAAGCTCACATTTTGCCGATGTTTGGCCGGGTTGCCCGGCCTGGCCGCCGGGGGGCCGAGGCGGCCGGCGATCGGGCGGTTGCCCGTCCCGGACGGGCGCAGGCCCGAAACGCGGCGGTCCCCGGGGAGACGGGCTCCCCGGGGACCGTGACCACGTCCGGTCAGACCTGGCCGGCCTTCTCCAGCGCCGCGCAGCAGGTGCCCGTGATCAGGCGGGCCACCACATACGGGTCGACGTTGGCGTTCGGGCGGCGGTCCTCGATGTAGCCCTGCTTGTCGACCTCGACCTGCCACGGGATCCGCACCGACGCCCCCCGGTCCGACACGCCGTAGCTGAACTCGCTCCACGGCGCCGTCTCGTGCATGCCGGTCAGCCGCCGCTCGATGTCGGCGCCGTAGCCCGCCACGTGCTCCTGCGCCTTCTCGGCGAGCGCCTCGCACGCCGTGATGATCGCGTCGTACCCCTCGCGCATCGCCTTGGTCGAGAAGTTCGTGTGCGCCCCCGCGCCGTTCCAGTCGCCCTCGACCGGCTTCGGGTCGAGGGTCGCGGAGACGTCGTGGTTCTCGGCGATGCGGTAGAGCAGCCACCGGGCGACCCACATGTGGTCACCGACCTCCAGCGGCCCCGCCGGGCCGATCTGGAACTCCCACTGGCCCGGCATGACCTCGGCGTTGATGCCCGAGAGCTTCAGGCCGGCGGCCAGGCACGCGTCCATGTGCGCTTCGACGATGTCGCGCCCGAACACCTCGTCGGCGCCCACACCGCAGTAGTAGAAGCCCTGCGGGGCCGGGTAGCCGCGCTCGGGGAAGCCCAGCGGCCGCCCGTCCTTGAAGAACGTGTACTCCTGCTCGATCCCGTACCAGGAGTCCTGCGCCTCGTACTGCTCGGCGACCGGACGCAGCTGGGCCCGCGTGTTGGTCTCGTGCGGCGTGCCGTCCACGAGGAACACCTCGCAGAGCACCAGCCTGTCGCCGCCGCCGCGGATGGGGTCGGGGCACGAGAACACCGGCTTGAGCACACAGTCGGAGCGGTCACCGGGCGCCTGGTTGGTGCTGGACCCGTCGAAGCCCCAGTCCGGCAGTTCGGCGCCGTCGGCCAGGATCCTCGTCTTCGACCGCAGCCGCGCGGTCGGCTCGGTGCCGTCGATCCAGATGTACTCGGCCTTGTAGCTCAAGGTGGGTCCCTTCGAGACGTGTCCCAGGACGCTCAACCTGCCAACTGGGCATTTCGGACCTGTTGCCCATTTGTGAACGCAATGTAAACCCCCACGCGGGCCGGGGCGAGCTCCCGTTGCGGTCCGGCCCGGACGTCAGTCAGCCCTGGCCGGATGCGGGCTGGTCGCCGAGGATCTGCGCGCGGACGCCGGCGAAGAACGCGACGAGGACTTCCACGCACTCCTCGATGTCGGGGTAACGGCCGTCGAGGTGGCCGATCGCCATCGCCTCCGTCAGGGACGTGACACCGTCGGCGACCATCTCCACCCGCAGCGCGCGTTCCGGCGTGTCCGCCGGGAGACCGGCGGCGACGAGGTCCTCGACCAGGTGGGCGCGGGTGGCGGCGGCGCGGCGGCGGGCGGCTTCGCCCAGCGGGGTGGCGCGGTCGAAACGGGCGCGGACGCTGAGCCGGAAGAACTCGGGGTGCGCGCACATCTTCTCGAGCGGGACGCGGAACGCGTCGCGGAGCCGCTCGGCGCTGCGGGGCGCGTCGCTGGAGCGCTGCCGGGCCTCCCGGATCACCGGTCCGACCTGCCGGGCGGCCTCCTCGCCGAGCGCTTCGAGCAGGTCCTGCATGTTGCGGAAGTGGACGTAGAACGTGGACTGGGCGATGCCCGCCCTGCGGCAGACGTTCCCCGTCGAAAGCCCCGCCTCGCCCTCGGTGTCGAGGATGCGCAGCGCGGCCCCGAGCAGCCGGCGCCGGGTCAGGTCCTTGGCCTCGCGCCGGCTCAGTGTCACATCGGGCATCGATCCCCCTGAACGGTCAACCCAACGATAGCCATACCGGCCTCTGAATCAACCATGGTTCCTGTACATGGCGCAGATATCGGCCGCTGTCAACCCATTGAAATTCGATTCGGTGATAGTACTATCGGCGAAAAGTCTGTGACCTCGGTCACGGAGAGGGGTTGTCGTGGGACTTGTGACGACACAGCGGCGCCGGCGGCGCGCGGCGGCCGCCGCCGCACTGGCTCTCACCACGTGCGCGGCGCTGGCGACGGCGTGCTCGGGCACCGGAACGTCCGGCACGGACTCCGGCCCGGAGGGAACGCCCGTACGAGGCGGAACCCTCGTCTACGGCCTCGGCGCGGACGCCAACGGCTTCAACCCGATCACCGACTCGTTCGCCGCGCAGACCTACGCGATGGCCGGCACCATCATCGAGACGCTCACCACCGTCGACGCCACCGGGCGGTGGCGCCCCCTGCTGGCCGAGTCCGTCGAGCCGAGCGAGAACGCCGCCCGATGGACGATCAAGCTCCGCGAGGGCGTCACGTTCTCCAACGAGCAACCCGTCGACGCCGAGATCGTCAAGGGCAACCTGGACGCGCAGAAGTCATCACCGCTGACGGCGGCGGTCCTCGCGCCGGTCCGTGAGATCAAGGTCGTCGACGCCAGAACCGTGCAGATCGACCTCATCAGCCCGTGGGTGAGCTTCCCCTACACGCTGGCCACCCAGATCGGCATGATCGTCCCGCAGCTGTCGCTCACCGACTCCGACAAGGCCGGCCGGGAGCCCGTCGGCACCGGGCCGTTCATGTTCCAGGGCTACACCCCCGACAACCGCTTCATCGTGAAGAAGAACCCGAACTACTGGCGTGACGGGCTGCCCTACCTCGACCGCGTCGAATTCCGGATCCTGCCGGACTTCCAGACCCGGGCGCAGACCCTGGAGTCGGGCGGCCTCACCGCCATGGCAACCCAGCGCGACAACGACATCGTCAAGTTCGGGAAGCTCGCCGAGCAGGGCGCGTACAAGCTGTACCGGGCCGCCGGCATGTCGGTCCCCGAGATGGCCTTCATGCTCAACACCGCCGCCGGCCCGACGAAGGACCTGCGGGTCCGGCAGGCGATGGCCCACGCCACCGACCGCGGCGCGTTCATCAAGACGCTGCGCTCCGGCCTCACCGAACCCGCCGACGGCCCCTGGTCACCGGACTCCGAGTGGTACGCCCCCGGCGGCTACCCCGCGTTCGACGTGAACAAGGCCAAGGCGCTGATCGCCGAATACGAGCGTGAGGAGGGGCCGGTCAGCATCGAACTGCTGAGCGTCCCCGACCAGTCGGCGATGCAGAACGCCGAACTCGTCCAGGACATGTGGAAGAAGGCCGGCATGGACGTCACCGTCCGCCAAGCCGACCAGGCCGACATCATCCAGCGCGCCCTCATGGGGAACTACAGCGCGATCGTCTGGGAGCAGTTCAACCGTCCCGACCCCGACGGCCCGTACTCCTACCTGCACTCCAGGTTCGCCCAGCCGGTCGGGTCCATCTCCATCAACATGAGCCGGATCAAGGACGAGCAGCTGAGCGCCGCCCTGGACGCCGGCCGCGCCGGCCCCGACGAGGCGGCGCGGAAGAAGGCGTACGCGACCGTGCAGAAGCGCCTCCGGGCGGTCCTGCCGTTCATCTGGGTCGACCACCTCTCGACCAACGCGGTGGTCACCAAGTCGAACGTGCACGGCCTGGCGCAGTACAAGCTGCCCGACGGGTCGACCGCCAAGCCGCTCATCGGCTCGCCGACGCACGGGTTCGGCCAGATCTGGATCGGCAGGTGACCGCCGATGGCCGCGATCGCGCTGCGGCGGGGCGCGCAACTGCTGCTCGTCCTGCTCGTCGTGACCCTGCTCGCCTTCTGGATGATCACGCTGCTGCCCGGCGACCCCGCCACGCAGATCCTCGGCTACTCCGGGGACCGGGCCGCGCTGACCGCGGTACGGCAGGACCTCGGCCTGGACGAACCGTTCTGGCGCCGCTACCTCGGCTGGCTGGGCGGCGTCGTCACCGGTGACCTCGGCACCTCCTACATCACCAGCACCCCCGTGAGCGAATCCCTCGCCCAGCGGCTGCCGGTCACCCTGGAGCTCCTGCTCCTCTCCCAGGTGATCTCGCTGGGCCTCGCGGTGCCCGCCGGCGCGGCGGCCGCCCGCCGCGCCGGCGGCCTCCTCGACCGGACGCTCACCACCGTGAGCTTCGGGCTGCTGTCCACCCCCGTGTTCGTGTCCGGCGTCGTCCTGATCATGGTCTTCGCGGTGCGGTGGCCGCTGCTCCCGGCCACCGGGTACACGCCCTTCACCGTGGACCCGGCCGGGAACCTCCGGTCGATGCTGCTCCCGGCGGTGACGCTCGCCGCCGCGCAACTCGCCGTCTACGCCCGGCTCCTGCGCTCCGACCTGATCGCGACCCTGCGGGAGGACTACATCACGCTCGCCCGTGCCCGGGGCCTGTCGCCCAGGCGCGTCCTGTGGCGGCACGCCCTGCGCCCGTCGGCGATCTCACTGGTCACCGTCGTCGGGCTCAACCTCGGAGCACTGATCGGAGGCGCGGTCATCATCGAGACCCTGTTCGGGCTGCCCGGCGTCGGCCGGCTCATCGTCGACTCGATCCTGTCCCGCGACTACCTGGTCGTCCAGGGCGGGGTGCTCGTCGTCGCCGTCGGCTACGTCCTGGTCAACTTCGGCATCGACCTGCTCTACGGAATTCTCGACCCGAGGATCCGCCATGCGTCCTGAAACCGTCCCGGGCAAGAAGCCGGACGACACACCGGCGAAACGGCGCGAGCGGCTCGGCTGGGGCTTCCGGCTCGCCGCCCTGTGGATCGTCCTCGTCGTCGCCGCGGCCCTCACCGCCGACCTGCTGCCCCTGCCGGACCACGACGCGACGCTCAGCGGCGACCCCCGGGCCGCGCCCGGCCTCGATCATCCGCTCGGCACCGACGGGCTCGGCCGCGACATGCTCAGCCGCGTCGTCCACGGCGCCCGCGTGTCGCTGGGCGTCGGCGTCGGCGCCGTCGTCCTCGGCCTGCTGATCGGCGGCCCGCTCGGCCTCCTCGCCGGCTACCGCCGCGGCCTGGCCGACCGGATCATCATGACGGGCAACGACATCATGCTCGCCTTCCCCGCGCTGGTCCTCGCGCTGGCGGTGGTGGCCTTCGCCGGCCCGAGCGTCCGCAACGTCCTGATCGTGCTCGGGCTGCTCGGGGTGCCCGCCTGGGTCCGGCTGATCCGCGGCGTGACGCTCTCCTTCGCCCGGCGCGAGTTCGTCACAGCCGCGCGTGCCCTGGGCGCCCGCGGCGCCACCGTGATGTGGCGGGAGATCGCCCCGAACGTCGTCCTGCCCGCCCTCTCCTACGCGTTCACCGTGATGGCCGTCGTCGTGATCGCCGAGGGCAGCCTGGCGTTCCTCGGCCTGTCGGTACGCCCGCCGACGCCCACCTGGGGCGGCATGATCAACGAGGGCCGCAGCACGCTGGACACGGCCGTGCACATCGTCCTCGTGCCGTCCGCCGTGATGTTCCTGACCGTCCTCGCGTTCAACCTCGTCGGCGACCGGCTCCAGGAACTCACCGGCTACCGGGAGAGCGGCCTGGAACCCGCACGCGCCCGCCGCCGGGCGGCCGCGCCGTCCACTCCGCCCGCCCCCCGGCCGGAAGGCACGCCGCCGCTGCTCGAAGTGACCGGCCTGCACACCGCCTTCCCCACGCCCCGCGGGACGCTCCGGGCCGTCGACGGGGTGTCGTTCACCCTCGAACGCGGACGCACCCTCGCCATCGTCGGCGAGTCGGGCAGCGGGAAGTCCGTGCTCATCCGCTCCATCCTCGGGCTCCTCCCGGACGCCGCCGCCCGCTCCGGACGGGTGCACCTCGCCGACCGGGACCTCACCGACGCCGGACCGGACGGCATGCGCGACGTCCTCGGCACACGCATGGCCACCGTCTTCCAGGACCCCATGACCGCCCTCAATCCGGTCCGCACGATCGGCACGCAGGTGACCGAACCGCTCCGCGTCCACCTGGGAATGAGCCGCGGGCGGGCACGCGAGACCGCCGAACGGCTGCTCGCCTCCGTCGGCATCCCCGAGCCGCGCCGCGTGCTGCGCGGCTACCCGCACCAGCTGTCCGGCGGCATGCGCCAGCGGATCACGATCGCGATGGCCCTGTCGTGCGACCCCGAGGTGCTCTTCGCCGACGAGCCCACCACCGCGCTCGACGTCACCGTCCAGAAACAGATCATGCGGCTCCTGCACCGGCAGCGCGACGAACGCGACATGGCGATGGTGCTGGTCAGCCACGACCTCACCGTGGTCGCCGAACACGCGGACGAGGTGATCGTCATGTACGCGGGCAAGATCGTCGAACAGGGCCCGGCCGAGGACGTGTTCACCGCCCCCCGCATGCGCTACACCGAGGCGCTCCTGCGCGCCGCCCCCGACCTCAACGCCCCGAGCCACACCAGGCTCACGGTCATCGACGGCCGCCCGCCCGACCTCGCCGCCCCGCCGGCCGGCTGCCGGTTCCACCCCCGCTGCCCGTTCGCCCGGGAGCGGTGCACGACAGAGGAACCGCCGCTGATGTCCGGCGGGGACCACCGGTCCCACGCCTGCTGGTACCCGGCGGACGGAACCGAGACGCGGCCGGCCGCCGCGGAGAGGAGCGTGCGGCATGGCGGGTAGCGGAACCGCGCACCTGCGCGACGACGACGAGATCCTCCGCGTCCAGGACCTCACGGTCACGTACCCGGCCGGGCGCCGCACCGTGCGCGCCGTGTCGGGCGTGAGCTTCGACGTGGCCAGGGGCGAGACCCTCGGCATCGTCGGCGAATCCGGCTGCGGCAAGTCGTCCGCCGCGCGGGCGATCATGCAACTGCCCCGTCCCGCCTCCGGATCGGTGCGCCTGGCCGGTCTGGAACTGACCGCCCTGCGCGGCGAGGCCCTCCGCCGGACCCGGCAGCGGCTCCAGATGATCTTCCAGGACCCGATCTCGTCGCTCAACCCCCGCCGCCGCGTACGCGACATCGTCGCCGAAGGCCCCCGCGTCTGGGGCACAGCGTCCCGGATCGACGAGGCCCTCGAAGCGGTCGGCCTCGACCCGGCCACCACCGCCGGGCGGCGCCCGCACGAGTTCTCCGGCGGCCAGTGCCAGCGCATCAGCATCGCCCGCGCCCTGGCCCTCGAACCCGAAGTGATCATCTGCGACGAGCCCGTGTCCGCCCTCGACGTCTCGGTGCAGGCGCAGATCCTCAACCTGCTCGAAGACCTCAAGGCCCGCTACGGGCTCACCCTCGTGTTCATCGCACACGACCTGGCGGTCATCAAGAACATCAGCGACCGCGTCCTGGTCATGTACCTCGGCAAGACTTGCGAACTCGCGGCCGGCGCGGACCTCGTCGACCGCCCCGCCCACCCGTACACCCGCGCGCTCCTGGCGTCCGTCCCCCGCGGCCCGCTCCGCCTCGCCCCGGACGAGGAGACCGGCACCGGCGAACCCCCCTCGCCCATGGCGCCCCCCAGCGGCTGCCGCTTCCGCACCCGCTGCCCCCGCGCCGACGCCCGCTGCGCGTCCGAGGAACCCCTCATGCGCCCGCTCGCCCCCGGCCACTGGGTCGCCTGCCACCACCCGGACCTCTGACCGCGTCTGCACGGTGCAGAACCCCTTCGGCCCCCTCCCGGAAAGCGCACTGACCGACCGTTGCCTCCGGCTCGTCACGACGCGGGGATGGGCACCTCGACGTCCGGCAGGTCGACCGGTTCGGGCTCGCGCCAGGCGCCGGACAGCAGGACGCTCAGGGTGAGCAGGTTCCAGCTCTGCCCGGGGCGGCGCGGCGGCACCTCGGCCAACCGCCGCTCCACCGCGCTGCGGTCCAGGATGGAGAACAGCTCGGGCGGCCCGTCCAGGATGTGCTCGCGGAACACCCCGGCCAGCTCCGGGCCGTACGACTTGCGCCAGTTGAACCCGGCGGCGCCCGTGCTCGGCGGGGTGGCGCGGCGCCGCCGGCCCCGCCAGTTGCGCAGCGAGCGGGCGCGTTCGAACCGCCAGCGCCTCCCGTCGAACGGCACGTCGCGCAACTGGGGCGCGAACGTCCCCATGACCAGCGCGACCGGCTCCTCGCTCAGCCGCCACCGCACGGGCAGCGCCAGCGCCGCGCGCACCACCCGGTTGTCGAGAAAGGGATGGTAGTAGGCCCAGTTCATGAGGGTCGCGGTGTGCGAGCCCGCCAACCAGCGGCCCGTCTTAAAGAACATGTGCAGCTTGTCGAGCACATCGATGCCGTCGCGCTCGTATCGGGCGGCCCACTGGTCGTAGTAGCGCTCGGCGTAGGCGTTGGCGTCCTCACTGAGAAACTCGCGCTGAGCCAGGAAGATGGTCCTGAGCCGACGGTGGACGCCGTCACGGGTCAGGTCGGGCTGATCGGTCAGGAAACCGCCGCGCAACCGCTCCCCGCCGGACCCGGAGCTGCGCGGCTCGGCGTCATAGGCCGCCCACCGGTTGACGCCCTCGTACGCGGAGTTCATGCCCTCGCACATGCGGACCAGGGCGTGGGCGCGCCGCAGCGGGTGCCGGACGACGACCGCACCGGACTTCTGCCTGTCGACCGTGACCTGGCACTCCACGCCCAGCGCCTCGGCCACCCGCTGCGCCAGCACCACGTCGGGACTGTCGGCGAGGCCGTGGGTGGCGCCGAAGAACGGGACCCCTGCGGCGTGGCACGCGGCGGCGATCAGGCGGCTGTCGCGTCCACCGGAGAGGGCCAGCCGCATCGGCCGAGCGTGCCGTTTGAACGGCTCAACGGCCGCCAGCAGCGCCTCGGCCAGCGGCTCCACCCGCTCGCGGGCCTCCTTGCGCCCGCGCGGCTCGGTCCCCTGTTCGGGCAGCGGCCGCGAGGCGACGGCGACGGCGCGGCCACGCCGCGCGACGAGCGTGGCCGCATTCGGAACCGCCTGCACACCCTCGAACGGCGTCTCGTCGGAGACGAAGAACCCGTGCCGCACCATCGACTGCAGCGCCATCAGGTCGTAGACGGGCGCCGGGCGGCTCAGCCCGGTCGCCGCAGCCCGTGCCGCCAGATGCGCCAGCAGGGCCCGGGACGCGGCGAACCGCAGACCGCCCCCCTCGGCGTGGTAGACGGGGCAGGCACGGGTGATGGACGTGGCGGCCTCGAAGCCGTCCGGCCCGGCGCGGAACACCGAGAAGCAGCCGCCGATGTCGTCCAGGTCGTCGCCGAGGGCGTCGGCGCCGAGCAGCAGGTCTGCGTCACCCTTGTCGCCCAGATAGCCGCAGTAGCTGAGGGCACGGTCACCGGAGGTGAGGATCGGCTCCGGGAACGGCGCCTCGCAGGGCTCGTTGGACCAGGCCAGCAGCGCCGTACCCCGGTCGGGCGAGATCCACTCGGCGGTACGCCAGCCGTCGGCGGGCGCGGGCACCGCCTCGGCGATGGCACGCCGGGCCGCCACCAGCACCGCGTGTGTGATCTGCTCTTTGGGCTGCCGCACGGTGACGGCCAGGCAAGCGCGCATGCGCGGCACCCAACCACCACCCGGCCAACACAGCATGAACACCGGACGACGTGAGCGCGCGCCCTCCAACGAACGGCCGAATCCGGCCAAGCACCGGGACCGGTGTCACGTGGACAGATGAGTTTGGCGAACGGGCATGGTCTACACGTTCAGACCACAATCCGTGAACTCCGGAGGAGCCCATGACCGCCAAGGCACTGCCGCCCGTCGTCGACACCGAGACCTGGCAACACCACCTCGCCGACTTGCGTGCCCGGGAGAAGGCCGCGACCCGGGAACTCGACGCGATCGCCGCCCAGCGCCGCCGAATGCCGATGGTCGAGATGCCCGAGTACACCCTGGAGGGCGAGGAAGGACCGACGCGGCTGGCCGACATCTTCGCCGGCAAGTCCCAACTGATCGTCTACAACCACATGTGGTTCCCCGGCGAGAAATGGCAGTGCCCGGGCTGCACGGGGTTCACGTCGCAGTACACACGGTTGGAGTTCCTGGAGGCCTACGACGCCAGGTTCGTCATCGTCACCCAGGGCCCGATCGATGAGGCCCTCGCGTACAAACGGCGGGTCGGGAACAAGATGACCTGGTACTCCACCGCGAACAGCCCGTTCGGCACCGACGTGGGCGCACCGCCCGGCGGCGGCTTCGCGGTGAACGTCTTCCTACGCGACGGCGACACCGTCTACCGCACCTGGCACACCAACGGCCGGGGCACCGAGCAGCTCAGCCACACCTTCCCGCTGATCGACCTACTGCCGTACGGGCGGCAGGAAGAGTGGCAGGACTCGCCCAACGGCTGGCCGCAGTCCCCCACCTACAGCCGATGGACCGGCTCCGAGGGAATCGCCGCGCTCTACGGCCCGGACGCGTGACCGCGGATCATGATCGTGCAGGGCCTGGGCCAAGGGGAGGCCGGCCGCAGACCCCGCGATCGCCGGCTCCCTGCGGTCGAGGGCGATCGGTGAGCTGACCCATCCCATGGTCGATCTTGGCCATTCCACCGACCCTCGGCTACCCGCGAAACGTCTGGGCCTTATCGCCCCGAACCTTAACCTTATCAAGTCGCGCAAATTGCCTTTTTTAGGTCGACCTCAGTTAGATGAGCGAATACGATCGAGGCTCCTGCACCATGCAGGTCGGCGACTGTAGTTTTGCCTGAAGCGATGGATATTGCTTGTGCTCCACCTTTCAGGGCGGCTTCTACGTCGCTTACTGTGTCGCCGATTATGTAGGTGGTTTCTCGGGTGTAGGTGTGGCCTGTGCGGGTTGCGGCTCGGTGTTGGGCTATGGGGACTAGGTTGGGGCGTACTGAGTCGTCGGTGCCGTAGGCGCCTATGTCTAGGTCTAGGTAGCGGGCTAGGTCGAAGGTTTCTAGTTTGGCGATGGCTGAGGGCTTGGGGTTGCCGGTTAGGCCGCTGCGGATCGCGGGGGCGCACTGGAACCTCGGTCACATCCTGATCGCGCAGAATGAGGCGGAGGCGGCCGAGGAAACGGCTGTCCATGCGATCGAGGAACTCAGGCCGCATCTCGATGACGGCGGCGACTGGGTGGCGATGTCGGGGGCGTTGTGGCTTGTGGCGTCGGTCGCTTCGGTGCGTCAGGGGGACGCGTGGGCGGCTCGGGATCGGCTGCGGGAACATGCGTTGCCGGCGGCCGAGTCGAATGGTGAGGGCAACGTGTTGTGGACGGTGTTCGGGCCGACGAACGTCCATCTCCATGCGATGAGTGTCGAGATGGAGGCGGGCGAATCGGCGGAGGGGCTGAGCATCGCCGATCGGATCGATGTGACCTCGTCGCCGTCGCTGGAGCGGCAGACCACGTTCTATCTGGTCGACCCGAACTGAGAGTTCGGGGTTGTGGGCTTGATTCGCTCTTAACGTCGTGGCGCGACGTTCCGAGAGCGGTCAAGGAGTCCCCACCTTTCAGAACACCACGGCGAACCCCTCGTCTGTCGAACCCTGCGTTTCGTGCGGCGGCCGGAAACGCAAGTTCGTCCTTCCCCGGCGGCGGCTGGTGATCGTGCCTGCTGATGCGGCGGCGGTCGCTGCGCCTGCGCGGGTTCCGGAGGTATGCCCGCGTTGCGCCGGTACCGGAATCGAGGCGGCGTGATGCAGTCGCGTGACGTGGAACTTGTGCTTCTGGGGTGAGCTGTATGTCGCGCTGGCCAAGCTCGGGGTAGACGTCCAGCTTCGGGACGCGATTCCGGGGCTCACCGTCCGCGTGTACCGGGAGGGTGACCGGCCGATTTCCGGCTACGTCGTCCTCCACGGATTCCACTTCACCTGGTGGCGCGTCGACAACAATCACCCGGCCACCGATGTGGCGGGCGCGGCCGAGCGGATCGTTGATTACCTGCGGTCTGATCTGTGGCGCGGTGCAGGCTCGTGAGTGCGGTGGTGAACGGGCGTGAGGTCGACGCTGCGGCGCTGTGCAAGGAGATCGAGCGGCGGTGTCCTGGCGTGATGGCGTGGTTCGGTACGCACACCTTCCGGTGGTGGGCGCTGATGTGGTGGGGATCGTGGCGGCTCGTGGAGGCGTCCACGCCCAAGGATCTGCTGACCGCTATCGAGTCGGCGCGGTCTCGACGTCCGGCCGGTTGGTAAAGCCGCGGGATCGGCGACGTGTGCCCCGTGGGGACGGTAGCTAGGCCGTCGCCGATCCCGCCTCCAACCTCGTGAGCTAGGCAACGGTGTGACAAGCGGGGGGCGTCGTGGCGGGCGAACCTCCGGGCGGGCCTGACACCCCGTCCGAGCCCGGCCTCATCTTCTGAACGCATTACAACCTCCCTCTGTCGGCCGCTAACGTGCGGCGCAACTTCCGCAAAGGTGCTCGACAAGGCCGAGCTGGTCGGTGCCGAGTGGGCGCTGCGGGAGATGAGGCACAGCTTCGTGTCGGTGCTGTCCGATCACGGCATCCCCATCGAGGACATCTCACGGCTGGTCGGCCACCGGAGCACGACGGTCACCGAGACCGTCTACCGGCTGCAGATCCGGCCGGTGATGGAGAAGGGCGCTACCACGATGCAC
This sequence comes from Actinomadura sp. 3N407, assembly GCF_052245875.1. Classification (NCBI taxonomy): domain Bacteria; kingdom Bacillati; phylum Actinomycetota; class Actinomycetes; order Streptosporangiales; family Thermomonosporaceae; genus Actinomadura; species Actinomadura sp. 3N407. The sequence goes on from NZ_JBQQBP010000003.1 coordinate 471,376, forward strand.
GGCATCTTCGGCTAGGCCGGCGACGCAAGAGGTCAGGACCCGGAGTCCCTCAGTTAGTCACTCACAAGATCAAAGGCCATGGTCCGCGAGAGCGGACCATGGCCTTGACGTGGGTGGGCGCGGACGGTTTCGAACCGCCGACTCCTCGCTTGTAAGGCGAGTGCTCTACCCCTGAGCTACGCGCCCGCGTGCTCGTTGCCGGGAAAGCGTACCTGGTCGGGCCGGGCTACCGCGAAACGGTCAGGAGGCCGGGGGGCGGCGCCGTGGATGTGAGGGGCGTCTTCCTCAGATGAGGTGTCAGAGGTACCGGTTGAACCAGTCGGCTGCCTGGGTGGTGACCTCTTCCAGGGCTCCGGGCTCCTCGAAGAGGTGGGTGGCGCCTGAGATGACGTGGACTTCCGAGATGTCGAGGCTCTTTTTCGCCTGTTCGTTGAGGTGACGGACCTCGGGGGCGCGGCCGCCGACGATGAGGAGGACGGGGGCCCGTACGCGGGGGAGGGACGGGCCCGCCAGGTCGGGGCGTCCTCCGCGGGAGACGACGGCGGCGATCCGGGGGCGGGCCGCGGCGGCGGCCAGGGCCGCGGCGGCGCTGGTGCCGGCGCTGAACAGGCCGATGGGGAGGCCGGCCGTGTGGGGGGCGGATTCGAGGCCCTCCGTCAGCTGGTCGATCGCGCCGATGAGGCGGAGCGTCAGGAGTTCGATGTCGAAGCGGAGGGCGGCGGTCACGCGGTCGAGCTGGTCCTCGCGTTCGGTGAGCAGGTCGATGAGGAGCGTCCCGAGCCCGGCGGCGTTGAGGCCGTCGGCCACGGTGCGGTTGCGGGGGCCGCCGCCGCCGTGCGTGATCAGGACGACGCCGGTGGCGCCGTCCGGTATCGCGAGGTCGCCGGGCAGCTCGGCGTCCTCCAGTTTCAGTGTGATCACGTGTTCGGCGGTTCGGCGCTGATGTCGGCGAGGGCCGAGCGCTCGTCGCGCTGGACGGCGAGGTCGCCGATGGACACCATGCCGATCGGGCGGTCGCCGTCCACGACGGGGATGCGGCGGACGGCGTGCTGCCGCATCAGGCGGACGGCGGCGTCGGCGTCCTCCGCGGGCCCGACTGTGATCATGTTGGTGCTGCAGATCTCGGCGACGGTCGTGCCGGACATGTCCTTGTGGACGGCGACGGCGCGGACGACGATGTCGCGGTCGGTGACCAGGCCGCGGAGCCGTCCCTCGTGGACGACGAGGACGTCGCCGATGCCGTGCTGCCGCATGAGGTCCCCGACCTCGGCCAGGGAGGTGTCCGGGGACACCGCCACGGGCACCGGCGTCATCACTTCGTTCACCTTCTGGGCCATGAGCGAGCCTCCCCTCTCGGGGCCTCGCGTACCCAGCGCCCGCCGGGATATGTCTAGGACGGCGAGTCGGGCCCGTCCTGCTCGGCGAGGAAGCGTTCGAACTGGGCGCCGAGTTCGTCGGCGGTGGGCATGTCCGCCGATTCGGGGAGGAGGTCGTCGCGTTCGGCGGCCCCGGCGAACGCGTCGTACTGCTGTTCCAGGGCCCGGACGACCTTCTCCACCTCGTCGTTGCCGTCGACCTGCTCGGCGATGTCGGCGTCGGTGGCGGCGGCGGCCTCGCGGAGCCGTTCGACGGGCAGCGCGAGCCCCGTGGCGTCGGCGACGGCGTCGAGCGCGGCGACGGCGGCGGCAGGGTAGGCGGACTGGGCGAGGTAGTGCGGGACGTGCACGGCGAACCCGATGGCGTCGTGGCCCGCCTCACCGAGCCGCAGTTCGAGGAGCCCGGCGGCGCTGCCGGGGACCTGGACCTTGTCGAACCACGAGTTGCGGGTGATCAGCTCGGGCCGGGTGGCGTGCGAGGTGATGCCGACGGGACGGGTGTGCGGGACGCCCATGGGGATGCCGTGGAAGCCGACGACGAGCCCGACGCCGAGGCGCTTGACGAGGTCCAGGACGGCGGCGGTGAAGCCCTCCCAGAGCCGGTCGGGTTCGGGCCCCGACAGCATCAGGAACGGGCTGCCGGCGTCGTCGCGGAGCATCCGGACGACGAGTTCGGGCGTCTCGTAGGAGGCCCAGTGGTCGCGGTCGAACGTCATCGGCGGGCGGCGCGCCCGGTAGTCGATCAGCGAGTCGACGTCGAAACGGGCGATGACGCGGTGCTCCAGGGCCTCCAGGAGGTGCTCGCGGACGAGCTGCCCGGTGGATCCGGCGTCCACGAAGCCGTCGAGGCTGTGCAGCAGCACCGGACCCGTCATTTCCGGCAGGTCGGCGTCAAGCTCGTACAGATCCTCAGGGTTAAGCAACTTCTCCCCCACCTCTACATGTCGTCGGTCCCAACATTAGGACATGCGGAGGCTCATCCCCGGATCGGACGTGACGCCGGTCACCTGAAGACGCGGCTGGACAGGAAATCTTCGGGGTGAAGGGTGGTGAGATCTTCGCGGCCGACGTCGCCGCCCCGGGCGAGGAGGCGGTTGGCGTGGCGGAGGCGGGCGCGTTCGATGGCGTTGCGGACGGAGCGCGCGTTGGCGAAGCGGGGCTGGGCGCGGCGGCGGGACAGGTAGTCGCGGAAGACCGGCTCGGTTTCGGGGGCCAGGCCGTAGCCTTCGCGTTCCATCATCAGGCGGCCGATGGCCTCCAGTTCGTCCGGGTCGTAGTCGGGGAAGTCGATGTGGTGGGCGATGCGGGAGCTCATGCCCGGGTTGGACGCGAAGAAGGAGTCCATGCGGTCCTTGTAGCCGGCGAGCACGACGACGAGGTCGTCCCGCTGGTTCTCCATGACCTGGAGGAGGATCTCGATGGCCTCCTGCCCGTAGTCGCGTTCGTTCTCGGCGCGGTACAGGTAGTACGCCTCGTCGATGAACAGGACGCCGCCCATGGCCCTTTTGAGGACTTCCTTCGTCTTGGGGGCGGTGTGGCCGACGTACTGGCCGACGAGGTCGTCGCGGGTGACGGAGACGAGGTGGCCGCGGCGGATGTAGCCGAGGCGGTGCAGGAGTTCGGCGAGCCGCAGCGCGACGGACGTCTTGCCCGTCCCGGGGCTGCCGGTGAAGCACATGTGCAGGTTGGGACGCCCGGAGTCGATGCCGAAGCGGGCGCGGACGCGGTCGACGAGGAGGAGCGCGGCGATCTCCCGGATGCGGGTCTTGACGGGGGCGAGGCCGACGAGTTCGAGGTCGAGGGCGTCCAGGACGCTGTCGGCCTGGGAGTCGGCGCGTTCCTTGGCGAGGTCGACGCGGGCACCGGGAGGGAGCGGCTCCCCGGCGGGGGGAGAGAGGGAAGGGGCCGCCGGGGAGCCGTTCTGGCGCATCCCGAATCCGGGGCGTTCGCTCAACGTCCTGCCCCGTAGCGGTCGCCCTCGGGCCGGTCGAGGGCATAGGGGTGGAGGGTGTAGCGGATGCGCCGGTCGGACGTCTCCTCGCGGTCGAGCCGGAAGCCGGGTTCCTCCGCGGGGCGCTGGACGATGAACTGCAGGGCCGTCGTCTGCCTCCCGTAGGCGGCGTCGTAGGCGTTCAGGCGGATGTAGTGGTCCGGGTACGCCTTGCGGCATTCGTTGATCTCGTAGAGGACGCCGGCCGGGTCGGCGAGGTCGAACATCGGCAGGCCCCACATCTCCCAGTAGGAGTTGCGCGGGTGCGGGTCGTCGGTGAACTCGACCGAGCAGGGCCAGCCCTGGCCGAGGGCGTAGGCGACCTGCTTGGTGATCTCCTCGTCGGTCAGGTCGGGGAGGTGGGAGAAGGTTCCCTGGGTGATCCGCATCAGATGCTCACAGGTGTTTCGACGACGTCGGGGGTGTCGGTGGATTCGTAGGTGAAGGTGATGTCGCCCCAGGTGGACAGGGCGATGTCCAGTTCGCGGCTCTTCTTGGCGGCGGCGCGCAGGATGTCGGGGCCTTCGGCGAGGTAGTCGCGGCCCTCGTTCCGCGCCTTGATCATGGCCTCGAGCGCCACCCGGTTGGCGGTGGCGCCGGCGGCGATGCCCATCGGGTGGCCGATCGTCCCGCCGCCGAACTGCAGGATGGAGTCCTCGCCGAGGTAGTGCAGGAGCTGGTGCATCTGCCCGGCGTGGATGCCGCCGGACGCGACGGGCATCGTGCCGGGCATCGACGCCCATTCCTGGTCGAAGTAGAGGCCCTTCAGCGGGTCGGCGGCGACCTTGTCCAGGCGCAGGGTGTCGTAGTAGCCGCGGACGCTGTTCGGGTCGCCCTCCAGCTTCCCGACGACCGTCCCCGCGTGGATGTGGTCGACGCCCGCCAGCCGCATCCATTTGGCGATGACGCGGAAGTTGACGCCGTGGGATTTCTGCCGCGTGTACGTGGAGTGCCCGGCGCGGTGCAGGTGCAGCAGGACGCCGTTGGCGCGCGCCCACTTGGCCATCGACTGGATCGCCGTGTACCCGATGGTGAGGTCGATCATCACGATGACGCTGCCGAGTTCCTTGGCGAACTCCGCGCGCTCGTACATGTCCTCCATCGTCCCGGCGGTGACGTTGAGGTAGTGGCCCTTCACTTCGCCGGTGGCGGCCTGCGCCCGGTTCACGCCCTCCATGCAGTAGAGGAAGCGGTCGCGCCAGCGCATGAACGGCTGGGAGTTGATGTTCTCGTCGTCCTTGGTGAAGTCCAGGCCGCCGCGGCAGGCCTCGTACACGACGCGGCCGTAGTTGCGCGCCGACAGCCCGAGCTTGGGTTTGACGGTCGCGCCCAGCAGCGGACGGCCGAACTTGCCGAGGTACTCGCGTTCCATGACGATGCCGTGCGCGGGCCCCTGGAACGTCTTCACGTAGTGGGTGGGGATGCGCATGTCCTCAAGGCGCAGGGCCTTCAGCGCCTTGAACCCGAAGACGTTCCCGATGATGGACGACGTCAGGTTCGCGATCGACCCTTCCTCGAACAGGTCGAGGTCGTAGGCGATGTAGGCGATGAACTGCCCCTCCTGGCCGGGGACGGGCTCCACCTTGTAGCACTTGCCCTGGTAGTTCTCGTAGGACGTGAGCCTGTCGGTCCACACCACCGTCCAGGTGGCGGTGGACGACTCGCCCGCGACGGCCGCGCCGGCCTCCTCCGGCGGCACGCCCTGCTGCGGCGTGATCCGGAAGGCGGCGAGGATGTCGCTGTCCTTCGGCTGGTAGTCCGGACGCCAGTAGCCCATCTCCGCGTAGGGGATCACGCCCGCCGACCATCTGCCCGAGCTCATCGCCGCTCTCCTTCAGCCTGAAGCCTGGATGCGGGACGCGGCGACTCCCCCCGGTGAAGGACGGCATGTCCCAGGGGATCGGGTGAGGCGCCGCGTCCCGGCCACGTGGAACCGTGAACGGGTCGAGCTTCGCCCCCCGACAGTTGCGATGTCCATCAAGTGTTCTACGGTGACCATCAACCATTCGCTTGAGCAGGGAGGCCGGAGGTGACGGAGGCGCGGCTGCGGACGTTCGTCGCCCTCGCCGACACCGGGTCGGTGCGGGCGGCGGCGCGGCGGCTGTACGTGACGGAGTCGGCGGTGTCGGCGGCGGTCGCGGCGCTGACCCGGGACCTCGGCGTGCCGCTCGTCCGGAGGGAGGGGCGCGGGCTCGCGCTGACCGCCGCCGGGACCGTCTACGCCGGGTACGCGCGGCAGGTGCTCGGGCTGATGGAGGAGGGGCGGGCGGCGGCGCGCGGCGCGGCCGATCCGGGGCGCGGCCCGCTGCGGCTGGCGGCGGTGACGACGGCCGCCGACCAGATCCTCCCGGAGCTGCTCGCCTCGTTCCGGGCGCGCTGGCCCGACGTGGAGCTGACGCTGGAGGTGGGGCCGAGGCGCCAGGTGTGGAGCAGCCTCGCCGCGCACGAGGCCGATCTGGTGCTGGCGGGCCGTCCGCCGGGCGAGGCCGCCGCGACCGTGCTGGCGCGGCGTCCGAACGAGCTGGTCGTCGTGGGCGCGCCGGGCCTGGCGGACGGGTTCGCGCTGGCCGGCACGCCGTGGGTGATGCGCGAGCCCGGCTCGGGGACGCGGGCGAGCGCGGACGCCTACCTGGCGGAGCGGGACGTGTCGCCGCCCCGCCTCGTCCTCGGTTCGAACGGCGCGGTGATCGCGGGCGCGGCGGCGGGGCTGGGGGTCGCGCTGGTGTCGCGGGACGCGGTCGGGGCGGAGCTGGACGCGGGCCGCCTCGTCGTCGTCGACGCGCCGGGGATGCCGCTCGACCGGCCGTGGCACGCGGTCGCCGGGACGGCGCCGACCGCGACGACGCTGCTGTTCGTCCGGCATCTGCTGGACGCCCCGGGCTGGAGCGCCGCGGACGCTAGGGCAGGCTCCACAGCGACACCGACAGCAGGCCGAGGCTGACGGCGATCAGGATCATCGCGACGGTCCGTCCGCCTTCGTCGGCCGGCACGGTCTTCCTGCGGGTGACCAGAACCAGGAAGTGGACGAAGAAGCCCAGGGCGACGACGTCCATCGCCACGGCGAGCCCGGTCACGACCGCGTCCTCCTCGTCCTCATCCCAGCAACACTAGAGGAGTGCGGTCGCTCACATTGCCGTACCAGCGTGCATGATCGGCCGCAGACGCGACAGAATCAGGTTCGGATCCGTGAAAGGGGCTTCGATGACCGCCGACCGCCACTACGACGTCGTCCTGTTCGGCGCCACCGGCTTCACCGGCGCCCTGACCGCCGAGTATCTGGCCGAGCACGCCGAGCCCGGCACGCGCTGGGCCCTCGCCGGACGCAACCGGGGCAAGCTGACGGCCGTCCGTGACCGCCTGGCGAAGCTGAACCCGGCGTGCGCCGATCTGCCGCTGCTGCACGCGGACACCAACGACACCGCCTCGATCGAGGACATCGCGAATTCAGCACGGGTCGTCATCACCACGGTCGGCCCCTACGTCAAGTACGGCGAGCCGCTGGTCGCGGCGTGCGCGCGCGCCGGGACCGATTACGTCGACCTCACCGGCGAACCAACCTTCGTCGACCGGATGTACGTGAAGTACCACGACGCGGCCATGCGCAGCGGAGCCCGGATCGTGCACGCCTGCGGGTTCGACTCGATCCCCCACGACCTCGGCGCCTACTTCACGGTGAAGCAGCTTCCGGAGGGCGTCCCGATCCACGTCGAGGGATTCCTGCGCATCCGCGGGGACGCGTCCGGCGGCACCCTGCACTCGGCGATCGGCATCTTCGGCGACCCCGCCGGCATGATGCGCGCCGAGCGTGAGCGGCGCCGCGTGGAGGACCGGCCCGCCGGCCGCACGGTGCGCGTTTCGCGCCGCGCCACGCCGAAGGCCCGTGTCGGGGACGGCTGGACCCTGCCGCTGCCCACCATCGACCCGCAGATCGTCGTCCGTTCGGCGGCGGCGCTCGACCGCTACGGCCCGGACTTCTCCTACGGCCACTACATCGCCGTCAAGCGGCTGCACACCGCCGCCGGGATGGCGGCGGGCTCCGGCGCCCTGCTCGCCCTGTCCGCGCTCCCGCCGACACGCAACCTGCTGCTGCGGCTCCGCACGCCGGGCGAAGGCCCGTCGGAGGAGCAGCGCGCCGGGCACTGGTTCAGCGTGAAGTTCGTCGGCGAGGGCGGCGGCGAGCGCGTCGTCACCGAGGTCGCGGGCGGCGACCCCGGCTACGGCGAGACCGCCAAGATGCTCGCCGAGTCGGCGCTGTGCCTGGCCCACGACGACCTGCCGGAGACCGCCGGGCAGGTCACGACCGCGACCGCGATGGGCGACGCCCTGATCGACCGGCTGAACGGGGCGGGGATCGTCTTCCGGGTCCTCAGGACGGGCTGACCGCGCCCCGGCGGCGGCCCGGGATGGGGATGACGGCCTCCACGGTCGTCCCGGCCCCCGGCCTGCTCGTCACGGACACCCGCCCCCCGAGCAGCTCGGCGCGTTCCCGCATGCCGCGCAGCCCGTAGGAGTCGGGACGGCGGCCGCGGCCCCCCTGCGCGACCACGTCCCTGACCGCGAACCCGGTCCCGTCGTCGGTGACCTTCAGCCGGACGCGATCATGGGAGTGCTCCAGCAGCAGGTCGACGCACGTCGCGGACGCGTGCCGCAGGCAGTTGCCGACCGCCTCCTGCGCGATCCGGTACAGCGCGGTCTGCACATGGTCGGGCAGCGCGTCCTCCAGCTCGCCCTCGACGGTCACCGTCACGTCGAGCGGGCCGGACGGGCCGGGACCGTCCCCGGCCTCACGGGCGAGGGTGGCCAGGGCCGCCGACAGACCCAGATCGTCCAGGACGGGCGGCCGCAGCCCGCCGATCGCGGCGCGAGTCTCGGCTGCCGCCAGCTCGCACAGCCGCCGTGCCATCATGATCTGCGCCAGCCCCTCGGGATGGTGCTCGGGCAGGGCCCGCTCGGCCGCCGACAGGTGGAAGCCGAGGCTGGCGAGGCGCTGCGCGATGCCGTCGTGGATCTCCCGGCTGAGCCGTGACCGCTCGGCCTCCTGCGCCTCCACCGCCCGTTCGGCGAACCGCTCGGCGGCGTGCTCGCGCTCGCGCGCGGTGCGCAGCCGGCGGCACGAGGACAGCACCGGCGCGAACAGCCCGGCGAGCGCGGTGACGAGGACCAGATCCTCGGCCGGGGCCGGGCCTGCGGACCGGACGTCCACGACCGCGATCACGGTTCCCTCGCTGTGCACGGGGACCGCGGCGCCCCTTCCGTCCCGGTGCGGGCGTGCCCGGCCGTGCGCGGCGGCGCGTCCGACGTCTCCCTCCCCCAGCGGGACCGGCGGCCCCGACCATTCCAGGACGCGCTCGTCCTCGGCCAGGACGTACACGTCGCAGAACGTCAGCGCCCGCGCCGACCGGACGACGAGCCCGGCCAGCTCCTCGGCCATCCGGGGCAGCTCGCGGTCGGAGCAGGCCACGGCCACGATGCGGACGAGCAGGTCGTTCCCGCGTCCGGCGAGGAGCTCCAGCGGAGCCGTCACCGGAACAGTCCCTCGCGCAGAGCGACCGCTATCGCGGCGGACCGGTCGGTCACCTCCAGCTTGCGGTAGAGCGCGCGGAGGTGGCTCTTGACCGTCTCCTCGCTCAGCACGAGCCGCGCCGCGATCGCCTTGTTGGACAGGCCGCTCACCAGCAGCGACAGCACCTCGCTCTCGCGCTGCGTGAGACCGCGGTTGGCGCCCGGCCAGAACTCTCCGCGGGTCAGCCGGGCCGCGGTGACCGCCATCCGCCCGGCGAGCGTCGGGTCCACGACCGTCTCCCCCTGCGCGACCTCCTCCAGGCGGCGGACGAGTTCGGGGCCGTCCACCCGCTTGAGCAGGTACCCGCCCGCCCCGGCCCGCAGCGCCTCGAAGACGTACTGCTCGTCGTCGTACACCGACAGGAACACCACGCGCGCCTCCGGGACCCGCCCGGTGAGGAGGCGGCACAGGTCGAGGCCGCTCTCCGGGCCGAGCCGCACGTCGAGCAGGACGACGTCGGGGCGGAGCGTGGTGACCAGCCGGGCCGCCTCGTCTCCCGTCCCCGCCTGCCCCACGACGCGCACACGCCCGGAGAACCCGGCCAGCATCGCCTGAAGTCCGGCGAGGATCATTTCGTGGTCGTCGACCAGGACGACACGTACGGGGACACCCATTCCGGCACGATAACAACCAGAAGCTACTCACCAGTAGCTCAGGGGCGGAGGGAGCCTCCGCGGTTTCACCCCCGCTCTCCCCTGATTGGGGGACGAACCGCCCGCCGCACCGCCGTACTCTCCTAGACGAAAACTGAATTCCGCAGGACGGAGGAGCAGAAGGTGCCCCATCGGATCGTGCATATGCTCCGGGCGCGCGGGTCGGGCCGCCGCCCCGTCATGCTCGCCATCGCCGGGGACAGCGCGGCGGGCAAGACCACACTGACCAGGGGGCTTGTGCGGTGTCTTGGGGCCGACCGGATGACGGCGGTCTGCGTGGACGACTACCACCGCTACGACCGCGCCGAACGGGCCGGCAAGCCGTTCACGGCGCTGCACCCCGACTGCAACCACATCGACATCATGGAGCAGCACCTGCAACTCCTGTCGATGGGCGAACCGATCCTCAAACCCGTCTACGACCACGCCACAGGCGAGCTCGTCCGCCCCGAACTGGTCGAACCCCGCGACTTCGTGATCGTCGAGGGCCTGCTCCCCCTCCACACCCGGCTGGCACGCGCCTGCTTCGACATCACCGTCTACCTCGACCCGCCCGAGCCGCTGCGGCACTCCTGGAAGGTGCGCCGCGACTGCGACAAACGCGGCTACACCCCCGAGCAGGTCATGGCGGAACTCGACCGCCGCGAACCCGAGAGCGCCGCCTACATCCGCCCCCAGCGCAAGCACGCCGACATCGTCGTCCGCTTCGCCCCCGTCGCCGGACGGCTCGACCCGCCCGGCACCCCGCTGTCCGCCGAACTGCTCCTCCGCCCCACGATCGACCACCCCGAACTGGCGGACGTCCTCGACAGCGGCTCCGGCGACACCGAGACGGCCATGCACCTGCGCCTGCACCGCGACACCGACGGACGCCCCGTCGACGCCCTGCACGTCCACGGATACGTCTCCCCCGGGGAATCACAGGTCGTCAAGAAGGCCATCCTGGAACGCCTCGGCCCCCGCGCCGGCACGGCCCTGCCCGACCCCGGCGTCCTCGGCCACCTCGGCGACGCCGGCACCAGCGACCCCCTCGCCATCACCCAGCTGCTCCTGCTCTACCACCTGCTGGACGCCGACCACCGGCAGGCCGCCTAGAAACTCCGCGGGCGCGCGGGGAGGCCCCGGGGCTCTTGGACCTGTAGCCCCGGGCCGCGCGCCGGCGGCTGCCGGGAGGGCGCCCCCAGCGGGCGCGAGGGGCGCCCTCCCGGCCTCTGCTCAGAGCTCCTGCCACGGGATCTCCGGGCGGGCCGGCGCCACCACGGCGAGGGACTGGCCGCCCCGGATCCTCTCGTCCGGGGTGGAGGTGAGGCGGAAGTTCGCGTTGGGACGGTGCGACTCGCCGACCGCCAGGAGTGTGCTGCCCCGGCGCAGAAGGAAGATCGCGACGTCGACGCGGGACCGCTCGCCGACGTCTTCCGGGACGTCCACCCGGTACAGAGTGCCGTCGGTGTCGAGCGTGCTGGCCAGATTGTGGTAGATCGCGGCCACACCGGGGTTGCGGACCGAGACCGCGACCACGGCCGGGTCATCGATGTCGACCGTCTCGATGTCCGGGGTGATCAGGGTCAGCGCCTCCATGATCTCCACGCGGCGGTGGCCGTCGTGCAGGCCGGCCAGCAGGTGGACGGGCGGTTCGCCGTGCCGCCGCAGATAGGCCGCCACGCCGAGCATCACCCGGACGGTCTCGTCGTCGGTGCGCCCGACTACGACGGCGGCGCGGGCTTGCTCCAGGCATGCGCGTTCGTAGGCGGTCTCGTCGAACGCGACCACGTCGTAGAGGTCGGGATCGGGGTTCTCACCCGTCAGCTCCTCCGGCCAGAAGATCGTGACCACGGGCGTCTTGGCGAAATCGGGGTCGGCGCGCAGCTCGCCGATGATGGCGCGCAGGCCGTCCCGCTCGTAGCCGACGATCACGACGTGGCGCCGGTGGCTCAGCCGCGCCCGGCCGTTGGCCTTCATGGTCCTCCCCTTGGCCATCCACAGCGTCACCTCGGCGAACAGCATCAGGCCCGCGGTGAGCCCGGACGCGATGGCGATCATGCCGCCGATCCGCCCGCCGATCGTCGCCGGCGCCAGATCGCCGTAACCGGTGGTGGTGCCGCTGACGATGAAGTACCAGATGTACTCGTGCGGCTTCTTGATGTCGGCGCCGGGCTCCTCGAACACCGCGATCAGCAGCCAGCCGGTCAGGAAGGCGGCGAGGAGCACGAGTGCGGGCATCCGCATCGAACGCCCGGCGATCCGGTCGACCAGGCGCATCAGAACAAACGGCACCCGCGAAGAGTGGCAGCAGGAAAAAACCCACGTCAAGTAGCGGCGTATCCGGTCAGCTGGAGCGGAACGAGACCGGACGGTCGCCGCCATGGATCACGGCGAGGCCCCTCAGAGGGCCGGCCCCTTCTTCAGGACGCGGGTCAGCGCCGCGGCCACTTCCGCCGACAGGTCGCCGTCGGCGGAACCGCCCGGCGGAGCGCCCGAATGCACCAGGTCGGCCGGAACGGCGTCGCGGGTGTGGCCGCAGTCGCGGCACTCGACCTCGCCGAGGCGGCACACCAGCACGGCCGATCCGCAGCCCGAGCAGCGGTCGAGATCGTCCGCCCAGTCGCGGGCGGTCTGGCAGCCGGGGCAGATCAGCACCTGGCGGTCCGCCCGGACCCCGCGCTTCCACGGGCTCGCGCCCCGCACGGGGTCGGTCTGCCGCGCCCCGCATCGGTAGCAGGGCATCACACCTCCAGAGGTGCGGGGACCGGTTCCGGCCACCTGGCCGGAGCCCGGTCCGGTTCACTCAGAGCCCGGCGAGCGCCTTGCGGTACTCGTCGATGTCGCGTGCGTCCGGGATCGCGTTCACGACCTTCCAGCGGACCACGCCCTCGGTGTCGATGATGAAGGTTCCGCGCACGGCGAGCCCCTTACCCTCGTCGAACACGCCGTAACGCTGTGCCGTCCCGCCGTGCGGCCAGAAGTCCGACAGCAGCGGGAACCGGTACTTCTCCTGGTCGGCCCAGGCGCGCAGCGCGAACATGGAGTCGACCGAGACCGCGAGCACCTGCACGTCGTCGCCGCCCAGAGTGGGCAGCTCGTCCCGGATCTGGCACAGCTCGCCGGTGCAGACGCCGCTGAACGCCAAGGGATAGAACACCAGGACGACGTTCTTCTCACCACGGAAGTCCGACAGCTTCACCGGTGTACCGTGCTGGTCCTTCAGCTCGAAGTCCGGTGCGCCGTCGCCTACCTCAACCGCCAAAGTCACTCCCGCGATTCGTCCCCGCCCGTGGCGGGTCATGCCCCGTCCCCCACGGGCGTGAGGGACGGGACCAGTCTGTCACCCCGCATGGCCCGCGGACCGGTACCGGGGCTACTTGTGGACCTTGGGCGCGACCAGCCGCGTTCCCGACCACTCCTTGGCGGCGCTGACGCTGCTGGTCTGCGAGAGCCCGGCCGTCTGCGCGGCCTCGCCGATGTCGCTCGGCTCCACGTGCCCGTCCCTGCCCGCCTTGGGCGTCAGCAGCCAGATGTTGCCGCCGCCGGTGAGCGGGATCATCGCGTCGGTCAGGCCCTCGAACAGGTCGCCGTCCTCCTCGCGCCACCACAGCAGCACGATGTCGACCACGTCCTCGTAGTCCTCGTCGACCAGCTCGTTCCCCGTGACGGCCTCGACGGACTCGCGAAGCTCCTCGTCGACGTCGTCGTCATAGCCGATCTCCTGCACCACCTGGCCCGCCTTCAGGCCGAGCCGTTCGGCCAGGCTGCGCTCAGACTGCGCCTGACCCGCGGTCGCGCTCACGAAAGTCCTCCCATTGTCGTCAGTCCGCACGGTGCCGTGCTCATGTCTTCTCGGCCCCCTGGACGGGTGGCCCGCCCGCACCTGTGCGGTGTTTGCGGGACAGTCCACACAAGTGAGGGCCCCTAGCGCAAGTGTCTTCCCGGCTTTTGGTGGCCTCATTGGTCCGATTACGTAGATCGGCGTAACAGGGCCTCCACGGAGCGTGACAGGCGGCCGTCATCCCCGCACCCCTGTGCGGGGACGCCCCCGTACTCCCCGGCCCGCTTCGCTCATCCCGTGAGGAAGGACAACCGGATCTGGCGGTCCGGGTTGTCCACGTTGAGGTCGACCAGGGCCACCGACTGCCACGTCCCGAGCGCCAGTCTCCCGCCGACGACGGGAAGCGTCGCGAACGGCGGGACGAGCGCGGGCATCACGTGCGAGCGCCCGTGGCCCGGTGACCCGTGCGCGTGCCGCCAGCGGTCGTCCGCGGGAAGCAGGTCGCCGAGGGCCGCCAGGAGGTCGTCGTCGCTCCCGGCCCCCAGCTCGATGATCGCCACGCCGGCGGTGGCGTGCGGGACGAAGACGTGCAGCAGCCCGTCGCCGCCCGCCGACGCGGCGAACCGCTCGCACTCGGCGGTGATGTCGTGCACGGTCTCGCGCGCACCGGTCGCCACCCGGACCACGGTGCTCTCCATGATCCCGGATGTACCCGGTCTGCGGCCCCGGACGCCTCCGGGACCGCATCGATCCGCGCGTCAACGGGATATCTGCTCCTTGGGCTCGATGACCGCGTCCGGCCCCGGGTAGACCAGGGTCTCGTGGCCGTCGTCGAACCGGACCAGGAACGGCGGGCCGCCGTCCTCGCCCCGTACCTCGATGATCTCGCCCTGCCGGTCGGCCTGCCCCACGATGTTGCCGTGGACAAGCAGCCGGTCTCCGATCCGCCCGTGCATGGCTCCTCCGATCTCGTCGGGAAAATGGCTCTCTCCAGGGTGCGTACCCCGGTTGACCGGGGAGAATGGTTACCGGTTGGTAGAGATGCGTTAGGCGTCATAAACGACGACGATGGATCTCGAGACGAGCGACGAACAGTCTGCCGGGGACCGGTGGCCACCCGCGGGCGGCCCCCCGGTCTCACCCGCAAAGACGTAAGGACAGAGGGGACCCCGTGGCTTCCGGACGTCAACGCTTTTCGATCATCAGCGACGGCCTGCCGAGCCAGCTGCCCGACATCAACCCGGACGAGACCCGGGAGTGGCTGGAGTCGCTGGACACGGTCATCAAGACCGCGGGCCGCGGCAGGGCACGGTATGTGATGCTCCGGCTCCTGGAAAGGGCCCGGGAGCTTCAGGTCGGGGTGCCCGGCCTGCGCAGCACCGACTTCATCAACACGATCCCGCCGGAGTCGGAGCCCTGGTTCCCCGGCGACGAGCACGTGGAACGGCGCATCCGCGCCTACATCCGCTGGAACGCCGCGATCATGGTGTCGCGTGCGAACCGGCCCGAGATCGGCGTCGGCGGCCACATCGCCACCTACGCCTCCGCCGCCTCGCTGTACGAGATCGGCTTCAACCACTTCTTCCGCGGCAAGGACCACGGCGAGTCGGGCGACCAGGTCTTCATCCAGGGGCACGCGTCGCCGGGCATCTACGCCCGCGCCTACCTGGAGGGGCGGCTGCCCGAGGACAAGCTCGACGGGTTCCGCCAGGAGCACTCGCACCCGGGCGGCGGCCTCTCGTCCTACCCGCACCCGCGGCTCATGCCGGACTTCTGGGAGTTCCCCACCGTGTCCATGGGCCTGACCGGGATCAACTCGGTGTACCAGGCGCGGTTCAACCGCTACCTGTACAACCGGAAGATCAAGGACACGTCCCGCTCGCACGTGTGGGCGTTCCTCGGCGACGGCGAGATGGCCGAGCCCGAGTCGCTCGGCGCGATCGGCCTGGCCGCCCGCGAGGAACTCGACAACCTGACCTTCGTCGTCAACTGCAACCTCCAGCAGCTCGACGGCCCCGTCCGCGGCAACGGCAAGATCATCCAGGAGCTGGAGTCGTTCTTCCGCGGCGCCGGCTGGAACGTCATCAAGGTCATCTGGGGCCGCGACTGGGACCCGCTGCTCGCGCAGGACGTCGACGGCGTGCTGGTCAACCAGATGAACACCACCCCCGACGGGCAGTTCCAGACGTTCACCGTCGAGTCCGGCGAGTACATCCGGGAGAAGTTCTTCGGCGCCGACCCGCGGCTGCGCAGGATCGTCCAGCACCTGTCGGACGACGAGCTGCGCAAGCTGTCGCGCGGCGGGCACGACTACCGCAAGGTGTACGCGGCGTTCAAGGCGGCCCGCGAGCACGTCGGGCAGCCGACCGTGATCCTCGCGCACACCATCAAGGGCTGGACGCTCGGCTCCGACTTCGAGGCCCGCAACGCCACCCACCAGATGAAGAAGCTCACCAAGGCGGAGCTGAAGGAGTTCCGGGACCGCCTCTACCTGGACATCCCGGACTCGGCGCTCGAGGCGCCGCTCCCGCCCTACTACCACCCGGGCGAGGACTCCGACGAGATCCAATACATGCGCGAGCGCCGCGCCGCCCTCGGCGGGTTCCTGCCGAAACGGGTCGTGCGGGCCAAGCCGCTCAAGCTGCCCGGCGACCCCGTCTACAGCGAGCTGAAGAAGGGCTCCGGCAAGCAGAACGTCGCGACGACGATGGCGTTCGTCCGGCTGCTCAAGGACCTGATCAAGGACGAGAACATCGGCGCCCGGTTCGTGCCGATCGCCCCGGACGAGTACCGCACGTTCGGCATGGACTCGCTGTTCCCCACGTCCAAGATCTACTCTCCGCACGGGCAGACCTACGACGCGGTGGACCGCAAGCTCCTGCTGTCGTACAAGGAGTCCGAGAGCGGACAGATGCTGCACGAGGGCATCAGCGAGGCCGGGTCGATGGCGTCCGCGATCGCCGCGGGCACCACGTACGCCACGCACGGCGAGCACATGATCCCGGTGTACATCTTCTACTCGATGTTCGGGTTCCAGCGGACCGGCGACCAGATGTGGGCGCTCGGCGACCAGATGGGCCGCGGGTTCCTCCTCGGCGCCACCGCCGGCCGCACCACCCTCACCGGTGAGGGCCTCCAGCACGCCGACGGCCACTCCCCGCTGCTCGCGGCGTCGAACCCCGCGTGCGTCCACTACGACCCGACGTGGGCGTTCGAGCTGGCCCACATCGTCCAGGACGCGCTGAGCCGCATGTACGGCTCGTCCGACGAGCATCCGTCCGGCGAGGACGTCTTCTACTACCTGACCGTCTACAACGAGCCGTACCAGCAGCCCGTCGAGCCCGACGACGTTGACGTCGACGGCCTCCTCAAGGGCCTGTACCGGTTCAAGACCGCACCGGACGTCACGTCCGGGAACGGCGGGGCGCCGCGGGCACAGATCCTGGCGTCCGGTGTCGGCGGCCGGTGGGCGCTGGAGGCGCAGCGGCTGCTCGCCGAGGACTGGGGCGTCGCCGCCGACGTGTGGTCGGCGACCTCGTGGAACGAGCTGGCCCGCGAGGCCCGCGCGTGCGACGAGTGGAACCTGCTGAACCCCGACGCCGAGCAGCGCGTCCCGTACGTCACCCGGAGGCTCGACAACGTCGCCGGGCCGATCGTCGCGGTATCGGACTTCACCCGCGCCGTACCCGACCAGATCGCCCCGTGGGTGCACGCGGACTTCAGCTCCCTCGGCACCGACGGCTTCGGGTTCTCCGACACCCGCGCCGCCGCCCGCCGGTTCTTCCACGTGGACGCCGCGTCGCTCGTCCTCGCGGTGCTGACCCGGCTCGCCCGGCACGGCGAGATCAAGCCGGAGACGCTGCAGCAGGCGATCCAGCGCTACCGGCTGGACGCCGAGGTCAGCGACGTCTTCGCCAACGGCGTCGGCAGCGCGGAGAGCAACACCGGCGGCGAAAGCTGAGGTGATTGCGGAGGTGTAGGCCGCAATCACCGGTTCCCGGCATGGCGAAGGGGCCCCGAGCGAGCGCTCGGGGCCCCTTCGCGTGCCCGGGTCAGGGCGCGGGCGGCTTGAAGACGCCGAAGCGGTTGCCGGCCGGGTCCTCCAGGTAGGCGAACGCAAGGCCGTTGCCCGTGGTCACGGTGGGCATCGCGACCTTGCCGCCGTGCTTCTCCGTCTCGGCGCAGGCCGCGTCGACGTCCTCGACCAGCACCAGGAACATCGCGTGGTTGCGGGACGCGTCGGGCTCGTAGGAGATGCCGCCGCCCGGGACGTCGGACCCGGGGTAGCTGACCAGGTCGTAGCCGTCGCCGTCGGGGTCGATCGCGAACTTCCAGCCGAACATGTCGCCGTAGAAGCGGCGGGCCTCCTCCGGTGCGTCGGTACCGACCTGGAACCACGCGACGGTGTTGAACGCGGGGACTGTCATGGCCCTCTCCTCTGCCTTCTCAAATGGGACGGCACCAGCATGGGAGGGGCACGCGACAACCCTGTGTCGGGATTTACGGGGTTTCTCGGAGGGATCTGGTTTCTCAGACGAATTCGAGCGGGCGGACGACGTAGTCGGACGGGGCGGTGGTCGTCAGGTCGTCGAAGCTGCGTTCCGGGGCGGCCTCGTCCAGCAGCGCGGCGCGGCGGACCCGGTCGATGCGGAAGACGCGGGCCTCGCCGCGCAGGCGGCACCAGCCGATCAGGTACCAGCGCAGCGAGACGGCGGTGAACGCGACCGGTTCGACGTCGCGTTCGGTCTCGCTGCCGACCGCGTCGACGTAGCCGAGCCGGACGACGCGGCGCGCGGACACCGCCTCCTCCAGGACGGCGGGCACCGAGGCGGGCTCGTCCGCGTCCGGCGGCGTCAGGATGCGGACGCGTTCGGCCAGTTCGCGGGCCGAGGCGCTGTCGGCCCCCGACATCGCCGCGACGATCTTGTGGAGGGCGGTGCGGGCGGACCGGGAGAACGGCGAGCCGCCCGCCCCGGCCAGGGTGATGGCGACCGCGACGGCCTCGGCGGGGGTGAAGTTCAGCGGCGGCAGCGTGCGGCTCTTGTCGAGGGTGTAGCCGCCGCCCCGGCCCACGTCCGCGAAGATCGGCACTCCCGCCTGCTGGAGGGCGCCGATGTCGCGTTCGATCGTCCGGACGCTCACCTCGTACCGCGCGGCCAGCTCGCGCGCGCTGACCCGGCGCGGCACGCGGGCGCGCAGTTCCTCCACCAGGGCGTACAAGCGGTCGGTGCGGTTCACCCGACGACCGTACGTCCCGCCTCCGACATTCCCGGGCCGCGGCCGGGCGGGCTCACAGGCCGCGGAGGAACCCGATCACGGCCTCGTTGACCTCGGCCGGGCGTTCCTGCTGCGTCCAGTGGCCGCAACCGGACAGCCAGACGGTGTCGCGGAGGTTCGGCACGAAGTCGGTCATGGAGTCGATCGCGCCGCGCGCGCCGACCGCGACGATGTCGCGGTCACCGGCGATGTACAGCGCGGGCGGGCCGATCGGGGCGCGGTGCCAGGCGGCGGTCAGCTCCCAGTTGCGGTCGAGGTTGCGGTACCAGTTGACCGGTCCGGTGAAGCCGCTGCCGGCGTACTCCTCGACGTAGGCGGCGATGTCGGCGTCGGTGAGCCACCCGGGCAGCTTCTCGGGGTCCGGGAGGACGTCGAGGATCCCGCCGCCGCCGGGCGCGATCAGCGGCGGGCACGGGCCGTCGCCGGACATCCCGTACAGCATGCGGCGGAACGTGCCGGCCCGGTCGCGGTCGAAGGCCGCCTCCGGGACGTCCGGCTCCTGGAAGCGGACCATGTAGAAGCCGTCGCCGAACAGGCGGCGCATGGACTCGACGGGCGGGGTGCTGCCGCGCGGACGGTGCGGGACCGACATCCCGATCACCCCGCGCACCTTGTCAGGGCGCATCTGCGCGGTGGCCCACGCGACGGGTGCGCCCCAGTCGTGTCCGGCGACGACGGCGCGGTCCGCGCCGAGGGCGTCGATGAGCCCGATCACGTCCCCCGCCAGGTGCAGGATCGTGTACTGGCCGGCGTCCGCGGGACCGCCCGTCCGGGCGTACCCGCGCTGGTCGGGGGCGACGGCGTGGTAGCCGGCCTCGGCGAGCGCGGTGAGCTGGTGGCGCCAGGAGTACCAGCACTCCGGGAAGCCGTGCAGGAGCAGCACGAGCGGGCCCTCGCCCGCCTCGGCGACGTGCATGCGCGGCCCGCTCTTCAGCTGGACGAAGCGATGCGTGATCTCGGTCATCGAGACCCCTCCCGGCTTGGGCGGACCGTGCGTGCCCCAACCGTAGCCCCACGGAATCTCGTTCGGGACGCGGGATGCGGAACTCAGGGTGAATACGCCCTGGCCATACCGTCCGCCATCGGATTGTGTGGTCGCGCCACATGGGAGCCCGGAGCCGCGCTTCATAGGTTCTGCGCATGACGAGCGTGACGCCGCGGCCGGCCGCGGGCACTTCGGGGACGCTGGATCTGTCGGGCCGGCGCGCCCTTGTCACCGGCGGCGCGGGCGGCATCGGCCGCGCGTGCGCGCGGCGGCTGGCGGCGGCGGGCGCCAGGGTGGTGGTGGCCGACATCGACGGGGAGGCGGCGGAGCGGACGGCGGCCGAGATCGGCGGGATCCCGCTGCTCGCCGACCTGGCCGACACCGAGGCGCTCGGGGGGCTGGCGACCGGCGTCGACATCCTGGTCAACAACGCGGGCATCCAGCATGTGGCCCCGGTCCACGACTTCCCGCCCGAGACGTTCGCGCGGATCATGCGGCTGATGGTGGAGGCCCCGTTCCGTCTCGTCCGGGACGCGCTGCCAGGCATGTACGAGCGGGGCTGGGGACGCGTCGTCAACATCTCGTCCGTCCATGGGCTGCGCGCGTCGCCGTTCAAGGCCGCTTATGTGACCGCCAAACACGGTCTGGAGGGGCTGTCCAAGGTGATCGCGCTGGAAGGAGCCCCGCACGGCGTGACGTCCAACTGCGTCAACCCCGCGTATGTCCGGACCCCACTGGTGGAGCGGCAGATCGCCGACCAGGCGCGCGCACACGGAATGCCGCCGGACGAGGTCATCGAGCGCGTCATGCTTGAACATGCGGCAGTGAAACGGCTGATCGAGCCGGACGAAGTAGCGGAACTCGTCGCGTATCTGTGCTCGCCGCCCGCGTCGATGATGACCGGCGCGTCTCTCGGCCTCGACGGCGGCTGGACGGCGCACTGACAATGGCCCGTATGACCTGCGGCGTCTTCCTCGAACTCCTGGCCCGTGAGGCCTCACCGGTCGAGTTCGAGGGTCCCCTCGTCCAGGCGCGGGCCGAGGGCGCGCCGCCCGCCGTCCTGGCGGAACTGGAGACGGCCAAGGTGGCGGCGCTGCGGGTCCGGGCGGTGATGCGGCGGCACGCCCGGCGGGAGGCCGAGCTGGAGGCGCTGTTCGACACCGCCGGCGACCTCGCGGGGCTCCGCGACCTGGACGCCGTGCTGGAGGCGATCACCCGCCGCGCCCGGCGGCTCCTGAACGCCGACATCGCCT
This sequence comes from Actinomadura sp. 3N407, assembly GCF_052245875.1. NCBI lineage: Bacteria > Bacillati > Actinomycetota > Actinomycetes > Streptosporangiales > Thermomonosporaceae > Actinomadura > Actinomadura sp. 3N407. The sequence continues at coordinate 492,236 of NZ_JBQQBP010000003.1, forward strand.
ACCTGACGCTGAACGACGACGAACGCGGCGAGACCTACATGCGGGTCACGGACGGCTCGGTGTCGGCGGCGTTCCGGAGGCTGAGGCTGCCGATGGGCACCGGGCTCGTCGGCCTGGTCGCGCAGACCGCGATGCCCTACACCAGCGCGCACTATCTCGGGGACGAGCAGTTCCAGCATCGCGGTTTCATCGACGACGCGGTCGCCGAGGAGGGCATCGTCGCGATCCTGGGCGTCCCCATGCGGCTGGGCAGCCGCGTGATCGGCGTTCTGACCGCCGCGCACCGCAGCGAGCGCCCGTTCGAACCGGAGGAGGTGGCGCTGCTCGGGTCGCTGGCCGCGCACGCCGCGGTGGCGATCGACAACGCCCGGCTTCTGGAGGAGACCCGCACCGCGTTGGAGGAGCTGAGCGCGGCCAACGAGGAGGTCAAGGCGCGCAGTGCGGCCGTCGAGAGAGCGGCGCGCGCGCACGACCGCATGACCGCCGTGGTCGTTCGCGGTGGCGGCGTGGAAGACGTCGGCGCCGTCGTGACCGAGTTGCTGGGCGGCACCCTGCACGTCCTGGACGCCGATGGCCGCCAGCTCGCCACGACGGGCGCCGTGTCGGCTCCGCTCAGCGCCGACGAACTCGTCGGGGTCTCGGCATCGGCGCACTCCGCACGCGCGCAAGGCCGGACGGTCAGGCGCGGCGATCTGTGGATCGCGTCCGTGTCCACGGGCGACGAGATGCTGGGGACGCTGGTTCTGCGCACGGCGGACGAGCTGTCCAACGCCGACCAGCGGATCCTGGAACCGGCCGCGCTCGTCACCGCGCTGCTGCTGCTGTTCCGGCGGAGTGTGACCGAGGCCGAAGGCCGGGTGCGCGGGGAGCTCCTCGACGACCTGCTCTCCGGCCGCCAGGCCGGGGTGGAGTCGCTCACGGCCCGCGCGCGGCGCGTGAACGTCGACCTGAGCACCCCCCATGTGGTGCTGTGCGCGAAGTACGGGCCGCAGGAGTTCCGGCAGCGGGCCGCGTTCTGGGCGTCGTCCTACGCGGCCGTGGAGCGCGGACTGGCCGCCTCCCGCGCCGAGGAGATCGTCCTGCTGCTGCCGGGCGACCGCCCGGGAGAGGCGGCCCGCCGGGTCGCCAAGGAGCTGGGCGCCTCCCTCGGCGGCCCCGCCACGATCGGCGCCGCCGGCCCGGTGCTCGGGCCGGCCGATGTCGCGTCCGCCCACCGGGAGGCGCAGCGCTGCGCGGACGCCCTGCGGTCCCTCGGACGCCTCGGCGACGGAGCCGACGCGACCGAACTCGGCTTCGTCGGCCTGCTCATCGGGGACGACCGGGACGTGCCGGGCTTCCTCTCCAGCGCTCTCGGTTCCGTCCTCGACTACGACGAGCGGCGCGGCACGGCGCTCGTCCAGACGTTGGAGGCCTACTTCGGGAGCGGTGGCAGCCTGTCGAGGACGGCAGGGCTCCTGCACATCCACGTCAACACCGTCAGCCAGCGCCTGGACCGCATCGGCCGCCTCCTCGGCGAGGACTGGCAGACCCCCGAACGCGCCCTGGAACTCCAGCTGGCCCTCCGCCTCCACCGCCTGTCCCGTTGACGCGATGGAGGAGCGGGGTCCCCGCTCCTCCATCGCGTCAATGTGTTCAGACCGGGGCACCGATCTTGCTGTCGGTGGTTTCGGAAGTGGTGGGGTCGCGGTTCGCGCGGGCGGCGATCAGGTCGCGGGCGGTGCCCCAGAGACCGCGGCGGAACAGCAGGACGACGAGGATGAAGATGGAGCCGGTGATGATCCCGGTCTCCTCGAACCCGGCCGTGGCCAGATAGTCGTGCAGCTGCACGACGAGGGCCGCGCCGATGGCGCCGCCCCACAGGGTGCCGATGCCGCCGAGGACGACCATCATCACGGCCTGCCCGGAGGTCGTCCAGTAGACGCCCTGCAGGGACGCGAAGCCGTGGCTGATGGTGAACACACCGCCGGCGAGGCCGGACAGGCCCGCCGAAAGGACGAACGCGAGCAGCTTGTACCGGTCGATGCTGTATCCGAGTGCCCGCGCCCTGGCCGGGTTGTCGCGGATGGACATCAGCACTCGTCCGAACGGGGAACGGACGATCCGCCACGCGGCGAACAGTCCGGCCAGGATGAAGGGGAGCCCCGCGTAGTAGAAGAAGAACGGGTCGGACAGGTCCAGCCCGAACAGCTCCTTGGGGATGCCTTGCAGGCCGTTCTCCCCACCGGTCGCGTCCCGCCACTGGTTGGCGACGAAGTAGACCATCTGGGCGAAGGCCAGGGTGACCATCGCGAAGTAGATGCCGCGCAGCCGGACGGACAGGAAACCGATCGGAACGGCGAGAACGGCCGCGAAGACCGCTCCGCCCAGTACGGCGACGGGGAACGGCAGACCGGAGTGCAGCGCGATCAGTCCGGTGACGTACGCGGAACCGCCCCAGAAGGCGGCGTGCCCGAACGACAGCAGCCCGGTGAAGCCGAGCAGCAGGTCGACGGCGGCGGCGAACAGCGCCCAGCAGACGATGTCCATGGCGACCGGCGGGTAGACGAACCAGGGCAGGCCGAGCGCCACCAGCAGCCCGGCGGTCAGCAGGAACGGCCGTCCGGCCAGTTTGGAGAGGATCACTGCGTCTCCTCGACGATCACGGCGCCGGTGGTCACGGAGGGGGTCATATCGTCGCCTCCTCGCGGCCGAACAGGCCGGCGGGGCGCCACAGCAGCACGGCGGCCATCATGATGAACACCAGGGTCTGCGAGAGCGACGGGACGTAGTAGTTGCCGAGCGCCGACACGAGCCCGACCGCGAACCCGGCGGCGACCGACCCGAACACCGAGCCGAGGCCGCCGATCACCACCACGGCGAACACCGTGATGATCAGGTCGGAGCCCATCAGCGGGTTGACCGCCCGCATCGGCGCGGCGAGGACGCCGGCGAACCCGGCCAGCGCGACACCGAACCCGAAGACGGGCGTCACCCAGCGGGCGACGTCGATGCCGAGTGCGCGGGTCAGCTCGGGCCGCTCGGTGGACGCCCGGACGATCATGCCGACGCGGGTCCGGGTGAGCACCACCCACACCGTCCCGCACACCACCAAGGACAACGCGAGCACGAACACCTGGTAGGCCGGGTACGTGAACAGGCCCAGGTCGATCGAGCCGCGCAGCGCGGACGGACGCGGGTACGGCTGCGACTGCACGCCGTACTGCCGCTTGACCAGGTCCTGCAGGATCAGCGCGAGGCCGAAGGTGAACAGGAAGTTGTAGAGCGGGTCCAGGGGCGCCAGGCGGTGGATGAACAGCCGTTCCAGCGCCACGCCCACCACCCCCAGCACGACGGGGACGAGCGGCAGCGCGAGCCAGAAGCTCACGCCGAACGAGTCGAGCAGCACGTAGGAGCCGAACGCGCCGAGCATGTAGAACGCTCCGTGCGCGAAGTTGACCACGTGCAGCATCCCGAAGATGACGGACAGGCCGAGGGCGAGCAGGGCGTAGAACGCCCCGCCCACCAGGCCGTTGAACGCCTGCTGAAGCACGTCGCGGCCCGCCTCAGAGCTTGCAGGCCGGGTCGGGCTGCTGGAACGCCTCGGCCGCCGGGATCGTCTTGACGATCTTCTCGTAGTCCCACGGCTCCTTGACCTCGCTGGACGGCTTCACCTCGGCGATGTAGGCGTCGTGGGTGAGGAGATGGTCCGCGGCCCGGACGGTGCCGGTGGAGGTGAAGATGTCGTCGACCTTGTGGCCTTCGAGCTGCTCGACCACGTCGTCGGACTTGTCGGTGCCGCCGCGCTGCACGGCCTCCAGGTACTGCAGCGCCGCCGAGTAGTCGGCCGCGTGGACGGCTGTCGGCCGCGTCCCCGTCTTGGCCTTGAACTTGTCGGCCCACGCGCGGTTGCCCTCGTCGGCGTTCCAGTACCAGAAGTCGGTGAAGCGCGTCCCCGCCAGGGCGTCCGGGGTGAGGGAGTGGATGTCGGTCAGGAACATCAGCCCCACCGCGAGGTCCACGCCCTTGTCGCGCAGCTTGTACTCGTTGTACTGCTTCACCAGGTTGACCAGGTCACCGCCCGCCTGCATGGCGCCGAGCACCTGCGGCTTGGGGTCGAGGTTCGGTGCCTTCAGCAGGAACGTGGAGAAGTTGTCGTTCGGGAACGGCGTCGGGTCGCTCTTCACCACCGTGCCGCCGGCCGCCTTCACGGCCTCCCCGAAGGTCTTCTCCATGTCCTGCCCGAACGCGTAGTCCGGGTAGACGATGTACCAGTTCTTGGCGCCGTCCTGGGTCACTCCGGTGCCGGTGCCGTGGGCCAGCATGTAGCTGTTGTAGCCGTAGTGGAAGGTGTACTTGTTGCACTGCTCGCCTTCCAGCTCCGTCGTGGCGGCGCCGACGTCGATGAACACCTTCTTCTTCGTCTTGGCGACGTTGGCGACGGCGAGCGCGGCCGACGAGGTCGGCACGTCCACGATCAGGTCGGCCTGCCGCCGGTCGTAGAGCTCCTGCGCCTTGGAGTTGGCGATCTCGGGCTTGTTCTGGTGGTCGGCGGAGATGACCTCGATCTCGTCGGTCACGGCCTTGTCGCCGTACTTGGCCTTGAAGTCGGCGACGGCCATCTTCACCGCCTCGACGGCGTTCTTGCCCGACAGGTCGGCGTACACGCCCGACTGGTCGGTCAGCACCGCGAGGACGACCTTGTCGTCGCTGATCTTGCCGCCGCCCCCGCCGGGCCCGCCCCCGCAGGCGGCCAGCATCACTCCGGCGGTCGCGAGCGCGGCCGAACGTCCGAGAAGTCTCATCAGGGCTCTCCTAGATTCCGAGGTACTGCAGGAGTTCGTTCTCGCGGGCGAGGACCTCGTCGTTGTCCATGGACTCGACGATCCGGCCCTCGGCGAGCAGGTGGTGGCGGTCGGCGACGGTGGCGGCGAAGTGCACGTTCTGCTCGATGAGCAGGACGGTGACCCCGGCGGCCTTGACCTCGCGGAGGATGTCGCCGATCTGGGCGATGATCAGGGGCGACAGGCCCTCGGTGGGCTCGTCGCACAGCAGCAGCCGGGCCCCCGTCCGCAGCACCCGGGCCAGCGCGAGCATCTGCTGCTCGCCGCCCGACAACCTCGTCCCGGGGAACCTGCGCCGCTCACGCAGCTTCGGGAACGTCTCGTACACCCGCTCCAGCGGCCACGGGTCCTTCCCCGTGACCGGCGGCAACGTGAGGTTCTCCTCCACCGACAGCGTGGCGAAGACGCCGCGGTCGTCCGGGACGTAGCCAAGGCCGCGACGGCTGCGTTTGTGCGGGCTCAGTGCGGTGATGTCCTCGTCCAGGAACCGCACCGTCCCGGACACTCCTTGGTGGAGCCCCATCAGGCTGCGCAGCAGAGTGGTCTTGCCGGCCCCGTTGCGTCCGACGAGAGTGACGATTTCGCCTTCGCCCACCTGCAGCGACACATCACGCAGGGCCTGCGCCTCGCCGTACCAGGCGGACAGTCCGTCAACGCTCAGCATTGGAGTCTCCGAGGTAAGCGGTGACGACTCGGGGGTCGTGACGGATCTCGGCGTAGGGGCCTTCGACCAGGACCTGTCCGTGCTGAAGCACCGTGACCTGGTCGGCGAGGCTGGAGACGACGCTCATGTTGTGCTCGACCAGCACCACGGTGCGGCCCTCCTTCACCCGCTGGATGAGCGCGACGGTGCGGTCGACGTCCTCCACGCCCATGCCGGCGGTCGGCTCGTCGAGCAGCAGCACCTTCGGGTCGAGCGCGAGGGCCAGAGCCAGTTCGAGCGCCCGTTTGCGCCCGTACGCCAGGGAGCCCGCGGGAATCTCGCCGTGCCCGCCCAGGCCGACCTGCTCGAGCAGTTCGGCCGCGCGGCCGGAGAAGCGTCCGAGCGCGCCGTCCGAGCGCCAGAACCGCCAGCCGAGCCCGGTACGTCCCGCCAGGGCCAGTTCGACGTGCTGCCTGGGCGTCAGCTCGGCGAACAGGCTCGTGATCTGGAACGACCTGGCGAGCCCGAGCCGCGCGATCCGTTCCGGTCTCCGCCCGGCCAGCTCATGATCGCCGAGCCGGACGCTGCCCGCCGTCGGCTTCAGGAACCCGGTGAGCAGGTTGAACAGCGTGGTCTTGCCGGCACCGTTCGGGCCCACCAGCGCGTGGACGGAGCCCTCGGCGACATCGAGGTCCACGCCGTCGACGGCCCTGAAGCCGCGGAACTCCCTGACCAGCCCGCGCGCCGCCAGAACCGGGCCCTTCGGGACGGGGTCGCCCATTCGCCCTCCTAGCGCTCGTCTAAGGTGACCCGAGCCACACTCGGGCCGCCGTGACCGGGAACGCTAGGTGGCACCCGAACACCGGACCATGTGAGCGGCACCCACATTGCGACCGCTGAACACGGGCGTGACCCACATCACCAGCAGGTCGCGACCACGGGCACATGCCGGGCGTCACCGATATGTGGACCGCGCACGTGGCCGCGACCGCAACGTCGCCGAACCATGCCGCCCGCACCGCCCAGGGACCGCCAAGAAGACCGCGGCCCACCACGACAGGACATTCCCAGCGGACGCCCCCCACGGCGACCATCCACTGGAGAACCACCATGAATGCAGAAGGCACTCGAACGGCCTGGAGGCATTCATTTACCGCAGGCTCGTCCTCGGCGGACACCCGCCCTACGGCGCCGGAGGCCCGCCCATCCACAAGGCACACCGAAAGCCAGGCCTGGCCCACGGCTCAGAAACTCCTCAGGCCATTCCATGACCAGAGCGGCCGGGTACTCACCCCGGCGAATGGCGGCGGCTCAGAGGTCGAGGTCGCCGCGTTTTACGCGGGTGAGGAAGGCGGCGAACTCCTCGTTGCCGAACCGGAACACGGGCCCGCGGGGGGCCTTGGAGTCGCGGACGAGGATCCCGGGGTCACCCGGGAGAGCGGCGGCGAGCTCGACACAGTCATCGCCGGCACTGCTACGGGTGCTCTTGCGCCACGAAACGGCGGCACCACTAGACGTCGTCGTCATTCAGGGATAGTCGCTTCTACTAGAAATCTTCCGCGATGCGGGAGATCAGTTCACGAGATTCTGCTTCATTCAGCGCGAGGCCGCAGATATTCTCGAATGCACTGGAATATTTGAATACCTGGCCCTCGTTTTCGACGATGAGGCTACCAGCCATCTGTTCGATGTACACGATCTCCGGATACTCCGGTTCCCGGAACCTCAGAAGGTTGAAGTCGGTCAGTCCCCGGGGGTAGCCGCGCTCCAGCGGAATGACGTGGATATGCACATTCGGCAGGGTTCCCACGTCCAGGAGATGGTCCAGCTGGCCGCGCATCACCCCGACGTCCGCGATGCGCCGGCGGAGCACGCCCTCGTCCAGGACGACGACGAGTTCGATCGCGTCGAACGAGCGGAGGCGGGCCTGCCGCTTCAGCCGGATCTCCACGAGCCGGTCGATCTCGCCGGGCGGCAGCGCGGGAATGGCGGAGCTGACGGTGGCCCGGGCGTAGTCGGGCGTCTGCAGCAGCCCGTGAATGATCGCGATGCTGTAGCAGTGCATCGCCTGGGCGTCGGCCTCCAGGCCGATGAAGGCGGCGTACCGTTCCCCCAGGGTGCCGCTGTAGGTCTCCCACCAGCCACGTTCGCGGGCCGCGCGCGCCAGTCTGATGTAGCGCTCGGCGGCCTCCTTGTCCACCCCGTAGAACTCCAGGAGCCGGTGCAGGTCGGGGACGGTGATCAAGGTGTAGGCGGTCTCGATCCGGGAGACCTTGGCCATCGACCAGTTCAGCCCCGCCGCGACCTGGTCGATCGTCACGTCCGCGCGTGTGCGCAGGCCGCGGAGTTCGCGGGCGAGCTGCCGCGCCCGCACCGATGGCGACTGCCGGCCGGCCATCCCACCCTCCCCGAAAGATCTCGTGCACTGATGCACGAAATTCTACATGCAAACTTGCATCCACGCGGAAGAGGACGGAAGATGCTGGAAGGGGGAGCTCGGTCACGGCCACGAGGGAAAGCAGAGGTGCCATGCCGGCTGGGGTAACACGATCGCCGGGTTCCGACTCGGGGTAGCGCATGAGCAGCGCAGCGACGAACTTCACAGGGACGGGCCCATCGGACACGCCGTTCACCGTACCGCTGACCGACCGGCTGACGTATCACTTTCTCATCGCCGTCGACATCGAGGGTTTCAGCAGGCTGAGCGCTGCGCAGCAGAAGCGGATGCAACTGGATCTGCACGCGGTCCTGGAGACCGCGGCGGCCGCGGCGGGCCTCGACCGGGACGGCTGGCTGCGGCAGGTCGGCGGCGACGGCGAGATGGCGATCCTGCCTTCGGAGACCGACGGGCTGCGCGTCCTCGTCCGCTATCCGCGCGAGCTGGCCGCCGCGATCGCGGAGGTCAACCGGAAACGGACACCGCCGATCAGGCTGCGGGTGTCCATGCACCACGGGCCCCTGTCCGGCGGGCTGTTCGGCGCGGTCGGACGGGCGCCGATCGTCGTCGCCCGGCTCCTGGATTCGCAGGAGCTCCGGGACGAACTACGCGGAAATCCCGGCCGTGACATGGCCCTGATCGTGTCGTCCTCCCTCTACGAGGACCTCGTCGAGACGGAGTTCGACGGGCTGGACCCGAAGGAGTTCCACCCGGTGGAGATCACCGCAAAGGGTGCCGTCTTCCCCGCGTACATCCATCGCGAGACCCGCTGAGGAGCTCACGGCCCCGAGCGCGTCCAGGCGACCAGGTCTGCGGCCGGAAGGGTGTTGACGACCTGGGACGCGGGGACGGCGCAGCGGGCGGCCCGTTCACAGCCGAACGGCTGCCAGTCGAGCTGGCCGGGGGCGTGGGCGTCGGAGTCGATGGAGAAGCGGCAGCCCGCCTCGACGGCGAGGCGGAGGAGGTGTTTGGGCGGGTCGAGGCGTTCCGGCCGGGAGTTGATCTCGACGGCGACGTCGTAGGCGGCGCAGGCGTCGAAGACGAGGGCGGCGTCGAACTCCGATTCGGGCCGCAGCCCGCCGCGTTTGCCGCCGGCTTTGACGATGCGTCCGGTGCAGTGGCCGAGGACGTTCACACGGGGATTCGCGATCGCCGTCACCATGCGTTTGGTCATGGCGACGCGGTCCATGCGGAGTTTCGAATGGACGCTGGCGACGACGACGTCCAGCCGGTCGAGGAGGGCGGGCTCCTGGTCGAGGGTCCCGTCCTCCAGGATGTCGACCTCGATGCCGGTGAGGATGCGGAACGGGGAGAGTTCCTCATTGAGTTCGGCCACGACGTCGAGCTGGCGGCGGAGGCGGTCGGCGGACAGGCCGTTGGCGACCTTGAGGCGCGGCGAATGGTCGGTCAGGGCGAGGTACTCGTGGCCGAGTGAGCGGGCCGTTTCGGCCATCTCCCGGATCGGGGAGCCGCCGTCCGACCAGTCGCTGTGGGTGTGCAGGTCGCCCTTCAGCGCGGAGCGCAGGGCGGCGGTGGCCTCGTCCAGCGGCTCCCCTTCGGTGGCCTCCAGGCGGCGCAGGTAGACGGGCGTCTCGCCGCGCAGCGCCTCCTCGATCACCAGGGCGGTGACCTTGCCGATGCCGGGGAGGGCGGTCAGCGAGCCTTCGCGGGCGCGAGCGGCCAGTTCCTCCGAGGGCGTTTGCCCGGCGAGGTCGGCGGCGGCGCGGAACGCCCGCACGCGGTAGGTCGGCTCATGTGCGCGCTCCAGCAGGAACGCGATGCGGCGCAGCGCTTCGACGGGCTCCACGCACCGCACCGTACCCGGGTATGACGGACGTGTCCCACCACGGTGTCATCCCGAGGTGGTCGTCCAGTCTCTAGCCTGGTCGTCATGGCCGGGGACGAGTCCGAGGACGAGCCGAACCTCCTGCGCACCGCGCTGCGGAACGGGGTTCTGGCCGCCGCGGTGACCGGACGGGCCGAGCCCGCGCCGCCGCTCGACCGGCCCTGGCCGGCGGGGCTGCGGTGGACCCGGTTCCTCGGCGTCGGGCGGCTGCCGTTCGGGCTGGTGACGAACCTTTTCTGGCTCGTCCTCACCGCCCTGATCATCGGCGGGACGAACTCCACGCTGCAGGAGCCCGTGCGCTCCGACGCGGCGGGCTACCCGGGGGACGGCACCGCCCTGCTGATCGCGGTCATCCTGACCGCGCCGCTGGCCCTGCGCGACCGGCATCCGCTGGCCGCCTGGCGGATGAGCTTCGCGGCGATGGCGGTGGTCGCCCTGAGCCCGTGGCCGCCGGGCATCGAGTACACCGAGGGCGGGGCCTTCGCCGCGCTCATGTGCGTCTACACGGTGACGGTGCGCTGCTCGCGGGACATCACGCTGGGCGTCGCGATCCTCTCGTTCGCCGGTGTGTGGATCAAGGACGCGGACACGGCGCCCGGGGCGTCGGTGCTGCTCCTGCTGCCGCTGGCGGTGGGCTACGCCGTCCGGCTCCGGCGGACGTCCCGCCGGCAGCTGGCCGAGCAGGAACGGCGGCACCAGGACGCCGAGGCCGTGCTGACCGAGCGGCAGCGCATCGCGCGGGAGATGCACGACGTCGTCGCCCACCACATGTCGATGATCGCGATCCAGGCGGAGGCGGCGCCCTACAAGGTCGAGGCGGTGCCGGACGAGACGCGCCGCGACCTCGCCGAGATCCGCGCGACGGCGCTGGACGCGCTGACCGAGATGCGCCGCATCCTGGGCGTCCTGCGTTCCGAGGACGGCGCCGACACCGCCCCGCAGCCGAGCCTGGACCGGCTGGACGAGCTGATCGGCAACGCGCGGGCGGCGGGCCTGCAGGTGGAGATGCTCCTGGACGGCGACCTCGCCGGGCTCCCGCCGGGCGTGGGGCTCACCGCGTTCCGGATCCTGCAGGAGGCGCTGAGCAACGCGATGCGGCACGCGCCGGGCTCGCGGGTGCACGTCGAGGTGTCCCGCGACGACGCAATAGTGTGGCTCGGCGTCGTCAACGGCCCGCCCGCCGACGGACAGGCGCCCGGACCGCCGCTGCCGGGCGGCGGCCACGGGCTGGTCGGGATGCGGGAGCGGGCCGCCGCGCTCGGCGGCGAGCTGACCGCCCGGCCGACGCCAGAGGGAGGATTCGCCGTGACCGCCAACCTGCCGGAGAAGACGCGGGACCGGTCGTGACGATACGGGTCGTGATCGTCGACGATCAGGGCATGGTGCGCGCCGGGTTCGGCGTGCTGCTGAACGCCCAGCCCGACATCGAGGTCGTCGGCGAGGCCGTCAACGGCGAGGAGGGCCTGCGCCGCGTCGCCGAACTGCGTCCCGAGGTGGTGCTGATGGACGTCCGGATGCCGGTGATGGACGGGCTGGAGGCGACCCGCCGGATCCTCGGGGGCACCGACGGCGACGCACCGAAGATCCTCATGCTCACCACGTTCGGCCTGGACGACTACGTCTACGAGGCGCTGCGGGCGGGGGCCAGCGGGTTCCTGCTGAAGGACGCGTCCGCGACGGAGTTGGCGGACGCGGTGCGGGTCGTGGCGGCGGGCGACGCGCTGCTGTCACCGTCGATCACCCGGCGGCTCATCGCGGAGTTCTCCCGGCTCGGCGGGCGGAGGGCGCCGTCCCGCAAGCGGCTGGACGAGCTGACGGAGCGGGAGACCGAGGTGCTGACGCTGGTGGCGCGGGGGCTGTCCAACGGCGAGATCGCCGGGGAGCTCGTCGTCGCCGAACAGACCGTCAAGACGCATTTCGGGCGGATCCTGATGAAGCTCGGGCTGCGTGACCGGCCGCAGGCGATCGTCTACGCCTACGAGGTGGGGCTGGTCCGTCCCGGCGACTGATACTCAGGTCGCATCCGTGGCACCGGGGTCGTATCGCGCAGGACCACACCGCCGGTTGTTCCGCGTTACGGCGTCCGGTTTCTAGCTTCCTGGTCAGTGCTTCAACTCACTGACCAGGAGGACGTCTCGGATGCCCAGCGTTCGCAAGGCCGTGGCCGTCGTCTCGGTCCTGGCGGCGGCCGGCTCGACGACCGCGTCGGCGCGGAACGCCGAGGTGTACGCCGCCCCGGGCCCGGCGCCGGAACTGTCGGCGGCCACCCTTGACGCCCGTTTCCAGGCCACCCGGCGGGACATCGCGCGGGCCCTGGCCACCGCGGAACGCTTTCGCGACGACGACCGGACGCGCACCCTGTCGGCGTTCCTCGCCGGGGACCGGCGCTTCCTGTCCTTCGACCCGCGAGGCGACGGACGGGCCGTCGAAGTCATCGGCGACCTACGGCACGCCGACCGGATCGCGGTCGTCGTGCCCGGCGCGGACAACACGCTGACCAACTACAACGATCCCAAGTTCGTCGGCGGCGACAGCCGCGCGCTCTACCGGGAGGCCCGCGCCCACGCACCCGGTGCGCGGCTCGCCGTGATCGCCTGGCTCGGTTACGACTCGCCTTCCATGCTGAGCACCGACATCCTGACGGCCGACCGCGCCGAGGACGGTGCGCGCGGTCTCGAACGTCTCCTCACCGGCGTCCACCGCGTGAACGGGCACGCGCGGCTCGCGCTCCTCTGCCACAGCTACGGCTCGGTGGTGTGCGGCAAGGCCGCGCGGCCGCTCGCGTCCCTGCCGGTGGACGAGATCGCCCTGTACGGCAGCCCCGGCACCACGGCGGACGACGCCGCCGACCTCGGCACGTCCGCCCATGTCTGGGCGGGCCGCGCGAAGGGCGACTGGACGCGGTACGTCCCGAACTTCCGCTTCGCCGGTCTGGGGCTCGGCGTGGACCCCGTCTCGTCCGGCTTCGGCGCCCTGCGCTTCGACGCCGGAACGGGCCCGCACAGCGGCTACCTGAAGCCCGGCTCCCTCGCGCTCCGCAACCTCGCCCTGATCGCCCTCGGCCGCGACGCGGAGGTCACCCGTGCTTGAGACCGGAACAAGGCCGGCCGCCCCCGGCACCGCCCCGCGGGCCGGACGCGACCCGGCCATCGACGCCCTGCGCGCCTTCGCGATCCTCGGCGTCGTGCTCGGCCACTGGCTGGTCACCGCGTTCGTCGCGGACGGTTCCGGCGGGGAGCTGCGGGTCACCAGCCCGCTGCGGACGATGCCGGAGCTGGCCCCGATCTCCTGGGTGCTGCAAACACTCGCCGTGTTCTTCCTGGTGGGCGGGTACTCCGCGGCGAAGGGCCTGCGCCCCGGCGAGCCGTGGGGGGCCGGTCTGCGGCAACGCCTGGTCCGCTTCGCGCGGCCCCTGCCCGTCCTCCTGGCCGCATGGTTCCCCGCCGCGGCCGCCCTGTCCTGGGCCGGGCTCTCGCCGGACACCCTGCGCACACTGATCGAACTGGTGCTCAGCCCGCTGTGGTTCCTGGCCGTCTACGTCGTCCTGACAGCGGCGACCCCGGTGGTCACGGCCGTCTGGAACCGGCTCGGCCTCTGGGGCGCCGCCCTCCTCGTCGCCGCGACCGCCGCGATCGACCTCGGCCGCTTCGCCCTCGACACGCCCGGGTGGACGGGCTGGGCCACCGTCCTCACCGGCTGGCTCGTGCCGTTCTACCTCGGCGTCGGCTGGGCGGACGGGGCGCTCGGCTCGCGCCGGGCCGGGTTCGCCCTGCTGGCCGGGGGCGGCGCGGCGACCGCGCTGCTGATCCTGTTCGCGGGGTATCCGGCGAGCATGGTCGGCGTGCCGGGCGCGGCGGTGTCCAACCTCAGCCCGCCCACACTGGCGGCGGTCGCCTTCGGCCTCGCCCAGACCGGCCTGGCCCTGCTGCTCCACGGGCCGCTGACCCGCTGGACGGGACACGCCCGGACACGCTCGCTGGTCTCCGCGGCCAACCGCTCCGCCATGACGATCTTCCTGTGGCACCAGACGGCGCTGCTGACCGTCACCGTGGGAACGCTGCTCGCGTTCGGTAGCCTGCCAGGGTTGCACACCGCACCCGACCGGCCCGCATGGATCGCGGAACGGCTGCCCTGGCTGGCGGTCTGCGCCGGCGCGCTCGCCGCGATCCGGCCCCTGGTCCACGGATTCGAACGCCCGCGCCGCCCGTCCGTGACGCGGACCGCACCACGAACATGATCCCGGGCTCGTACGTCTCATGAAGAGTCCCCCGCGGCCGGGCACCCGCCGCGACCGGCCAGACGATCTTGGATGGTAGAAAGACGAGGATGCCGCCGCCACGCAAGACGACCTCGCCGCGCGCCCGACGGCTCCGAAGGGTCCTGGCCTGCGCCGTCTCCATCTCGGGCGTGATGCTGACGACCGCCGGGACCGGTCACGCCGACCCCTACGCCCCGCCCGTCGCCGTCCCCGAGATGGCGCCCTCGACACTGGACGTCCGGTACACCGCCGAACGCCGGTCCATCGAGAGGGCGCTCGAAACGGCACAGGAGATAGGCGACGCGGACCGCATGCGGGCGCTCGGCGCGTTCCTCCGGCCGGGACGCCGCTTCCTCTACTTCGACCCGCGCGGCGGCGGACGGGCCATCGAGGTCATCGGCGACCTCACCAGGGCACGGCGGGTCGCGATACTCGTCCCCGGCGCCGACACCACACTGGCGGCCTTCGACGAGCGCGGCGACAAACCGTGGTCGACCCCGGGCGGAGGGGCACGCGCCGTCTACGCGCAGGCCGTCTCCGAGTCACCGCATCCGGACCTGGCCGTCGTGGCGTGGCTCGGATACGCGGCGCCCAGAACGTTCAGCAGCGACGTCCTCACGGGAGAGCGGGCCGAAGAGGGAGCCGTGCAGTTGCGGCGCTTCCTGAAGGGCGTGCACAAGGTCAACCCGCGCGCCGGGGTCGGCCTGCTCTGCCACAGCTACGGTTCAGTGGTCTGCGGCCGCGCGGCACTGGACGGCCCAGCCGGGCCCGCCTGGCGGCAGGTCACGGACATCGCCCTCTACGGCAGTCCCGGCACGACGGCATGGTCGGCCTCGAACCTGAGCGGCACCGCGCGCATCTGGGCGGGTCGGGGAGCGTCCGACTGGACGGAGGACGTCCCGCACGTCCGCATCCTCGGCCTCGGTCTCGGCCCCGACCCGGTCTCGTCCTCGTTCGGCGCCCGGGTCTTCGACTCCGGAACCGGCGGCCACAGCGACTACCTCGAACCGGGGTCGACGTCGCTGCGAAATCTCACCGGCATCGCGCTCGGGGAGGTCTCCGATGTCACTCCCGGCTGACACCGGTTACTTACTTTGGGACGGTTCACCGGCGGGGTGGTGGCACTCTGGGGTTGTGGACACCGCGAGCGAGGCCGAGATCCGGGATCAGACCACCCAGCGCCTGGAGAAGGCGATGGGGACGTTCGGCACCGCGGCCCTGAACAGCATGGAGGAGCATCTTCCCTGGTTCCGGCGCATGCCCGCCGACCAGCGCTCCTGGATCGGTCTCGTCGCCCAGGCCGGCATCGCGGCGTTCGTCGAATGGTTCAAGAACAACGAGCAGACCCGGCCGGCCATCGCCGGTGAGGTGTTCGGCACCGCGCCGCGCGAGCTGCTCCGCGCCATCAAGCTCCATCACACGATCGACATGATCCGCGTCATCATCGACGTGGTGGAGACCCGGCTGAGCGAGCTGGCGGCGCCCGGCGGGGAGGCCCAGCTACGCGAGGCCATCCTGCGTTACACCCGGGACGTGGCGTTCGGCGCCGCCCAGGTGTACGCGCGCGCCGCCGAGACACGCGCCGCCTGGGACGCGCGGCTGGAGGCCCTCGTCGTCAACGCGGTGCTGCGCGGCGAGGTCGACGACGGCATGCACTCCTGGGCCGCCGCCCTCGGCTGGACGTCCAAGCCCGTCACCGTCATCGCCGGGTTCACGCCGGAGGACGAAGAACCCGAGGTCACCATCGACCAGATGCAGCTGGCCGCGCGCCGCGCGCGCGCCGACGTCCTGGCAGGAGTCCAAGGGCGCCGGGTCATCGTCATCGTGGGCGGCGACACCGACCCCTTGGAGGCGGCGCGTCCCATCGCCGCCAAGTGCGGTCCGGGTCCGGTCGTCGTCGGCCCCCAGGTCGGCGACCTGTACGACTCCACCCGCTCCGCGCAGGCCGCCGTGGCGGGGCTCCGCGCCGCCGCCGGCTGGCCGGACGCGCCCCGTCCCGTCCAGGCGACGGAGCTGCTGCCCGAACGCGCGCTGGACGGCGACGACGAAGCGCGCCGCCACCTGGTGGAGAACGTCTACAACCCGATGCTCGCCGCGGGCGCACCGCTCCTCGACACGCTCACCACCTACCTGGAACAGGGCTCGTCGCTGGAGGCCACCGCGCGCCTCCTGTTCGTCCACCCCAACACGGTCCGCTACCGCCTCCGCCGCGTCACCGAACTGACCGGCCTGGCCCCCACCGACGGCCGCAACGCCTTCACCCTCCGCATCGCCCTGGTCCTGGGCCGCTTCCAAACCCGCTGGTAAGCGCGAGCTTGTAGGTGTCGTACAAAGCGCCTCGACCAAAGTTCGTGCTGATCCGCATCGTGGACAGAGGGGCCTTACGGGCAGGCTGGTCGCTGTGATTCTCCTCGCATCGCCCGGCCAGGGCGCCCAAACCCCCGGCTTTCTGCAGCCATGGCTTGAGATACCCGGAGTCGCCGACCGTCTCGCCTGGTGGTCGGCCGTCACCGGGCTCGACCTGGTCCGGTACGGGACGGAGGCCGACGCCGAGGAGATCCGGGACACCGCCGTCGCCCAGCCGCTGCTGGTCGCCGCCGCGCTCGCCGCCTACGAGGTCCTCTACGAAGACCGGGTGCCGGACGCCGTCGCCGGGCACAGCGTCGGGGAGCTCGCCGCCGCCGCGATCGCCGGGGTGCTGAGCCCCGAGGCCGCGCTGGTCCTCGTCCGGGAGCGGGGGCGGGCGATGGCCGAAGCCGCCGCCGTCACCGAGACCGGGATGACCGCCGTGCTCGGCGGCGACACCGACGAGGTCCTCGCCTCCATCGACAAGCACGGGCTCACCCCCGCCAACGTCAACGGCGCCGGGCAGATCGTCGCCGCCGGGACGATGGACCGCCTCGCCGAGTTCGCGAACGAGCCGCCCGCCAAGGCGCGGCTCCGTGCGCTGTCGGTCGCCGGGGCGTTCCACACCGAGCACATGGCGCCCGCCGTCGACGCGCTCCGCCGCCTCGCGCCCGGCGCGCCCGTCGCCGACCCGCGGACGACACTGCTGCAGAACCGCGACGGCGCCGTCGTCGAGTCCGGGACCGGCTTCGTGGAGCGGCTCGTCGAGCAGGTCAGCGCGCCCGTCCGCTGGGACGCCTGCATGGACGCCATGCGGGAGCTCGGCATCACCGCGATCATCGAGCTGCCGCCCGCCGGGACGCTGACCGGGCTCGCCCGGCGCGAGCTGAAGGGAATCGACCTCGTCGCCCTCAAGACCCCCGGGGACCTGGACAAGGCCCGCGAGCTGATCAGTGCGGACGCGGCATGAGCGCGCTGAGCATCCCCGCGGCGACGCCCGGCGCCCGCATCCTGGCCTTCGGCGACTACCGGCCCGCCCGGATCGTCACCAACGACGAGATCGCGCAGACCGTCGACACCGACGACGAGTGGATCCGCAGCCGCGTCGGCATCGCCGAGCGCCGCATCGCCGGCGACGACGAGGGCATCGTCGAGCTGGGCGTGCACGCGGGCGGCAAGGCCCTGGCGGGCAGCGGCCTCGCCCCGTCCGACATCGACCTCGTGATCCTGGCGACGTGCTCGGCGGAGTCGCCGATGCCGGGCCACGCCCCGCAGGTCGCGCACCGCCTCGGCATCGACGCGCCGGGCGCGTTCGACATCAACGCCGCCTGCGCCGGCTTCTGCTACGCCCTCGCCACCGCGAGCGCCGCGGTGCAGGCCGGCAGCGCGCGCAACGTGCTCGTCGTCGGCTCGGAGAAGATGTCCCAGTGGATCGACTGGACCGACCGCTCCACCTGCATCATCTTCGCGGACGGGGCGGGCGCGGCGGTCGTGACCGGCAGCGACTCCCCCGGCATCGGCCCGGTCGTGTGGGGCAGCGCCGGCGACAAGTACGACAAGATCATCATCGAGGACCGGCACTCGTTCATCCGGCAGGAGGGGCAGGCCGTGTTCCGCTGGGCGACCACGGCCATCGCCCCCGTCGCGGCCGAGGCCTGCGAACGCGCCGGGATCAAGCCGGCGGACCTCGTCGCCGTCGTCCCGCACCAGGCCAACCTGCGGATCATCGAGGCGATCGCCCGCAAGGTGAAGGCCACCAACGCCGTCGTGGCCGACGACATCGTCCAGTCCGGCAACACCTCGGGGGCCTCCATACCGCTGGCCCTGTCCCGCATGATCGAACGCGGCGACGTGCCGTCCGGCGCCCCGGCCCTGCTGGTCGGGTTCGGCGCCGGACTGTCCTACGCTGCCCAAGTCATCCAGATCCCGTAGGCCGTCACGCCTGCTCGCAGGCTCTGGACCAACCCACCGAAGGAGAACGCAGAACCATGGCAGTCGCCACCGAACAGCAGATCCTGGACGGCCTCGCCGAGATCATCGACGACATCGTCGGCATCGACAAGTCCGAGGTGACCCCGGACAAGAACTTCATCGACGACCTCGACATCGACTCGCTGTCGATGGTGGAGATCGCCGTGGCCGCGCAGGACCAGTTCGGCGTCGAGATCCCCGACGACGAGCTGCGCAACCTGAAGACGGTCAAGGACGTCATCAACTTCGTCCAGAACCTCCAGACCTCGACCAAGAGCTAAGACGCGGGGACGGCGCGTCGCCGCACCGGCCGGTCCGGGCGGCGGCGCGCCCGGCCCTTTCCCCCCACAGTCCGCAAGGAGCACCTGCCATGAGCAAGAGCCAGACCAGAGTCGTCGTGACGGGTCTCGGTGCAACGACCCCACTCGGCGGAGACGTGCCGTCGACCTGGTCCGCCCTGCTCGCCGGAGAGTCCGGGGTCCGCAACCTGGAATGGGAGGGCGTCGAGGACCTGCCGGTCCGGTTCGCCGCGACGCTGAAGGTCGACCCGTCCGAGGTCATGCCGAAGCAGACGCTGCGCCGGCTCGACCGCAACCAGTCGATCGCGCTGATCGCCGCCCGCGAGGCGTGGACGAACGCCGGGTTCGCCCCGCCCGCCTCGCGCAAGACCAAGAAGCCGGAGGAGCAGTCCGGTGTCGAGGGCGGCTTCGCCGTGGACGGTGAGCGTCTCGGCGTCGTGTTCTCCAGCGGCATCGGGGGCCTGCACACCGCGCTCAACAGCTACGACGTCTTCCGGGAGAAGGGCTGGTCGCGCGTCTCGCCCTTCACCGTCCCGATGCTGATGCCGAACGGCGCCTCCGGGCACGTCGGCATCGAGTTCGGCGCGATGGCCGGCTCCCACGCCCTGGTCAGCGCCTGCGCGTCCAGCGGCGAGGCCGTCGGCTACGCCATCGACATGATCCGCGCGGGCCGCGCCGACGTGGTGATCTGCGGCGGCACCGAGTCGTGCATCCACCCACTGCAGATGGCCTCGTTCGGCGCCATGCGCGCGATGTCGACCCGCAACGAGGAGCCGGAGCGCGCGTCCCGGCCCTACGACAAGAACCGCGACGGGTTCGTGCTCGGCGAGGGCGCCGCCGTCCTGATCCTGGAGTCGGAGGAGCACGCCCGCGCCCGCGGCGCGCAGATCAACGGCATCGCGGCCGGCTGCGGGTACTCCGGCGACGCCTACGACATCGTGCTGCCCGACCCGAGCGGTTCCGGGCAGGCCAAGGCGATGCAGCGCGCCCTCAAGGACGCCGGACTGGACGCCGCCGACATCGTGCACATCAACGCGCACGCCACCTCGACGCCCGCGGGCGACGTCGCGGAACTCGCCTCCATCAAGGCGGGGCTCGGCGAGGACGCCGCCGCCCAGGTGGTCGTCACCGCCACCAAGTCGATGACCGGGCACCTGCTCGGCGGCGCCGGCGCGCTGGAGTCGCTGTTCACGGTCCTCGCGCTGAAGGAGGGGCTCATCCCGTTCGTCGCCAACCTGGAGGACGTCGACGACGACGTCGACCTGGACATCGTGCGCGACGAGCCGCGCAAGATCCCGGGCGGTCCCGCCGCGGCGCTCAACAACTCGTTCGGGTTCGGCGGCCACAACGTGTCGGTCGCCTTCCAGCGCTGTGTCTAACTGCAGTTCCCTTGGCGTCGGGCCCTGGGGGCCCTCCTTCGGCGGGCCCTGCGGTGCGATCGCTGCATCGCTCCGGCTCGCCTAGCGGCTCGCTGCGCGATCAGGTTTCTCGCTTCACTCGAAACCTGCCTTCGGACGCGATCGCGACTGTTCAGGTTGTTGCGGGGCTGCGGTGTGGGCTGGGGCTAGGGCGTATGGGAGAGACGGCGACCGCACGCGACCACCGAAGTATGGGCCCCAGGGCCCGACGCCGAGGGAACTGCAAAACTACACAGCGGCATGGAGCCAGCGGACGGGGGCGCCGTCGCCGGCCCGGCGGAAGGGCTCCAGCTCGTTGTCCCACGGCGTGCCGAGGAGACGCTCCAGCTCGTTCTCCAGGGTGATCTTGCCGACGGCGGCGTTCGCCATGACGGAGCGGAGCCGGTCCTCGGGGATCATGATGTCGCCGCTGGCCCCGATGACGCCGGTGAACACCCCCAGGGACGGGGTGAAGCTGAAGCGGACGCCGTCGCTGCCGGGTGTGGGGTCCTCGGTGGCCTCGAAGCGCACCAGCTTCCAATTTCGCAGCGCCGAGGTGATGCCCGCGGCGGTGCCGGGGCTGCCCTCCCAATGCAACTCGGCGCGCAGCGTTCCCGGCGCGGCCGCCTGATCTGCCCATTCAAGGGAAACGGGCACACCGAGAACACCTGCGGCGGCCCACTCGATGTGCGGGCTCAGCGCAGGCGGCGCGGAGTGGACGTAGAAGACGCCACGTGCGGTCACCGGACCTCCTGGATCTGTACCGAGGCTCGTCTTCCCCTACGGCCTCGTACGTCCCAAGTCGGCGTCCGCGTCCCTCATTGTGCATCATCGGCACGTGTCGCACCACCGTGAGTTCGGCGTTTATTGAACGCTTGACCGCAGTATGCGCAACATTCACGGGCGCTGCCGGACAAGGTTAGCCCGTGCCGGGCCACCGGGAGGCGGAAGCGCGCAACGCGGTGAGGCCGCGTCCGGCCGCGGTTTCCCGTGCCGTCGTCCATCACTCCGCGTGTGCGTTCCGGCACTATGAGTGCACAGGTCATGATGCGGTGAGAGTGAGGGCCGATGTTCGATCAGCAGGCGCGGCTGGAGCGGGTCCTGGCGCGGCATCCGGACGCGGTGGTGGTGGAGCCGGTGCCGGGACGTCCGGCGCTGATCCGCCGGAACGAGATCCTGGTCGCCGGGCGGGACGCCGGCGCCGCCGAGACTCTGGTGCGGCGCTGGTGCGACTCGCGTCACGACGAACGCGCCGTCACGCGGCTGCGGCTGCGTCCCGCGGCGAAGGTGGACGTGTGCGAACTCGCCGCGCAGCTGAGCACGGACGGGCCGGGCACGGGCGGGCCTGGCACGAGCGGGCGGCGTCGCCGGCTCGGCGTGTCGCCGAACCATCTCGTCCACGGGCAGCCGATGTGGTGGAGCGGGCCCGCGGACCTGCCGCGTCCCGCCGCGCCCGTGCCCGCACCGGAGGCCGCCGCGGCGCGCAGGGACGTGACGGTCGCGATCCTGGACACCGGCCTGTCGCCGCATCCGTGGTACGAGGACGCCGAGTGGTACCGGGAGCAGCGCGACGAGGTCCGGGAGGTCCTGGACGCCGACCTGGACTTCGAACTGGACGCGCAGGCCGGGCACGGCACGTTCGTCGCGGGCGTGGTGCTCAGGCACGCGCCCACCGCCCGGCTGCGGGCCCGGCGCGTCATCGGCGGCGACGGGGTCGGCGACGAACTGGACGTGATCCGGGCGCTGGAGTGGCTGGCGGAGTGGGGTCGGGCCGACGTCCTCAACATCTCGCTCGGCTGCCACACCTACGACGACCGTCCCTCACCGGTGCTGGCGCGCGCAGTCGCCGCGCTCGGCCGCCGGACGGTCGTCGTGGCGTGTGCGGGGAACGCGGCCGGGGACCGGCCCTTCTGGCCCGCCGCGATGAAGCCGGTGATCGGTGTCGCGGCCCTGGACGGCGGTGACCGGGCCTGGTTCTCCAACTACGGCTGGTGGGTGGACGCCTGCGCGGAGGGCGTGGACGTGACCAGCGCGTTCGTGCGGTTCGACGGGACGCGGCCGCCCGTGGACGGCATCGATCCCGACCGCTTCGACGGCTTCGCGACGTGGAGCGGGACGTCGTTCGCCGCGCCCGTGGTGGCGGGGCGGATCGCCGGGCTCGCGGCGGCGGAGGGCCTCGACGCGGTCGACGCGGCGGACCGCGTCCTCGATCCGGTGGCGCACCCCGCCCTCCCGGGCCTCGGCGTCCTCGTCGGGTCCGGGAACGGCGCGATCGCTAAGCGTTGATTTCCAACACAGAGTCACCTGTGCATGCCATAGAGTCAACGCCAGCGGGGGGCCTCGGGAGGAGACTTCGGTGGCCCATTGGGACGATGGCACGGATGAGCTGGTGGTCCGGGCACGCGACGGCGACGGTGCCGCGTGGGCCCGGCTTGTCGAGCGGCACAGCGGGCTGCTGTGGTCGATCGCCCGCTCGCACGGGCTGAACGACGCCGATTCCGGTGACGTGGTGCAGACGACGTGGCTGCGGCTGGTGGAGCGGATCGACGGGCTGCGCGATCCGTCCGCGACGGGTTGCTGGCTGGCGACGACCGCGCGGCGCGAGAGCCTGCGCCTGGTGCGCCGGCGGGGACGCGACCTGCCTGTCGTGCCGGCGCCGCGCGCACCGGAGCCGCGGGCACCGGAGCCGGGACCCGACCGGGTAGTGCTGGGACGCGAGCGCCTGGGCCGGGTCGGTGCGGCGCTGGAGTCGCTTCCGCGGCGCTGCCGGACGCTGCTGCGGCTGTTCGCGCTCGCGTCGAGTCAGGCCGAACTGGCCGCCGCCCTCGGGATTCCCGTCGGCAGCGTCGCGCCGACCCGGGCGCGCTGCCTGGACGCGCTGCGGAGGCTCGTCCGGTGAACGACGACGAGTTGATGGCGGGCGTCCGCCACGCGTTCGACGTCCTCGATCCCGTTCCGGAGAGCGTTCTGGCCGCGGCGCGCGCGGCGATCGCGTGGCGGACGCCGTCCGCGGTGCTGGCCGAGCCGGCGCAGGACCGGCCCGCGCGGACGGCGGCCGGGGTCCGCGGCGGGACGGGCCGCGTGCTGACCTTCACGTGCCCCGGGTCGACGGTGGAGATCGAGGTGTCGGAGAACGGCCGTGAACGCGAGATCAACGGCCGGCTCGTCCCGTCGTCGTCCGGCCTCGTCCAGGTGCGGCACCGGGACCTGCCGCCGGACGGGATCACCACGCGTGCGGAGTCCGCCGGGCTCTTCTGCGTGCCGGGCGTGCCGGAGGGCCTGGTGAGCCTCGTGTTCCGGCTGGACGACGGCACGACCATCGTCACGAGCTGGATCCGCCTGTGACGGGGCCGGGCGAGCGCGCGCTCCTCCGGCTGACGGCGATGGACCCGGCGGCCGCCTTCGCGCGAGCGCTGGCCCTGCTCGACCAGGGCGGCGGGGTGCTCGCGCTGCGGGTCGCCGGGCTGGCCGCCAAGGAGCTGGGGCGGCTGGACGAGGGGATCGCGTTCCTCCACCGGGCCTTGGAGGCGGCCGGCGACGCCGATGACGCGTACTCGGCGGCGCAGGTGCGGATGAACCTCGTCGGCCTGCTCACGGCACGCGGTGACGTCCCTGGGGCGCTCGCTCACGCGCATGGGGCGGAGATCGTCCTGCAGGGGCCGGACGCAGACCGTCTGGCCGCCAACAAGGCGTGCGCTTTGGCGAGGGCCGGGCGGCTGGACGAAGCGCGTGAGGTCGCCGCGCAAGCCCTTCCTCGCCTACGAGAGGGGCATGATCCGGCTGTGCTCAACGGCCTGCTCACCAACCTTGGGCTAGCACTGGCGTTCCGTGGCGATTTCGAGGGCGCGGAGACGGCTTTGGCTGAGGCGGCCGCCGTCGGTGAGGCCGCCGGGTTGCGTCACCAGACTGCGATGTCCAAGGGAAATCTCGCTTTCGCAGTGTCGCGACGTGGGGACGTCCCGCGCGCGCTCCGGCTCTTCGCCGAGGCCGAACCCCACCTGACCGGTGAACGTCTGGCGCAATGCCGGTTCGACCAGGCGGAGACCCTCATCATGGCGGGACTGCCGGGTGAGGCCCGTCCCATCCTCATCGCGGCCCTCGACGCCGCCACGGTGAACGGCTACGGATGCGACATCGCGGACGGGTTCCTCCTTCTCGCCCACGCCGAACTGTCCGACGGGAACCCCGAGCGGTGCACGGACGCGGCCGAACGAGCGCGCGCCATGTTCGCCGAACAGGAACGCCCGGGATGGATGCTTCTGGCCGAGCACGTGTTGCTCAGGGCACGGTGGGCGTCCGGTGAACGTTCGGCCGTCCTGCTCCGCTCGGCGGAGGCCACGGCCGAGCGGCTGGAAGGCGGCGGCTGGGCCGACGCCGCCGACGAGGCCCGTATCGTCGCCGCGCGCGTGGCGCTGGCGCTGGGGAGGCCCGCCGGCCACCTGCTCTCGCCGGTCGGGTGTCCGCGCGGCTCTGCGTCCGCCCAGATCGCCGCCTGGCACGCCGTCGCCCTCGAACGCGCCGCTCGCGCCGACCACGGGGGCGCGGTAGACGCGGTCAGGGCCGGGCTCCAGGTGACCGAAGACCACGCAGAGGCGCTCGGTGCGCTGGACCTGCGGGCCCGCGCGATGGGATTCGCCACCGAGCTGTCCGAACTCGGCCTCGGCCTGGCGCGCTCGGCACCGGAACTGCTCGCCGTCGAGGAACGGCGGCGGGCGATCGCGCGTCCGGCCCGGGTCCGTCCTCCCCGGGACTCCGAGCGGGCCGCGGCGCTGACCACGCTGCGCGCCCTCAGCGTCGAGCACACCGCGGGCATGGCCCGCGGCGACGTCCCGCCGGCGCTGTCGGAGGACATGGCGAACCTGGAGGCGGTGGTCCGCGCACGGACGCGGCGCCGCCCGTCGGGGGCGTCCCCGCCGCGCTCCCCCGGCACCACCGAGATCGCCGCCGCGCTCGGCGACCGCGCCCTCATCGAGGTGGTCTCGATCGGGTCCGAGCTGCACGCGGTGACCGTCGCCGGCGGCCGGGTCCGCCGCCATCACCTCGGGACGTGCGGCGACGCCGTCCGGGAGACCGGCCTGATCCGCTTCGCCGTCCGCCGCCTCGCCGCCGACGACGACCCGGAGGCGCTCTCCGCTCTCACCGGCGCCGCCAGGCGGCTCGACCGGCAGCTGCTCGACCCGCTGAGACGCGACCTCGGCGACCGGGAACTCGTCATCGCCCCCACCGGCGCGCTGCACAGTCTCCCCTGGGCGGTGCTCCCGTCCCTGGCCGGACGTCCGTTCACGGTCGTTCCGTCCGCCGACGCCTGGCTGCACGCCCGCGAACCCGGCCGCACCGATGGGCATGTCGTCCTCGTGGCGGGGCCCGGCCTCCACCACGCCGAACATGAGGTCGCCGCCCTGCGACGCCTCCACCCGCGAGCGATCGTCCTAGACGGCCCCGACGCACGCGCGGAACCGGTCAGGGACGCCCTGGACGGCGCCCTCATCGCCCACATCGCCGCCCACGGCGAGTTCCGGGAGGGCAACCCGCTGTTCTCGCGGATGCGTCTCGCCGACGGTCCGCTGATCGTCCACGACCTGGACGAGCTGACCGTCCCGCCAGGCATGATCGTCCTGTCGGCGTGCGACATCGGCCGCGCCGGCGAAGGCGACGCCGTGCTCGGCATGGCGGGCGCTCTGCTCGCCCTCGGCACCACCACGGTCATCGCCAGCGTCACGCCGGTCCGTGACGCGGCGACCCCGGAGTTCATGTCCGCCTTCCACACCGCGGTGGCCGGCGGCCACGCCCCGGCGCACGCCCTCGCGGCGGTCCCGCGCACCCCGGGAGTGGCCGGCTTCCTGTGCCTGGGCGCCGGCTGACACCTGCCGGAGACGGCCGGCCGGTCGCCCGGTCAGCCGTCTCCGGTGGCGACCGGGTTGGACGGGTCCCTCACCCAGTCGGACCAGGACCCCACGTAGAGGGCGGCGGGGATGCCGGCGAGGTTGAGCGCGAGGATCTCGTGCGCGGCCGTCACCCCGGATCCGCAGTACGCGCCGACGTCGAGGGCGTCCGTGGCGCCGAGCTTGGCGAAACGCTCGCGCAGCAGGTCGGAGGGCAGGAACCGGCCGTCCACGCCGACGTTGCCGGACGTGGGGGCGTTGCGGGCGCCCGGGATGTGCCCGGCGACGGGATCGACGGGCTCCTGGTCGCCGCGGTACCGCTCGGCGGCGCGGGCGTCGAGGAGGACACCGGCCGTGGCCAGTTCGGCGGCGCCCTCGGCGTCCAGGACGGGCAGGCGGCCCGGGTCGGCGATGAAGTCGCCCGGTTTCATGTCGGGTTCGACCGTGCTCACCGGGCGGCCCGCCTCCGTCCAGGCGCGGTAGCCGCCGTCCAGGACACGGACCCGCTGATGGCCGAAGTACCGCAGGGACCACCACACGCGCGCCGCGGACATGGAGTCGGCGTCGTCGTAGACCACGACGAGGCTGTCCTCCGAGACGCCGGCGCGGCGCATGGCCGACTCGAAGGCGACGGGTTCGGGGAGGGGATGACGGCCTCCTGGCCCGGGCGGTCCGGCCACGTCGCGGTCGAGGTCGACGAAGACGGCGCCGGGCAGGTGCCCCTTGCGGTAGGACTCGATCCCCGGGGGGCCCGCCAGATGCCATCGGACGTCCAGCAGGACCACGGGCGTCTGCCGCCGGAGCAGCCGGTCCAACGCGGGCACTTCGATGAGAGGGTGCACATCGCCAGTTTGACCGTCGGCGCCCGGATTAGGGAGGGGCGAACCCGGGTTCATCTCACATCCCCCCTGGCTCGTCCCATGTCACGCGATGTCAGGACCGGGTCGTGCTCAGCAGCGGTACGAGCTGCTCGGCGGGGACGAGAGAGCCGTGCATGCCGACCATCCGGTTCAGCCACGGTTCCCGCTCGGACGCAACGATCGCGAGGTCGGCGTGCGGGACCGCGACCACGTCGCCGATGCGTTCCAGCATCCCGGGGCCGACCGGGCCGAACCAGCCGCCCTCCACGGCCGCCTTGCGCGGGACCACCCACGCCCGGTCGCCCAGCAGGGCCGTCCAGGCGGCGAGCACGTCCCCTTCGGCACCGGGCTCGCTGTAGACGTAGCGGGCACGTGCGTCCCCACCGAGAAGGGCCACGCCCTCCTGCAACTCGGGAACCGTATCGACGTCGACACGCTCCGTGGGGTCGACCATGCCGTGGTCGGCCGTCACGTAAAGCGCCGACCCGGGAGGCAGGACGGCCGCGATCTGCTGGACGAGGACGTCCACGAACCGCAGCTGGTGCCGCCAGTCATGGGAGCCGACACCGAAACGGTGGCCGGTCGCGTCCAGGTCGGCGTGGTACGCGGTGACGTATGAGCGGTCGCCGCGCCGCAGCGCCACTTCGATCCGCCCGACGATCTGGCCGAGGCTCTCGGCGCTCAGATAACGGGCGCCACGGGTGGTGGCGCGGCTGAGACCGGACCCGCGGTACTGCCGCAGCGAGACGTACCCGGCCTCGACGCCGTCCGCCGCCGCCCGCTCGTACACGGTCGGGACGGGCTGGAACGTGTCCGGATCGGCGTCCTCGTCCTTCCACAGCAGGCAGTTGAGCAGCCTGCCGGTGGCCGGAACCGCCATCTGCAGGCCGAGCAGCCCGTGCGCGCCCGGCGGGGCGCCCGTCCCCAGCGAACCCAGGCTGGTGACCGTCGTCGCCGGGAACCCGGCCGTGATCGGGCCGCCGTCCATCGCGTTCAGGAACGGCGCCTCGTCCGGGTGGGCCTTGAGCTGCTCCCAGCCGAGACCGTCGACCAGCAGGACGCAGGCGCGCGGCAGCGCGGGCAGATCCAGGACGTCGACGGCGTCCGGGACGCCCAGCGACGCCAGCACCGACAACGGAAGATCGGCGAGCGAGCCCGCCCCGTACCGGGGGACGGGAGGCTCCATGCTCACGGCCGTCACCCGGTCACCGGGCCGTCGCCGCGGACAGCTCCTCGGCGAACGCCAGCACCTGGCCGACCGCATCGCCGCCGTCGGCGGCCTCGCTGACCCGCAGCGAAAGGTCGTCGGCCGTGACGCTGCCCGTGTATCCGTGGTCGGCCTCGCAGTTCTCGTCGCCGCACGTCGCGGGTTCGAGATCGATGTGGGCGATGGCGCCCCAGCCGATGGTCAGCACGACCTCCGTCGGCGGCACCCCCGGCACGTACGACGCCGGGTCCGGGACGACGCGCGTCACCGCGACCGACTGGACGCGTTCCAGCTTGACGGCCTCGGTGGTCGTCGACGCGTGCGGACGGGCCATGCCCTCTCCGGGCGGGTGCTCGTCGGTGTGGCACACCAGCAGCCGTTTCGCCGACAGGACGAGCACGGTCACATGCCGCCGCACCTCCATCGCGGGGTCGAACGTCGCCTCATGGTGGACCACGTAGGCGACGACGGGCTCGTCCCCGACTGCCGACTCGACCGCGTCCGCGACCAGGGCCGGGTAGTAACCGCTGCGCTCGATCGCCGTGCGCAGACCGCTCACCGTCGCTCGGGTTTCCCTCATGGCCCCCATCCTGCCCTGTTCAGGGCCGGACGTGCACATGACGATCCCGCACACGGTCTTTCACGCGGTCGCGGGGACGGAATCGGCCGCAGGGTACGGGGCCGGCGTGAGGGTACGAGACCGGCATGGACGAGAAGCCGCTTCCGACTCCGCGACCGGTCCCGCCGCCCACACCGGATCCGGCGCCCGCGCCCGAACCGCTGGTGCCGCCCACCGATCCGCCGCCCGGCCCGTCTCCGGGACCGGCGCCGCAGCCGCCGGGCCCCGTCCCGCCGGGGCCGTCGCCCGAACCCGTCCCGCCCGGCCCGCCGCCGGAACCCGTCCCGCCCGGCCCGGCACCCGAGCCGAGCCCTCCCGCGCCCGACCCGGACCCGGTTCCGCCCGGCCCTGAACCCGACCCCGTCCCGCCCACCCCGGAGCCCGGCCCGCCGAACCCGCCCGGCCCGCCCAGGTGACGGGCGTCAGGACAGGCGGCGCGGCCCCATTTCGGGACGCGGCCCCCGCGGGCGCTCCAAGGTCAGCGCCACCTGCCGCACCGTGACGCCGGACGCGTCCGCGACCACGGGGTTGAGTTCCAGGCGCGCCACCTCGGGCAGGTCGTAGCCGAGGCGGGACGCGCGCAGCAGCAGTTCCTCCAGGGCCGTCAGGTTCACCGGCTCCGCGCCGCGGTGGCCGAGCAGCAGCGGCGCCGTCCGGATGGCGCGGATCATCTCCGCCGCGTCCACGTCCGCGAGCGGCGACAGCCGGTAGGCGCGGTCGTCCAGCAGGGCGGCGGTCTCGTCGGCGATGCCGAACGACACCAGCGCGCCGAACGAATGGTCCTCCCTGATCACGATGCGGGTCGGCACCCCGTCCGCGTCCCCGCCCCCGACGATCTCGATGCCGTAGCAGGACAGCAGCTCCGCCGCCTGCTTCGGCGTGGCCTCCACCGGGCCGCCCGCGCCGCCCGCGCCGCCCGCGCCGCCCGCGCCGAGCCACTCGGCGACCAGTTCCCGCGCCCGGTCGCGGTCGACGCCGTCCAACTCCGGCGTGTGCCCCGCGGGACGCTGCCGCCACTGCGCGTACCGGATGACGTAGGCCAGCGCCCGGACGGCGTCCTCCGGCGAGGCGTAGGACGGCACCGAACCCTCCGCGGCCATCCCGTCCGGCCCGGTGACGCGCAGGTCGGCGGGCATGCCCTCGGTGCCCAGATAGGTCGCCACGATCGGCTTCGCGCTCCCGGCGGCCAGCCGGAGGATCTTCTCGGGGACGCGCATGTCGTAACCCCCGATCGTCGGGGGCGTGAACAGCGCCACCACCGCGTCGACGGTGTCGTCCGCCAGCGCCGAGGCGAGCGCCGCCTCGTAGTCGTCGGCGTCCGCGCGCGGGCCGAGGTCGATGCGGGGCCTGACCTCCAGGCCGAGCGCCACCGCCTCGTCCTGCGCCAGCAGCCCCAGCGAGTTGGAGTTGTCGATGACCGCGACGCGGTCGCCGGCCGGAAGCGGCTGGTAGGCCAGCAGCTGCGCCACGTCGAACAGCTCCGACAGGTCCTCCACCCGGATCACGCCGGCCTGCTCGAACAGCGCGCTGACCGCATGGTCGGGCAGACTCAGGGCGCGCGCCGCGTGGCCGAGCGGGACGCCCTGCGTGCTGCGGCCGCTCTTGACCGCCACGATCGGCTTGCGGCGGCCGAGCCTGCGGGCCAGCCGGGCGAACTTGCGGGGATTGCCGAGCGACTCCAGGTACAGAAGGACGGCCTTGGTCGCCGGGTCCTCCTCCCAGTACTGCATGAGGTCGTTGCCCGACACGTCCGCCCGGTTCCCCGCGGAGACGAACGTGGACAGGCCGAGGCCGCGTTCGGCCGTCCGCTGCAGGATCGCGATCCCGAGCGCCCCGGATTGGGAGAAGAAGCCCACCGGCCCCCGTCCCGGCATCGTCGGCGCCAGGGTCGCGTTCAGCCGCACGTCCGTGTCGGTGTTGGCGATGCCGAGGCAGTTGGGCCCGACGACACGCATCCCGTAGGCGCGCGCGAGCCGCACCAGTTCCTCCTGCCGGGCACGGCCCTCATCGCCGATCTCGCCGAAACCCGACGACACGACGATCAAACCCCGAACACCCTTGCCCGCGCACTCCTCCACGACCTCGTGGACGGCGTCGGCCCGGACGGCGACGACCGCGAGATCCACATCGTCCGGGATCTCCAGGACGGACGCATACGCCCGCACCCCCGCCACGGCGACCGCCGTCGGATGCACCGGGTACACGGGCCCGCTGAAATCCCCGGCCAGCAGGTTGCGCAGCACGGTCTGCCCGACGCTGTGCTCGGCCCGGCTCGCGCCGATCACCGCCACCGAACGCGGGAACAGCAGCCGCTGGATCGACCGCGACTCCGCCCGGTGCTCGCGGGCCGTCATGACCTCCAGCGACGTGTCGGTCGGCTCCAGGTCCAGGACGAGCTCGATCACGCCCTCCTCGAACCGCTGCTCCGCCCGGTACCCCGCCTCCCGGAAGACCCTCGTCATCCGGCGGTTGTCGGGCAGGACGCTCGCCACGAACCGGCGCACGCCCCGCTCCCGCGCCGCCGCCGCGATGTGCTCCAGCAGCACCGGCCCGAGGCCGCGCCCCTGATGCGCGTCCTCCACGAGGAACGCGACCTCCGCCGTCTCCGGCCGGTCGCTCAGCAGGTCATAGCGGACGACCGCCACCATCACCTCCCCGATCGTGGCGATCAGCGCGACCCGCCGGTCATGATCGACGGTGGTGAAGTGCTCGACGTCACGGTCCGACAGGCGCGGGCGCGGCGAGAAGAACCGGTAGTAGATCGACTCCGGGGACAGCCGCGCGTGGAAGTCGCGCAGCAAACCGCCGTCACGGGGCCGGATGGGCCGCAGATGGGCCGTCCCGCCGTCGCTGAGGACGACGTCGGCCTCCCACTGATCCGGGTAACGCTCGGTCACGTACCCGAGGGTAAGGCACGGGCGCGCGGACGCCCGCTCCAGGGAAAATCGGGCTTCCTCACTTTCGCTGCGCGTTCGAGACCTATTCGGGGCTCAAGAGCTGTTACGGTCGTCCACACGCCCTGAATTGCCGCTCGCGCGGGCCGTGTTAATCGAGGTGATGACTCCATGACGCGCGTGGTCGTGGTCGGCGATCTTATGACAGACACCGTGGCGCGTGCCGCCTACCCCTTGGCCAAGGGGAGCGACACGCCGGCCGCCGTGACGATCCACGGAGGCGGCTCGGGCGCCAACGTGGCCGCCTGGCTCGCCGTGGAGGGGATCGACGTGGCCTTCGTCGGCCGCCGCGGCTCCGACATCGCGGGCCGGAACCGGGACATGGAACTCATGGGGTACGGCGTCGACGCCCGCCTCGTGATGGACGGCGACCGTCCCACCGGCACCTGTGTGGTGATGGTCACCCACAAGGGCGACCGGACGATGCTGTCCGATCCGGGCGCCAACGGCGCGCTCCTCCCCGAGGACATCGAGCGCTGCAAGGACCTCTTCTCGCAGGGCACCCACCTGCACCTGTCCGGCTACGCCCTGATCAACGAGGGGTCCCGGAAGGCCGCCATCCACACCCTGGACCTCGCCCGCAAGGCGCAGATGTCGGTCTCGGTGGACGGCGGCTCGTCCTCCCCCATCAAGCGGATGGGCGCCGAGCCCTTCCTCGAATGGACGCAGGGCGCCCGCCTCCTCATCGTCAACGCCAAAGAGGCCGAGATCCTCACCGGCCGCGACACGCCCGAGCAGGCCGCCAAGGTGCTCACCGCCTGGTACCCGCAGGTCGTCATCAAGAGCGGCGCCGACGGCGCCCTCTGGTACACCAACGGCCGCCCCGAACCCGTCACCGTGGCCGCCGAACCCGTCGAGAAGATCGCCGACGGCACCGGCGCCGGCGACGCCTTCGTCGCGGGCTTCCTGCCGCCCTGGCTGGACGGCAAGCAGCCCGCCGACGCCCTCACCGCCGGCTGCCGGCTGGCCGCCCGCGCCATGCAGCACCTGGGCGCCCGCCCCACCCTCGACGTGGTCGACAACCAGATCAAGTAGAGCGGTGCCGTAGGGCTCAGGCGACCGGGCTGTAGGTCCGCACGTCCTCCCTCACGGCCGCCCACAGGCGGTTGAGGGGATGGCCCGCGTCGTAGCGTTCCAGGTCGGCGCGGCGGACGAAGGCGCCGGTCATGAGTTCGGCCTTCGGTTCCATGTCGTCGTGGAGGCCGATGGCGCGCAGCGGGACGGCGTCCGGGTCGTCCTGGGCGGCCATGCCGCGGCCGATCGAACCGGTGACGATCATGCAGCCGCGGACGAAGCCGGAGCGCAGCAGGGACAGGCCGTAGTGCACGTCGTCGATGTCGGCGACCACGGTGAGACGGTCGCGGAAGTTGGTGCCGTACCAGGTGGCGAGCAGATCGGCGACGAGACCGGCGGGCGGCACGACCAGCGGGACGCCGGCGAGGCGGCTCGTCTCGACCGGCGTGTCAGGGAGTTCGGACACCGGCAGGTTGGTGAGCAGCAGGGCCTGCCCGCGGGCGTACTCGATGACCTCGTACTCCTTGAATCGCAGATCGCCCTCCGGGGTGCTGACGATGCTGCCGCAGATGAGGTCGACCTGGCGGGTCTCCAGGCGTGACCACAGGTCCTTGGTGCGGACGTGGGCGACCTTGAACTCCACCTCCCGCTGCCGGAACTCCTCCGACACGCGGTTCCAGGCCCGGGAGACGATCGGGAGGGTGAATTCGGTGGTGCCGACGGTGAGCATCCTGCCGAGGCGGCGCCGGCTCCAGTGAATGGACTCCAGCCATTTCCCGAACGTCTTGCGCGCCAGTTCGACCGTGGTCTCGCCCGTCGGGGTGAACAGGAAATCCTTGCCGCGGCCCTGGCGGACGGTCAGGACCTCGCCGCAGAGCGCCTGGCTGTTGCGGTTCAGGGTGTCGAGCTGCTTCTGGACGCTGGACTGCTCACGGCCGAGGACGCGGGCGGCCCTCAGCGCGGACCCCGTCTCGTGCACCACCAGGAGCGTCCGCAGCTGGTCGAACGTCATGTCCAGCAGCCCGGACGGGCACTCCAGGAGCGCGTCGAAGGTCGGTGACACGGAGAGCGACATTACTACCGTCCCGTCAAATGGCCGATTGGTCAGCTGGGCGGGAAATGATGACATTTCCCGCTGAACTTATCTCAAGATGTACTTCCAAACAACTGGACAGAGTTTTCTAACCTCTAGAACACTTCCCGTGCGAGCCACTCCCCCGCCGCCGTCATCCGTCCCAGCAAGGACGGCGGCGCTCCCGGGCGTGCCCCGGCGGTGCCGGCCGCCGGGGCCGCCGCCCGGCGACCCCGACTCCCGCTCGCCGCGGCACTTCTCCGCCGCGGCGCCGGGGCCGGACGCCGGCCCGTGCGCGGGGCCGCGCGCACGGGCCGGCCCGATCGTCCCGCCCGCGCCCACGGGGGCGCGCGGGCGCCGGACGATCCTGTGTTCGTCACAGGACCGGTCACGTCGCTCGCCTGGCGGCTGGCGCGTGACCGGTCCTGTGCGAGCGCGGCATCGCTTCGCGAGCCGGCCGGTGAGGCTCGCCTCCGGCTTCGCCTCACCGGCCGGGTAACGCGCTCGCGCGGTGACTCAGGCCGCTGCCACGACCTAGTTGGGGGTGGCGAGGGTCAGGGGGAGGACTTGGCCGGCGCCGGACTGTTTCAGGAGGCGGGTGGCCACGGTCATCGTCCAGCCGGTCTCCACGCGGTCGTCGACCAGGAGGAGGGGACCCGGGTTCTCGGGGAGGGCCGCGGCCAGGTCGGCGGAGACCGTCAGGGTGTGCCAGACGGAGCGGAGGCGCTGGGCGCTGTTGTGGCGGCGCGGGACGGGCTCGCCGATCGGCGTGAGCTCCCCCAGGTAGGGCAGGCGGCCGATCTCGGCGATGCGGTGGCCGAAGGTGCCGACCAGGCGCGGGCGGGAGCGGGAGCCGATCGTGACGACGCCGGTGGGGCGGGCGGGCCAGGTCCAGGCGGCGAGGACCTTGACGACGGCGTCGACCAGGTCGGCGGGGACGTCGGAGTCGTCGGCGGCGAACAGGTCGCGCAGGCGGTTGCCCCAGCCGATGTCGGTGAGGCGGCCCAGGGCGCGGCCGGTCTCGGCCTGAAGGTCGGGCTTGATGCGGCCGGAGACGCCCAGGTCGTCCTTGACGCCGGTGGGCCACATCCGGCGGGGTGCTATGTCGACGCCTGGGCGCTGGAGGCGGTCGCGGGCCCGGGTCGCGCTCTCCCGGCTGACGTCGGCCGTCCAGTGGCGGCCCGTGCAGTTGTCGCAGCGGCCGCAGGGGGCGGCGGCGGGGTCGTCCAGCTGGCGCCGCAGGTACTCCTCCCGGCAGGCGGGTGTCGAGATGTAGTCGAGCATCGCCTGCTGTTCGCGGCGGCGTTCGGCGGTGACGCGTTCGTAGCGTTCGCGGTCGTAGGACCAGGGCCGCCCCGTGGCCGTCCAGCCGCCCTTGACTCGGCGGGCGGCGCCGTCCACGTCGAGGACCTTGAGCATCATTTCGAGGCGGGCGCGGTTGAGGTCGACCAGGGGTTCCAGGGCACCGGTGGAGAGGGGGCGGCCGGCGGTCTCCAGGACGTCGAGGGTGTCGCGGACGACGGGTTCCGGTGGGAACGCGAGGCTGGCGAAGTAGGCCCAGATGTCGCGGTCCTCCCGGCCGGGCAGGAGGATCACCTCCGCGCGGTCGACCCCGCGACCGGCGCGCCCGATCTGCTGGTAGTAGGCGACCGGGGACTGCGGGGCGCCCACATGGACGATGAAACCGAGATCGGGCTTGTCGAAGCCCATGCCGAGGGCGCTGGTGGCGACGAGGGCCTTGAGCTTGTTGTCCTGCAGGTCCTGTTCTGCCTGGAGGCGCTCGGCCTGCTCGGTCTGGCCCGAGTAGGCGGCGACCTCGTGGCCGCGGTCGCGCAGATGCCCGGTGATCTCGTGGGCGGCGGCGACGGTGAGCGTGTAGATGATCCCCGAGCCGGGGAGGTCGGCGAGGTGCTCGGCCAGCCAGGCGATGCGCTGCTCGGCGGTGGGGAGCGCGACGACGGCGAGGTGGAGCGACTCGCGTTCGAGGGCGCCGCGCAGGACGAGGGCGTCGTCGCCGGCGAGCTGCTCGGCGACGTCCTGGGTGACGCGGGCGTTGGCGGTCGCGGTGGTGGCGAGCACCGGGATCCCGGGCGGCAGCTCGGCGAGCAGGGTGCGCAGCCGCCGGTAGTCGGGGCGGAAGTCGTGGCCCCAGTCGGAGATGCAGTGCGCCTCGTCGACGACGACGAGCCCGGCCCCGGCGGCGAGCTTGGGCAGGACCAGGTCGCGGAAGTCGGGGTTGTTGAGCCGTTCGGGGCTGACGAGGAGGACGTCGACCGCGCCCTCCTCGACCTCGGCGAAGATCCGCTCCCAGTCGCCGGTGTTGGACGAGTTGATCGTGCGGGCGTTGATGCCCGCGCGGCCGGCGGCCTCGATCTGGTTGCGCATCAGCGCCAGCAGCGGCGAGACGATCACGGTGGGGCCCGCGCCGCGCTCGCGGAGCAGCCGGGTCGCCACGAAGTAGACGGCGGACTTGCCCCAGCCCGTGCGCTGGACGACCAGGGCGCGGCGCCGCTCGACGACGAGGGCGCGGATCGCCGTCCACTGGTCGTCGCGGAGCCGCGCGTGGTCGCCCGCGAGGGCGCGCAGGCAGCGCTCGGCCTCGTCCCGCAGTCCGTCTGAAGTGCTCATGCGTCCTTGGTACCAGCGGTTTGGAAGGCAACGCACCAGAATCGCGTTCTGTGGACGGCGGGACGCGGCGGTTGGGCACACGGGGGCCGCGGGTAGCCTGCCAGTCAAGATCGGTTCAATTGCGAAGGGGCACATGCGGGGGATGGGCGCGGCGGAGCGCGTGCTGGGGCCGGCTGCGGCCGAACGGCTGCGGGAGTCGAACGCGGGGCAACGCCTGCGGCGGACGTGGCAGGTCCTGATGGACGGCGTCCCGCCGGAACCGCCTGAGGAAGAGCCCGGCGAGGCCGTCGACCCGCGGGTGATCGATCTCGTCCTGCGCGTCGGTGAGCTCCTGCTGGCCAGCGGCGAGACGACCGAGCGGGTGAACGAGGCGATGCTCGGACTGGCCGTCGCCTACGAGCTGCCCCGCTGCGAGGTCCAGGTCACGCTGACCAGCATCCTGGTGTCGGCCCATCCGGGGAGGGGCGTGCCGCCGATGACGGGCACGCGGGCCATCCGGCGCCGTACCCCCGCCTACTGGCGGCTCACCGCGCTACACCAACTCGTCCAGGACGCGTCCATCGGCATGCTGGAGGTGGAAGAGGCCCACAAGAGGCTCGCGGAGATAAAGAGGGGCCGCGCCCCTTACCCCGCCTGGCTGCTGGTCGTGTCACTGGGCCTCATCAGCGCCTCGGGAAGTGTGCTGGCCGGCGGTGGACCGATCGTGGCGGTCACCGCGCTCGGCGCCACCCTCGTCGGCGAGCGCACCGGCGCCGTCCTGGCACGCCGCGGCATCGCGGAGTTCTTCCAGCTGGCGGTCGCCGCCGCGATCGGCGCCGCGGCCGCGGCGGTGGTGGTGTCGGTGGGCAACCCGGGGCAGGCCGCCGCGATCGTCACGGGCGCGATCCTGGCGCTGCTGCCGGGACGGCCGCTGGTCGCCAGCATCCAGGACGGCATCACCGGCGACCTCGTCAGCGCCGGGGCGCGGGTGCTGGAGGTCTTCTTCATCGTCGCGGCGCTCGTCGCGGGGCTCGGCGCCGTCGTGTACATCGCGGTCAGCCTGGGCGCGCCGATCGACGTCAGCCACCTGCCCACGGCGCCGGCGAGACTGGAGCCGGTCGCGGTCATCGCCGCCGCCGCGATCTCGCTCACCTTCGCGGTGTCCCTGGCCGCGCCACGGGACGTTCTGGTCGCCGCGGCCCTGGGCGGCGGGCTGATCTGGGTGCTGTACGTCCTGGTGCGGGGATGGAGTGTTCCGCCCGTTCTGGCGGCGGCCATTGCGGCCACCGTCGTGGGTGTGGCGGCGAACTGGCTCGCCCGGCGGCGCGGGAATCCCGTCATGCCCTACGTGGTCCCGGCCATCGGTCCCCTTCTGCCGGGGACGGCGCTCTACCGGGGCATGGTGGAGCTCAACACCGGGTCACCGGAGGCGGGTGTGCTCAGCCTCATCGGCGCTGTGTCCGTGGCCCTCGCGCTGGGCGCCGGCGTCAACCTCGGTGGTGAGTTCATCCGGGCGTTCCAGCATGTCGGGTTGAGCGCGTCGGGACGCTGGGCCCGTCCCGCGGCCCGCCGCACCCGCGGCTTCTAGCACGGGCCGTTCTGTCGGTACTCGTCTTTCGGTACTCGTTTCGTCGGTGCTCGTTTTGTCGGTGCTCGTTTTGTCGGTGGCGGACGTTACCTTCGCCGCATGTACCGACAGGGAGACATCCTGATCCTGCCCGTGCCCGAGGAGGCGGTGCCGCGGTCCGTGCGCGACCTGCCGCCGGCCCCGCGGGACGGCCGGGGGCGCATGGTCCTCGCGCTCGGCGAGGCCACGGGGCACGCGCACGCGCTGGCCGCGCCCGGGTCGCTGCTGCGCGTCCCCGATCCGCTCACCCCCGACCACCTGCATCTGCCGTCCGGCGGGCGGCTGGTCCACGAGGAGCACGCGGCGATCTCGCTGCCCAAGGGCTGGTACCGGGTGATCCGCCAGCGCGAGTACGTGCCCGGCGCCGTCCGCGTCGTGGCCGACTGAGGGGGTCGCGATGCTCACAGGGACTACGCGCGAATCCCACTTCGTGGTCGCCGACTGGCAGGCGGTGGCGTTCAGCACCGGCTCAGCCGACCGTGACCGGGCCGAGGCGGGCGTCGCCGCCGCCTACGCGGCCGCGGGCCTGAACGCCCCCGAACGGTACGTGTGGATGCCCTCCCCCGCACGCGGGGCCGTCGCGGCGGCCGTCCTGAACAGGCGCGGCGACGCCGGCACGAGCGTCCTGCACGAGGTGAGGACGCGTCCGTGGGAGGCGGAACGCACCGCGGCCTGCTCCGAACAGGGGCCGGAGCAGTGGCCGCGGGTGTGGGCCGAGACGGGCGGCCTGCTGTGGAACCAGGTGCAGGCACTCGTCACGCGCGTGCGCGGCGCCATCGGTGACCTGGCGGCGGACGGGCCGGAGCCGTCACCGCGGGCGGAGGCGGCCGCGTCCGTGCTGCGGGGCGCGACGCTCGACGCGGTCCTCGGCCAGCATGACGCGCCGTGGCTGGCGCTGTTCGAAACGCTCGGGCGGCTGGACGGCCCGCTCGCCGGTCTCGCGGAGGTGGCCCGTTCCGCCGGCTGGTGGTGGCCGTACGAGCGGCTGGTGGTCCTGTCGGAACGCCCGAGCGACCTGCATCGTGACGAGCCGGGGCGGCTGCACCGCGGCGACGGCCCGGCCCTCGCCTACACGGACGGTTTCGCGTTGCACGCATGGCGCGGCATGCCGATCCCGCCCGATTTCGTCGAATCCCTGACCGACCTGACAGCCGACCGCATCACGTCGGAAGAGAACGCCGAGCTGCGCCGGGTGATGCTGGAGATCTTCGGTTACGACCGCTATCTGGCCGAGACCGGTGCGCATCCCCTGCATCAGGACGAGACCGGTGTCCTGTGGTCGATCGACCTGCCCGGCGACGAACCCTTCGTCATGGTGGAGGTGGTCAATTCGACACCCGAACCGGACGGCACGCGCCGCACCTACTATCTGCGCGTCCCGCCCAACACCCGCACGGCGCGCGCGGGCGTCGCCTGGACTTTCGGCGTGGACGAGGCCGACTACCACCCCGAGAAACAGACCTGAGCCTGTGGACGGCCGGTTCATCCCGGCCCGGCGGGTGTCCCTTGGTCGCACTTCCCCAGTCACCAAGGGTCGCCCGCCCGCTCCCGCCTTCAGGGGGTCGCCGTCTGCGCCCAGGTGACCTTTCCGTCGACGGTGGAGCGCCACCCCCAGGAATGTGACAGCGCGCCGACGAGCATGAGGCCACGGCCGCCTTCGGCCTGGAGGTCCACGATGGGCACGGTCGGCCCGTCCGGGTTGTCGTCCCACACCTCGACCATGGCGGTCTTGTCGTCGGGCAGGTAGATGACGAGCGTGATGGTGTTCGCGTGGCGGATCGCGTTGGTGACCAGCTCACTGGTGATGAGTTCGAGGTCGCCGTTGACGTCCTGGCGGTCCCAGCCCTCCAGGGCAGCGCGCACGGAGTCACGCGCAGCGCGCACGGCCGCGTCGACCGGTTCGAGCGCGAGGACGAAATGGGGTCGCTGTCGATGGTCCACGAAACCGCCTAAAGTTCACCGGCTAACGTAAGCATGCGCTCTCTGGGACGGTCGTGCACGGCATCCGGACTCAATGCCGTTTCCGGTTCGCGCCGGAGCCACCGGCGATTTCCCTCTCCGTTCGCCCGGGGCCGCCGGATCACGCACGGCCGAGCAGGGCCGGAATGCGTTCGAGGACGCCTCCCGCGAACGTGCCGTAGAGGCCCAGTGGCTCAAGGTGGACATAGCCGATGTGGCAGTCGCATGTGTCGAGGGGGCAAGGGCGCGGCGCGAGGGCGTCCCTGAACGAGCCGTCGTAGAGGTTGCCCAGTACCGCCGGGACGAAATGGCAGCGGCGCACCGTGCCGTCTCCGTCGACGGACACGGCGGTCTCGCCCGTGCGGCACGCGAGGCCGCGGCTGGGGTGCGGGTGCCGGCTGACGGGGAACAGGGGGTCGATGGCGGTCCAGGAGGCGGCCTCGGCGTCGTCGTACACGCGTCCTTCGGCGGCGTTGACCCACAGGTACGTCCCGGCGGGCAGGGCGGCGCGGAGGCGGCGGGCCGCGTCGAGGTGTTCGGGCTGCCCGACGATCCCGACGCTGAACCGCACCCCGCGTGCCGCCAGGTCGCGGCATTTGCCGAGGAACCGCTCGTAGGGCACCTGCCCGGGGTGGTAGGTAGCCCACAGCGCCAGGCGGGAGAGGTCGGCGCCGGACGTCCACGACACGCGGTGGCTCAGGTTGGTCTGGATGGCGACGCGGTCGACGTGGGGGAGGTGGCTCAGGTCGGTGAGGGCGCGCCTGTACCAAGACCGGACGAGCCCCTCACCCCACGGCGTGAACAGGACGGAGACACGGTCGTCCTGGCGGGAGACCCATTCTGTGAAGCGTTCCAGCGCGGCCCGGTCGGCGCGGAGTTGTTCCGGCGTGTCGCGGCGCTTCGCGAACGGGCAGTACGGGCAGTCGTAGTCGCAACTGGCGAGCGGCCCCCGGTAGAGGATCGTCAGGTGCTCCATCACCGCGCCTCATAGGAGGCCATCAGCGTCTGGACGCGAGGGGAGAACAGCGCGGGGCCGATGGCGTCGGAGTAGGCGAGCCCTTCCGGAGTCAGCCGCAGGGCGCTGTCGGACGTCTCCAGCCATCCACGGTCGTGGAACGGCTTGAGGTCGGCGGGGAGGTCGTCGAGCGGGTCGGTGCCGAAGCGCGCGCGGTAGTCGTTCCGGTCGAGCCCGGACGCTTGCAGGAGCGATTGGACGAGATGCCGTCGGCGGCGTTCGTCGTCGTCCATCGTGAAGCCCACACGCGCGGTCGTGAAGCCGTCCTCACGCACATAGTCGTCGATGATGGATCGCACCTGGCTCACCCCGACGGCGTACTCGAACGAGTAGTGCAGGCGGGACGTGTAGGAGCGGGCTCCGCAGCCCAGGCCGACCATGCCGTCGGTCTGGCAGCAGTACTCGGTGCCGTTGGCCGTGTCGCCGGGTAGGCGGAACATCCGCATCGACACTTGCTCGTAGCCCTCGGACAGGAGATGGTCCCGGCCGATCCCGTAGAGGGTGAGGCGCTGGTCGTCCCAGTCTTGGGCGCGGCGTCCGAGGCCGGTCAGCGGACGGACGTAGAGGGGATACAGGTAGATCTCCTCCGGGCACCACGCGAGAGCGGCGTTCAGGGAGTGCATCCATGTCGCGGGTGTCTGGCCGTCGATGCCGTAGATGAGGTCGATGTTGAGGGTCGGGAAGCCCACGGCACGGATGCGGTCCAGCGCCGCCTCGACTTCGACGCGTTTCTGGGGTCGGGCGGCCGCGCGTGCCTCTTCGTCCAGGAAGCTCTGCACGCCGATGGAGATCCTGGTCGTTCCGTGTTCGGCGAGGACGGTCAGACGGTCGGTGGTGGCCGTCGCCGGTGAGGTCTCCACGCCCAGCGTTGTCGCGCCGAAGCCCGGGAACCGTCCGGCGATGCCGCAGAGCCGTTC
The DNA here is from genome assembly GCF_052245875.1 of Actinomadura sp. 3N407. Classification (NCBI taxonomy): domain Bacteria; kingdom Bacillati; phylum Actinomycetota; class Actinomycetes; order Streptosporangiales; family Thermomonosporaceae; genus Actinomadura; species Actinomadura sp. 3N407. The sequence continues at coordinate 533,986 of NZ_JBQQBP010000003.1, forward strand.
CAGTTCGGGTGCGGTGAGATAGGTCGGGGTGCCGCCGCCGAATGCCGAAGTGGCGAACGAGGCGTCGCCGCCGAGCGCGTCCAGGACGGCCGTGGCCTGCCGGTCGAGCGCGTCCAGGTAGGCGCCGGTCAGCTCTTCGGGGGCGCCAGTGCGGGTGAACAGGTTGCAGAAGCCGCACCGCGTCTCGCAGAACGGCACGTGGAGGTAGAGGAAGAGCGTGTCGACCGCCTCCCCCGCCCACACGTCGCGCAACTGTGGTGCCGGGTCCAGCGGCCGGTAGGCGGTCTTGTGCGGGTAGGCGTACACGTACCCCTGGTAGGGCGTCATGACAGAACGAACTCCCCATACGGAACGGTCCACACGACCTCGTGGCCGATGCGGTGCCCGGTGTGGCCGTCCTCCCCATACGCCGTGCCGTGGTCGGAGCAGACGATGACGAAGCAGGGACGGCGCATCAGGTCGAACAGCCGGCCGATGTGGGTGTCGACGTACCGGAGTGCGGCGGCGTGGCTGTCGCGCGTGTCCCCGTGCGAGGGCGCCGCACCGTCCAGGTAGAACCAGTTGGGCTGGTGCAGGGACGCAACGTTCAAAAGCAGGAACAGGCGCCGCCCGGCAGGCAGCCGCGCCATGATCTCGGCGACGAGGTCGATCTGGTTGGGCAGCGACTCCGGGTCGGTCACTCCGAACTCGCGCTCCCAGTGGCTCTCGGCGAACAGCGACGGAAGCGCGGATCCGAGCGGCGTCAGCTTGTTGAAGAACCCGACACCCCCCACGCAGACCGTGTGGTATCCGGCGGCGGCGAGCCCGGACGGCAGGTCGGCTGCGTCGAACGTCCACGTCCCGCCGGCGGTCGTCTCGCTGCCGGGGAACGTCCCGGCGAAGGGCCGTGGATGCGGCCCGGGGGACGCCGGCGTCGGCAGGAACCCCGCCAGCATCGCGGCGTGCGCGGCGTAGGTGAAGCTGCCCGGCGTGTGGCGGCGTTCCCACCGGCCCTCTGGAAGCAGCCCGGCAAGGTTGGGCGTCTCCCCCGCCGCGGCCAGTTCGGCGGCCACGTCGTAGCGGAGCGTGTCGAGCGTCACCAGCAGCAGATCATGGCTGCCGATGACCTCGTTCATGTCGCGCACGCACCGCTCCCCGCGAGGGCCGCTCCGACCTGGGCGGTGTAGGTGTCGACGCCTTCGGCGGGGCCGCCGGGCAGGCCGGTGAGGCCGGGCAGCAGGTCACCGAACGCGTTCACCTCGGCGACCGCGAACCGCTTCAGCCCCATGCAGACGAGCAGGTCGACACCGACCATCGGACTGCCCGGGAAACAGGCGGCGGCCCGCGCGCACACGTCGAGCGCCCGTTCCCAGCCGTCCTCGCCGAGCGCGCGTTGCACCGCGCCCAGGTCTCCCCTGGCACCGCCCAGATGCAAGTTCGTCATGGGATGGCGGCTCGTCCGGACGACCGCGTGCGTGGGTTCGCCGCCGATGACGACGACGCGCAGGTCGAACGCCCGACCGCCGGCCGTGGCCTTCGGCAGCCACCGTTCCACGTGCAGGCCGTCCGGCGCGAGCGCGTCGATGAGCGCCGCGACCTCGTCCTCGGTCTCGTACGCGCGGACGCGCAGCGAGTTGAACAGGCCGTCCGGCGTCGTCGCCGCCGACGTGACGGCCCTCACCCGGCGGGCGGCGGTCTGCAGCGCGACGACTCCCGAAGCGGACGAGCCGTGCGCCGGCTTGACGAAGACCCTCCGCTCCCCCGCCTCGTCCATCCGCGAACGAAGCGCCGCATAACCATCGACACCCGGCAGAGCGGGCGGGACGGGGACGCCCGCCGCCAGCATCCGGGCATGCGAGAGCCGCTTGTCGAACATGATCCCGATCTCCTCGACATCGCCGAGGAGGCGCGCCCCGGAGGCCGAAGCCGCCGCCGCCAAGCGTCGCAGCGCCGCCGTGAACGCCCGGTGCCAGCGGGCGCCGCCGCCCACGCGGGCCGGGTCGCCGGGGCCGCGCAGCAGCATGTCGGCTTCGGGGTCCTCGCCCGGCGAGTCGATCCGGAGCAGTTCCCCTGACCCGAGAGCGATCTCGGCACCGCGCAGCACGTCCGTCCAGGCGATGAGCCGGGGCTCGGGCAGCCCGGACGACCGGCAGGCCGCCGCGAACAGCCCGGGCCGCCGGTCACCGGGTGTCCCGACCACGGCGAACGTCATTCCGGCACCACCGGGTTCAACGGGCCGTCTTCCGGCTCGCCCCGTTTCCCGCGCGGCTCGCGAAGATCATTCGGCCACCGCGACGCAGCGCCGGCCGTCGTCACGGACGTCCTCTTCGCTCGGGTCGACGGCGGCGCCGCGGTCTCGGTGTCACTCCGTCACCGCCGCGTAGAACCAGTCGTCGTCCGGCGCTTCCTGCTCGTCCAGGTCGACCTCGACCCCGGGAAGCGATGCCTTCACCCGCCCGATCATCGCGTCGGACAGGAAATGGTGGTGCAGGTCGAGCCTGCGCAGGTGGGTGAGCGGCTGACCGGACAGCAGCGCCTCCGCGCCCCGGTCGGTGAGGGTGCCCATGGCCAGGCTCAGCGACTCCAGCCGGGCCACGACCGGTGCGCCCGCGACCGCCGCCGCGATCTCGTCCTGGATCTCGGAGTCCTCCAGGCCGAGATGACGCAGCGCGGGCAGCCGCTCCCCGGACAGGATCGGCGCGAGGTCGGCGACGGTCGCGTCGCCGCCGTAGTCCTCCACCCCGAGCCACAGGTCGAGGTGCTCCAGCTCCGGCAGCTCGCTCGCCGCCACCGCCCCGACGACCCCCGCCGGAAGCCCGCCCGACTCGAACCGCAGCACCTTCAGGCGCTCGCTCTTGATCGGTTCGAGCACGAGACCTCCCGCACCGCGGATCTCGAACCGCTCCAGGCCGGGGAACGCGGCGAACAGAGGCGAGATGTCGGAATGCTCGATCCAGGAGATCTCCGACTCCTCGCCGGTGATGTCGCCGAAGAACAGGGACCTGAGCTTCGGGAAGGACGCGGCCGCCTCCGTCAGAAGCGCCACCGGATCGGCGACGTTGTCCTCGTAGGAGGCGCCCCAGTAGCCGATGACCAGCGCCGTGATCTCAGTGGTGTCGACCGTCTGCAGGAACCGCGCGAAGACGTCGGTGAACGGCTCGGCCTCGAAGCACGTCCCGACGTACCAGGCGGCCTCCCCCGCCCGCGGGCGTTCGTCGTCCGGCCCGGTCTCCTCGTTGAACCTGAACACCGGCAGACCGGCGTACTCGTCAAGATGCTGATGAACGCCCATGGGTCCCCTTCGTGAGCCTGTAGGAACAGAGTCTTATCAGGATCGAAGGACAGAACAGGGGCGATTCGCGATCACCACGGGCGCCGCCGCACACCGGTCAGGCCGGGGGCGCCGGTCACCGAAGGTGTTGTCGCGGGCACCGGTGCCGACATGCGCTGACCTGGTCAGGGAGCCTTGTAACGGCCAGGTGACGGACGCATGGCAAAGCATCGACGGAGGTATCTCAGACGGGTGAAACCAGACGAGCCGGACCTCTAGAGTGAATCGAACTCGGGGCCTTCTTGCGGGAGGGCCCTTTGCCCTGCCTGCACGATCAGAGGTCCCCGAACATGAACGACCACGAGGTGCACGAGGAGTGCCTGCGGCTCCTCCAGGACGGGATGCCCGTCCCCGCTCCCGCCGCCTTCGAGCAGGGACGCGACTTCCTCCCGCTGGGGCTCGACATGGACGGCGACGTCGCCGTTGTAACGTTCCTACACCAGTGGGACGAAACCGCCTCGGCGTTCATCGAGGGCTGGACGTTCCACCGCCGCGACGGCGAGTGGAGGGAGCTGGGCGGCGCGGGCGGCTCGGCCCCCGACGAGCCCCTCGCCCGGCGCTCGTCCGGCGAGATGGGGCGTCACCTGCTGAAGTACGGGTCGGGCCGGACGGTCCGCAACTCCAACCGGCTGCTGCCGTGGGGCGCCAAGTGGGTGAACGAGGCGCGGCTGCGGGCGTCGGCGGAGGTCACCCGGATCCGGGTCGGCAAGCGGCTCCTGGACGTCCCCGCGCACGGGCACGTCGCCGTGGTGTGGGGCGCACGGCGGGGACCGGTCATCGAGGCGCTCGCCGCGGACGGTTCGGTGCTGGACGCCCTGGACCTCGACCGCCCGGCCGTCCCGGCACGGCCACAGCGAGCCGATATTTGACCGTTCGTTCTGGAACGGTCTATCGTCCCACATATGGCACGGACGAAGGAGTTCGACCCGGACACCGCGCTGCAGCGTGCGCTGGAGCTGTTCTGGGAGCGGGGGTACGAGGCGACCTCCATGGCCGATCTGGTGGCGCGTCTCGGGGTCGCCCGCGCCAGCATCTACGCGACGTTCGGCGGCAAGCACGAGCTGTACATGAAGGCCCTCGAACGCTATCTCCAGACCACCGACCCGAAGATCGCCGAGGCGCTGTCGCAACCCGGGCCCGTCCTGCCGGCGGTGCGGGCGCTGATCGGGTGCTATGCCGCGGAAGCGGCGCATGACCGGCCGCGACGCGGCTGCATGGTGGTCAACACCGCGGTCGAGCTCGCCCCCGGGGACGCCGAGGCCGCACGCCTGGTGGAGGCGAGCTGGGGGTTCCTGGAGGCGTCCCTCACCTCCGCGCTGACACGGGCCCGAGCACAGGGCGAGCTGACCCCGGACAAGGACCCGCGGGCACTGGCGCGCCTCCTGCTCGTCCTCTTCCAGGGCATGCGGGTCCTGGGCCGCGGCCCCGCCGACGACAACCGGCTCCAGGACGCCGCGCGCCAGGTCCTGGCCCTCTTCGACTGACCGTTCTCGCCCCGCCCGCCCGGCGGGGCTCTTTACGGTCAAAATTCAAGAACGATCGATCTAGATAGACAGAGAACTAAGGGGAGACGCACCATGATGTTCGACGGCAGGATCGCCCTCATCACCGGCGGTGCGGGCGGCATCGGCCGCGCCACCGCGCACGCCCTCGCGCGCGAAGGCGCCACGGTCGTCCTCGCCGGACGAGACCTCACCGCGCTGGCCGACGCCGTCAAGGAGATCGGCTCCGGCAGAGCCGACCACGTCGCCGCCGACGTCACCGACGCCTCGTCCGCCGCCCAGATGGTCGAGACGGTGGTGGCGCGCCACGGCGGCCTCCACGTCGCCGTCAACAACGCCGGGGTGCTCGGCGCGGTCGGGCCCGTCGCCGACATCGACGCCGGCGCCTGGGACGAGGTCCTCGCGGTCAACCTGACCGGCGTGTTCCTGTCGATGAAGCACGAGATCGCCCACATGCGCGGCCACGGCGGCGGGACGATCGTCAACGTCTCGTCCAACATCGGCACGCACGGCCGCCGTCCCGCCCTGGCGGCGTACGCGGCGTCCAAGGCCGGGGTCGGCGTCCTGACGCGCACCGCCGCCCTCGACCACATCGCCGACGGCGTCCGCATCAACGCCGTCAGCCCGGGGGCCAGCGACACGCCGATGTCGCTCCTGCCCGGCGAGAGCAGGGAGGACCGCGCGGAACGGATGCGCACCGCGGCCCCGTCCGGGCGTGTGGCGGAGACGTCCGAGGTCGCCGCGGGCATCCTCTGGCTGGCCTCGGACGCCGCGTCCCACGTGGCGGGCCACGACCTGGTCATCGACTGCGCCGCCACCGCCTGACGACGCTTTTCGGGTCGATCCACCGGGCAGACTCAGTCCATGGCCCTCACGCCCGACTACGACTCCGACCCTGAGCGCTTCCGCCTCGCCAGCAGGGTCACCCGGAAGTACCTGATCGGGGCGCGGAGCCTGCACGACCACGTCGCCTCGAAGCTGCTGACCGCGGGGGCGTCCCGCGTCCTGGACATCGGCTGCGGGGAGGGCGCCCTCAGCGACGCCCTCCCCCACCCGCCGCCGTTCCGGCTGGTGGGGCTGGACGCGTCCGCCATCCTCCTGCGCGCCCATCCGGGGCCGCGCGTGCAGGCCGACGCGACGCGGCTGCCGTTCCGGGACGGGACGTTCGACGCCGCCGTGGCCGTCAACATGCTCTACCACCTGGACGATCCCCGGCCCGCGCTCCGCGAGGCCCGCCGCGTCCTGGCCCCCGGCGGCCTGCTGCTCGCCTCGGCGATCTGCCGGAACGACAGCCCGGAACTGGCGCCCGTCTGGCGTCCCGAGCCCACCACGTTCGACGCCGAGGAGGCCCCCGACCGCGTCTGCGAGGTCTTCGGTGAGGTCGAGGTGGAACGCTGGGACGCGCCGCTGATCACGCTCCCCGACCGCGACGCCGTCCGCGACTACCTGATCGCCCGCCACATGCCCCGCGCCCGGGCCGCCGAGGCCGCCGGCCACCTCCGCACACCCCTGCCCGTCACGAAACGCGGCAGCCTCGTCCTGGCCCGCCGCTAGAACCACCCGCGGTCGCGGGCGGCCCGGGCGGCGGCGTGGCGGTTGTCGGCGCCGAGCTTGGTGACGGCGGACGACAGGTAGTTGCGGACGGTCCCCTCCGACAGGCCCAGGCCGCGGGCGATGCGTGACACGGGCGCGCCGTCGGCGGCGGCGCGCAGCGTGTCGAGTTCGCGTGGGGTGAGGGGGCACTCCTCGGCGGCGAGGGCGTCGGCGGCCAGTTGCGGGTCGATGTACCGGGCGCCGGCGGCGACCTGCCGGATGACCTGGGCGAGCCGCGCGCCGGGCGCGTCCTTGCCGAGGAAGCCGCGGACGCCGGCGGCCATCGCGCGGCGCAGGTTGCCGGGACGGCCGTGCGCGGTCACGATCACGATGCGGCAGCCGGGCAGGTCGCGGGAGAGCCGTTCGGCGGCGGCGAGGCCGTCCAGCCCGGGCATGTCGATGTCGAGGACGGCCACGTCCGGTTCGAGCGCGAGGGCGCGGTCGACGGCCTCGTCGCCGCGGCCGACGTCGGCGGCGACCTCGATGCCGTCCTCGGTCTCCAGCAGCAGGACGAGCGCCTCCCTGATCAGCAGGTGGTCGTCGGCCAGCAGCACGCGGATCATGCCTCTCCCTCCGCCGGGACGGGCGTCGCGGGGACGGCGGCCGTCACCCGGAACGTCCCGTCACCGGCCGGGCCGGCCGCGAACACGCCGCCGGCCGCGGTGATCCGCTCGGCGAGGCCCGCGAGGCCGCTGCCGGCGTCCCCGGCGGTGCGGCGCCCGGCGCCGTCGTTGACGATCTCCACATGGACGTGGCCGGCGTCCGCCCGGACGCTGATCTCGCACCAGGTGGCGCTGGAGTGGCGCAGCACGTTGGTGGCGGCCTCGCGGGCGACCCAGCCGAGCGGCTCGTGGACGTGGGCGGGCAGCGCCGGCGAGACCTCGGGGCGCTCGCAGCGGAGCCCGGCGGCGCGCAGCACGGCCGACATGCCGTCCAGTTCGGTGCGCAGGGACGTGGCCCGATAGCCGCGCACGACCTCGCGCACGTCCCGGACCGCGTCCCGCGCCATCGTCTGGATCTCGGTCAGCTCCTTGCGGACCCGCCCGTCGTCGCGTTCCAGGAACCGTTCGGCGACCTCGGCGCGCAGCGCGACCGCCTGGAGGCTGTGGCCGAGGACGTCGTGCAGGTCGCGGGCGAAGCGGAGCCGCTCCTCCCCCACCGCGGACCGGGCCAGCTCGGCGCGGGCCTCCCGGAGTTCCTGGACGACGTGGAACAGCCACACCGTGACGTATCCGGAGAAGGCGGCGAGCGGTATGGCCGTCACCTCGTACAGGACGGTCAGCGCGGGCAGCCCCAGGATCACGCCGTAGACGGGGGTCAGGGCGGTCGCCGCCGCCGTCGCCGCGACCGCCTCGCGTACGGGCAGGACGACGGCGATCAGCCCGGCCGGGACGAGGAGCGCGTTGCCCCAGCCCTGGCCGGTGCCGAGCAGTGGCGGCATCGCCCAGCAGATCAGCACGATCGCGGCGAGCCCGAACCGGTGCCCGGGTGCGGTGCGGCGCATCAGGTTCTGCCACAGCAGCCGGCCGTACAGGGCGAACGCGGCGGCGACGCCGGTGAGGGCGAGGATCAGCAGCCCGGCGTCCTGCCGGTTGAACACCTCGTACCAGAGTGCGGGCAGCAGGAGCCCGGACAGCGTCATCATCGTCATTCCCACGAGGATCGCGGCGATGACGGTGGGGCGCGGGATGCTGGGCTGCACGCGCTCAGCGTATGCGGCCGTCAAGGGGGGCGCGCGGCGGTCAGGCGGCGCGGAGGCGGGCGGCGCCGCCGCCGGTGCCGTCGCCTTGAACCTGCAGGCGTCCCTCGTCCAGGACCCCGACGCGGTCGGCCCGGCACGCCTCCCGCGGGTCGCGGGTCGTGAGCACGACGCTGACCCCGTGCGCCGCCGGCATCGGCAGGACGGACCACACCTCGCGGGCGGCCGCCTCGTCGAGCCCGGCGGTGGGCTCGTCGAGGAAGAGCACGTCCGACCGTCCGACGAGGGCGAGCGCCAGGTCGAGCATGCGCCGCCGTCCCGCCGTCAGCCGCTCGAACGGAACGTCGGCGAGGTCCGTGAGGCGGGCGAGCCGCAGCGCGTCGTCGCGGGAGAGCGGGTCGAGGGTCCAGCGCCGCCACGTGTCGACGATCTCGGCGACGGTCAGGCCCGGGAACAGGCCGCCGTCGCGCCAGACGGCCCCGGCCCGCGTCGTCTCCCGGTCGGTGTAGGGGTCGGCGCCGCGGAGACGGACCGACCCGCCGGTCGGGCGCCGCAGGCCCGCGAGGATCTCCAGCAGGGTCGTCTTGCCCGACCCGTAGCGGCCGAGCAGCGCGTAGACCTCCCCTTCGGCCACGGTGAACGAGACGTTCCGCACGGCCTCGTTCAGATACAGGTCGCGTACCTCGATCACGGGTGCCCTCATGACGTCCATGCTCGCCGCGCCCGGCGCGGACGTGCAGTCACAGGCATCAGGAAACGATCGTGAGGATCACAGGGGCGACCCATGACGAATGTCATGCTTCGGCGATCGCCCACCCGGCCGGGGGAACGGTGACGCCTTCGGCGGAGAAGGCCGCCTCACCGGCCACGCACGTCCAGTCGGCGTCGGGCAGGTCCACTTTGGCGGGCTCGTCGTCCAGGTTCAGGACGACCGCGAGCCGCTCTGTGCCGTGCCCCACCGTGTAGGAGAGTGCCGTATTGGTCAGAGTGTCCACTGTGGTTTGGGCGTGGACAAGCCATGGATGGCGTCGTCTAAGGCCGATGAGCTCTTGATGAAGTCTGTGATGGTGCTCGCCATGGCCGGGCGTCTCGCCGGGGCGATCCGGGAAGGCCGGCCGTATGGCGTCGTCGCCGCCCTCCCGTTCCTCCTTGACGCCTCGGAAGCCGAACTCGTCCCCGGCGTAGACGGACGGGATGCCGCCGATGGTCAGCAGGACGACGAGGGCATGGGCCGTCTGCCGCCCGTCGTCCAGGCGGCTCGCTATGCGGGTCACGTCATGGTTGCCCAGGAACGTCTGCGGCGTGAACGTTTCGAGCATCTCGTCGTGCCGGCCGAGGGCATGGGCCAGTTCGAAGAAGTTGTGATCGTTCAGGGAGCTCCAGATCGCCTTCCAGAGCTCGTACTGGGTGACCGAGTCGAATCCGGTCTGTTCCACCACGTCCGGGTAGTCGCCGTGGATGACCTCACCGACGAACCAGGCATTGGGGAAGCGCGCGCGGACGCGGTCCAGGACCGTCCTCCAGAACTCCGGTGGGACGGCGTAGGCGGCATCGAGACGCCAGCCGTCGATGCCGCGCTCCAGCCAGTGGGTCATGACCTCGGAGACGTAGTCGGCGACCTCGGGTTCGGCGTGGTTCAGCGTGACGAGACGGTCGTGGCCTTCGAACGTGTGCAGCTCACGATGGAACCACTTCCTGTACGGGGACTTCTCGCCCTTGGCGGCGACATCGGCGAACGGCGGGAAGCTTCGTCCGACATGGTTGAAGACACCGTCGAACAGGACACGGACTCCCTTCTGCGACGCCTCTTCGATGAGCCGCTGCAGGTCGTCCTCGCCACCGAGCCTGGGATCGACGCGGTAGTGATCGACGGTGTCGTAGCCATGGGTTTCGGACGCGAACACCGGCCCGAGCGCGAGCCCGTTGCAGCCGAGCCCGACGAGATGGTCGAGCCACCCGTTGAGCCGCCCCAGACGAGGCTCCGGGGACGCCCCGTCCGGGACCGCCCCGACGAAACCGAGGGGATAGACATGCCACCAGATGGCGTGATCGGACCAGCGCATGCGCCTTCACCTACCCGGAATGCGCGCGGCTACGGTCACGTGCGCACAAGCGTCTCCGGATGCAGCTCCCCCGGCCGGGTGATCCCCGCGAGGACCATGGTCAGTTCCAGCTCCGCCTGGAGGCAGCGCAGGACATGCTGGACGCCCGCCTGGCCGCCCAGCGCCAGCCCATACGCGTACGGGCGCGCCACCAGCACCGCCTTGGCGCCGAGCGCGAGGGCCTTGGCGATGTCCGACCCCGTGCGGATCCCGCTGTCGAAGAGCACGGTCGCCTGGTCGCGGACGGCGTCGACCACGCCGGGCAGCGCGTCCAACGAGGCGACGGCCCCGTCCACCTGGCGTCCGCCATGGTTGGACACGATGACGCCGTCCATGCCGGCGTCAACGGCCTGACGAGCGTCGTCGGGGTGCTGGATGCCCTTGAGCGCGATGGGCCCGTCCCAGTGCTCCCGCAGGAAGATAAGGTCGTCCCAGGTCAGGCGGGGGTTACCGAAGTTCGCGACCCAGTGCAGGATCGCCATGTCACGGTTGGCGTCGGTGACGGGCCCGCCGACCGCCTTCTGGAAGACCGGGTCGCTGAAATAGTTGGCGACCCCGATACCGCGCAGGAACGGCAGATACGCCTGGTCGAGGTCGCGTGGACGCCACGCCAGCGTGAACGTGTCCAAAGTGACGACGAGAGCCGTGTACCCCGCCGCCTTGGCCCGCCGCAGGAAGCTGACGGCCAGATCGCGGTCCTTCGGCCAGTACAGCTGGTACCAGCGGGGCCCGTCGCCGTTCGCCTCCGCCACGTCCTCGATGTTGTACGAGGACGCCGTGCTCAGCACCATCGGGAGCCCCTCGGCCGCCGCCGCCCGCGCGACGGCCAGCTCGCCTTCCGGATGGAAGATCGACTGGACGCCGATGGGCGCGAGCAGGATCGGGGACGGCATCGCGGTACCCAGAACGTCCACCGAAAGGTCGCGGTCGGCCACGTCCCTGAGCATCCTCGGCACGATCCGCCACCGCTCGAACGCCTCCCGGTTCGCCCGCGCGGTCGACTCGCTGCCCGCCGACCCCGCCACATACCCGAACGCCTGCGCCGACAGCGACCGCTCGGCGAGCCCTTCCAGCTTCGTCAGGTCCGTGGGAAGCGCAGGGAGAACATCGCCGAGCCCCTGCAGATAGATCGAGTTCTGGTGGTCGGCCAGCGCACTCAAGGGAACCTCCGCCTGCGGGGATCGATACCACCGTCCGCCGGCCCCCCACCCGCCACCATCCAAATGACGAACTTCGTTCGGCCGGCGTTGCTCACTCTGCCAGGTCCGCCGAGGTGACGGAACGACATCGATCCGCCATGTCGGGCGCCACACCGGGTGGGGCGGGCACAAGTTGTCCCCGGGACCGGCCACAATGTGGAGCATGGCACGACGCGGATCCCCAGCCCCTCCACCGCCGGACTTCGAAGAGAACATCGTCGACGTCGATGTCTCCGAGGAGATGCGCGGCAGTTTCCTTGAGTACGCCTACTCGGTCATCTACCAGCGGGCGCTTCCCGACGCGCGCGACGGGCTGAAGCCCGTCCAGCGCCGGATCCTGTACTCGATGAACGATATGGGGCTCCGCCCCGACCGCGGGCACGTCAAATGCGCCCGCGTCGTCGGCGAGGTCATGGGCAAGCTGCACCCGCACGGCGACAGCGCCATCTACGACGCGATGGTGCGGATGGCGCAGTCGTGGGCGATGCGGATGCCGCTCGTCGACGGGCACGGCAACTTCGGCTCGCTCGGCGGCGACGACCTGCCCGCCGCCATGCGGTACACCGAGGCACGGCTGTCCCGCGAGGCGATGCTCATGGTCGCCTCCATCGACGAGGACACCGTCGACTTCCGCCCCAACTACGACGGGCAGGAGACCGAGCCGGAGGTCCTGCCCGCCGCGTTCCCGAACCTGCTGGTCAACGGCGCGTCCGGGATCGCGGTCGGGATGGCCACGAACATGGCGCCGCACAACCTCGGCGAGGTCATCGCCGCGGCCCGGCACCTGATCGACCACCCCGACGCGTCCCTCGACGACCTGATGCGCTTCGTCCCCGGGCCCGACCTGCCCACCGGCGGCAAGATCGTCGGCCTGGACGGCATCCGGGACGCCTACGAACGGGGCCGGGGCACGTTCCGCACCCGCGCCACCACGTCCATCGAGAACGTCACCGCCCGCCGCAAGGGCATCATCGTCAGCGAACTCCCCTACGCCGTCGGCCCCGAGCGCGTCAAAGCCAAGATCAAGGAACTGGTCAACGCCAAGAAGATCCAGGGGATCTCCGACCTGAAGGACCTCACCGACCGCAACGTCGGCCTCCGCCTGGTCATCGAGATCAAGAACGGCTTCAACCCCGAGGCCGTCCTGGCCGACCTCTACCGGCTCACCCCGATGGAGGAGACGTTCGGCATCAACAACGTCGCCCTCGTCGACGGCCAGCCCCGCACCCTCGGCCTCCGCGACATGCTGCAGGTCTACGTCGACCACCGCATCGACGTCGTCCGCCGCCGCTCGATGTTCCGCCGCAAGAAGCGCGAGGACCGCCTGCACCTCGTGGACGGCCTCCTCGTCGCCCTCCTCAACATCGACGAGGTCATTCAGGTCATCCGGCAGAGCGACGACGCCGCCCAGGCCAAGCAGCGCCTGATGCAGATCTTCGAGCTCTCCGAGATCCAGGCGCAGTACATCCTGGACACCCCCCTCCGCCGCCTCACCCGCTACGACCGGCTGGAGCTGGAGAAGGAGAAGGAGCAGCTCGCCAAGGAGATCGCCAAGCTGACCGCGATCCTCGAATCGGAGAAGAAGCTCCGCGGCGTCGTCTCCAAGGAACTCGGCGAGGTCGCCAAGGAGTTCACCACCCCGCGCCGGACGATCCTCCTCGAGTCCTCGGGCCACACCGCCACCACGGCCGTCCCCCTCGAAGTGGCGGACGACCCCTGCACGGTGCTGCTCTCGTCGACCGGCCTCATGGCCCGCACCCACGACGCGTCCCCGCTCCCGGACAGCGGCCCCCGCGCGAATCACGACGTGCTGACCTCGGTCGTCCCCGCCACGGCCCGGGGCCAGGTGGGCGCGGTGACGTCCCTGGGCCGGATGATCCGCATCGAGGTCATCGACCTGCCGACGCTGCCCCCCACGTCCACGCCCCCGTCCCTGGCGGGCGGCGCCCCGGTCGCCGAGTACGTCGACCTCGAACCGGACGAGACGATCGTGGCCATAGCCGCCGTCTCCGAGGAGGGCGGCGGCCTGGTCCTGGGCACGGCCCAGGGCGTGGTCAAACGGGTCGTCCCCGACTTCCCGGCCAACCGCGAAGAGTTCGAAGTCATCACCCTCAAGGACGACGACCGCGTCATCGGTGCCGTCCAGCTGCTCTCCGAAGACCAGCACGTCGTCTTCATCACCACCGACGCGCAGCTCCTGCACTTCGCCGCCTCCGTCGTCCGCCCCCAGGGCCGCGCCGCCGGCGGGATGGCGGGCATCAAACTCGCCCCGGACGCCCGCGCCCTGTGGTTCGGCGCCATCGACCCGACCCGCGAGGCCCGCGTGATCACGATCTCCGGGTCGTCCTCGGCCCTCCCCGGCACCCAGACCGGCGCGATCAAACTCGCCGACTTCGCCGATTTCCCGTCCAAGGGCCGCGCAACGGGCGGTGTCCGCGCCCACCGCTTCCTCAAGGGCGAGGACGTCCTCCTCCAAGCCTGGGCGGCCCCGACACCCCTGCGCGCCTCGGCCGCCAACGGCAAACCGGCCATGCTCAACGTCAGCATGGGCCGCCGGGACGGTTCCGGCGAAAAACTCGACAAGCCCATCGTCTCCATCAGCGGCCCCATAGGCGAGCCCCCGGAAGAGGACACAACCGAAGAATGATCAAAGGTCCCGGGCCGCACTCCGCGTCCCGGGACCAACTCACCACTCCCCGGCCAACCCCGGCCAATCGTCCTATCCCGTATTTCCCACGGTTGACCCGGCCAGATGACCGCCAGATGATTTGCCCCTACTTAGGGGGAAATCATGCGACACCTCGTCCTGGCCATTGCGGCGATAAGCACATTACTCACCCTCGGCGCTTGCGCTGAGCAGGCCGAACCGGCGGCTGCCAATGCAACGGCGAGCACGACACCTTCCACGGCGAGCGCACCTCCCACGACCAGCGCGGCACCCACGCCCACCCCGTCGGTCGAACAACGCACGGTCACGGAAACGCGCAAGATCCCGTACAAGACGTCAAGGGTGAACGACCCCACCCTTGCCCAGGGCACCACAAAGGTGAAGAAGCGCGGCGTCGCAGGCGTCAAGACCCTCACCTACGAGGTCACCTACACCGAGGGCGAGGAAACGGACCGGAAGCTGTCGCGTGAGGTGGTCACGAGGAAACCGGTCACCCGGATCATCGCGGTCGGCACCAAACAGGCCCGGCAGTGCGACCCGAACTACAGCGGCGCCTGCGTGCCCATCGCCAGCGACGTCGACTGCGCAGGCGGAAGCGGCAATGGCCCCGCCTACGTACAGGGCCCCGTCCGCGTGGTCGGCTCCGATATCTACGATCTGGACAGAGACGGCGACGGCACCGCCTGCGATAGCTGACCGTCGCTGAGGCCCCGGGTTCGGGCCGGCGACCGGCCGGGGCCTTGCTCGCGCCTGGCCGTCTTCGGCGTGGCACCCGCCACCAATGGCACCGCCTACGGCTCACCCATGCCACCGCGCAGCTGTACGAGCGAACCCGGCGCGAGGGTGAATTGTTGACTGCCGCCCGCCTGAATCTCCATCTTGCCGCTAAGAAGTGACCCGCTCGCTCCTTGGTCTCGGCCGCCGTGGACATGGTCGCATGACGCCTTCAAGGCGGCGGAAGCATGAAATTGCGGTCAGGCGAGAAACGACTCTGACGACTCGGCCACGGCTTTCGGACGGGCGGAAGCACGGCCGGTGGGCCGCGCGCCGGCGTCGTGGCGCGACCCGATCAGGGCCAGGACGCCGATGCCGATCAGGGACGGGCCGCCTCCGACGGGTTCCAGCACCGAGATCGGGATTCCGATCGCCAGCAGGATCCAGCCGGCCTCCACCGGAACCCTTCCCGTGACGAGCACGGCCCTCCTCACCAGCAGGCCCAGGCCAAGGAGTGCGACACCACCGACCATGAACCATTCGGCGGACATACGTGCCTTGTCGCCGGTGGCCGAGTTCCACACACCGTCGGACACCATGCCGCGCCAATGCGAACCATCGACGACCACGCCCAGCGTCAGGTGCGCGACGGCGACGAAGAGAATGAGGCGCGGGACCCACCGGCACACGGCGGGGACATCCCGAGGCGCAGAGTCCGTCATGACGTTTCCTCTTCTCCGGCTCCCGTAAGGGGCTGTGCGCCCACGAGGGCCGAGCCGACGGCGATGATGCGGTGGAACGGGGTGGGGCAGCGGTACTTCATCAGGGTCTCCATCTCGTACTGAGCGCGTCCCTCTGGAGCGGTGTCCATGGGTTTCACGATGCGGCCTTTCCCGCGTCCAATGGCCGGAACAGCAGTTCGTAGATGTCGCGGATCTCCTCGCCGGGCACTGGCGGCATCAGATGCGCGCCTCCGATCACGACCAGGTAGAGCAGCTTGGCCATCCGATCCGGTGCCGCGTAACCGGCCTGGCCGCACAGATCCCGCAGATATCGGATGCGGGTGGCGTCCACCCGCTCCTGCATGGCCGCCGCCTCCGGGTCCTGCTTCGCCCAGGCCCGGATCCCGATCTCCAACTGCGGATCGTCGTCGCTGGTGGCCTCCGCCGCGAGGCGGTCGAGCTTCCCCCGCGCCGACTGGTCCTCGCCGTTTTCCACCACGTCGATGATCGCCGTGGTGTGCCGCTCCTCATAGTGGGCCAGCAGCCGCGTCCGGAACTTCGGCATCGACCCGAAGTGATGGTAGAAGGCGCCTTTGGACATCCCCATCCGCTCGCACATCCGGTCCAGCGTCACCGCCGGTGCGCCCTGCTCGGCCAGCAGCGCCAGGCCCTCTTCGAGCCACGCTCCCGCGGCCGTGTCGCTCATCGCGCACCTCCATAACAAAACGTTTGGTATGGAGTCTAGCGGATCGACGCGGCGGCGATCGTCCAGGGCCCCCGGAGGCATGGCGCCAGTCCGGCGGACCTCACCTGACCGGCACCAGCAGCAGGGCGTCACGCGGCCGGGCCGCCTCCACCACGGCGCGGCGAGCCGGCTTCGTGCACGCCACGGGCGTCCGGCACCGCCGTCGTCTACTGGACGACGGCCTTGTTGAAGGTCGGTGGGGCTCCCAGGGTTTCGCGGTGGGAGTGGGGGCTGGTGCCGTCGATGTCCCGGACGCCCAGCTCCTCGCCCAGCTCGGCCCCGATGAGGACTTGGCCGCTTCGCTTCATCAGGTCCGGGTCGCGGGCGAGGGCGTCGATCAGACGGCCGGTGAACTCCGGGGACTCCGCGCCTGCGGCGAAGGACTTGTAGCGGTCGGGCGCGCCTTCGAACAGGGCCTTGGTTCGTTCGGTTTTCAGGAGGCCCATCCACAGGGAGATGACGGCTACGTTGTGGGGCCTGAAATCTACGGCCATGTCGTGGGCCAGCTTGTCCACGGCGGCCTTGCCCGCGCCGTAGGCGGGGCCGTGCATGTAGCAGCGGCCGCCGAACGACGAGGTGTTGACGACCAGGCCGGCGCTGTTCCTGATGAGGAGCGGGGCCGCGTAGTAGCTGGCCACGTATGCCGAGCGCATTCCCACGTCGAACATGCTCTGGAGTCCCAGCGACTTTTCCCAGAAAGGCCCCTTCCGGGCCAGGTCCGGGGGAATTGTGAACGCGTTGTTCACGAGGACGTCCAGCGCGCCATGCTCACGTTCGACCTGCTGGAACAGGGCCGCAACCTGTTCGTCCCGGGAGTGGTCGCATATCACCGGGATCCCGGTGCCACCGCGCTCGTTGATCTCCTCCGCCGTGTCGAGAACCGTGCCCGGGAGGTCGCTTTCACGGGAGGAGCGTGTGCGGCCGGTCACGTACACCGTCGTACCGGCCTCGCCCAGGGCCAGTGCTATGCCCTTTCCGGCGCCGCGGCTGGCACCGGTGACCACCGCCACCCGGTCTTCGGTCAGGCCCATCCGCTCTCCCCGAGAAACTCCAGCATCGCCGCCGTGGTCTCGCCGGGCTTCTCCATCTGCATCATGTGACCTGCGTTCTTGATCATCCGTACTGCGCGCACGTCAGCGTGGTGCTCCGCCAGTCGGCTCACCGGATCGGTGCCGTGCCAGCCCTCCAGGTCGGCGTCCTGCTCGCTCCCGAGGAAGAAGTACGGTACGGGGTTCTTCTTCCCTCCGTAGGACTTGCGGTACTCCCAGGAGAGGTCCATGGCCCTGTACCAGTTCAGGCCGCCTGTGAAGCCGCTGTGGCTGTAGCCGGCCACATAGAACTCCAGGTCCGTTGCGGTCAGCCACGTCCAAGGAAGAGGTGGTGTCTCTGGGAGGGCATCGATATAGGACGTGCCCGGGGGGCGGCGCCATACGTCGAGATAGTGGTAGTCGCTGGAGAGTGCGTAGAACACCTTGCGCAGGAACTCGCGTGGAGCTGCGGCAAGGTCGCGATCCGCGACGCCGGGCTCGTTGAAGTAGTGGATGTGGTTGAAGTGCTTCTCGGCCTGCCGGGCGGCGAGTGTCAGCGGAGATTCCCTGCTCGGTGTGAAGAACGGGTTCTCCAGAGCGATGATCGCCGCGACGCGTTCCGGGTGGTGGTGCGCGAGGTCGTACGCTGAGAAGAGGCCGAAGTCCAGGCCGCTGAAGACCGCCTTCTCCTCGCCGAGGTGGTCCAGCAGACCGGTGAGATCGGCCACGATCCGGTCTACGTTGTACTCCCGGTGATCCGCCGGGCCGGTGGTCTGGCCCATGCCGCGCATGTCGGGTGCCACGACGCGGAAGCCGGCGTCGGCGATCGGGCCGATCTGGTGGCGCCAGCTGAACCAGATGTGCGGGAATCCGTGGAGGAGGACGACGAGCGGCCCTTCTCCCTCCTCCACATAGTGAACGTCGAGACCATTGATCTTCGCGTACCGATGACTCCAGTTGGCCACGCCGCGGTCCCTTCGGTTCGGGAAGCCGACCATCCGCCTCGACTGTGCAGGACGTCGCGCGGCGCCGGCACCATGTCGTCTCGGTGAGCGGGAACTACGTTTCGATGTCGTCCGGGCCCCAGTGGGCCTCCATGCGGACGATCTCGCCGCCGGGGCCGAAGGTCATGACGTCGATGGCGCGGATGCGCATGCCGGGGACGTCGACGGTGAAGGCCATGGCGGCCCGGTCGCCGTGGGAGCCGCGGATGGGGGCGTCGAGGGCGAGCTTGGCTCCGCCGGCGATGGCGTTGGTGTAGAACTCCTCGATCGCGGCGCGGCCGGTGATCGGGGGGTTGCCGACCGGGTCCTCGATGACGGCGTCGTCGGCGTAGAGCGCGACCACGGCCTGCGCGTCGCCGGCGTTGAAGGCGTCGATGTAGGTCTGCAGCGCCTGCTTCATGTGATCCTGGGTCGGCATGGACGAAGCCTAGCAAGCGATCGCTTGGTCTAGTGATGCGTGATGATGGACCCATGGCGATCGCATCGTTCATGGTTCCGCTCGGTTCACCGGTTCCCGCGTTCAGGCTTCCGTCCGTCGAGGGCGAGACCGTGTCGGACGGGGACTTCGCAGAGGCGTCCGCATTGCTGGTGGTGTTCTTGTCCAATCACTGCCCGTACGTACGGCGCATCGAGCACGGTATCGGCGCCCTCACCGAGGAGTATGC
Source organism: Actinomadura sp. 3N407 (assembly GCF_052245875.1). Lineage (NCBI taxonomy): Bacteria > Bacillati > Actinomycetota > Actinomycetes > Streptosporangiales > Thermomonosporaceae > Actinomadura > Actinomadura sp. 3N407. The sequence goes on from NZ_JBQQBP010000003.1 coordinate 552,937, forward strand.
GGGTAAGGGGCTCGCGACCGTCGCCGTGTGCAGCAATGACGTCACCAACTATCCCGACGATGGTGCCGGCCATCTGCGGGAGCAGGCCAAGCGGGCGGGGTTCGGGTTCCCGTATCTCGTCGACGAGTCTCAGGAGACGGCTCGGGCCTTCAAGGCCGCCTGCACCCCGGACTTCTTCCTGTACGACCGGGAACGCAAGCTCGCGTACCGGGGAGAGTTCGACGGGGCCCGTCCCGGCAACGACGTGCCGTCCGACGGAACCTCACTGAGGGCGGCGCTGGACCTGGTGCTCGCGGGCGGCGGCGTCCCCGAACCCCACGCTCCGAGCCTCGGCTGCGGGATCAAATGGAGGCCCGGAAATGAGCCGGTGTAATTACAGCACCTGTAATCACACCGCTTGAACAACACCGGCCGAGTTACGCCAGAGTGGTTCGCCCACGCTGACGGCGCTCAGCCGGCCAGGCCGTGCCTGAACGCGTAGGTGACGGCCTGGGCCCGGTCGCGGAGGTTCGCCTTGGCGAACAGGTTGTTGATGTGCGTCTTGACGGTCGCCTCGGAGATGAACAGGTCACCGGCGATCTCGGTGTTGGAGCGTCCCTGCGCGATCAGCGCGAGCACCTCGGCCTCGCGGCGCGTGAGGCCGTCGGGCAGGGCGCCGGGGACGGGACGGCGAGGACGCTCGTCCGCCGCGACCGCCTCGACCAGGCGTCGCTGGACGCCGGGGTCGAGCTGAGCCGCTCCCCCGCGGACGGCGTCGACGGCGCGGGCGATCTCGTCGGCGCCGGCGTCCTTGGTGAGGTAGCCGCGGGCCCCGGCGCGCAGCGCGGCGAAGATCGACTCGTCGTCGGCGTAGGTGGTGAGGACGACGACCTCGACGTCCGGGTGGGCCTGCTTGATCCGGCGCGTCGCCTCCACGCCGTCCACGCGCGGCATCCGCAGATCCATCAGGACGACGTCGGGGCTCAGTTCGGCGACCATCGCCACGGCCTGCTCGCCGTCCCCGCACGATCCGGCCACATCGAGGCCGGGCAGCAGTTCGAGCAGGAGCACCAGGCCTTCACGCACCACGGTCTGGTCATCGACGACCAGGATCCTCGTCTTCTCGCTCACGGCGTCCCGTCTTCCGTCACACCGGCACTCTGAGGGACACACGGAATCCCTTGCCGTCCGGCCCGGTCATCAGGGTGCCATCGATCAGCTCGGCGCGTTCCCGCATCCCCACCAGGCCGTACCCGCCGCCGTCCGATCCCGCGGCGGTCTCCGTGCTGCCGCTGTCGGTCACTTCGAGTTCCACCTTGTCGCTGAGGTAGCGCAGGGTCACGTGTGCGCGCGCGCCGGGAGCGTGTTTGCGGACATTGGTGAGCGCCTCCTGCGTTGTGCGGACGACGGCGAGCCCCGCCTGGGGCGACAGTTCGCGCGGTACACCCGTCACCTGAACGTCGCAGGGGCGGCCGGTGCTCGCGTAGAACTCCTCGGCCAGCTCGGCGATGACCTCCTTGGGTTCCGGGATCTCACCGCGCAGCGTGGCCAGCGCCCGTCTGGTCTCCTCCAGGCCCGAGCGGGCGAGGCTCCGCGCGCGCTCCACCCGGTCCAGGGCTTGCACACGGTCGCCGTCCCGGGACAGCAGGAGCCTCGCACCCTCCAGGTGGACGATCTGCGCCGACAGCGAATGGGCTAGGATGTCGTGGATCTCCCGCGCGAGGTGGGACCGTTCGGCGAGCACGGCGTTGGCGGCCTCCGCGCGGCGGGTCGCCTCCTGCGCGGCGACGCCCTGCCGGCTCGCCGCGGCGCCCAGGGTGACGCCCATGAAGGCGACCAGCAGCCCGAGGTCGGCGCCGTCGTCCCGGAACACTTCTCCGAGGACGGCCACCGCGACGATCGTCACAGCGCTCGCCGCGATGCCCCAGGTCAGCGGAAGCCTGCTGAACAGCGCCCAGAGAGCGATCATGGCGGTGACGAATCCCGCGCCGAAGTCGGGCTCGATCCCGTAGAACGCCACCGAGGCCGCCACGGCGCCCGCCAGCAGGAAGATCGATGCCGCCCGCCACCGTGACTCCTTCTTCCGGCCGACGCGCATGCCTCCGGCCAGAAAAACGATCATGACGACGTTCAGGAGGGTGATGCCCAGGCCGAGTCCGTGCAGCGCCGGCGGATCCTCGGAGTCGAAGAGGGCGCGCACGTAGGCGAACAGCGCCCACGCCAGCAGGACGCCGACGACGACCGCCGTGGCGTACCGCTCCACGAGCGACGTGCGGCTGCACTTCACGGTACGACGCCAACCGCTGCGGTACCGATCGGTCTCCCCGCCGACGACCCGACGACCGGCCTCCGCACGACCAGGTTCCGGAGGGCGGGGTTCCGCACGACCAGGTTTTGGACGGCCACCGACATGCTGGGGAAACACGGGCGAGCGGTCGTCGCGCAAGTGACGCCCACCATCGCGGCGGCGAGCAATGCGTTGTCCGGCGGGTTCATGGTGACCGACGCTACGCTCCGGTGACCTCGCACGGATCGGCGTCAGGCTGGAGTTCCGCTCTCCACCGCAGGGTGGACGCGCCACGTCCGCGCGCGTCCACCGTGCGGACGGACTACACGTCGATGCGTTCGGCGTCGAGTTCCGAGGCGCCGGCGGTGATGAACGCGCGGCGCGGGGCCACGTCGCTGCCCATCAGCAGGTCGAAGACCTTCGCGGCCTCGTCGGCGTCCTCGATGCGGATGCGGCGCAGGATGCGGTACCGCGGGTCCATGGTGGTCTCCGCGAGCTGATCGGCGTCCATCTCACCGAGGCCCTTGTAGCGCTGGATGGGCTCCTTCCAGCGCTGGCCCTTGCGCTCGAACTCCACGAGCTTGCGGGTGAGCTCCCCGTCGCTGTAGCAGTAGACGTACTTGTCCTGGCCCTTCTTCGGCTTGATCAGCTCGATGCGGTGCAGCGGCGGGACGGCCGTGTAGACCCGTCCCTCCTCCAGCATCGGACGCATGTAGCGGTACAGCAGCGTCAGCAGCAGGGTGCGGATGTGGGAGCCGTCGACGTCCGCGTCCGCCATCAGGATGATCCGCCCGTAGCGGGACGCGTCGATGTCGAAGGTGCGGCCCGAGCCGGCGCCGATCACCTGGATGATCGCGGCGCACTCGGCGTTCTTGAGCATGTCGGCGACGGACGCCTTCTGCACGTTCAGGATCTTGCCGCGGATCGGCAGCAGCGCCTGGAACTCGGAGTTGCGGGCCAGCTTCGCGGTGCCGAGGGCCGAGTCGCCCTCGACGATGAACAGCTCGCTGCGGTCGTCGGCGGTGCGGCAGTCGACGAGCTTGGCCGGGAGGGCGGAGTTCTCCAGGGCGTTCTTGCGGCGCTGGTTGTCGCGCTGGGTGCGGGCGGCGATGCGGGTCTTGGCCGCGCCGACGACCTTCTCCAGGACGGCCCGCAACGGCTGCTTCTGGCCGCGCGGCGGATTCTCGAAGATCGCCCGCAGCTCGCGCATGACGACCTGGGAGACGATGCGGGTGGCCGCGGAGGTGCCGAGGACCTCCTTGGTCTGGCCCTCGAACTGCGGCTCGGGAAGCCGGACCGTCACCACGGCGGTGAGGCCCTCCAGCACGTCCTCCTTGAGGACGTCCTCGTCGCCGTTCTTCAGCAGCTTGGTGGCACGGAGCTGCTCGTTGACGACCTTCAGCACGGCGCGGTCGAAGCCCCGCACGTGCGTGCCGCCCTTCGGGGTGGCGATCACGTTGACGAACGACTTGGTGATGGTGTCGTAGCCGGTGCCCCAGCGCAGCGCGATGTCGACCTCGAGGTCGCGTTCCACGTCGGTGGGCGTCAGGTGGCCCTGGTCGTCCAGCACGGGGACGGTCTCGGTGAAGTGGCCGCGGCCCCGCAGCCGCAGCACGTCGACGAGCGGGGCGTCCTTGGCCAGGTAGGTGCAGAACTCGCCGATGCCGCCGTCGAACCGGAACGTCTCGTCCAGGACCTCCTCGCCGCGCTCGTCGCGGACGTCGATGGTGAGGCCGGGGATGAGGAACGCGGTCTGGCGCATCCGGTCCAGGACGAGGGACTGCTCGACCGTGGCGTCCTTCAGGAAGATCTGCAGGTCGGGCCAGAAGCGGACCCGGGTGCCCGTGACCTTCTTGGCGACCTTGCGGACCTGCCGGACGCCGGACTTCTTCTTGAACCGGGCGTTCGGGCGGCCGTCGTCGGCGAACTCGCCGGGCAGGCCGCGCCGGAAGCTGATCGCGTGGGTGTGCCCGTCGCGGTCGACCTCCACGTCCAGGCGGGCGGACAGCGCGTTGACGACGGACGCGCCGACGCCGTGCAGGCCCCCGGACGCCGTGTAGGACACCCCGCCGAACTTGCCGCCCGCGTGCAGCCGGGTCATGACCAGCTCGACGCCGGGAAGGCCCGTCTTGGGCTCCAGGTCGACCGGGATGCCGCGGCCGTTGTCGGCCACCTCGAAGGACCCGTCGGCGTGCAACAGCACGCTGATGTGGGTGCAGTAGCCGGCGAGCGCCTCGTCGACGCAGTTGTCGACGATCTCCCACAGGCAGTGTGCGAGGCCCCGGTTGTCGGTCGACCCGACGTACATGCCGGGTCGCTTGCGCACGGCCTCCAGGCCCTCCAGCACCGAAAGGTGCCGGGCGGAGTAGCCGTGCGGGTCTTCGGTTGTCGCTTCGGCGGTCGCAGCGGTCAACGTGCGTGTGCTCCTCGGGGGTAGGACGGTCGGCAGCAGGGTACCCCCGGCCACCGACAATCCACCGGCAGGCTCGCCGCCGCCGACGTTGCGGCACGTCTGCGCGGCGGACCCGGACGGTTGGCCAGGTTACCCCGCTCCCGGGCCGCCCGGCCCCCGACTTCTGGACCCGAACGTCCACCTTCGGGTGGGTGTGCCCGGCATTAGCCCCACCTATCGTCCTCCGCATGGCGCAAACGATCGAGGTCACGGGCCTCCGCAAACGATACGGGGACGTCCGGGCCGTGGACGGGGTGACGTTCGAAGTCGAGGAGGGCGAGTTCTTCGGGATCCTCGGCCCGAACGGCGCGGGGAAGACGACGACGCTGGAGATCATTGAGGGGCTGCGGGAGGCCGACGAGGGGGACGTGTCGGTGCTCGGGATGTCGCCGTGGCCGCGGAACCCCCGGTTGCTGCCGCGGATCGGCGTCCAGTTGCAGGCGTCGTCGTTCTTCGAGCGGCTGACCACGCGCGAGCAGCTGCGGACGTTCGGCTCGCTCTACGGCGTCCCTTCCAAGAGGGCCGACGCGATGATGGAGCTGGTCGGGCTGGACGACAAGGCCGACGTCCGGGTCGAGAAGCTCTCGGGCGGCCAGGCGCAGCGCCTGTCCATCGCGTGCGCGCTCGTGCACGGCCCGGAGCTCCTGTTCCTGGACGAGCCGACCGCCGCGCTGGATCCGCAGGCGCGCCGCAACCTCTGGGACGTCCTGCGCGAGATCAGCACGGAGGGGCGCACGATCGTCCTGACCACGCACTACATGGACGAGGCGGAGATTCTCTGCGACCGCGTCGCCATCATGGACGCGGGCGAGATCCTGCGGCTCGGCCCGCCGGCCGTGCTGGTGCGCGGCCTGGACGCCCCGGCCAGGATCAGCGTGGCCAGCGGCATCCTGGCGGCCGAGGACGCGCGGCTTCTGCCGGGCGCGGACGAAACCGTCGACGACGGCGTCTCCCTGACCATCTCCACCCGCGACCCGTCGGCCGTGGTCGCGGCCATGGCGGCCAAGGACGCGCTCGACGGTGTCCAGATCCGCGGCGCCACCCTTGAGGACGTCTTCCTGGAAGTCACCGGACGGGAGTACAGGGCGTGAGCACGTACCAGAGTTTCAAGAGCCTGTCCCGGGCCATGTACCTGGGCTTCCAGCGGGACCGGACCGCGTTGTTCTTCACCGTCGTGTTCCCCCTGATGTTCCTGGTCATCTTCGGCGGGATCTTCAGCGATCAGACGACGTCCAAGGTGGAGGTGCTGACGATCGGCAAGGTGCCGGTGCTGGACAAGGCCATCGCCCGGGGCGGAGACGAGCTCGGAGAGGTCATGAAGGTCACCAAGGCGTCCGACCGGGCCGACGCCCTGCGCAAGGTGGAGAAGGGCGATGTGCACGGCGCCGTGGAGCAGCGCGGCAGTGAGCTGGTCGTCCACTACTCCGCGGCGGACCAGGTCAAGTCGGGGACGGTGCGGGGGCTGATGGACTCGATCGTCCAGTCGGCGAACCAGGCTGTCACCGGCAGGCCGCCCGCCTACACGCTGTCCACCGAGCGGGTGGAGGACGATTCGCTCAAGGCCATCCAGTTCTTCACGCCCGCCCTGCTGGGCTGGGCTCTGGCGTCGGCGGCCGTCTTCGGGGCGTCCCAGACGCTCGTGACATGGCGGACCAAGGGCATCCTGCGCCGCCTCCAGCTCTCCCCCGCGCCGCTGCCCACCGTGTTCGCCGCGCGGGTCGCGGTCAGCGTCGCCGTCGCTCTCGTGCAGTTCGCGTTGTTCGTGCTGGTGGCGCAGCTTCCGATGTTCGGGCTCCAACTGGAGGGCGCCTGGTGGATGGCCATCCCGCTGCTGATCGCGGGCGTCCTCGCCTTCCTGTCGATCGGAATGATCATCGGTGCGTGGGCCAGGTCCCAGGAGACGGCGAACGCGGTGACGCAGCTCATCGTCCTGCCCATGGCGTTCCTGGGCGGCTCGTTCTTCCCGCTGGAGGAGACACCGGGCTGGATGCAGACGCTGTCGTACATCTTCCCGCTGCGGTACCTGAACGAGGGCATGCTCAATGTGATGAGCCGCGGCCTCGGGCCGACCTCGGCATTCGCCGAAATCGGCATCCTGGCGGGCGTCGCGGCCGTCGGCGCGTTGATCGCCTTGCGCCTGTTCCGATGGGAGGCCGCCTAATGTGACCTCGGTCACCAATTGGGCCATTCTGCTGTGGGCGTACGAAGAACCAGGTTGGGAACGCCAGCGTCGGGTTAGATGTTGTCCTAAGTACCGACCCCGAGCATGAGGAAGGTGCCGTGACTGGAGCCCTTGCCCCAACCAAGCCGCTGACCGTCGCCGACCGATGCGACCGCTGCGGCGCCCAGGCCTACGTCCGTGCTGTCCTTGTAGGCGGCGGCGACCTTCTGTTCTGCGCCCACCACGGGCGCAAGTACTCAGAGGCGCTCCGCTCTAACGGGGCGGACATTCAGGACGAGACCGACCGGCTCACTGAAACCCCGGCGATCGCTCCGTCCGAGGAGCGTTAAACCTCCATATAGCAGGAGCCCTGAACGGCGGTCACCGGAGACGGTGGCCGCCGTTCACATTCCGCCCCTTCGGCTCTCAAGGGAGCCAATGGGACATGACTTCATAGGGTGATCAATTAATCGCCCTCCGTGATCAACGGGTGACACGGGTCACCATTTCGCCTCGGCTCCCACGTGCCGGTGACATTCTTCACCTCGATGGTGATACCTCCTGGGCCTCCTGGGCCAGGACGGAGCCGGCGCGTTCGGTGACCCCGCCGACATGGCGAGGCGGACAGCCGCCAATATCCTGGGTGGACGGCGCGGGCCATGCCGCGGCGCCCGGCACGTCGAGGGTCGGCTCCGGGCACCGTGCCAGCACTCGCACCGCGTCGCCGCCCCGGCGGCACCCAAGCCCAAGCACTCGCACCGCTTCCAGGTGCCGCGCCATCGAGGGGGATCGTGCACATCCTGCTGCCACCGTCGGAGAAGAAGGCCGCCGACTGGGACGGTCCGCCCCTCGACCTGACCTCGCTGAGCTTCCCGGGGCTCAATCCAGTGCGCGAGCGCGTCCTGGCGGCCTTGCAGCGGGCGTGCCGCCGGGACGACGCGCCAAGCGTCCTCGGCCTGCCGAAGGGGCAGACCGAAGAGGCGCTGGCCCGGAACAGAGCGCTGCGGGAAGCCCCCGCGCTGCCCGTCGCGCGGCTCTACACCGGCGTCCTCTACGACAATCTGGACCTCCCCGGGCTGGACGCAGCGGCCGCCGCCGAGCAGATCATCGTCTTCTCGGGGCTGTGGGGCGCGCTGAGGCTCACCGACCGCGTCCCGCCTTACCGGCTGGCCATGGCGGTGTCGCTGCCGCCTCGCGGCCGTCTGGGGGCGTTGTGGCGGCCGGCGATGCGGGATGCGCTGCGGCTGGACGGCGACCTGATCGTCGACATGCGTTCCGGGCCGTACGCGTCCGTCTGGAAGGCACCCCGGCCGGCCGTGGCAGTCCGGGTGTTCCGGGAACGAACCGCCTGCGGCGTCCCCCCGGGGGTGGCGGGGCGCGGCCACCGGGGTGAAACACAGCGGACCGTGGTCAGTCACATGGCGAAGGCGACCCGCGGGCAGATCGCACACGACCTGCTCAAGGCGGGCACCGCACCGCGCACCCCGGACGAGCTTCTGAAGACCGTCGCCGACCTCGGCCACACCGTGGAGCTGAACGGCACGAACCTCGACGTCATCCTGCGCGACTGAAACCGACCGCCAGCGAGGCGTGTAAGGCGTCCGCCCCCGGAAAGGGGCCCACCAAAGAACAGGGCCCCGCACATGGGCGGGACCCTGATTCGCAGGTCGGTCTCCGGTGGGCGGAGAACCCGATCAGTCGAGGTAGTCGCGCAGGACCTGGGACCGGGACGGGTGACGCAGCTTCGACATGGTCTTGGACTCGATCTGGCGGATGCGCTCACGGGTCACCCCGTAAACCTTGCCGATCTCGTCCAGGGTCTTCGGCTGGCCGTCGGTTAGGCCGAACCGCATCGACACCACGCCCGCCTCGCGCTCGCTGAGCGTGTCCAGGACGGAGTGGAGCTGCTCCTGCAAAAGCGTGAAGCTGACCGCGTCGGCCGGGACGATGGCCTCGGAGTCCTCGATGAGGTCACCGAACTCGCTGTCGCCGTCCTCACCGAGCGGGGTGTGCAGCGAAATCGGCTCACGGCCGTACTTCTGGACCTCGACGACCTTCTCAGGGGTCATGTCGAGTTCCTTGGCCAGCTCCTCCGGGGTGGGCTCGCGGCCCAGGTCCTGGAGCATCTGCCGCTGCACCCGCGCCAGCTTGTTGATGACCTCGACCATGTGCACCGGTATGCGGATGGTGCGGGCCTGGTCTGCCATCGCGCGCGTTATGGCCTGCCGGATCCACCAGGTGGCGTACGTGGAGAACTTGTAGCCCTTGGTGTAGTCGAACTTCTCGACCGCGCGGATCAGGCCGAGGTTGCCCTCCTGGATCAGGTCCAGGAACAGCATCCCGCGTCCGGTGTAGCGCTTGGCCAGCGACACGACCAGCCGCAGGTTCGCCTCCAGCAGGTGGTTCTTCGCGCGGCGGCCGTCCTCGGCGATCCACTCGAAGTCCTCGTTGTCCTCCTCGGACATCGCGGTACCGTCGGCGGCGAGGCGCTCCTCGGCGAAGAGTCCCGCCTCGATGCGCTTGGCGAGCTCCACCTCCTGCTCGGCGTTCAGCAGGGGGACCTTGCCGATCTGCTTGAGGTAGTCCTTGACCGGGTCGGCGGTGGCTCCGGCGGCCGCGATCTGCTGCGCGGGCGCGTCCTCGTCGTCGTCGCCGAGGGTGAAGCCCTCCTCCTCGGCGGTGGGCGCGGCGCCCTCCGCGGCCTGCTTGCCCGCGGGGACCACCTTCGGCGCGGGAGCGGCCGGGGCCTCCTCGTCCTCGCTGTCGGGCGCCACCTCGGCCACGGCGGCCGTGTCGTCCTCCAGCTCGACGTCCAGGACGGTCAGATCCTCGTCGAGGTCGACGTCCACCTCGTCGACCTCGGGGTCGTCGCCCGCCTTCTCGGCGGGCTTGACCGGGGCCGCCTCGGCGGCCTGCACCGCGCCCTTCTTGGCGGGCGCGGCCTTCTTGGACTTGGCGCCCTTGGCGGGCGCGGCCTTCTTCGGCGCGGGCTTGGCCGCGGCCGCGGGCTTCGGGGCGGCCGGGCGCGGCTCGGCGACGGCCTCCTCGGGAGCCGCGTCGTCGCCGACGACGGCGGTCACCGTGTCGGGCTGCTCCTTGGCCGCCGCGGCGGTCCTGGGCCTGCGCGCCGGCGGCGTCCCGCGCTTACGCGGACGCTTGGGCGCCGCGGAGTCGGCAGCGCTCACCATGACGGTCACACCCTCCTTGCTGAGGCTCCGCAGAATGCTGGAGGCCTTCGACACGGGGATGTCGGCCTCCTCGAACGTACGTCGTACGTCGTCGGCTTCGAGGTAACCCTGGGACCGTCCACGCTCGATCAGTTGCGCGATGACGTGATCGTGCAGATCTGACGCTTTCGAGGTCGAGCTAGCAGGCGACACAAATACCTCTCGAACGAACGTGTGGCTTGGTTGACCCAAGTGCCCTGACGGGCCCGGCCTCACACTGGGTGGGACCACACACAGAGGACCTCCCGGTGCGGGACCGCAGCGTACCCGCTATCTCTGGGTCAAGCATTCTGGCACTGCTGCGCATTCCGCCTGTGAAGTCCTACCCGGTAACTCTCCACCTTAGAGGGCGCGGGGCGGTCCTTCGTACGTGCCAGGCCGTCTTCGTGCCGTCTCCGGCGGACCTCACACGAGTTTGGGCGGGACGTGCAGGGCAAGCACGGTCACATCGTCTACCTGCTCATACCCGGCAAGCATCCGATCGACCAGGAAGTCGACGAGTCTCTCGGGATCTCCTACCACTTCAGGTGGGGCGTCCGCCGCCACGGCGACAAGCTCCTCAAGCCCGGCGTCCACCCCACGCCTACGGTTCTCCACAAGTCCATCGGAATAGAACACCACAGTGTTGCCGGTCTCGATGGAAAAACTTGTCTGCTGCCGCTGGCTCGGCCAGCCGAGCGGCGTCCCCGGCTCCCGCGTGCTGACCCTCGCAGGCGTGTCCGGCGAGATCAGCAGGGGTGGCGGGTGGCCCGCGTTGCTGAACTCGCCCTGCCCGGTCTCCGGGTCGATGACCGCGTAGGCGACCGTGGTGAACTGCTCCTCGTCCTCGGTGGCGCTGAACAGCCGGTCGAGGCCGGCCAGGACGGCGGCGGGACGCGGATCGTTCAGCGCGAGGGCGCGCAGGGCGTTGCGGACGCGTCCCATTCCGGCCGCGGCGAGGACGCCCTTGCCCATGACGTCTCCGACGGCCACGGCGAGGCGGTCGTCGGCCAGGCGGAACACGTCGTACCAGTCGCCGCCGACCTGGACGTGACGGGTCGCCGGGTTGTAGCGGGCCGCCAGCACCATGCCGGGGAGCTGCGGAAGATCGCTCGGCAGGAGGCTTCGCTGGAGCTCCTCGGCGGTCTTGTGCTCACGCTCGAACAGCAGGGCCCGTTCCACGGCCAGAGCGCACTGGCCGGCGAGCGCCTCAAGGAAGACCCGCTCCTCCTCGGTGATCTCCCTGGGGCGGGTGAACGAGAAGCGGAGCGCACCGATCGGGGCGCCCGCCGCCAGGAGCGGAAGACCCACCCAGGCGCGTTCTTCGGTGTGCTGGGCGAACAGATCCTTCTCGCCGTGGCCCAGCTGCAGGCGCAGACTGTCGGGATGCTCGGCCAGGAACGGACGGCTCTCGCGCACCGCAACCGACATCACGGTCTGATCACTGACCTTGATGTCGTCGCGGGAGACGGAACCGACCTCGCCTTCGGCGCCCGGCTGAGACGGCGCCACGATGCTGAGGCGCAGCTTGTCGTCGTCCAGGAGCGCCACTGCGGAGTAGTCGGCACCGATGGCCGACCGTCCCACTTCGGTGATGACCTGGACGACCTGGGAGACGGTCAGGGCCTCGGCCAGCATCGAGGTCGCCTGCTGGAGGCGCGCGGTGCGCAGCGCGGCCGCCGACAGCTGCTCAGTCAGCCGCCCGCGCATCTCCTCGGCCTCGCGCTGCCCGGTGACGTCGGTGTTGGCGCCGACCCACTCGATGACCGCGTCGCCCTGCCAGATGGGCACGGCCCGCACGTCGAAGTGCCGGTAGGTGCCGCTCTTGGTGCGGATCCTGTAGTTGGTCTCGAAGACCCGGTTCTCCTCGACGCATTCGCGCCAGGCGGCCTCGATGCGGGGACGGTCCTCGGGGTGCACCACCGACAGCCAGCCGCCGACCGCGTAGTCGTCCGGCGTCTGGCCGGTGATCGCACGCCATTCTGGCGCGTCGTCGATCACGCCGCCCGCCGGGGCGGCGACCCACACGACCTGGGCGCTGGCCTCCACGAGCGAGCGGTAGCGCTGCTCCTTGCGGCGGATGACCTCCTCGGCCCTGCGCCGCTCGGTCACGTCCAGCGCGGTCAGGACGACACCCAGATGCTCACCGTCGCCGTCCCTGGCGGGCAGCCACGTGCAGGCCAGAATCCGCTCCTCGAGCGCCGTGGCCACTCCCGCGGTGTCGCCGGGAGCTCCAGCCGGAGCGGGCGGGGCGGAAGGACCGGGCGGACCGGCCGGCTCACCGGGCGGGACGACCAGATCGAAGTCGGTCAGCGGGCGGTCTTCGGCGATCACCTTGTGCAGGGCCGTCTCGAACGCCGTCGCCAGCGCCTCGGGCAGCACCTCGGAAGGCCTGCCCCGCTGCAGATCACGCACAGGGACGCCCAGAAGCGCCGCGAGGGCGTCATTCGCCCTGCGGCAACGCAGATCACGGTCGAAGAACGCCAGCCCACCGGGGGCTTCCGTCAGCAATGTCGCGTACAGCGCGGCGTCGGACGCATCCATGGGCTGCCCCTCCACCCCTGAGACGCGAGGATGCGGAACGGACGTCTCGGTGCTCATGGACAACACCTCCGCCCCAGAGGGTCCCGTACCGCGCGGCTAGTTTTCATCACTATGAGTGAATGGGAGCAGGCTAGCGCTCCCGCCTCCATCACAACACCGGTCGGAGTCAGGTACTCATCATCCCGATGGTTCGTCGCGTACGGAAGCCCTGATGAACATCCTCGTTCCCTTCGGCTCCAGACGAACCCGTCGGATTCGGACACCATCGCTGAGGACGCGGGAGGCGGTCCGCCAGGACGGCGAGTAGGAGATGCTACGGCGCACGCGCACCACACGGCGTCAACTCGGCTCCTTCGGAGTGTTGGCCGTTTCCGCCCAGGGACGACCCCTGGAACCCCGTTGCGAGCCGGTCGATCCCCACGCCACGGTTTCGGTGGGTTATGACCGTGCAGGTCGGTGCCATGTCGCTGCGGTCGCCCGGCTCGGCGGGCATGGGCCCTCCGCTCGCTGCCCTCGCTCCACGCGTGGGTCGCGACTCTCTACTTGGTCCCCTTGGCGGCGGTCTTTTGTTCCTGTTTGAAAGCTCGCACCTTCGCCAGGGACTCGGGACCGGTGATATCGGCTACGGAGCGGTGTGAGCCTTCTTCGCCATAGGCGCCGGCAGCCTCGCGCCAGCCTTCCGGCCGGATTCCGTACTGCTTGCCTAGGAGCGCCAGGAAAATCTGTGCCTTCTGCTTGCCGAAGCCGGGCAGGCCGTGCAGGCGCTTGAACAGTTCCTTGCCGCTGTCCACGCCCTGCCACACCTTCTCGGCGTCCCCGTCATAGTTCTCCACGAGGTACTGGCACAGCTGCTGCACCCGCTTGGCCATCGCCCCGGGGTACCGGTGGACGGCCGGCTTCTCCGACAGCACCGCTGCGAAGCGCTCGGGGTCGTGCGCGGCGATCTCGTGCGCGTCCAGGTCGTCGGAGCCGAGCCGCTGGACGATGGTGTAGGGGCCGGAGAACGCCCACTCCATCGGGATCTGCTGATCGAGCAGCATGCCCACCAGCGCGGCCAGCGGGCTGCGTCCGAGCAGTTCGTCGGCTTCCGGACGCTGTGCGAGATGAACCTTCGTGGCCATGGGCACAGCTTAAGGCCGCCTCAGATCTGTCAGAAGTCTTACAGGGGCCGCCGGGACCTGGCGTGCCGCCGGCCACAGTGCTCGAATGAAGACGTGAACGAGGAGGAGCGAGCAGAAGGCAGTCCCGTGGGACGGCGGGTGGTGCTCGGGATGCTCGGCCTCGGCGTGGCGGGGGTCGCCGTGGGAGCGTCCGTGCAGGACAAGGTGAGTCGCGCCTTGGCGCCGGTGGGTCCGATCGGGGACGTCCTCCCGGCCGCAGGCGGTTTTCGCTACTACTCCGTCACCGGGAGCGTGGAGCGGCATAGCGCTGCAACCCACCGCGTGACCGTTAAGGGCCTCGTCGACAAGCCCCAGGCGTTCCGCCTGGCCGACCTGGCGACGCTCCCGCAAACGACCCTGAAGAGGGATTTCCAGTGCGTGACGGGTTGGCGGGTACCGGACGTGCAGTGGGTCGGAGTGGCACTGCCCGATCTGCTGGACGCGGTCGGCGTATCACCGAAGGCCCGTGCCGTGCGATTCACGTCGTTCGACGGTGTCTACACCGAGTCGCTGACGCTGGAACAGGCGCGACGGCGGGACGTCCTGGTCGCGACACAGATGGAAGGCAAGCCGGTCACACACGATCACGGCGGGCCGACGCGGCTTTACGTCGCGCCCATGTACGGCTATAAGTCGCTGAAGTGGCTCGACGGCATCGAACTGACCGACGAGCTCATACCCGGCTACTGGGAGAACCTCGGGTACGACGTGCACGCCTGGGTCGGGCGGTCGAACGGGCGTGACGATGTCCCAACGTGACGTGCCGCAACGCGGCGCGGTCTCGTCCAAGCGGGTCCGGCTGGAGCGGTTCACGCGTGCCGAGCGGTCGATCCACCACGTGACCGCTCTGTTGATGCTGATCTGCCTGGTCACCGCGGCGTTGTTGTATCTGCCGATGCTGTCGACCCTTGTGGGCCGCCGGGAGATGGTCAAGACCGTCCACGTGTGGTGCGGGTTCGCTCTGCCTGTGCCGATCGTGCTCGGGCTCGTGTCCCGCGCCTTCAGGGCCGACCTCCGGCGGTTCAACAGATTCGCCCCGCACGACTGGAAATGGCTCAAGAGCGGTGACCGCAGGGTCGTGCAAGGCGGACGCGGAATCTTCCCCGTGGGCAAGTTCAACGCGGGGCAGAAACTGAATGCGGCGTTCACCGCGGGCGCGATCCTCATCATGCTCGGCACCGGCGAGATCATGACGTTCCCCGGCCCATGGGGAGACCGGTGGCGGACGGGCGCCACGTTCGTCCACGACTGGCTCTTCCTCGTCATCGCCGTGGTGACGGCGGGGCACCTGTGGGAGGCGTTCCGGGACCGCGGCGCGCTCGACGGGATGCTGACCGGGCGCGTCGATCTCGACTGGGCGGCACGGCACCACGCGGGCTGGGCGGACGCCTGGCAGCGGTCACGGAACGTCATCCAGAGACCCTCAGACGGATCGCAGGGAACGCGTGTCAGGACGACCGACGGCGATCCGGACGGGGCCTCCGAGGAAGATGGCTCAGAATTTGCGAAACGACGCCCCCGTTTATCTTGACTCTCCCCACAAAAGCGCTGGAATGGGACATCGAGGCGCGGTTCACGCGGAAGCTCTCGATCTTGGGTCGATTCGTACGCGCTTCGCCTCGACCGGCGGCGTCCCCGTCCGCCGGAACCCCGTGTGCGGAGGTGTGCGCAGATGCCTGCACTGGCCGATCACCGGAGCGAGACCCGCGACGAGCTCACACAACGGCTTGGCGACGAGTTCGCGACCTTTCCCTTGGACGCGGTGCACCGGTGTGTGGCGGACGTCCAGGCGTGCATGACCCATCTTGGGCTTGAAGCCACGCCTGCCAGAGTCGAACGGATGGCACGCGAACATCTCACCGGCATACTGAAATCGGAGCCGCCCTCCGGGCGCGCAACGGCTGACGGGGTGGACGGCTGAGCCGTCGGCCGCGTGCCCACAAGGTGATGGCGCGTAACCTGTGGGCGTTGTGCACGGGCACCCGTGGAACTGTGCGCGTGCCCTGCGGTGTGGTCGTCCAGCCGGTCTTCGGACATGTCCTGGACATCGCCCGCGCCTGATCTGAGAGGCTAGAAGCGTGAGTCCCCGCAGCCGCCACCGCTCCTCCGGGGATCCTGGCCGGGACGGACCGACGCCCCCGGACGAGGTCTCGGCGATTTTCGACGGCATGCTGCAGCACGCCCGCGAGCTGCTGGCCGTACGCAGCCCCCTGGACGCCGAACTCATCGTCAGCGAGATCCTCGGGGCCTGGTGGGGGCACCGGGTACCGGACGGCGACGTCGAGGAGGTCATCGGCGAGGCCCTCGTCGACTACGCCAGGACGGCCGGGACACCGGCCGCGCTGGCACTGCTCACCGGCATGGCCTACATGGGCACGCCGCGGCAGGCGGCCAAGGCCGAGCGCGCGGCGCTCGAGCTGATGGAGAACGGGGTCGCCAGACCGGGATGGGCCGATCGCGTCGGAATGGTCGCTCCCGAGGACTGCTACGTGTCCAGGGACGTCTTCGGCGACCAGGACTCCATCGTCTGCACCTACAGCTACGGAGGCGCCGAACAGCACGCCCTGGTCATCCTGGTCGATCGCAACAAGGCCGGGGCCGTCCAGCCGGCGGGCGACCCGTTCGCCCCGGCCGCACGCGCCGGACGGCCGCCGACGAGCGGCATGGTCAGGGACGCCTGGGTCTCGTCCAGGGTCGACAAGCTCCTCGACCATTGCCGCCGCGAAGGCCGCGACAACCCGCTGATGCGGTTCGAGCAGCTCGATCCGCGCGACACCAAGGCGCTGCTGCGGAGCGCCCTCGACCTCACCGACGGCACCGACGACCCGCCGGTGAACGAGAACTTCGGCGCCTACCACGCCTTCGTCCGGGCGCGGGTGGACATCCTGCCGCCGGGCGGCCGGCTGCCCCAGCCGCCGGTGTACGGGCGCGACAGGCGCGCGACGATCGCGGCGCGGTTCCTCGCCTCGGACGAGGCCGAGGACCTGTCCGACCGCTCGGCCGCCAGCCGGTGCGTCGACCGCATCATCGACTACGGCTGCACGCACGACTTCGGGCGGCCGCTGCGGGTCAGCCCCCTCAAATGCGAGATGTTCCTCCTCGACTGGCTGCCACGTAAGGTTTTACTTTCCCCGACGGAACAAGATGCTGTTCCTCACGTACTGGCCGCGTGGGTGCGGTGGGCGGGCAAGCGCACAGGCCTGCCCGAAGAGGGCATCAGGGCGACGCTGGACGCCCTCTGGGACGCCACGGCGAAATTCTCCGACGCCTACCGTGACCCGTCCGCATTCGGCCTCGACCGCGAACTCGTCGGCCGGCTGCTGCCCGACGGCGACCTGGAGGCGCTGCCCCGCCGGGCGTTCGCCCTGCCGTTCCTGTCCGGCACGCACCGCCGGTCCGGGCGGCACGGCTACATCAACCTGTCGACCTTGGACCCCGCCGACCCGGACGACCGCCGCGTCGTCCTGGAGTTCGAGCATCCAGGAGCCGACGAAGAACACATCGAGGCGCACGAACGCCTCACGGAACGGCTGTGGGACGGTGAACCGCCGCAGCTGTGGGAGACCGCCCAGTCGCTGCTCGACGTCGGCTACGAACGCCATGAGATCCTGCACAGACTCATCGACGTCCTCGACCGTTCCGGGGACGATCCTGAGGCTCTCCGCGAGGCCCTGCGTGTGCTGCGTCACGAACCCCCACCCGAGTGAACTCCCGGTTTGCGCGCGGCGTCCCCGGCGACAATCATCGGGTCTCGGGCATGGTCTCACGGGGGCCCGGGGACCGGCCCCCGGTCGTAGGGAGTGATCTTGTTGGAGTGGTCCGAGTTCGCCCGGCGGCTGGGGCGTGAACTGGCGGGTCTCGAACGGGACACCATCCTCATCGTGCGCGAACGCGATGAGAGCCGCCACTACGTCCAGGCCATGCGCGAGCCGGACCGGCTCTACGCCGAGGCCGTCAGCAACAACTTCCTCGATGGGCCGCTGCTGCTCACGCTGGCCGACGAGGAGGTCATGAGCGACGCGGGCTGGCGCCCGCCCGCCGAGCCCGCCCCGCGCAACTGGTGGACGGAGCTGCCGGAGTTCGGCGTGCCCGGCGGGATGCTGTCGGTGACCGACCGCGACTTCTCGCGGCTGGCCGAGGTCATGGTCACCGCGCTGCGCGACGTCCAGGGCGTCCGGCGGCCGTCCGATCTCGTGTACGAGTCGTTCCACCGGCACGGCACCGGCCTGATCGAGCTGCTCGACTTCGGCATCGACGTCGCCGACTCGTCGCGGGTGAACCAGCGTCGCGCCTCGTCCGGCGGCCCCGTCGGCGAACCGTCCGGCGGTCCCGTCGCGGGAGCCGATCCCCTGCCCGCGGGCCCGCCCGCGCCGGGGACCCCGATGCCGCTGCACGCGGAGGGCCTGCCCAGCGTGGACGCCGATCTGCTCGAACCCCGCCTGGCCGAGGCCAAGGCGAACGGCGACAACACCACGTACTTCCGGCTGCTGGCGAACGCCGACCTGGTGCTTCCCGCGACCGCGTCCGCGGTGGAGGATCCCGACCGCGCCGAGTTCCCCACCATCACCATCGGCAGCGACACCTACGTCACGGTGTTCACCTCCCCCGGCGCCCTGGCCCGCACCGGCGACCGGCACCCGGGCCTCTACCGCCGCACCTCGTTCGCGCGGCTGGCGGCCGGATGGCCGGACCCCGCATGGCGCCTCGCGATCAACTGGGGCCTGCCGAGCGAGGTCCTCCTGGACTCCTCCGTCATTCCACGCCTGCACGGAATGACGGACGCATCGCCGCCCGCTGAGCAGGACGTCCCCAACCCGTACGGAACGGTCGACCCGAACGCACTCGCCGGGCCCAACCCCGTCGCCGGGGGCTCGCCCCCCAGCCTCAACGGTTCGGCCCCCGGCGTGGACAGCGCACACGACGATTCGCATACGGCGATCGACCCCTACACGGCGGCCGACCTGCGGGCGGCACTCGAAGCCGGGGAGCCCGCGCTGCCCGTGGAGGCCGGCGCCGCCGGCGTGGAAGCGGGACCCGCCGAGCCGCAGATCCCTGAGCCGAAGATCGCAGGACCTGCGAGCCCCGAACCGGAGCCTCCGGCACCGCCACGCCCAGGACAGTCGCATCCAGAGCCCGAGCCCGTCCAACCCGAGCACCTCGGACCCGAGCCCCTCCAGCCCGAGCGTCCCGAACCCGAACGCCTTCAACCGGAGCCACTTCAGCCTGAGCGACTCGAACCCGAACGCCTCGAACCCCAGCGTGCTCAGCCCGAGCGCCGTGAACCCGAGCGTCTCCAGTCCGAGCCACTTCAGCCCGAGCGACTCGAACCCCAGCGTGCTCAGCCCGAGCGCCGTGAACCCGAGCGTCTCCAGTCCGAGCCACTTCAGCCCGAGCGACTCGAACCCGAGCGTGTTCAGCCCGAGCCACTTGAACCCGAGCCACTTCAGCCCGAGCCACTTCAGCCCGAGCGCCTCCAGCACGACCCTCTGCAACCCGAGCGTGTTCAGCCCGAGCCACTTCAGCCGGAGCGGCTCCAGCCCGAGCGTGTTGGGCGCGAGCGGCTCGAATCGGAGCGTGTTCAGGCGGAGGCGGGCGCGGCACTTCCCCTGGGTGCGCCCACGAGCAAGCGGCCCGCCGTCCCGGAGCAGCAGCAGCCCGCCGGCGTGCCGATACGGCTGCCCCACGGCGCCCGCCTCTGGCGCTGGACCGGCGAGGGCGACGAGACGCCCCTCGCGGTCTACGACGCCGTCGGCGGTGTCTGGGCGCCGGTGAGGGCCGACGCCGTTCCGGCTCCGTGGACCGAGTGACGCACCGTTCGGCTACCGTCGAGTACGGCACCCGCACCACGGACGTGAAAGTGGATTCCGAGTGGACTGGAACGACTTCGCCAAACGGCTGACGCTGGAGCTGTCCCGGCTGCCGGTCACGTCGTTCCTCATCGTGCAGGGCCCCAGCGGGCTGCCCTACGTCCAGGCGATGAGGGCGGAGGGCGTGCTCGACGCCGAAGCGGTCGGCAGCGCGTTCCTGCCCCGTCCGCTTGCCCCGCGGCAGGAGCGGCGGCTGAGAGCGCTCGGCTGGGAACCGCCGGACGAGGAGGAACGCAAGAACTGGTGGCACCAGTTCACGTTGCGCGACCGCGGCGGCCGGGCCTTGGCCGAGCAGCTGGAGGCCTGCGCGCTCCTCGCGGGGCTGATGGTCGGCGCGTTCCGTGACGTCTACCGCATCGAGTCGCCGCTCGAACTGGTGTACCAGGCGAGCCGGTCCGGTCCCGAGGGCGGTCCGCTGGCGCTGCCGGGGCTCGGCATCCCGCTGGCCGTCCCCGATGCCGAGGGCCGTCGCGCCGCGCGTCCTGCCCGGCCGGCGGGTTCCACGCTGGAGACCGCGCTCGCCGAGGCGCGTGAACGCGGTGACCAGCACGGCTACCTGGAACTGCTCGCACGCGCGGTTCTGTACCTGCCCGCTCCCGGCGACCCGGGGTCCGCCGAACACCAGTTCGCCACCGCGCAGTTCGGTGACGGCACGTTCGTCCTGGCGTTCACCTCTCCCGAGGCGATGGACCGCTCGCTGCAGGGCCAGGCGGTCCACCACAGGCAGGCGTCGCTGTCGGAGCTGTCCCGCCACTGGCCGCATCCGGACTGGCAGCTCGCGGTCAACCCGGGCCTCCCCAGCGCGTCCTATCTGGACGCCAACGCGCTGTTCGAGCCGGAGGAGCCGCGCAAACCCGCCGGCCCGACACCGCCGGCACCGTCCGACGTCCATGTCGCGGGTGCCTCGTCCCGCACCAGGACCCGCGGCGTCAAGCCGGGCCCCGGCGGTTCCACCGGCGGCCGGAGGGCGCCCAGGCCGCCGGAGAGCCCCGCATCGCCGCGGACCGGATCTCCTGCACCCTCGGACGTCCCCGCGGCCTCACAGGCGCCCACACGCCCGCCCGGCGACTCGCCCGCGCCCCGCCCCGCGGCACCTCCTCCGCCGCGGCGTCCCGAGGCCCCCGCGGCCCGGGAGACCGTCGGCGATCCGCGGGGCATTCCCGTGCTCGGGCGCGGCGGATCGCCGAACCCGTCCCGCGAGACGCCGAGCGACCCGCAGGGCCTCCCCGTAGCGCCCCTCTACGGCCGGCGCGAGGCCGCGGAGACGGTCTCCAGGCACCACGCCGCCCCTGTCGCCCCGCCAAGCACCGCACCAAGCGCACCTGACGCGGCACAGAACCCGCCGCCGGGCGCGCCCAGCGGCCGGCCAGAAAAGCCCACTGCCGCACAGGCCACCCCTACCTACACGCAGGACAGAGCAAGCACGTCCCAGAGCGCGGTGCGCGACACACGGCCGGAACCGGCTGCCCAGCACGCCGGGCCCGGTGTCGGCATGGACGCGCCAAGCCGTCCGCCGAGCGCGCCGGTCGGGCGAGGGCAGGGGCCGCGGGTGCGGACACAGGACATCCCTGTCGCCGGTCGTGAGCGTGGCGGCGCGGGCGAGAAGCGGGAGGCCCCCGCGAAGGAACCCGCCCAGAAGAGCCAGGCTCCGCCGGACGGCGCTTCCCAGGCAGTGGTGATGCAGAAGGTGGTGCGGCCCGAGCACGTGCCGCACTACCTGGAGGGCGGCTATGACCTGGTCGCCGGCTATGTGCACCGGGCGAAGGACGTCAGGGAGATGACGACTCCCGGCGCGCTGATCCGTGGACTGGGGCTGGTGTACGAGGGTTCGCCGTTCAGCCCCGCGGACGAGGAGATTTACGCGATCCGGTGGCCTGCGGTGAAGCCGCCGCTGTTCCGGCGGCCGCTGGGCGGGATCGACGAGTGGAGCATGGGGATCATCCCGGGTGGATGGGTGATCGAGAAGGCGCCGTTCCCGGGTTCGGGGTACGCGCCGGGCGACGGTCCCGCCATCCCGGAGTTCAAGATCGAGAGTCAGCGGCTGCCGCACGGCGCCGAGCTCCACCGCCTCGCCGCGGACGGCAGGGAGGCGCTGGTGGCGAGCTACGACGCCGATCTGCGCAGATGGCTGGTGAAGCTGCCGGAAAGGCCGGGGGAACGGGCATGAGCATCCGGCACGGCTTCTACGCCGGCTGGCGCGGCACCGAGTACGAGGCGAGCCCCGACGGTGACCGGGTGCGGCTCTACGCCTCGCAGCACGCCGACGGTTTCCGGCAGGTGACGCCTGGCCGGTTCATCCATGTGGTGCCGCTGTCGGACGTCGACCACCTGCAGTACGTCACGACACATTGCGTATGGCGGGGCGAACCGTTCGTTGTGCTGGGCGAGCACGAGGGCTGGTTGCGCGTCGAGTACAGCGGCGGCAAGGCGCCGGTGGCGGAACGACTCGGGTTGGAGCTGTTCGACCGTGGCGTGTACCAGGCGTGGGCGTCCAAGCACGAGGTCGAGGACGTACACGAGGAGACCGTCTGAGCTGAGATAATCGGTTAAGGGGTCTTGGTCATGGCGGTCATCGACATCAACGCCGACCTCGGCGAGGGGTTCGGCATCTGGGAGCTGGGCGACGACCTGGCGCTGCTGGAAGTGCTCACGAGCGCGAACGTGGCGTGCGGGTTCCACGCGGGCGACCCTCTGATCATGCGGCGGGTGTGCGCCTCGGCCGTCGAGCGCGGGGTGACCATCGGCGCGCAGGTGTCGTACCGGGACCTGGCCGGTTTCGGACGCCGCGACATGGACGTGCCAGCGCCGGAGCTGACCGCCGAGGTCCTGTACCAGCTCGCGGCATTGGACGGCATAGCGCGCACGGAAGGCGGACGTGTGGCCTATGTCAAACCGCATGGGGCGCTCTACAACCGGGTCGCCCGTGACGTCGTCCAGGCCCGCGCCGTGGCCGACGCGGTACGGGCGTACGACCCTTCGCTTCCGCTGCTGACCCTTCCGGGTTCCGCGGTGCACGACGTCGCCGATGGGCTCACCGTGGTCGCCGAGTGCTTCGCCGACCGGGCCTACACGCCGGCCGGTGCGCTTGTGTCCCGCAAGGAGCCGGGGGCCGTCATCCACGATCAGGACGCCGTCGTTGAGCGGGTCGTCCGGATGGCCGTGGACGGCGCCGTCGTGGCGGTGGACGGTACCCAGGTCGCGTTGAAGGCCCGTTCGGTCTGCGTGCACGGCGATACTCCGGGCGCGGTGGCTCTGGTGCGGGCCGTCCGGGCGGCGCTGTCCGAGGCGGGCGTCACGCTGGAGCCGTTCGCGTGAAGGTGCTGCGGGCCGGTGACGCGGCCCTGCTCGTGGAGACCGCGGATCTCGCGACCGCGCACCGGTTGAACGCCGCGCTCCGGAACGAGCCTCTGCCCGGCGTCGTGGACGTCGTCCCCGGGGAGCGGACCGTCCTGGTGGTGACCGACCCCTCCGCCGATCTGGCCGGTCTCGCCGCGCGGCTCCCGCACCTGCGGCCGCCGGCGGACGCCGAGGGCGACGCGGAGCCGGTGGAGATCCCGGTGACCTACGACGGCGCGGACCTCGGCGAGGTCGCCGATCTCACCGGGCTTTCCCCGGACGAGGTCGTCCGCCGGCACTCCGCCGCCACCTACACGGTCGCCTATCTGGGCTTCTCCCCCGGCTTCGGCTATCTGACGGGACTCGACCCGTCGCTGCACGTGCCGCGCCGCGCGTCGCCGCGCACGTCGGTCCCGGCGGGTTCGGTGGCGATCGCGGACCGCTACGCGGCCGTCTACCCGTCCCGGTCGCCGGGCGGCTGGCGGCTGCTCGGACACAGCGGGCTGCGGCTGTGGGACGTGACGCGCGACCCGCCGTCGCTGCTCCGGCCGGGCACGCGTGTCCGTTTCGTCCCCGGGGGGTCTTCTTGATCGAGGTCGTCCGGCCCGGGCCGCTGGCGACCGTCCAAGATCTCGGCAGGCCCGGCCGTGCCCATCTGGGCGTCCCGTGCTCGGGCGCCGCCGACGGGCGCGCCTTCCGCCTGGCCAACCGGCTCGTCGGGAACCCGGAGGGCGCGGCGGCCGTGGAGCTGACGTTCGGCGGGGCGGCACTGCGGTTCCACCGGCACGCCTGGGTCGCGGTCACGGGTGCGCCCGCGCCGCTGCGCGTCGACGGCCGCGCCCACGGGACGCACGCGCCCGTCCACGTCCCGGACGGCGCTCTGGTCGAGGTGGGCGCGCCGTCGTCGGGGCTGCGCAGTTATCTCGCCGTCCGCGGTGGCGTCGTCGTCGACGCGACTCTGGGGAGCCGTTCGACCGATCTTCTGTCCGGGCTCGGCCCCGCGCCCCTGTCGTCCGGGGACCGCCTTCCGCTCGGTTCCGCCAGGGGGCTGACGGACATCGCCGTGGACGTCGCGCCCGCCCCGCCCATGCCGGAGACGCCGGTACTGCGCATCCTGCCGGGTCCGCGTGACGACTGGTTCACCGAGGACGCGATGGCCACGCTCACGTCAACGCCGTACCAGGTGTCCCCGGACTGCAACCGTGTGGGTTTGCGGCTGGACGGCCCGCCACTCGTCCGCGCGCGCGCCGGCGAACTCGGCAGCGAAGGCATGGTCACCGGTGCGCTTCAGGTACCGCCCAGCGGGATGCCGATCATTTTCCTGGCCGACCATCCGACGACCGGCGGCTATCCCGTGGTCGCCGTGCTCGTCTCGGCCGCCGTCGCCGACGCCGCGCAGCTGCGCCCCGGGCAGCGCGTCCGCTTCCGCCTCTAGGTCAGCGGCGCGGGGACGGACCAGTCCAGGTGGGAGACGTCGTTGAACCCGCGGATGGACGACAGGTCGCCGAGCCTGACCAGCAGGGAGATCGACGCGTTGTCCGGGGGGAGGAACGCGAACCGCCTGGCCCCGGTCACGGACGCGAGCGCCTGCGCGATGACGCCGCCGTGGGTGAACACCGCGATCCGGCCGCCGGCGTGTGCGGCCGCGAGCCGCGTGAGGCTCTCGTCGACGCGTGCCGCGAACGCTTCGTGGTTCTCCGCCCCGGGGATGACGTCCCAGCGCTCCTCGGCGAACATCCGCTGCACCACCGGGGCGTTCTCGGCGACCATCTTGCGGAACAGCCCGCCTTCCCATTCGCCCAGGTGCACCTCGCGCAGGCCGGCCTCGATGCGCGGCTCCAGCCCGAGCCGGCGCGCCAGCGGCGCCGCCGTCTGCGCCGTGCGCCGCAGGGTCGTCACGTAGATGGCGTCGAGGCGTTCGTCCGCGAGCCGCTCACAGACCCGCTCGGCCTGTTCACGCCCCTCTGGCGCGAGATCGGGGTCGCCCTGACCGTCCACGAGGGGGAACGGCCGGTCCGGACGGGCGGGCGCGGAGGCGCCGTGCCTGATCAGCAGAAGCTCGGTCGCGCCGTCCGGCGCCTTGTACCGCTCCTGCCCGTATTCGAGCGGCTCGTCCCGCTCGACCGGCTCGCCCCGCTCGTCTCGCTGGTCCACGGAACGGCACCCTAGACGAACGGCCTGAACCCTCCGTGAACCGGGTTGGCCGCACCTCTCTCAGTGCGGCAACCAGCGCAGCAACGGCTCTCAGCGCAGCAGCGACGCCAGGCGGTGCAACTCGTCCTTGAGCGCAGCGGCGGGGATGTCCTCGAACGGCGTCACGGCCACGTCACCGTCCTTGGCCTCCCAGACTCCCGCCACGCGGCCTTCGTACAGGACGACCGGGGAGATCCAGCCAGCCGCGCGGCTCACGTCCTTGCGCCGTTCGGCGGGCACCAGGTAGGTCGCGGACGTCCCGGCCCCCAGGACGTACTGGTCGAACGCGCCGAGCAGCCGGACGGACGTGCTGGGCTCGGTGGCCAGAAGTTCATCGAGGTGCTCCTGCGGCACGTACATCTGCACGCCGTCCACCTCGACGGTGGCGAGCCCGTCCTCGGCGGCCGCGAACCAGCTCTTGACGTCCTTCTTCCGGTTCATCTTGCGCATGAGCCAGTTGTCGAACATGTCGGGGGTCGCGGGCCCGTGTGCGCCCAGGAACGCATGGATCACCGTCCGGGCGGCGTCCTCCACCGGCGGCAGGCCCGTCCAGCCGGGCAGCCACCTCTCCGGCGAGGTGAACGTCACGCGCGTGCCTTGCGGCGGCCCGTAACAGAGGACGCCCCACCAGGCGAGAGGCTTGAGCAGGGTGCTCCAACCGGAGCCGAGCACGTCGGCGAGGTGCCGGGAACCGGTCTCCTCGACGACGGCCGTGGTGAGCTCCTCACGTGTCAGCGCCGCCCCGTCCGCGAGGGCGTCCCTGGCCGCCTCGGCGATCGCCTCCAGGTCGGCGGGCGTGGCCCCGAAGTTCCTCTGCCAGACGGGCCTCTCCCAGTTGCGCACGGCGGCGGACAGCACGAGATAGGCGGCGGCTTCATCGGCGGGCAGCAGATGCAGGGTTCCCCGCGCGGCCCACGTCTTGACGAGGGTCCGTTCGTCGAGCAGTGCCCGCGCCACGGCACCCGTTTCGGGAGCCGCCTGCCGCACCGCGACCGCGAGCTCCGCCGACGACGCGACCTGCGCCTGCACCCCGGCCAGGCGCCGCGCGATCTGCACGGGCGACGCGTCGCCCGTGGGGTCGATGAACTGCCGCCGCATCCGCCAGGCGAGCACTTGGGCCCATGTCACCGAGGTCATGCCCCGATTACAGCGCATGCCGCCGACGGAAGAACCGGCGCCCCGGGCTCCCCTCACGCCAGCCGGTGGGTGAGGTCGGCGAAGGCGTCACGGACGTCCTCGGTGGTGAGGAGCGTGAGGTCGTCGGCGGTGGCTGCGGCGCCGAGTTCGGCGGCCCGCAGCGCCCGGCACGCGCACGCCTTCTCGTACATGGAGCGGGCGAAGCGGCCGTTGCCCAGCTCGTCGATCCGGCCCGCCCCGCAGACACGCTGGAAGACCAGGGCGAGGTCGTCGAGGGCGCGTTCCTCCCAATGGTCGCCGCCCTCCTCGGCGATGAGCTGGGCGATGCGGAGCAGTTCGTCCGGCCCGTAGGACGGGAAGTCCACGCGGACGTCGAACCGTGAGGCGAGCCCAGGATTGGACGACAG
Source organism: Actinomadura sp. 3N407 (assembly GCF_052245875.1). Classification (NCBI taxonomy): domain Bacteria; kingdom Bacillati; phylum Actinomycetota; class Actinomycetes; order Streptosporangiales; family Thermomonosporaceae; genus Actinomadura; species Actinomadura sp. 3N407. The sequence goes on from NZ_JBQQBP010000003.1 coordinate 579,666, forward strand.
GAACCGGTTCATGTCGCCCTCGTAGCCGGCGAGGACGACGACGAGGCGATCCCGGTCGTCCTCCGCGCGCTTCAGCAGGGTCTGCACCGCCTCTGCGCCGAACGCGTCCCCACCGGAGTAGCCGGGGTTGCTCAGCGAGTACGCCTCGTCGATGAACAGGACGCCGCCGAGAGCGGAGTCGACGACCTTGTTCGTCTTCAGCGCGGTCGCGCCCAGGTGCTCACCGACGAGATCGGCGCGCTGGGCCTCGACCACCTCGGGACGGGCGAGGAGCCCCGCAGCGGCGAAGATGCGGCCGAGGACGCGCGCGACGGTGGTCTTGCCGGTGCCGGGCGGCCCGGTGAAGACGAAATGGCGTGTCGGAGGCCGGGTGACCAGGCCCTGGTCGTGCCGCATCCGGGCGACCTGGAGCTGGGCGGCGATCTCACGGACCTGCCGCTTCACCGGTTCGAGTCCGATCATCGCGTCGAGCGAGCCGAGCGCCTCGTCCAGCGTCGGCGTCTCGGCGTAGCCGCGGTACCGCTCGGTGACCTCGGCGTATGCCGTCTCGACGTCCTCGGCGCGCAGGGTGACCAGGTCGTCGGCGCTGGGGTTGGACGGTCCCTCGGAGGCGGAGACGGCGTCGACGACCCGCACGTCCCGCGCGCGCGCCGCCGCCTCGGTCAGGGTCCGGACGAACCTTCCGTTTCCCAGTTCGTCGACGATGCCGCGCCGTTCGACCTCCTCGAAGCGGACGGCGAGCCGTTGCCGGGCCTCCGGGTCGAGGCGGTCCTCGCGAAGCCCTGTGTGGTAGTCGGCGATCCGCAGCAACTCGGACGGACGGTACGACGGGAAATGCACGCGCGTTCCGAACCGTGAGGCCAGCCCAGGGTTGGAGTCGAGGAACTCGGCCATCTGCGCGTCGTATCCCGCAAGGATGATGACCAGGTTGTCGCGGTCGTCCTCCGCACGTTTGAGGAGTGTCTGCACGGCCTCGTCACCGAACCGGTCAGGTTGCCCCTCGGCGGAGTTGGCGAGGCTGTACGCCTCGTCGATGAACAGCATCCCGCCGAGTGCGGAATCGACGAGCCGGTTGGTCTTGATGGCCGTGGCACCGAGGAACTCACCGACGAGGTCGGCCCGGTGTGCCTCGACCACGGTCCGCTCTGGCAGCAGCCCGAACGCGTAGAAGATTTTGGCCAGGACGCGCGCCACGGTGGTCTTGCCCGTACCGGACGGCCCGACGAAAACGAAGTGCCGCATCGGCTTCTCCGTGGGGACCCCGGCGGCGGCGCGCATGTGCGCGGCCTCGATGGACGCGGCGATGGAACGGACCTGCCGCTTGACCGGCTCGAGCCCGATCATGTCCTCCAGTTCGGCGAGTGCTTCGGCCACGGAGATCTCCGGCACCTTTTCCGTTCGGGTCTCAGTGGGGTCGGCGCGGTCGGCGGCGGTCGCGGCCGCCCGCGCCGCGGCGCGCTGCTCGTGGCCCGCGTGCGTGGCCGCCGATGCGGCGGCGTCGTCATCGACCGGGCCCCGCTGGTCGGATCCGCCGGGCCGGTCGGTCCGGCCGGGCCGGCCCGGCTTGTCTCCCTTGTCGGTCCGGTCGGGCCGTTCACGCTTGTCGGGGCCGGACGGGTTCCTGCGCGTCCCCGCCGCGCCGGCCCCCTTCGGACCGGCCTGTTCCTGCACCCAGCCGGTGTCGTAGGCCTCGGCGGGCACCGCTCGCCGTGCCTGGTCCCAGCGGTAGGCGAGGACGCCGATGGCCGCGACCCAGCCGGGCGCCACGCTCGCCTCCGGCAGCAGATGGGCCACGGCCGCCGTCACCACACCGGCGGCGCCCAATGCGAGGAGCGCGGTGCGCCACGGCGTGTACCCGCGCAGACGGAACGCGACGACCGCCACGGGCAGGGCGAGCACCGCCAGAAGCAGAGCGGAGTTCAGGTAAGGCGGCCGCCCGTCGTCCGGGTAGAGACCCCCGAGAGGCACCGACAGCGCCAGCCAGGACACGATCACCGCGACGACCGCCATGCCCGTGGGCGACCGCAAGGTCAGATGGACGACGACCAGCATGATCACCGTGGACGCGGCCGCGCCGAGGATCGGCCCGTCCAGCACGACCGCGGCCGACAGCACGAGCGCGACGAACAGCGCACCGCCCAGGAACCGCACGCCGGGGGTGACCTGGAAATACCGCCACCGCAGGCGCTCGAAGAGATCCCGCGCCGCGGCGTCCTTCGCCGGGCGGGAGCGCGATCTGCCGAACAAAGCCATCAGAAGCGAGTAAAGCGCAGGACCGCCCGGAACGGGACTCCCCGCGCGCGGTTCGTTGACTCCCCACACCGCGGCCTGGTGCGGAACAGAGAAAACCCCGACCCGGGACCAGGACTTCCGTCCTGTCCAGAACGATGTTCGGCATGATTGGGCGCATGCGGATCCTGCGCACGCCCGAGGAGCGTTTCCACGTTCTCCCCGACTTCCCCTACGAACCGCGCTACGCCGACGTCCCCGCACCGGACGGCGACGGAACCCTGCGCATGGCCTACGTCGAGACAGGGCCGTCCGACGGCCCGGTGGTGCTGTGCCTGCACGGTGAGCCGAGCTGGTCGTTCCTCTACCGGCACGTCATGCCGGTCTTGGCGGACGCGGGCCTGCGGGTGGTCGTGCCCGACCTGATCGGGTTCGGCCGTTCGGACAAGCCCGCCGAGATGAGCGACCACACCTACGCCCGGCACATCGAGTGGACCCGCTCGCTAGTGTTCGACGCCCTCGGCCTCCAGGACGTGACCCTGGTCGGGCAGGACTGGGGCGGCCTCATCGGCCTTCGGCTGGTGACCGCCCACCCGGAACGGTTCTCACGGGTCGTCACGGCCAACACGGGCCTGCCCACCGGCGACTTCCCCATGCCGGAGACATGGCTGAAGTTCCGGCAGTCGGTCCGCAGCGCGCCCGAGTTCGACGTCGCGCGAAGCGTCGCCTCCGGATGCCGCACCACATTGCCCGACGACGTGCGCGCCGCCTACGACGCGCCGTTCCCGGACGAGTCGTTCAAGGCGGGTCCACGCGCCATGCCCGCCCTCGTCCCGGCCGAGCCCGACGATCCCGAGGCGCAGCCCAACCGCGACGCCTGGGACGTCCTGCGCTCGTGGGACAAACCGTTCCTCGTGGCCTTCAGCGACAAGGACCCCATCACCGGGCCGATGGCGCCGCTGTTCAAGCAGTTGATCCCGGGCGCGCTGGGTATCGAGCACCCTACGATCGAGGGCGCCGGGCATTTCCTCCAGGAGGACGACGGGGAACGGCTCGGCCACGCGATCGCGGCTTTCGTGCGCTCCTGAGCAGTTCCTCGTAAGGAGACTCCTTGACCGACTCCACCCACGCTCTGCCCGGCCTGGACCCGGCCCCCGCGGTCGCCGGGGACGTCTCACGTGTCGCGGGCTACGAGATCGAGGACGGGCTTCGGGCCGCACCGTCCGGCAGCGGCCGTCCCATCAGGATCGCCGGGGTGGACGAGGTGGGCCGCGGCGCCTGGGCGGGCCCGGTCGTGGTCTGCGCGGCGGTCACCGACCTGACCCCGCCCCCCGTCCTGCGAGGCAGGGGCGACAGGACGATCGGGCTGACCGACTCCAAGCTCCTCACCGAGGCCCACCGCGAGTCGTTCGCCGAACTGCTGCCCGGCTGGCTCGCCGGGCACGCCATCGGCGCGGCCGGTCCCGAAGAGATCGACGAGATCGGCATGACGGAGGCGCTGCGGCGCGCCGCCGTCCGCGCCCTGGAGTCGCTGCCCGTCACACCCGACGTGGTCATCCTGGACGGCAAGCACGACTTCCTCAGCCGGCCTTGGCGGGTGCGCTGCGAGGTGAAGGCCGACCAGCGGTCGGTCACGGTCGCGGCCGCGTCCGTCCTGGCGAAGGTTCACCGCGACCGGCTGATGGCCGAACTGGACGGCGCGTTCCCCGGCTACGGGTTCGCGGACAGCGCCGGGTATCCGTCGCCCGTCCACCAGAGGGCCCTCCAGGAGTCCGGTCCCACGCCGCATCACAGGATGTCGTGGTCCTACCTGGACGACCTTCCACGCTGGCGGCACCTGAAGAAGCACCGCGACCCCCTCGCCGGAGAAGGCCAGCTGAGCCTTCTGTGACCCCGCCCCGCGTCCCGGCATGAGTCATGTCCGCCGGCTGGGGTAGGCGGGACGGCGGGAGGTACGTGCCATGGACACCGTCGTCAAGAAGCTGCTCCACGAGTCCGGTGAGACGTTCGCCGACGAGGCCGGCATATCCCTGAAGGACCAGCCGGCCGCGCTCTTCAAACTGCTGGTCCTGGCCAACCTGCTGAGCGCGCGGATCTCGTCGGACATCGCTCTCTCGGCGGCACGCGAACTGTTCGCCGCCGGCGGGGGGACGGCACGCGGGATGAGCAAGCTGACGTGGCAGGAACGCGTCGACGCGCTCGGACGCGGCCACTACGTCCGCTACGACGAGAGCACCGCGTCCCGCCTGGGCGACACCGCGCAGATCGTCCAGGACAAGTACAAGGGCGACCTCCGGCGCCTCGCCATCGAGGCCGAACGCGACCCCGGGAAGGCGGCCGACCTGCTGCAGGAGTTCCCCGGCATCGGCCCGACCGGCGTGGACATCTTCTGCCGCGAGGCCCAGTCCATCTGGCCCTGGCTCCGCCCCTACGTCGACGGCCAGGTCAAGAAGGGCGCCGAACGGCTGGGCCTCCCCACCGACGCCGACGAACTCGCCTCCAAGGTCCCCGCCAAGGACATGGCACGGCTGAGCGCCGCCCTGGTGAGAGTGGCCCGCGACAAGAAACTGGCCGACACCGTGAAGGCCGCGTAAAACCGCGGAACGGACGGGTTCAGTTCTTGCCGCGTGAGGCGACCCACTCCAGATTCCAGCCGTATGCCTGGTCGACCGACATCTTCCCCCAGCGCGGACGGCCGGGCGGCGGCAGGATGAAACGTCCTTCACGGCGGACGACCAGTTCCCCGCCCACGTTCTCGATGAGCGCCAGGACCGCGTCACGGGACGCGTCGACACAGTCGTTGATGCGCATGTCGATCGGCGCGGCGCCCTTCGGGTACAGCGTGGCGATCGCGTCCAGGCCGCGGAAGTCGTCGGCGCCGTCGTAGATCTCGGCGAACACCAGGATCCGCTTGAAGTCCGCGGTGTGGTCGAGGTTGATGTGGAGGTTCTCGCCCGTCGCGATCGCCCCGGTGCGGTCGTCCTTGTCGAGCTTGATGAACGGCGCACGTTCCAGCGCACCCATGTCGCCGAGCGCGTGGATGATGCCCTTACGGCCGTCCTGCAGTTCCCAGAGACAGCACAGGTCCAGGTCGAGGTCGTGGCCGCGGCGGCGTTTGCCGAGCAGCCCCTTGGCCACGCCCTCGCGCGCGCTCCAGTTGAGGTTGACCCGCATGTGACCGGACGTCGCGCCGTGCTTGGTGAGCGAAACCGACGGCGCGTTCTTGGTGAGCGAGATCGTGCCGCCCTGCTGCTGCGGCTGCGGCGGAGGCGGAGCGGCAGCGGGCGGAGGCGGCGGAGGCGGAGGCGGAGGCGGTGCGTACTGCCCGCCTGGCGGGGGCGGGGGCGGGGGCGGGGGCGGCGGCGCCGAGAACTGTCCGGGCGGAGGCGGCGCGTACTGCCCGCCGGGAGGCGGGGGCGGTACGTACTGCCCGCCCGGAGGCGGAGGCGGAGCCTGGGGCTGCGGAGGCGCGGGAGGAGGCGGAGCGGTCTCCTCGGCGGGTTCGTCGACCGAGATCCCGAAGTCGGTCGCCAGACCGGCGAGCCCCGAGTCATAGCCCTGCCCGACCGCGCGGAACTTCCACGCGCCCTGCCGCCGGTAAAGCTCACCGAGCACGAACGCCGTCTCCGTGGTGGCCCCCTGGCTGTCGAACCGGGCGACCTCCGCCCCGGCCGCCGCGTCCACCACGCGCACGTACAGGCCCTGGAACTCGCCGAACGTCCCCCCATCGGCGGACGCCGCGATGACGATCCTGTCGATGGCGGGCTCGACGCGGTTCAGGTCGACCGACAGCACGTCCAGGACGGTCGGCCCCCGCTGCTTGCCGTCGTGGCGGACCGCCCCCGAGTTGTGCGCGGGCTGGTTGTAGAAGACGAAATCGTCGTCCGAACGCACCCGGCCGGTCTCCGCCAGCAGAAGCGCCGACGCGTCCGCGTCCGGCATACCCGGACCGCTCTGCCAGCCGAGCTCGACACGGACCGAGGGAACCGGCACCGCGGTGTTGGCGCCCTTCTGCAGCGACATGAACGCTCCTCATCATCGATCGGTGTCCCCAACCTACGGCCAGTCGCGCGCCCCCGCGACCTGCCATGAGAGGAACGACGCACGGAAAGGTCCCGTAGTTCCGTCCCCCCGCCGGCCGCGTCATCGCGCCGGCGCGTCTCACGGGACGCGTGCGGTCCACTCGGGGCTGCCGAACTTGTCCGTGACGTACTTGCCGGCGAGGCGCAGCTCGTCCTCGCCGACCCGGTCGCTCGTCAGCCCGTACCGGCCCCGGAAGTGCCCGATCATCCGGTCGATGATCTCCTCGCGGGGCAGCCCGGTCTGGCGGCGCAGCGGATCGACGCGCTTGACCGCGCTGGCGACCCCCTTGTCGGAGATCTTCTCCCGGCCGATCCGCAGCACCCGCACCATCTTCTCGGCGTCGATGTCGTAGGCCATCGTCACGTGGTGCAGCACCGCGCCCGCGGCGAGCCGCTTCTGCGCCGCGCCCGCGATCTTGCCCTGATCGGAGGTGATGTCGTTCAGCGGCTGGTACCAGGCCCTGACCCCCAGCTCGCCGAGCGCGCCGAGCACCCAGTCGTCCAGGAACGCGTAACTCTCCGCGAACGACATGCCCGCCACCAGCGTCTCCGGCGCGTACAGCGAATAGGTGATCGTGTTGCCCGGCTCGATGAACATCGCGCCGCCGCCGCTGATGCGCCGGACGACGTCCACCCCGTACCGCCCGGCCGCCTCGGCGTCGACCTCGTTGCGCAGCGACTGGAAGCTGCCGATGACGACCGCGGGCGACGCCCACTCCCACACCCGCAGCGTCGGCGGCCGCCGTCCCGCACCGACCTCCTCGGCGAGGACCTGGTCGAGCGCCATGTGCAGGACGGGCTCCTGCGGCGGCTCGTGGATCAGCCGCCAGTCGTGGTCGCGCCAGTCCGACGCCCGCGTGACGGCCCGCCGCACCGCGATCCCCACGGCCTCGGCGGTGATCCCCAGCATCACCGTGTCCCGCGGCAGGCCCGCCTGGACGCGGGCGCCGATCGCCCCCGCGTCGAGTTTCGCGGGCAGGCCGTCCAGGACGGCGTTGATCGCCTCCAGAGCCTCGTCGGGCTCCAGGAAGAAGTCACCACTGATCCTCGGCCCGCGGAGCAGGCCGTCCACCACATCGACGTCGGCGACGACGAGCTTGCCGCCCGGAACCTTGTACTCACCGTGCATCACATACAGGTGAACCCCGCGCGCCCACGCCCGATTCCACGCACCGGAGCCACCGCCTCCGACCTGCGCGGCAGCGCGTTCGGCGCGCCTCCCGGCTCCGCCGCCGCGGAGCCGGGCCGGCCGTTCAGGCGACCGTCCGCAGCCGCGCGTCGAGCGCGTCCAGGTCGGGGACGAACCACACGTGTCCGGCCGAGTTCGACTCGTGGACGAGCGCCTTCAGCGCCGGGCTCGCGGCCACGTGCCCGGAGATGTCGCCGATGACGGCCAGGCGCAGCCGGTAGTTGACGAACTTCTGCATGACCTCGCCGGCGAAGCGGGTGCCCAGGGAGAAGAAACTCTCGTCCAGGCGGCTCGCGGGCACGGCCACCACCTCGGCGCCGAGGAAGACCGCGCCGATCAGGTCCAGTACGTCCTGCGTGGTCGTCACCCGGGGCCCGTCCGGGTCGCACATCAGAACCTGCACCCCGGCCCGCTCCTGCATGACGTCAGTCATCGCCGTCCTCCCTCACGAACAGGTCGTTGTCGTCGCCGAGCACGGCTTCGAGCATCCGCAGCACGTCGGCGGTGGCGGCGGCGCCGCCCAGTATCACGATCTTCATGCGGTTCCACTCCCGGTCGTGAGCGGTCTGTACGCGCAGCTGATGGCCGGGTTCGCCGGTGTTCACGCCGGCCAGGACGAGCGTCCCCAGCCGGTCGGCCGCGGCGCGGTCGATGCCGTCGATCTGCACGATGCTCGACACCTCCACGTGCGCCGCCCCGGCGGGCCGTGACACCGCGGGCCGGTCCCGTCCGGTCAGCTCCTCCAGGTCGGCCTCGGCGATCCGGTACTGCTTGCCGATCCGCACCGCCTTGAGCCGTCCGGCGCGGATGTAGCCGCGCACGGTCCGCACATGGAGGCCGAGATGGTCAGCGACCTCCTCGACCGAGTACATTTTCTCCCTCATCACTCCCTAACCTAAGCGATAAAGGGAAGGATGCGTAATTTAACCGTACAGCAGGTCGGTGCTTGGCGGTCGCGAGCGATAGGGCATCGTAGAAACAGCGGTCGAGGGAAGGTGGCGTGGTGAGCAATCTCGATGTCCGGCCCAAACCGGTCGAGTGCGGCGGGCGGGACGATGCCGCGGGACGGCCCGTACACGAGCTGCTCCCGCCGCGGCGGGTGCCCCTGGGCGAATCCACGGTCGTCCGGCGGCTGCTGCCCAGCCTGGGACGGCGCATGGTGGGCGCCTGGTGCTTCGTCGACCACTACGGACCGGACGACATCACCGACGAGCCGGGCATGCAGGTACCCCCGCATCCGCACATCGGGCTGCAGACGGTCAGCTGGCTGCACGGCGGCGAGGTCCTGCACCGCGACAGCCTCGGCAGCCTGCAGACCGTCCGGCCGAAGGAACTCGGGCTGATGACCGCCGGACGGGCCATCGCGCACTCCGAGGAATCACCGCGCCGCCACTCGCCGATCCTGCACGGCGCGCAGCTGTGGGTGGCGTTGCCCGACACGCACCGGCACACCGAGCCCGCGTTCGAGCACCATGGCGACCTGCCCGTCGTGCGGGGGCCCGGATTCGCCGCCACCGTGATCCTGGGCGAGCTGGACGGGACCGCCTCGCCCGGCACGGCCTTCACGCCGATCATGGGCGCCGACCTGGCCCTCGACGACGGAGCCGACGTCCGGCTGCCGGTCGAACCCGACTTCGAGTACGCGGCGCTCACGATGTCCGGCGTCACGGAGATCGACGGGATGCGCGTCGAACCCGGCTCGATGCTGTACCTCGGGAGCGGCCGCCGCGAGCTGCCGCTGAGGGCCGACGGTGACAGCGGCCTCGTCCTGCTCGGCGGCGAGCCGTTCGAGGAGAAGCTCGTCATGTGGTGGAACTTCATCGCCCGGACGGGTGAGGAGATCGCCCGGGCACGGCAGGACTGGATGGCGGGCGACCGCTTCGGCGCCGTGCGCGGCTATGACGGCGCCCCTCTGCCCGCGCCCACCATGCCCGCCACCCCCCTGAAACCCCGGGGCCGCACCCGCTGACGAACGCGGCCGCCCACAGGACCACCAGCGAGAGCCGCCCCACCCCCCGTCCGGTGCCTCGACGATCGCGCTGCGCCGTGAGCCGGGCGCCCCATGCGCCGTGACCGATAGTCCCGTCCTTGGATCACTTCACCTGGTATGTTCGCGCGATCCGTCCGGCGGACGTCATACTCTCCGTCGAAAACCGGGCCGAATCCCCCCGTCGAAGGAGTCGATGGCATGCGCACACGGCCGCTCTACAACATCGCGGCGGTCCTCGCGCGGGTCGGCGTGGGCGTCGTGTTCATGGCACACGGCTGGCAGAAGATCGAGGCGGGCGTCACCGCGACCAGCCGGTCGTTCGACGACCTCGGCGTACCGCTGCCCACCGCCGCCGCCGTCTACTCCGCGTTCGTCGAACTGCTGGGCGGCGCCGCGCTGATCGCCGGGCTGGGCCTCCCCGTCACCGGAGCCCTGCTGTTCGTGGACATGGCCGGCGCGTTCGTGTTCGTCCACGCCGACGAAGGCCTGTTCCTGGTGGACGGCGCGAACGTCGAGAACGGCTTCGAACTCGTCCTCGTCCTCGGCATGGCCAGCCTCCTGTTCGCCGCGGGCGGCGGCGGCCGGCTGACACTCGACCAGTGGATCGCGCGCAGGCGGCTGCGGCGTCCGGACGGCGAAGGCGACGAGGACGACGCGAAGAGCTTCGTCGAATCGCTCCGCCAGGCGGAGACGAAGCCCATCGCCAAGCCCGCGCGCAAGCCGTCGTCCCCGCGCCACGAGAAGACCCCGGCCCTGCCCGACTCCCCCGAGACCCCCGGCCAGTCCACCGGCGGCGCCCCGAGCCCCGGCGCCAAGAACACCGGTGCCGAGGACGACACGCTCGTGGCCGGGCGCCGCAAGCCCGCCAAGCGCCGCCGCACGACCGGCGGCGAGCCCGACGACGGCGGCACCGGCCCGACCTGAGCGCACACGGCGAAGAGCCCGGCCTCCCCGGCCGGGCTCCCCGTTCCGATCCGCGCCGTACTAGCTGCAGCCGCTCGTGGAGCCGCAGCCTTCGCAGACGTAGCAGCTGCCCGCGGGGCGCATCTTCGTGCCGCAGGTGAGGCACAGCGGCGCGTCCGCGGTGCGGCCCTGGCGGCTCTCGATGACCTCCATGGACGAGTGCGCCTCGCCCGCCGAGGCCGGAGCCGGAGCCGCGGGCCTGGTGATCTCGGCGGACTGCGCCAGCGACTCGCTGTCGACCTCGTCATCGCCGTGCAGGGCCGCGGGGTCCTCCCCGTTGGCCTGCATGGCGCGCTCCCCGGCGGTCAGGATGCCGAGACCCGCACGCTCCTCGTAGGGCAGGTGGTCCAGTGCCAGCCGCCGGAAGATGTAGTCCATCACCGACGTCGCCATGCGGATGTCGGGGTCGTCGGTCATGCCGGCGGGCTCGAACCGCATGTTGGTGAACTTCTCCACCCACGTCTCCAGCGGGACCCCGTACTGGAGGCTGATGGAGATCGCCATGGAGAAGGCGTCCATCACACCGGCGAGCGTGGAGCCCTGCTTGCCGAGCTTGAGGAAGACCTCGCCGACACCGTCGTCCGGGTAGGACGACGCCGTCATGTACCCCTCGGCGCCCGCGACGGAGAAGCGGGTGACGGTCGCGGGCCGCTGCTTCGGCAGCCGCTTGCGCACGGGACGCGGCGTCGCGGCCTCCGCCGGCTCGGCCGCCTCCTTCTTGCCCGCGGCCGACAGCGGCTGGCCCACCTTGCAGTTGTCGCGGTAGATCGCCAAGGCCTTCAGCCCGAGCCGCCAGCCTTCGAAGTACACCCGCTCGATGTCCTCGATGGTGGCCTTCTCCGGCATGTTGACGGTCTTGGAGATCGCCCCGGACAGGAACGGCTGCACGGCCGCCATCATCCGGACGTGTCCCATCGGGCTGATCGCCCGCTCCCCCATCGCGCAGTCGAACACCTCGTAGTGCTCGGGACGCAGGCCGGGGGCGTCCACCACGTGACCGTGCTCGGCGATGTACTCGACGATCGCCTCGATCCGCTCCTGCTGGTAGCCGAGCATCTCCAGCGCGCGCGGGACCGTGTGGTTGACGATCTGCATCGATCCGCCGCCGACGAGCTTCTTGAACTTCATCAGCGCGAGGTCGGGCTCGATACCGGTGGTGTCGCAGTCCATCATCAGCCCGATGGTCCCGGTCGGGGCCAGCAGCGAGGCCTGCGCGTTGCGGTAGCCGTGCTTGTCGCCCGCCTTCAGGCACTCCTGCCACTGCTTCGCGGCCGCGGCGTGGATCGACTTGTCCATGTCGTTCAGCGTGCGGATGCCGTCGTTGGCGGCGGCGTGCTTGCGCATGACGCGCTTGTGACCCTCGGCGTTGCGGGCGTACCCCGCGTACGCGCCGACGACCCCGGCCATCTCCGCGGACCGGCGGTAGGCGACGCCCGTCATCAGCGACGTGATCGCCGCGGCCAGGGACCGTCCGCCGTCGGAGTCGTAGGCGTGACCGGTCGCCATCAGCAGCGCGCCCAGGTTGGCGTAGCCGATGCCGAGCTGCCGGTAGTCGCGGGTCGTCTCCGCGATCTTCTCCGTCGGGAAGTCGGCGAACGTGATGGAGATGTCCATCGCCGTGATGATCAGCTCGGTGAGCTTGACGAACTTGGCGACGTCGAACGTCCCCGCGTCCGTGAGGAACTTCAGCAGGTTGATGCTCGCCAGGTTGCAGGACGAGTTGTCCAGCGACATGTACTCCGAGCAGGGGTTGCTTGCGGTGATACGGCCGGTCTCCGGGTTGGTGTGCCAGTCGTTGATCGTGTCGTCGTACTGGACGCCGGGGTCGGCGCACTCCCACGCGGCCTTGGCCATCAGCCGGAACAGCTCCTTGGCCTTGACCGTCTCCACGACCTCACCGGTCATCCGGGCGCGCAGCCCGAACTCGTCGTCCGCATCGACGGACCGCATGAACTCGTCCGACACCCGGACCGAGTTGTTGGCGTTCTGGTACTGGACGCTGCCGATGTCCTTGCCGCCGAGGTCCATGTCGAACCCGGCGTCCCGCAGCGCGCGGATCTTGTTCTCCTCACGCGCCTTGGTCTCGATGAACTCCCCGATGTCGGGGTGGTCGACGTCCAGCACGACCATCTTCGCGGCCCGCCGCGTCGCGCCGCCCGACTTGATCGTCCCGGCGGACGCGTCGGCGCCGCGCATGAACGAGACGGGCCCGCTGGCCGTGCCGCCGGACGACAGCAGTTCCTTGCTGGAGCGGATTCGGGACAGGTTCAGGCCGGCGCCGGAGCCGCCCTTGAAGATGACGCCCTCTTCCTTGTACCAGTCCAGAATCGATTCCATCGTGTCGTCCACGGACAGGATGAAGCACGCCGAAACCTGCTGCGGGGACTTCGTGCCCACGTTGAACCAGACGGGGGAGTTGAAGCTGAACAGCTGGTGGACCAGCGCGTACTTCAGCTCGTGGTCGAAGATCTCCACGTCCTGGTCGGAAGCGAAATAGCCCTGCTGCAGACCCGTTTCCACGTACATGCGGACGACGCGGTCGACGAGCTGCTTCAAGCTCCATTCGCGCTGCGGCGTGCCGATCGCGCCGCGGAAGTACTTGGACGTCACGATGTTGGCGGCGTTCAGCGACCAGAAGTCGGGGAACTCGACGCCGCGCTGCTCGAAGTTCACCGAGCCATCGCGCCAGTTGGTCATGACGACGTCACGACGTTCCCAGCGCAGCTCGTCGTACGGATGCACGCCGGGTGTGGTGAAAATACGCTCGATCTTCAGCCCCTTGCGGCTCCCCTTGCCGCGTCGTGCCGCCGAGCCGCTCACCGTCTCCGTCATGACCTTCCCCCTCTCGGGCCCTCCCGCCGGGCCCTGCTCAGGAACAACCCCGCCGCCGCACGGACCATGCCCGCGCGGAGACGCTCCTACGTGATCTGCTTGTGTTTCCGGAACCCGTCCCTACCGGGACGGACCGGACTCCCCCGAAAAACCGGCCTTCCGCAGTGTCTCGATCTCCTTGGCGAAGTCGTCCAGCGACTCGAAGCTCCGGTAGACCGAGGCGAATCGCAGATAGGCGACCTCATCGAGTTCGCCGAGCGGCCCCAGGATCGCGAGGCCGATCTCGTGCGAGGGGATTTCGGCGGAGCCGGAGGATCTGATCTCCTCTTCGACCCGCTGCCCCAGCTTCGCGAGCGCATCCTCGTCGACCGGACGGCCCTGGCAGGCCCTGCGCACACCGGCGATGATCTTTTCCCGGGAGAACGGCTCGGTGACCCCGCTGCGCTTGGCCACCATCACGAGCACATTCTCCTGCGTCGTGAATCGCTTGCCGCATTCCGCGCACGACCGGCGGCGCCGAATGGCGGCGCCGTCGTCGGTGGAGCGGCTGTCGATCACTTTGGTGTCAGGGTTGCGGCAGAACGGGCAGTGCACGTCCGAATCCTCCCCTGACAGAAACGCGTCACACCTTCGAACAACGCCATATATGGGTGAAGTACATCGGTGTGACTACTAGATGTTGTGGTCAACCGTACGGCTCGCCGCAGGCGTTCGCAACCTGATCCACTGCCTCCCGCGTCACATCCGGCACGTCCCCCCAGGTCACGTCAGGCCTCTTGGATTTCCTCCCGGGCGTGTCGTCACAGACCGTCCCCGCCGGCGCACTCAACGGCGACAGACTCCCTGGTGAGCCCCCGTGCGGCCGCGAATCAGCCACCCTCTCCCGCCGGCCCTCACCGCCGGGAAAGGCCGCCCGGGAGAGCCGCCCGCCGCACGGCATGGAACCAAGCCCGAGCCGCGCCTCCGGCCGCACCCCCGTACGTGCGCCGAAGGCGGCCCACGACACCCCGGCCCGAACGGCGGCACGGGTCGCCTGCGTCCGCCCGGGACGAATCAGCGGGCAGGGAGGCGGATCTCCTGCCCCGGCCGGACGGTGGGGTCGCCGCCCATGCCGTTGAGGTCGATGATGCGCTGGACGACGAGGCGGGGGTCGGTTCCGGGGTCGGCGTCGGAGGCGATGTCCCAGAGGGTGTCGCCCGGTTCGACCACGACGGTCTCGGCGGTGGTGGACGGGCCCCGGTGGCTTTCCCGCCCGCCGGCGAGGGCGCCGGACCCGACGGTGAGCCAGAGGACCACGAGTGCGACGGCGGCGGCGAACAGGACCAGGACGGCGCGGCCGCGGCGTGTCAGGCGGATCGGGACCCGGTCACTGTGGGGTGAACCCGACATCTCTCCCCTCCTCGACGTCGAATGCATTTTCGATCGAACGCCTGTACGATGTTGTACCAGGGGCCGCCGACAAAAAGCGAGCACATCTTCGAACAATTGTTTGATCATCGGGCCGGGACGCGATAGCGTTCATGACAAGGAGTGACGGATCGAGGCGCCCGGGAGGCGACGAGCGATGAGCAAGGTCCGGGAGCTGCCCGACGGGCCCATGGACGAGACGGGCCTGACGCAACGGCAGCGCATGGTGCTGGAGGTGATCCGCGACTCGGTGCAGCGCCGGGGGTACCCGCCCTCGATGCGCGAGATCGGCGAGGCCGTGGGGCTGACCAGCACCTCCAGCGTGTCGCACCAGCTCCGGGCGCTGCAGCGCAAGGGTTTCCTGCGCCGCGACCCCAACCGGCCGCGGGCGGTGGAGGTCCGGGTGCCCGGGGCGACGCCGGTGCGGACGGACGCGGAGGCCTACGAGGCGGCCGGGGGGCAGCCGGCCTCGGCGCAGCCCGCGCCCGCGTACGTGCCGCTGGTGGGGCGGATCGCCGCCGGTGGGCCGATCCTGGCCGAGGAGGCCGTGGAGGACGTGTTCACGCTCCCCAAGCAGCTCGTCGGCGAGGGCACCCACTTCCTGCTGAAGGTCAGCGGTGACTCGATGATCGACGCCGCGATCGCGGACGGTGACTGGGTCGTCGTCCGGCAGCAGCCGGTGGCCGAGCAGGGCGACATCGTGGCCGCCATGATCGACGGCGAGGCGACGGTGAAGACGTTCAAGCGCCGCGACGGCCACATCTGGCTGATGCCGCAGAACCCCGCCTACGAGCCGATCCCCGGCGACGAGGCCTCGGTGCTCGGACGCGTCGTGGCGGTCCTCCGCAAGATGTGAGACACGCACGGAGACGGCCGCCGGAAAGCCCCGGCGGCCGTCTCCGCGCGCCCGGTCAGCGCTTGGGAACGATGTTGACGATCTTGGGCGCCCGGACGATGATCTTCGCGATCTCGGCGCCGGCCAGGGCGTCCCGGACCTTGGTGGAGTCCAGGGCCAGCCGCTCCAGTTCCTCGTCGGCGATACCGGGGGCGACCTCCAGCCGGTCGCGGACCTTGCCGCCGACCTGGACGACGCAGGTGACCGTCTCCTCCACCAGCAGCGCGGGGTCGGCGGACGGCCAGCCCGCGCGGATGACCGGGGCGGTGCGTCCCATCAGCTCCCACGCCTCGTCGGCGGTGTAGGGGGCGAACAGCGACAGCAGCGTCGCGATCGTCTCGGCGGCCTCGCGGACGGCGGGGTCGCCGGCGCCGGGGCCGGAGTCGATGGCCTTGCGGGTCGCGGTGACCAGTTCCATGATCCGGGCGATCGCGACGTTGAACCGCTGGGTCTCGACCAGGGTGGTGGCCTCGTGGACGGTGCGGGCGGTGACGCGGCGCAGGGCCGTGTCGCCGGACGTGACGTCGGCACCGGGCGCGGAGGAGACCTCGGTGGCGATGCGGTGGACACGGGACAGGAACTTGGACATGCCGTGCGGGGACACGTCCGCCCAGTCGATGTCGTCCTCGGGCGGGCCGGAGAACAGGATGGCCAGCCGGACGACGTCCACGCCGAACTCGCCGATCTGCTCGCCCAAGTCGACGCCGTTGCCCAGCGTCTTCGACATCGCCTTGCCCTGGTTGATCACCTGGCCCTGGTTCAGCAGCCGGCGGAACGGCTCGGTGAAGTCGATCATGCCCATGTCGTACAGGACCTTGGTGAAGAACCGGCTGTACAGCAGGTGCAGGATGGCGTGCTCGACGCCGCCGGTGTACTGGTCGACGGGCATCCACTTGCGGACCTGCTCGACGTCGAACGGACCGCTCTCGTAGCCGGGCGAGCAGTAGCGGAAGTAGTACCAGGACGAGTCGACGAACGTGTCCATGGTGTCGGTGTCGCGTTCGGCGGGGCCGCCGCACTTGGGGCATTCGACGTTGACCCAGTCGGTCGCGGCGGCCAGCGGCGAGGTGCCCTTGGGGGCCAGGTCGGCGCCGCGCAGGCCCTCGGGCAGCGTCACGGGCAGCTGGTCGTCCGGGACGGGGACCTCGCCGCACGCCTCGCAGTGCACGATCGGGATCGGGCAGCCCCAGAACCGCTGCCGGGACACCAGCCAGTCGCGCAGCCGGAAGTTCACCGACGCGCGGCCGGTGCCGCGTTCGGCCAGGATCTCGGTGATGCGGGCGATGGCGCCGGCCTTGGTCAGCCCGTCGATCGGCCCGGAGTTGACGATCGCGCCGTCGCCGGGGGTGGCGACGCCGGTCTCGGACGGGTCGGGCAGCCCGGTCTCGACGACGACGCGGACGGGCAGGCCGAACTTCAGCGCGAAGTCCAGGTCGCGCTGGTCGTGCGCCGGGACGGCCATGATCGCGCCGTGCCCGTATTCGGCCAGGACGTAGTCGGACGCCCACACGGGCAGCCGCTCACCGTTGACGGGGTTGACCGCGTAGCGGCCCAGGAACACGCCGGTCTTCTCACGTTCGGTGGACAGCCGCTCGATCTCGCTCTCGCGGGAGACCTCCTCGCGGTACGCCTCGAACGCGGCCCGGTGGTCGGGGGCGCAGACCTCCTCGGCCAGCGCGGCGTCGGCGGCGACGACCATGAACGTGGCACCGAACAGGGTGTCGGGGCGGGTGGTGTAGACGGTGACGGGCTCGTCGCGCCCCTCGATGACGAAGTCGACGTCGGCGCCGGTGGAGCGGCCGATCCAGTTGCGCTGCATCAGCAGGACGCGCTCGGGCCACTTGCCCTCCAGCTGCTCCATGTCGTCCAGCAGCCGGTCGGCGTATTCGGTGATCTTGAAGTACCACTGGGTCAGCACGCGCTTTTCGACCAGGGCGCCGCAGCGTTCGCAGTGCCCGCCGACGACCTGCTCGTTGGCCAGGACGGTCTGGTCCTTGGGACACCAGTTGACGTGGCCGCCCTTGCGGTAGGCCAGGCCCCGCTCGTAGAAGCGCAGGAACAGCCACTGCGTCCACTTGTAGTACTCGGGGTCGGAGGTGTGCAGGCGCCGCGACCAGTCGAACGACGCTGCGTAGCGCCGGAACGAGGACGCCTGGGTCTCGATGTTGGCGTAGGTCCACTCGGCGGGGTGGGAGTCGCGTTTGATGGCGGCGTTCTCGGCGGGCAGGCCGAAGGAGTCCCAGCCGATGGGGTGCAGGACGTTGAAGCCGCGCTGGAACCAGTAGCGGGCGGGGACGTCGCCGATGCCGAACGCCTCCGCGTGCCCCATGTGCAGGTCGCCGCTGGGGTAGGGGAACATGTCCAGCGCATAGCGCCGTTCGCGGCCTTCGTCCTTCTCGTCGGCCGTGAACGGTTCGAGCTGCGCCCAGCGGGCCTGCCATTTGTCCTGAATCGCCCGCGGATCGTACTGCTCGTCGCTGCTCACGCCTACAACTCCGGTTTCTTGCTCGCTGATTGCAGGGCCCCAGGCCGTCCGCCGACATGAAATGGCCCCTCGCACAGGAGGGGCCACCACGCTGACGTCAGTTCGTCAACGTGGTCGTTCAAGGAGCAGCCTGGCTGACATACATCAAGAGTAGCGCAACCGCAAGCCCTCCCGCCGGGACTTAATGGCCGGATTCCTGGCGGGCCATGGAGACGACGCCGGTCACCTGGACGCGGGTGAGTTCCAGGTCGACGCCGACGGCGGCGAGGGTCTCCTCCTCGGAGGCGCTGAGCCGCCCGTCGGAGAGGGCGATCTCGGCGGCGGCGCGCAGGATGCTCTCGCGCGCCTCGGGGGCGAGAGCCGAGGCGGCGCGGGCCATCTCGACGCGGACCTCGTCGAACGGGCGGCCGAGGTCGGCGTTCAGCGCGGCGTCGTCGTAGCCGGCGACGCCGGCCTGCTGGACGACCGCCACGGCGCGGGAGCGGGCGGACGGGTCGGTGTAGTCGCCGGAACGCAGCACCTGGGCGATGGCCATGCGCAGGAGCATCGCGGGCATCTGGGCGAGCTGCGCGGTGGTCGGCACGTCGAGGACGCCGGGGTTCCAGCGGCTCTTGCACGTGTCGCACTCGATGAACTCACCGCCGATCTTGGTGAGCGGAATGACCGGGATGAAGAACAGAGTGAAGAAGTTGCGCCCCTGCCGGCGCCGGTATTCGCGGTCGCCGCCGCAATCGGGGCAGTGAAAGATCCCCCTGGTCAAGGTGAAGAACATCACGCGAAAGCCAAAGATGATCAAGACATGCACCTTTCTCGGTGGAGCGGCACATGGTAACGGTGCCGCGGCCCGGCATGTGCCGGATCCGCCCGCCCGACGGTCGCCGGTGTCCGCTGACGGCGCGGAAACGGCACGTCGAAGCGGGGCGAAGGATGGCGCGGGCCGAACCCCATGCAGGAGGATGTGCGAAACGCCTCATACACTCGCCGGTAACTAACCGACCGGTCACCTTTCGCGCGAGGAGTGCCACCGATGCTCAACCTGTCCGTGCTGCTGGAGGACGCCGCCAGGGAGACGCCCGACCGCGAGGCGGTCGTGTTCGGCGACCTCCGGCTCTCCTACTCGTTCATCGACTCGGTCGCGAACCAGGTCGCGAACCTTCTGCGGTCGCGCGGCATCGGACCGGGCGACAAGGTGGCGCTGTCCACCCCGAACCTCCCGTACTTCCCGATGGTCTACTTCGGGGCCCTCAAGGCGGGCGCGGTGGTCGTCCCGCTGAACGTGCTGCTGAAGCCGCGGGAGATCACCTACCACCTCGACGACTCCGACGCCAAGGCGCTGTTCTGCTTCGAGGGGACGCCGGAACTGCCGCTCGGCGAGATGGGGTACGCCGGGTTCGAGCAGGCCGGGGGGTGCGAGCACTTCTTCCTGCTGCCCGCCAATCCGGCGGCGGCCGAGTCGCCGATCGAGGGCGCCGAGCTGTTCTGGGCGGCGCTGGCGGGCCAGCCGAGCACGTTCGACCCGGTGCAGACGGAGCCGAACGACACCGCGGTCATCATCTACACCAGCGGGACCACGGGCCAGCCGAAGGGCGCCGAGCTCACGCACAGCAACCTGCTGGCGAACGCGATGGTGGACGACACGCTCTTCTACCGGACCCTGCACGACACGTCTCTGGTGACGCTGCCGCTGTTCCACATCTTCGGGCAGACGTGCGTGATGAACGTCGGCATCTACCGGCGGGCGACGCTGGTCCTGCAGCCGAGGTTCGACGCCAAGCAGGCCATCGAGCTGATGGTCAAGGAGAAGGTGAACATCTTCGCGGGCGTCCCGACGATGTACTGGGGGCTGCTGACCGACGACACGTCCGAGGAGGACATCGCGACGATCCGGGAGAACCTGCGGGTCGCGGTGTCGGGCGGGTCGGCGCTGCAGATGGAGGTCCTCAAGGGGATCAAGCAGAAGTTCGACGTGGACGTGCTGGAGGGCTACGGCCTGTCGGAGACGTCACCGGTGGCCTCGTTCAACCGCCCGGACCGTCCTGCCAAGGCAGGCTCGATCGGCCTGCCCGTCTGGGGCGTCGAGATGAAGCTGATCGACGAGGACTGGAAGGACGTCGAGGGCGAGGGGCCCGGGGAGATCGCCATCCGCGGGCACAACATCATGAAGGGCTACTACAAGCGGCCCGACGCGACCGCGGACTCGATGAAGGACGGCTGGTTCCGCACCGGTGACGTGGCCCGCCGCGACGAGGAGGGCTACTACTACATCATCGACCGCTCCAAGGACATGATCATCCGCGGTGGTTACAACGTGTACCCGCGGGAGATCGAAGAGGTCCTGATGACCCACCCGGAGGTGTCGCTGGCCGCGGTCGTGGGCGTCGAGCACCCCTCGCACGGCGAGGAGGTCAAGGCGTACGTGATCCGGACGCCCGGCGCCGCCGTCACCGAGGACGACCTCATCGCGTGGGGCAAGGAGCAGTTCGCGAACTACAAGTACCCGCGGATCGTCGAGTTCCGCGACGAGCTGCCGATGACCGCCACCGGCAAGATCCTCAAGCGCGAGCTGCGCTGAGACCGGAGCCGGGGCCCGGGTTCTCGGCGCAGGCCGAGCCCCGGGCCTCTGCGTACGGGCCGGGGGTTCAGCGCGGGGCGAGGTCCTGGGTTCCGACGACGCGCAGGAGCTTCAGTGCCTCGTGGGACGGCGTGCCGGGCGCGGCCGTGTAGAGGACGACCTTCTGGTCGCGTTCGGGGACGACGAGGACGTCGCAGTGGACCTCGATCTCGCCGACGACCGGATGCGTCATGCGCTTGGTGCTGTTGCGTCGTACTTCGACGTGGTGACGTGCCCAGAGCCGGCGGAACAGCGCGCTGCCCTCGGTGAGCTCGGCCGGTCGCAGACCCCAGGGTGGTACTGCCAATCCCAGCTTCCGGCGGTCTCTCCTCGTGCGGGACGTGGCCGAGCAGCCTCCATGGCATGACTTCACGAATCGCTCTTATCACGGGAGCCAACAAGGGCATTGGTTTCGAGACCGCGCGGCTATTGGGCGGCGAGGGCATGACCGTCCTCATCGGTGCCCGCTCCGCCGACCTCGGAGAGAAGGCCGCCGCCACGCTGAGCACCGAGGGGATCGACGCCCGGTTCGTCCACCTCGACGTCACCGACTCCGATCTCGTCGAGGCCGCCGCCAAGCAGATCGAGGCCGACCACGGTCGGCTCGACGTGCTGGTCAACAACGCCGGCATCTCGCCCGCCGAGGGGATGGGCGCCCCGAGCGCGACGTCCGTGCGTGCGATGCGCGAGGCGTACGAGACGAACGTGTTCGGCGTCATCGCGGTGACGAACGCGATGCTGCCGCTGCTGCGCCGCTCCCCCGCCGGGCGGATCGTCAACGTCGGCAGCGAACTCGGTTCGCTCGCCGTCATCGGCGACCCGTCCAGCCCATCGTTCCAGATCAACTCGCTGGCCTACCCGTCGTCGAAGACGGCGCTGAACGCGGTCACGGTCGCCTACGCGAAGGAGCTGGCCGGCACGCCCATCAAGGTCAACTCGGCCAACCCCGGATACTGCGCCACCGATCTGAACGCGCACAGCGGGTTCAGGACGCCCGTCCAGGGCGCCACGGAGGTCTTCCTCCTGGCGACGCTGGACGACGGCGGCCCGACCGGGGCGTTCCAGGGCGGCGCGGAGGAGCCGGGTCAGCCCGTCCCCTGGTAGACCTCATCGGCGACGACCTCACGGAGCCGTTTGAGGGCGTCGTGGGACGGCGTGCCGGGCGCGGCCGTGTAGAGGATGACCTGCTGGTCGCGTTCCGGCACGTGCAGGACGTCGATGTACACCTCCAGCGGGCCGACGGCGGGGTGCGTCACCCGCTTGCGGCCGCTCCGCCTGATGCCGACCTCTCCCTCGTCCCAGAGGCGGGCGAAGGCGGGGCTGCGCGCGGAGACCTCGGCGACCAGTTCGGCGATGCCCGGGTCTGCGGGGTAGCGGGCGGACGCGGCCCGCAAGTCCGCCACGGACTCGCGCGCCATCCGCGTCACCTGCTCGTCGGTGCCGTACAGTTCGGCGGCCCGCCCGGTGAACAGCCAGCGGATGACGTTGCGGTCGCGGGAGTCCATGGAGGCGAGGTCCGTCATGAGCGCCAAGGCCAGGGCGTTCCACGCGAGGATGTCATGGCGGGCGTTCAGCACGTAGGCGGGCGTGTCGTCCAGCCGTTCGAGCAGGTGCAGGATGCCTGGCGGGACGTCCCGCGAGGGCCCGCTGGGCGGTTCCGGTGGCTCACCGGCCAGGTAGAAGAGGTGGCCGCGCTCGTCGCCGGTGAGCCTCAGCGCGCGCGCCAGCGCGGCCAGGATCTGCCTGGACGGACGGGGACCGCGGCCCTGCTCCAGCCGGATGTAGTAGTCCACCGACATCCCGGCCAGTTGCGCGATCTCCTCCCTGCGCAGTCCGGGCGTGCGGCGCCGGGTTCCGGACTGGAGCCCGACGTCCGCGGGCTGGACGCGGGCCCGGCGCGAACGCAGGAACGCCGCCATCTCCTGCCTGTCCATGCCGTCCAGCATGTCCGACGAGAGGGAGGCGTCGCCAGGCGCAGGGTGGTACCGCCGATCCCAGTCGGCGGGTCCTCAATTGAACGCGGCGACGCCCGGCTCTGCGCGACCGACCTGAACGGGCACACCGGCCACCGCCCGGCGGTCGTGATCGCGGGCACGGCACCGCCGGGGACGACGGGCCAGCGGGCGTGTTCCTCACCGGCACCGTCCCTGGTAGCTCATCCCGGCCGATGGGGCTTGGTCAGATCGTGTAGGGCAGGCGCTTGATCCCGTTGATGAAGTTGGACTCCAGGCGCTCCGGCTCGGCGGACGCGCGGATCTCCGGCGTCCGGCGGAGCAGTTCGCGGAACATCACGGTGATCTCTCGCCTGGCCAGGTGCGCGCCCAGGCAGAAGTGGGGCCCGGGCCCGCCGAAACCGACGTGCGGGTTGGGGTCGCGCAGGATGTCGAACTTCTCCGGGTCGGTGAACACCGACTCGTCGCGGTTGGCCGACCAGTAGTACATGACGATCTTGTCGCCCTCTTTGATCTGGCGGTCGTTCAGCGTGGTGTCGCGGGTCGCGGTGCGGCGCATCCAGATGACCGGTGACACGTACCGGACGATCTCCTCGATGGCCCCGGGCATGCGGGCGTCGAAGTCCTCGGTGAGCAGTGCCCGCTGGTCGGGGTTGCGGGTGAACAGGTCCAGGCCGTGGGCGATGGCGTTGCGGGTGGTCTCGTTGCCCGCGACGACCAGCAGGATGAAGAACGAGCCGAGTTCCTGGTCGGTCAGCGACTCGCCGTCCTGCCCGTTCTCTCCGCCCGAACCGACCTCGGCGTTCACCAGCGCCGAGGTGAGGTCGTCGGCCGGGTTCTCGCGGCGCTGCCGGCCGAGGTCCTCGACCAGGCCCCTGAGCGTCTCGCCCGCGCCGAGCAGCGCCATCGCCATCTGCTCGGCGTCGCCGGACGGGACGAACTCGGGGTCGTTGCCCGCGAGGATGACGTTCGTGGCGTCCAGGACGGTCTTGTACTGGTCCTCGGCGATGCCCATCATGTCGCAGATGATCTTCAGGGGCAGCCGGGCGGCGACGTCGGAGACGAAGTCGCCCGAGCCGCCGCCCGCCGCCACGTTCTCGACGATCTGGGCGGCGACCGCCTCGACCTGGTCCTCGAACCGCTGGATCATGCGCGGGGAGAACGCCCGGGAGACGATCCGCCTGATCTTGGCGTGCCGGGGGTCGTCCATGCTGATCATGGAGCCGAAGAACTCGTGCATGTCGCCGGGCATGTCCGGGATGCTGATGGCGCCCCTGCCGGAGCAGAAGTCCTGCGGGCGCCGGGACGCCTCGATGATGTCGGCGTGCCTGGTCAGCGCGTAGTAGCCGGGGCCCTGCGGCATGATGACGATGTCGGGTTCCTCGAAGTGCACCAGCTCGGGATGCCGGCGGAGTGCCCTGAACGCCTCGTGCCGGTACTCGTGCGGCTGACGCCAGAACTCCCAGTCGGTCAGGTTGATGTCCTCGACCTTGAGCACGCTGCCCACCACCTCATCACTTCCGAACCCGATTCGGTTTACAGGCAGCCTCTCAAAGTAAAGACGCACGTGCACACTGATCGACCGAGTGACGCCCCTCACATTAGCCGTCCCGCACGACGAGCGGCACGCCGCTCCGCGCGAGCGCGCCCGTGCGGAACGGTTCAGAGGCGGCCCCACGCCTCCGTGAGCACCGAGCGCAGGATCTGCTCGATCTCGTCGAAATGGCCCTGGTCGCAGATCAGCGGCGGCGCCAGCTGGACGACGGGGTCGCCGCGGTCGTCGGCGCGGCAGTACAGGCCCGCCTCGTACAGGGCCTTGTCGAGGAAGCCGCGCAGCAGCCGCTCCGACTCCTCACCGTCGAACGTCTCCCGGGTGTCGCGGTCCTTCACCAGCTCGATGCCGTAGAAGTAGCCGTCGCCGCGGACGTCCCCGACGATCGGCAGGTCGCGGAGCCGCTCCAGCGTGCCGCGGAACGCGTCCCGGTTGCGCAGGACGTGCCCGGTCAGGTCCTCGCGCTCGAACAGGTCGAGGTTGGCCAGCGCCACGGCCGCCGACACCGGATGCCCGCCGAACGTGTAGCCGTGCGCGAACATCTCCGTCCCGCGCCTGAACGGCTCGAACAAGCGGTCGGCGACCAGCATCCCGCCGAGCGGCGCGTACCCGGACGTCACACCTTTGGCGAACGTGATGATGTCGGGCGTGTAGCCGAACCGCTGCGCGCCGAACATCGTCCCGAGACGCCCGAACGCGCAGATCACCTCGTCCGACACCAGCAGGACGTCGTGCCGGTCGCAGATCTCCCGGACGCGCTGGAAGTAGCCGGGCGGCGGCGGGAAGCACCCGCCCGCGTTCTGCACCGGCTCCAGGAACACGGCGGCGACGGTGTCCGCGCCCTCGAACTCGATGGTCTCCTCGATCCGGTCGGCGGCCCACCGCCCGAACGCCTCGGGGTCGTCGCGGTGCTCGGCGGCCCGGTAGATGTTGGTGTTCGGCACGCGGAACCCGCTCGGCACCAGCGGCTCGTACGCGGCCTTCAGCTCGGGCAGGCCGGTGATCGACAGCGCGCCGTGCGGGGTGCCGTGGTAGGCGACCGCGCGGCCGATCACCTTGTGCTTCGCGGGCCTGCCGGTGAGCTTGAAGTAGTGCTTGGCGAGCTTCCACGCGCTCTCCACGGCGTCGCCGCCGCCGGTGGTGAAGAAGACGCGGCCGAGCCCGTCCGGCGCGAGGCCGGCGAGCCGTTCGGCCAGCTCGACGGCCTTCGGGTGCGCGTACGACCACAGCGGGAAGAACGCCAGCTCGGCGGCCTGCTTGGCGGCGGCCTGCGCCAGCTCCTCGCGCCCGTGACCGGCCTGGACGGCGAACAGCCCGGACAGCCCGTCGAGGTAGCGGCGGCCCGCCGAGTCGTAGACGTAGGGCCCCTCCCCGCGGACGATCATCGGGATCTCGCCGCCGCCCTGGGATCCCGAGTGGCGCGCGAAATGCATCCACAGATGGTCGCGCGCCGCCTTCTGCATCGCGTCGTTCTGCTGGCTGGTCACGTCCGGCTCCGTCATCACGTTCCCTCGATGCGATCAATCCAGTTGCATCGATGCTAAGTGACTACGGATTCCGCTGTAAATACATAGCCATACACCGATATCCGAAGAACTTGGACCCGGTCGGTCACTGCGCCCGAACCCCGGGGTAGCGTGCGCCGCGAACCGAGGAGGCGGACATGGGCGACATCACAACCGGATCGGTCATGGCGAACGGGCTGGAGTTCGGCTACCTGACGGCGGGCCCCGAGGACGGGCCACTGGCACTTCTCCTGCACGGCTTCCCCGACTCGGCGCACACCTGGCGGCATCTCATGCCCGAACTCGCCGCCGCCGGGTACCGCGCCGTGGCACCGTTCATGCGCGGCTACGCCCCCACAGCGGTCCCCGAGGACGGCGCCTACCAGAGCGGCGCCCTCGCCGCCGACGCCGTCGCCCTGCACGAGGCCCTCGGGGGCGGCTCCGACGCCGTCGTCATCGGCCACGACTGGGGCGCCTTCGCCACCTACGGCGCCGCGAACGCCGCCCCCGGCCGCTGGCGCAAGGTCGTCGCCATGTCCGTCCCGCCGATCTCCGTGACGGCGACCGCGTTCTTCGAGTACGAGCAGCTCAAGCGCTCGTTCTACATCTTCGTCTTCCAGACGCCGCTGGCCGAGGCCGCGCTGAACCGCGCGTTCGTCGAGGGGCTCTGGCGCGACTGGTCCCCGGACGACGGCCGCGACCGGTCCGAGGACGTCGACCACGCCATGGAGTGCCTGGCCGCGCCCGCCAACGTCGCGGCGGCGATCGGGTACTACCGCGCCATGCTCGACCCCACCCGGCTCGTCAAGCGCTATGCCGCCGAACAGGAGGCGGCGACCACGATGGGCGAACTGCCCGTCCTGTACCTGCACGGCGCCGAGGACGGCTGCCTGGGCGCGGACACCGTGGCGCCCGGCGGCGACCTCGGCGCCATCGAGGCGGCCCTGCCCCCCGGGTCGCGGGCCGGTCTCGTCCCCGGCGCCGGCCACTTCCTCCAGCTCGACCGGCCGGAGGAAGTGAACGGCCACATCCTCGACTGGCTGGCCTAGGCGGCGAAGCCGGGGTCACGGGCGTCTCCCATCGGCGGGGCGCCGCGTTCCCGCGTCAGGCGCCGAACATCGGGACGTCGCGCGGGGCCAGGTCCGACCGTATCCGGATGAACCGGACAGCGTGCCGCCAGCGGCCGCGTTCCACGGCCGCGTCCGCGCTCATCTCCACGACGACCTCCGGCTCCGTCCGGACATAGCGGATCGGCGGATGCGCCCCGTACAGGCCGCCCGCGAACCCGGAGGGCAGCTCCGCCGGCCACGGGTGGTCGGCGCCGGCGTTGCGCAGCGCCTCCCCGAGCGACACGCGGGCGGAGGGCGGAAGCGGGGTGGTCCGCGCGACGACGCGGAGACGGCCGTCGTCGTCGTAGCGGCCGAGGATCAGCGACTCCGGGGCCTGCCTGGTGCCCGTCACACCGCCCACGATCGCCTCGGTGGTGATGCGGCGCTTCACCTTCCACCAGCGGCGGCGCCCCTCCAGGTAGACGCCGTCGGCGTCCTTGACGACGAGGCCCTCGACGCCCTGCACGGCGAGGGCGTCGAACCACAGCCGCGCCTCCTCGGCGTCGGACGTCTGCGGGATGACGATGACGCGCGCTGACGGCGGGGCGCCGCCGAGCAGGGACTCCAGGACGGTGCGGCGTTCCCGCAGCGGACGGGGGCGCAGGTCCACCCCGTCCGATTCCAGAACGTCGAACACGACGTAGTGGCAGGGTTCCGCCCGCGCGAACTCGTCGCGGCGGCGTCCGGCGACGTGGCGCCGCTGCAGCGCGCCGAAGTCGAGGCGCCCGTCGTCCCCCCAGCGGACGATCTCACCGTCGACGACCGTGCCGGGCCCGAGCTGCTCCAGGACCGCCGTCACGATCTCGGGGAACCCGTCGTTGAGGCGGGTCCGGCGGCGCGACGACAGATGGACGGCACCGCCCTCGTCCACGAGCGCGACCGCGCGGAACCCGTCGAACTTCGGCTCGTACCGGCAGCCGCCCGGGCACGCCTGCGGCGGGGGGATGTGGTCGATGGTCGCGGCCAGCATCGGCTTCACCGGGGACCGGATGTGCATCGCCTCGCGCCCCCCGAACTCGACGGTCCTCACCACCCGTACCCCGTCCGACCTGGCCCGATATATGGGTGGGCGGAATGTTGACCCGCGGTTGAGGCGCCCGGGGGGTCAGGCCGAGAAGCGCCGGATCAGGATCGCGAGCCGGTGGTCGTGCTCTTCGCGGCGGAGGCGGCCGTTGCGCATGAGGGTGAGGAGGCCGTGCAGGCCGCTCCAGAACGTCTCGGCCAGCGTTTCGAGATCGTCCTCACCCGCGAATGGACGGACGGACTCGCACAGCTCGCCGAACCCCTCGTGCAATGCGGCGGGTGCGTCGGGGCTCGCGAACGGCAGATCGACGGCGTGGGTGAACATCGCGTCGTAGAGGGAGGGCCGGCGTTCGGCGAAGTCCGCGTAGGCCGCGGCGACATCGGCGAGGGCCCTGTCCGGGGCGGCGGCCGCGGTGCGGGCCTTCCGCAGCTCGGCGGCGAGCTCGGCGAACCCCTCGACCGCGACGGCCGCCATGATCGCGTCCTTGCCCCTGAAGTGGCTGTAGAGGACGGGCTGGCTGTACTCGATCTCCGCGGCGAGGCGCCGCGTGGTCACCGCGTCCCACCCCTCGGCCTCGGCCAGTTCCCGCGCGGCCGTCACGATCAGCTTCTCCCGCTCCGCCCGCTCGCGCTCCCGGCGCGTCTGGATCGACATGGCACCGATTCTAGCATTGCTAGTGATTCTGCTATTGCTATGTTAGCGTTGACCGAACTGCTAGCGATGCTAGAAATTGGAGTGGATCATGCTTGCAACCACCGCCTATGGCCTGGCCATCGTCCTCGGCCTCTTCGTCACCTTCATCGGTGCGCGGTTCCTGTGGGCACCCCGCGCGGCGGCCGCCGACTACGGAGTCCCCGCCAAGCAGGACGGAGACGCCGCCTACCTGGAGGTCAAGGGGCTGCGCGACCTCACCTTCGGCGTCCTCGGCCTGACCCTGATCGCCTTCACGGACGCCCGCACCGCGGGCTGGTACATGCTGGTCGTCGCCCTCGCGCCGCTCGGTGACACCCTCATCGTCCTGCGCCACGGCGGCACCAAGGCCGCCGCCTTCGGCATCCACTTCGCCACGGCCGTGATCGTGCTCGTCAGCGCGGCACTGCTCTTCGCCGTCTAACGGTTTCGGAGCCGCGTCCGTCACCGTGACGGCGCCACCCCGATGCCGACCGACCTCACCGCACTGCACCGAATCCGTGGAACACGAACAAACCGGCCGGAACAGGCCCGGGACGCGGACGAGCCGGCCGGAAATGTCCGGTCGGCTCGTCTCAGTGCCGGGAACGTTCCGCCGTCACGATCCCCAGTCGGGACGCAGCGGCATGTCGCTCGTGCCGTCGTCGCGCAGCTTGACGCCGAGCGTCTGGTGCAACTCGATCCAGTTCTGGTTGAAGCCGAGCACGCAGCCCGCCATGTAGACGCGCCACACGCGGGCGATGCCGTCACCGACCTCGGCGACCGCCTCGTCCCAGTGCTCGTCGAGGTTCTCGCACCACGCGGTGAGCGTCCGGGCGTAATGCTCGCGCAGGTTCTCCTGGTGGCGGATCTCGAAACCCGCGTCGTTCATCTGCATCTGGACGTAGCCGGGACCCTCCAGCTCACCGTCCGGGAACACGTAGCGGTTGATGAACCCGTTCTCCTTGCGGGTCGGCGCGATGTTGTCCGGACGGGTGATGGTGTGGTTCAGCATCCGGCCGCCCTTCTTCAGCTTCCCGTACAGGAACGAGAAGTAGGACGGCAGGTTCGCCTTGCCGATGTGCTCGGTGAGCCCGATGGAGCTGATCGCGTCGAAGCCCGTCTCGGCCACGTCGCGGTAGTCCATGTGCCGGACCTCCGCCAGATCCGACAGCCCCCGGTCGGCGATCGCCTTCTGCGCCCACTCGGCCTGCTGCTTCGACAGCGTCACACCGAGCGCCTTGACGCCGTACTCCTTCGCGGCGTGCATCACCATCCCGCCCCAGCCGCAGCCCACGTCCAGCAGCCGCATCCCCGGCCTCAGCGCGATCTTCTTCGCCACCAGGTCGTGCTTGAAGAACTGCGCCTCCTCCAGCGTCGCGTCCTCTCGGGGATAGCACGCGCACGTGTAGGCCATGGAGGGGCCGAGCACCCACTCGTAGAACGTGTTCGACACGTCATAGTGATGGGAGATCGCCTTCGCGTCCCGCCGCTTGGAGTGCCGCAGCCACGACGGGATGCGGCTGAACGGCGCCTCCTGCGGCGGCGGGTCCAGCCGGCGCGAGATCGCGGCCCGCAGCAGCGGATCACCGAGCACGCCACCGAGGATCCGCGCCTTGTCCCGCGCCGTCACCTCACTGAGCACCTGCTGCATCGTCGTCAACGCCGTGATCATGTCACCGCTGACGTCGATCATGCCGGTGACATAGGCGCGGGCCAGGCCGAGCGCACCCGGCGAGTGCAGCAGGTACGACACCGCGTACGGCGAACGGACGTCGAACCGGATGTCGGCGCCGGGCACCCCCGCCCGCGATCCGTCGTACGCCGTGAACTCCACTGGCGCCTCAGCCCCGGCGAGTCGCTCGAAGACCCCGGCCAGCGTCATCTTGATCCCTCCTGTCTCTCCGCCCGGCCGAGCCGTGATGATCGGCCACCGTCCGGGCACTCCCCCGAAACGGCGGACGCCTGGTCAGCGCCCGCGCACACACTTGTCGTAGAGATCCAGCAGTCGCCCGCCGGAATCGTAGCTCCCCTTGAGCCGCCGGTAGGTCTCCCCGTCGTAGTACCGCCAGAACTCGTCCCTGCCATAGAAGGCAGTCGAATAGAGAGACTTGTGCCCGTCAAGAGCCGCGACCCTACGTTCGATGAGCCGGTTGTGGTATTCGGGGATCTGCCCAGGTGGAAGCCGGACCGTCCCCCAGAAACCCACGTTCACGTATGTGCGCCCGACTTCCAGCGGGTACAGCGGCCACCGGTCCGTCGCGCGCAGCGGGCACAACCAGATCGGGCTCATGCCGACCTTCTCGTGGAAGAACTCCAGGAACTCCGGCAGCCGCTCGACCGGCACCTCGATGTCCTGGATGACGTCCTCGCGCGGCCTCAGCCCACGCCACCGCTCCGCCCGCGCGACGAAGTGGTACCGCCGGTCGTAGGCGACGAGCTTGCGGTACACGTCCGACCGCTTGTACTTGTCGGGCCACAACCGCCGGACCGCCGGGTTCTGCACGCCGAACGCGCCGGAGCACCAGAACCAGTCGGTGTCCCAGCGCCAGATGTAGTCGCGGACCGTCAGGAAATCGACCGAACGCTCCTGAATCGACCGGTAGTAGATCTGCTGACCGGTGTAGTCGGACGTGTACGGCGCCGAGTCCGCGAAGAAGCCCAGCGTGATGTACTGCTCGCCCGCGCCGAACACCGTCCCGTCCATGAAGTCGACGGCCTCGCCCTCGAACTTCCCGGACTCGGTGATCTCGCCCATCACCCTGGTCAGCTCCGCCGCGTCCCGGAACCGCAGATGCCGCAGCCGCACGTACGGGCTGACGGGCCTGAGCTCGATCTTCAGCCGCAGCGTGTAGCCGAGCGTCCCGTAGGAGTTCGGGAACCCGTAGAACAGGTCCGCGTGCTCGTTCTCCTTCGTCGCGGTGACGATCCTGCCGTCGCCCGTCAGGACCTCCATCTCCAGCACGCCCTCGTGCGGCAGCCCGTCCCGGAACGACGTCGACTCGATGCCCAGCCCCGTCACCGCACCGCCCAGCGTGATCGTCTTCAGCTGCGGGACGACCGTCGGCATCAGCCCGTGCGGGAGCGTCGCGTCGACCAGATCCTCGTACGTCGTCATGCCCTGGACCTGCGCGGTCCGCTCGTCCGCGTCGACGCTCAGCACCTTGTCGAACCCGGACACGTCCAGCCCCGGCGCGTCCGAGGGGTCGCGCCACCGGAACAGGTTCGAGGTCCGCTTCGCCAGCCGCACCGGCGTGCCCGCCGGGATCGCCTCGTAGGACCTCCTGAGCGCCTCGACCGCCCGCTGGTGATCACCCTTGACCGCAAGCTCCGTCATCTACCCTCCCGGACACAGTAAATCGATCATCCCATGCACGGTCCACATAATTCGGACGTTGTGGGAGTCACAGGTAGACAGGGGAATAACACCACGGGCGCATACATCGGCGTCGTTTCATCTCCTGGAGGCGACAGGAACCGCAACGAGGCGGCCACGTCAACATCTCCCCCAAGCCCCACACCGACAAACCCACTCCGCCCCTCGAACCCCCGCGGCCCCCACCTGGTCCCAGGAACCGACGCGCCAGAACAGGCCACCCCGAACGCCGGACCCGCCACCACCCACATCGACGCAACGACCGCCCGACACCCCAGGCAGCCCTTCCCACCCCGGACCCGCCACCACCCCGCATGCCGCGACGACCGACAGACAGCCCACCACCGACACCGACTCGCCGAAGCACGCCCCCAGCCAACGCCCCGCCGAACAGCCACCTCACCAGGTGAGAGGCCCCCAAATCACGGAACGACAGACCCGCCACCGCGCACATCGACGCGGCGGCGGCCGACAGACGGCGACCTCATCACCGACACCGACTCGGCAGGGCAAGCACCCCCGCCAGGCGACGGCCCGCCGGGTAGTCACTTCACCAGGCGGAGGATCCACGGGTAACGGAAGGTGTGGCCGGTCAGCGCGTAGACGGCCGCGATGGCCGACAGGATCCACGCCACCGCGTAGACGACGCCGCCGACGCCGAACGTGACGATCGTGACGAGCAGGAGCGTCACCTGGAAGTTCACCGCCTCCGCGGCCTGCCGCCGGACGTACTCGGACCGCTTGCCGCTCAGCAGCATCAGCACGAGCGGCCCGACGAACAGCGTCGGGACCGCGACGGCATGCGCCGCCGCCGCGAGCATGCGGTCCTCCCCCGTCGGCGGCTCACCGTCCCACACGGCGGGGTTGCGCGTCCGCTTCGGCTCGGGGGCCAGGTCGCGGGTGAGCGCGGCCAGGTCGTTGCGCGTCTTGGCCGTCATCGCCAGATGCATGCGCAGGTCGAATTCCTCGTGGTCGATCCGGCCTTCGGCGTACGCGTCCTGAAGGCGCTCGATGACCGGTTCGCGTTCGGCGTCCGAGACCCTCAGATCCCCCACCGCGTAGCTGCTGTCCATGTCTCTCATGTTCCGCGCCGCGGCCGTCCCGCAGCATCAGGGAAGACCCTGACCCTCCCCTGAATTCAGCTGCGTGTACTCCTTCCCGGGTGTCAGTTTCCCTCCGAACAGTTCGGAGACGGTCACGAACACGTAGCCCTTCGCCGCCAGACGGTCGATGATCTTCGGGACGGCGCGCACGGTCGTCGGGTGGATGTCGTGCAGCAGCACGATCTGGCCGGGCTTCACCGAGTTCAGTACCCGGCGCTCGATCCCCTCGGTGTCGCGGTGCCGCCAGTCGAGCGGGTCGACCGTCCACAGCACCTGCGACATGCCCATTCGCCGCGTGATGCCGGCCAGCCGTTCGGACGTCGACCCGTACGGCGGCCGCAGCATGTCCGGCGTGACACCGGACGCCCGCCGGATCGCCTCCTGCGTCCGCGTCAGCTCCGAGATGATTTTTTTCCGGGAGGCTCTCCCGAGATCGGCGTGGGTGTAGCTGTGGTCGGCTATCTCGTGCCCGGCCTCGTGTTCGCGCCGCACGAGCGCGGGGTGCTTGGCGACGTTCTCCCCGATCAGGAAGAACGTCGCCCTGACGTTGCGGGACGCGAGGATGTCCAGCAGTTGCCCTGTGCTCTCCGCCGGACCGTCGTCGAACGTCAGCGCCAGGCACTTGACGCGCGTGCAGTCGGGCGGCGGGGGTTTCGGCTCGGGCCTCGGCGGCTTGGGCTCGGGCGCGGGGGGCTCGCTCCGCGCCGCGGTGAGCCGCACCCGCTCGTCGACCGGGGCCAGTGTGCTCAGCCCACCGCAAATCGCGGCCGCGAGCACACCGGCCGCGCCCCGCCGGACCCGCTTCGGCCCGTCCATCAACCCCCCCGGTGCCGCCCCCAAGGTCGGCCAGTCTAGGACGCTGGGCCCCGCTCGCCGGGGATGCCGCCGCTGTGTCGGGAACCAGCGGACACCTCGCAGCCGTTATCGTCGTAGACCGCAACTGATCCCGGGACCATTCCGGGGGACGGCATGAGACGACGGGGCAGGCATGAGGTTCCGGGACCGATTCGGGCTTCGTAAGAA
The DNA here is from genome assembly GCF_052245875.1 of Actinomadura sp. 3N407. Classification (NCBI taxonomy): domain Bacteria; kingdom Bacillati; phylum Actinomycetota; class Actinomycetes; order Streptosporangiales; family Thermomonosporaceae; genus Actinomadura; species Actinomadura sp. 3N407. Next base: position 613,662 of record NZ_JBQQBP010000003.1, read on the forward strand.
CCGCGGCGGGTCCACGGTGACGAAGCTCGACCGTGAAGCGACCGACTCCGACATCGAGGCGCTGATCGCCTTCGCCCGCAGCCGGCGCGGCGTGGAGTTCTTCGTTGAGCCGGAGACCTTCGCCACCGACACCACCGCCGTCGCCGTCGCCCACGACGGCGAGTGGACCCGCCGCCGCGTCGGCTCCCCCAAGGTCATCGGCAAGGTGGCCCGCGACCTCGGCCTGCCCGTCTACGACGTCCAGATCGTCGGCTACCCGCCCCGCATGCGCGCCTGGAACGCACGCAACCCCGACCGCCGCATCGACCCCGGCACCCCCGGCGAAGCCGTCGCCCCCTGACCAGACCCCACCACCGAACCCCGCCCCACCGCCCGCAGGTCGCGCAGACCTCAAGACATCCTTCGGTCGGACGGCATCGCCGGTCAGTGGGGCGTCCACTGCCAGCGGGCGTATCCGATCGGCTCTACGGCCTCGGCATATCCGGTCGGCGCGGCCGTGCAGTCAACCCAACGTGCTCGGCCGGGGGGCGGTCTCGGTCAGGGCGGCGCGCTTGGTCGGGTGGGTTCTGGTTGTGGTGGGGTCAGCCGGCTTCTCGGTGTTGGTCGTAGTAGGCGGCGGCCAGTTGGTCGGGGGTCATGTGCAGGCGGACCTTTGAGGGTGGGATACCGGCGTTGATCACCTCCCTGAGCAGGACGGCCATGGAGTAGGCGGGGTCGGCGTCCAGGGCGCGTTCCAGGGCCACGTTGGCCAGGCCGCCGTCGCCTGCGGAGTAGGCGGCGAAGGCCAGGAGGGACGCCGGGGCGGGGACATAAGGTTCCTCGACACGGCGGAGGACGTCGCGCCAGAAGGCGATGTCGGCGGCGGGGGCGTCCTCGTCGATGCGGATCCACGCCTCGTCGCGGATGCGCAAGTCGGTGAGGACGATGCCCAGCCGGGCGACCTCGTCGTCGGTCGGGGCGGTGCCGGTGCGGGTGAGGAGGGTCAGGACGAAGGCCAGGTCGCCGGCGGTGTGGCGTTTCTCGGCTCGTGCGGTGGCCTCTCGCATGGCGGTGCGGGCGGGGCCGTCGAGCGGCTGGACGGAGCGGACGAGTTCGGAGCGGTCGGCGAGGGCGACGTGGCCGGCGTAGGTCGCCTGGGCGGCGAGGACGCTGGCGGAGACGTCGTAGGGGGTGCCTTCGGGTGGGCAGCAGTCGTCGTCGCAGGTGAGCGACCACCAGCGGCCGTCGGCGACGCGGATCGCCTCGGCGGCGGGGACGCCGGCGGAGCTCAGGGCCGCCTGCATGGCCGCGGCGGACTCGCCGACCTCGTCGGGGGGTCCGTAGCCGAGGACGAGGGAGCGGGCGAAGCCGTTGCCGGCGAGGAGGGCGGCCACCCGCCCGGCGGCGTCGCATGACGGTAAATCGAGCCGGACGGCGCATGTGCCGTGGGCGCGTCCCTCGAAGCCGATCACGACGAGGCTGCGGGACGGGTGGAAACCCAGCAGGTACGGGACGGCTGCGATGGCGTCTTGTGCCGATCGGATCACCAGGGGTGTCATGCCCTCGACGGTGGCAGGAGGGGCCGCCTGGACGACACCGCCCAGAGAATTGTGGATAACTCCAGGTCGGGCGCTGCGTGTTCTGACGGGTTCGTCGGTGAATCGGCCGATGGCCGGGGACCGGTCGGCGGGACGGGACGCGGGTGTCCGCCGCGGACGGTAGCGTTGGGCGACGTGCCCGCCCCTGATCTGCTGACCGGCAGCGATACCCAGATTCCGGACATGGCGACCCTTCTCGCCTCGGCCGTCGCGTCCATCGGGGGTGCCGAGCGCCCCGGGCAGGTGGAGATGGCGCGGGCGGTGGAGAAGGCGATCGAGTCCGGTGAGCATGTCGCCGCGCAGGCCGGCACCGGCACCGGTAAGTCGCTGGCCTACCTCGTCCCCGCCATCCGGTACGCGGTCGAGAAGCAGACGACGGTGGTCGTGTCGACGGCGACGATCGCGTTGCAGCGCCAGCTCGTCGACCGTGATCTGCCGCGGCTGGCGGAGGCGCTCGGGCCGCTGCTCGGGACGGAGCTGAAGTTCGCGATCCTGAAGGGCCGCCGCAACTACCTGTGCCTGCACCGGGTGCAGACGGGTGTGCCGGAGGAGGACGAGGGCCCGAGCCTGTTCGACCCGCAGCAGCTGTCGTCGCTCGGACGGCAGGTGAAGCGGCTGAACGAGTGGGCCGACGAGACCAGCACCGGCGACCGCGACGAGCTGGTGCCCGGGGTGAGCGAGCAGGCGTGGCGGCAGGTGGCCGTCACCGCGAAGGAGTGCCTGGGCGCTCAGCGCTGCCCGCACGGCACGGAGTGCTTCGCCGAGCTGGCCCGCGCGGAGGCGGGCGAGGCGCACATCGTGGTCACCAACCATGCGCTGCTGGCGATCGATGCACTGGAGGAGTTCCAGGTCCTGCCCGAGCACGATGTCGTGGTCGTGGACGAGGCGCATGAGTTGGTCGACCGGGTCACGTCGGTCGCGACGGGGGACCTGAGCGCGGCCGCCGTCGAGATCGCGGCTCGCCGGTGCGGGCGTCTCATCGAGGAAGCCACGGCCGACCGGTTGAAGGAGGCCGCGGAGGGGCTCGGTCTCCTGCTGGAGGACATGCCCGCCGGGCGTATGGACGTCCTGTCGCCTGCTTTGGGCAACACCCTCGTCGTCGTACGGGACGCCGCGCATGCTTGCATCACTGCGCTCGGGCCGGAGAAGAAGGAGTCCGACCCAGGCGACATGGCCGCGCGTAAGGCGGCACGGTCGTCGCTGGAAGAGCTGCATGAGACGGCCGTGAGGACGCTGGAGGCGTTCCAGCCCGAGATCGCTCAGCGCTTCGATGTGGTGTGGCTGGAGAAACCGTTCGTCCAGGAGGGCCGGCCCAAGCGTCCGCCGGCGCTGCACGTCGCGCCGATCGGCGTCGGCGGGCTGTTGCGGACGACGTTGTTCGAGCAGCGCACCGCGATCCTGACGTCGGCGACGCTGACGCTGGGCGGGTCGTTCGAGCCGCTCGCCCGCCAGTGGGGTCTTCCGCCTCTGAACGAGAGCACCTCGAAGGACGCGAGAACGGCCGCCGAAGGTCTCGCGCAGACCGCGGCGGAGAAGGCCGAGGAGTCCGAGGTCGTGTGGTCCGGGCTGGACGTCGGCTCGCCGTTCGACCACCCGAAGGCGGGCATCCTGTACGTCGCGCGGCATCTGCCGCAGCCGGGACGGGACGGTCTCGCCGACGCCTACCTGACGGAGATCACCGAGCTGATCGAGGCGGCAGGCGGCCGCACCCTCGGCCTGTTCTCCTCGATGCGGGCCGCCCGGCAGGCCGCCGACGAGCTGAAGGACCACCTGTCCCACCCGCTGCTGTGCCAGGGCGACGACTCCACGTCCCTGCTGGTCAAGCAGTTCGCCGAGGACGAGCGGACCTGCCTGTTCGGCACCCTGTCGCTCTGGCAGGGCGTGGACGTCCCAGGCCCGTCACTGCAGCTCGTCATCATGGACCGCATCCCGTTCCCGCGTCCGGACGACCCCGTGTCGTCGGCACGGTCGCGGGCGGTGGCGGCGCGCGGGGGCAACGGTTTCATGGCGGTCGCGGCGACGCACGCCGCGCTGCTGCTCGCCCAGGGCGCGGGGCGTCTGCTGCGCTCCATGGACGACCGCGGCGTCGTGGCCGTCCTCGACCCGCGCCTCGCCACGGCGCGCTACGGCGGCTTCCTCAAGAACTCGCTGCCGCCGTTCTGGGCGACCACCGACCCCGGCATCGTCCGCGGCGCCCTCCGCCGCCTCGACACCGCCGCGACGCCTTCGCCGTAGGGACCGTCCGGGCGACGCGGAGTGGCCGCGGCGACGCACACGTCCCGGGGCGGCTTCAGCGGCGGTAGGTGTGGAGGAACTCCCCTATGCGGCCCACGGCCTCTTCGAGGTCGTCGGCGTACTGGAGGGTGACGACGCGGAAGTGGTCGGTGGACGGCCAGTTGAAGCCGGTCCCCTGGACGACGAGGAGTTTCTGCTGTTCGAGGAGGTCGAGGGCGAAGCGCATGTCGTCCTCGACGGGATACATCCCGGGGTCGAGGCGCGGGAAGACGTACAGGGCGCCCATGGGGCGGACGCAGGTCACGCCGGGCAGGTCGTTCAGCAGTTTCCAGGCGCGGTCGCGCTGCTCGCCGAGGCGGCCGGTCGGCAGGACGAGGTCGTCGATGCTCTGGTAGCCGCCCAGGGCGGCCTGGATGGCGTGCTGGCCGGGGACGTTGGGGCAGAGCCGCATGTTGGCGAGGATGTCGATGCCCTCGATGTAGGACTCGGCGTGTCCCTTCGGGCCGGACAGCGCGACCCAGCCGGCGCGGAACCCGGCGACCCGGTAGTTCTTCGAGAGGCCGCCGAAGGTGAGGCACAGCAGGTCCGTGGTCAGCGACGCGATGGGGATGTGCTCGGCGTCGTCGTACAGGATCCGGTCGTAGATCTCGTCGGCGAAGATGATGAGGTTGCGGCGGCGGGCGACCTCGACGACGCGCGTCAGCACCTCGCGCGAGTAGACGGCGCCGGTCGGGTTGTTCGGGTTGATGATGACGATCGCCCTGGTGCGGTCGCCGATCTTCGATTCGATGTCCTCGACGCTGGGCTCCCAGCCGGCGTCCTCGTCGCACAGGTAGTGGACGGGCGTGCCGCCGCACAGGGAGACCGACGCCGTCCACAGCGGGTAGTCGGGGGCCGGGATGAGCACCTCGTCGCCGTCGTTGAGGAGCGCCTGCAGGGTCATCACGATCAGCTCGGAGACGCCGTTGCCGAGGTAGACGTCCTCCACGTCGACGCCGGAGACGCCGTCGTCCTCCATGCGCTGCACGACGGCGCGGCGGGCGGGCAGGATGCCCTTGGAGTCGCTGTAGCCGTGCGCCTCCGGCAGGTTGCGGATCATGTCGTGGAGGAGTTCGGGCGGGGCCTCGAACCCGAACGGGGCCGGGTTGCCGATGTGCAGCTTCAGGATGTTGTTCCCCTCGGCCTCCAGCTGCTTGGCGCGCTTGAGCACCGGCCCGCGGATGTCGTAACAGACGTTGGTGAGCTTGCCCGACTGGTTGACCTGCATGGACATACCATATCGACGGCCGCCCCCGCGAATGTGGCCGGGCCGGGAAGCGGCCCGGCCGCAAAGCTGCCGGGCCGCAAAGCGGCTAGGCCCGGAAGGTGCCGGGCGGGGAAAGGGCCGTCCCCCCGCGTGGCGGCGGGGGGACGGGATCCGGTGGCGTCACGGCGTGGAGATCGCGGAAAGGATCGCCAGCCGCGCCGCGCGCCGGGCCGGGCGGATCGCGGCGAGCGCGCCCGCCACCGCGCCGACCATCGCGATGACCGCGAGCTGGACGGCGCCGGGTGCGAACGGGTTGCCGAGGGCGGTGCCGAGGCCCCAGCCGAGGAACACTCCGAGGCCGAGCCCGCCGCCGGTGCCGAACAGCGCGACGATGACCGATTCCCAGCGGACCATCGACCTGATCTGCGGGCGGGTCCCGCCGACCGCGCGCAGCAGCCCCAGCTCGCGGGTCCGCTCGTGGACCGACAGCGACAGCGTGTTCGCGATGCCCATCAGCGCGATGATGATGGCGAGGATGAGCATCCCGTAGACGACGGTGATGAAGCCCGCCATCTCCTCGGTCTGGGCGGAGACGTAGTCGTCGCGCGTCTGGACCTCCGGAGCGCCGTACGGCTTGGCGAGCGCGGTGAGGGCCTGCCGTGCGTCCGCTTCCGACGCGCCGGGCGCCAGTTCGACGAACGCGGCGTTGTCCAGGGATTGCCTGGTGTGCGCGTTCCACACGGTGCGCGGCACGAGGTAGTCGCCGGTCAGGTCGGTGTTCTCGTAGACGGCGCCGACGGTGAGGCGTTGTGAGGCGCCGTCGGCAAACGTGACGCCCACCTGGGAACCGGTGCTCCACCCCTTGTCGTCGGCGACGCTCTTCGACACGGCGAACGTGCCGGCGCCGGACAGGCCGCCCTGGGTGACGTCCAGGTCGAGGACCCTGCTGAGGGCGGACGGGTCGGCCACGCTGACCGTCGACGGGTCGCCGTCCACGCGCAGGCTGCCGTTGCCGACGCCCGCGACCTCGCCGACCTGCGGCAGCTCCGCGGCGTCCCGGACGAGCGCGGTGCTGAACCCGCCGGTCTCGTTGCCGCCGGAGTTGACGACGATCCGGCCCTTGAACGACCCGGCGACGCTGTTCTCCAGGGACGCGCCGAGCGACCCGATGAACACCGTCATCAGCGTGACGACGCCGACGCCGATCATCAGGGCGGTCGCCGCGCCGGCGGTTCGCTGCGGGCTGCGGGACGCGTTGTCGCGGGCGAGCGTGCCGGGGACGCCGCGCAGCCGCGCCGCGGGCCCGCCGAGGAGCCTGGCGACCGGGCGGGCGGCGACGGGCCCGAGCGCGACCATCGCGATGACGGCCACGATGGCGCCCGCTCCCGCCATCGCCATCTGCTCGGTGACGGCTCCGAACACGACGGTCCCGATCGCGACGGCGGCGAAGACGCCGCCGACGATGACGCGGGTGTCGGACGGCCCGGCGGTCCCGGCGGAGACCTCGCGCAGCGCGGCCAGCGGCGGCACCCTGGACGCCTTCACCGCGGGACCGAGCGCCGCGATGAGCGTGACGAGCATCCCCACCGGCACCGCGATCATGAGGGAGGTCGCGGACACCGTGAGTCCCTCCATGGCGATGCCGATCCGGAACTCGGTGAACAGCAGCCGGAGCAGGGCCGCGAACCCCAGCCCGCCGGCGAGCCCGGCGAGGGTGGCGGCGCCGCCGATCACCAGGGCCTCGAAGCCGACGATGGTGACGACCTGGCGGCGTCCGGCGCCGAGCGCGCGCAGCAGCGCCGACTCGCGGGTCCGCTGCGCCATCGTGATCGCGAACGTGTTGTGGATGCTGAACGCGGCGACGAGCAGCGCGACCGCGCCGAACGCGCCGAGGACGGTGCGGAAGATGGTGAGGAAGCCGCTCTCGACCTCGCTCATGCCCTCCTCGACCTGCGCCTCGTTCGTGACGGCCTCGGTTCCGGCGGGCAGGACGTTCTGCACGCCGGACGCCAGCTCGTCCGGGCTGACGCCGTCCTCCGCGCTGATGGAGACGCCGCTGATGCGGTCGGGCGTCTTCGCGACGTACTTGCGGGCGTCTTCGAGTGTGAACGCCGTGAACGACGTCTCGCCGAAGGCCTCCTCCTCACCGAACATGCTGATGCCGACGACGGTCACGGGGACCCGTTCGGGGGTGAGCACCGCCGTCCGGTCCCCGACGTTCAGGTTGCCTTCGTCGGCGAACATCTTGTTGATGACGACCTCGTTCGGCGCGCGGGGCGCCCGGCCTTCCGCGAGCCGGTACGGGTTGAGCTTCGGGTCGGTCATCCAGTTGCCGGCCATGCGGGGGCCGCGCGACTGGACGACCGTGCCGTCCTTGGCGAGCAGCTGCCCCGACCCTTCGATGACGGGTTCGGCGTTCGCGACGCCGTCCACCTGCCGGACCTTGCCGAGGACGGACGCGTCGATCTGCCCACGGGAGCCCCAGGGCTCGTCGCTGACCTTCGTGGAGTTCCGCACGCTGACGTCGGTCTTGCCGTACGCGTTGGAGAAGTACCCGTCGATGCTTCCCGCGAGGGTGTCGCCGAGCACGAGCGTTCCGGTCAGGAACGTCACGCCGAGGAAGACCGCCGCCAGGGAGCCGACCATGCGGCGTTTGCGTCCCCACAGTTCTTTGAAGACGAGCCCGATCATCGGTGGTCCCCCAGTCCTCGCATGCGGTCCAGCACCCGGTCGGGTGTGGGCGCGTCCATGACGTCGACGATCCGGCCGTCGGCGAGGAACACGACCGAGTCGGCGTGTCCCGCGGCGACCGGGTCGTGGGTGACCATCGCGACCGTCTGGCCCAGGCTGTCGACGGCGTTGCGGAGCAGGTCCAGCACCTCGGCGCCGGTGCGGGAGTCGAGGTTGCCGGTCGGCTCGTCCGCGAACACGATCTGCGGGCGGGTGACGAGCGCGCGCGCCAGCGCCACCCTCTGCTGCTGCCCGCCCGACATCTCGGACGGGCGGTGCGTGAGCCGGTCGCCCAGCTTCAGGACGCGGATGACCGTGTTCAGCCACTCCTGGTCCGGGGTCGTGCCGGCCAGCGTCATCGGCAGGAGGATGTTGTCGCGTGCGGTGAGCGTCGGGAGCAGGTTGAACGCCTGGAACACGAACCCGATCCGCTCGCGCCTGAGCCGGGTCAGGCGCCGGTCCGACAGCGCCCCGAGCTCGTCCTCGCCGACGTAGACCTTGCCGGACGTCGCGTCCTCCAGGCCCGCCACGCAGTGCATCAGCGTGGACTTGCCGGCGCCGGACGGACCCATGATCGCGGTGAACCGTCCTTGGGGGAGCACGACGCTGACGTCGTCGAGTGCGCGTACCGCCATGGCACCGGACCCGTACACCTTGGTGAGGTGGACCGTGCGGGCGCCGCCCTGCGCCGTGCCCGGGTCCTCGTTGACCGTTCGCCTTGCTTCTGCTGCGTTTCCCATGCCGGGATCGTCGCGGCGAGTCATGGCGTCCGTCGTCGGGTCAGGAGAGGCTCCGCCACTGCTCCTCTGGGGGCACTTCGGGCTCGCCGTCTACGTCCACCGCAGTAGTTCGACTCGTTGTCCAACTGTGATGCGGCCAACATACATGCAGGCTTGATTGCTTGTTTGTTCGCTCGTACCGTCGGAGACGTGTCAGTAAGCAGTCGCCGACGTCACCGGCGCGGATCCTCCAGCCGCCGTACGCAGCAGGAACGCCGGTCGCGCACGCAGGCCAGCCTCCTGGAGGCCACCATGGAGTGCCTGGTGGACCTCGGCTGGTCCGGGACGTCCACCACCGAGGTGGCGCGCCGCGCCGGCGTGTCCCGCGGGGCGCAGCAGCACCACTATCCGACCAAGATGGTGCTGGTCGCCGCCGCGCTGGAGCATCTGCTGGAAGCGCAGCGGCTGGCGTACGAGACCGCGTTCGCGGTACTGCCGGCCGAACGGCGCAACGTGTCGGGCGCGCTCGACCTGCTCTGGGAGGTGTTCCGCGGCCGTCCGGCCAAGGCCCTCATGGAACTGGCGGTGGCGGCCCGCACCGACGACGAGCTGCGCCCCCTGTGCCGCGACCTCAACGAGCGGATCCTCCAGGTCATCCTGGAGACGTTCGAGAAGCTGTTCCCGGAGAACACGCTGCCCGCCGACTTCGTCCCGACGATGCTGCGCGGCCTGTACGCGATGTTCGTCGGGCTGTCCGTCCAGAACGCTCTGGACGACGACGCCGAGGGCCACCAGGCCGCCGTGCTGCGCCAGGTCAAGGACGTCGCGCGGCTGATCGTCCCGGAGCAGGGAACACCCACCCGCGCCCCCATGCCCACAACCGCCCCCGGCCCGGTGACCGAGACCGGGTCCGAAACCCCGCGCCCCGAAGAGGCCGGCCCCGAACCGGCGGACGCGGACGCCACCGAGACGCGCACCGCGACCAGGCCCTGAAACCCCACCAGATCCCGATTCCACCCCTGTAGCACCGTCGGCCCCGTCCGACAGCACGACCCCCGAGGGAGCGACCGACATGCCGAAAGCCCCCACCGAGCTCGCCGACGAGGTCCGCGAGCAGGTCAAGGACAAGAAGTCGTACCTGGGCGTCATCGACCGCCTGAACAAGGCGTCGGTGGACAAGCACTGGGAGGCCTACGTCGACATCCCGTGGGACGACGCGGAGTTCAAGGTCGACAAGAACGACCCCCGCTGGGTGCTGCCGCCGTTCGACCGGCTCGGCGAGACGGCCTGGTACCAGGAGCAGCCGCCGGAGATCCAGGCGCAGATCGGGCTGTGGCGCGTCGCCACCGCCATGAAGATCGGCCTGCAGTTCGAGAACCTGCTGAAGCGCGGGCTGCTCAACTACGCCTACCGGCTGCCGAACGGCCGGCCGGAGTTCCGGTACGTCTACCACGAGACGACCGAGGAATGTCATCACGGCATGATGTTCCAGGAGTTCGTGAACCGGACGAAGATGCCGATCCGCGGCATGCCGCGGTCGCTCAGCTTCATCGCGCAGGCCGCCCCGTGGATCCCGCTGGTCAGCACCGAGATGTTCTTCGTGTTCGTGCTCGGCGGCGAGGACCCGATCGACTACGTCCAGCGCAAGTCCCTCAAGGGCGGGCACATCAAGCACCCGCTCGAAGAGACCATCATGAAGATCCACATCGCGGAGGAGGCCCGGCACATCTCGTTCGCCCGGCACTACCTCAAGCACCGGGTGCCGAACATGAACCCGCTGCGCCGCCGGGTCCTCGGCATCGCGACGCCCGTCGTCCTCGGCGTGATGGCGCGGATCATGCTGTCCCCTCCCGGGCCGATGGTGCGGCACTTCGGCATCCCGAAGGACGTCGTCCGGCAGGCGTACAAGAACGAGGCGGCGCAGGCGGAGATCTCCAACTCGGTCGGCAAGATCCGTGACCTGATGGCCGAACTCGGCGTGATCGGCCCGGTCGGCAAGCAGGTGTGGAAGGCGTTCGGCATCTGGGACGAGCCGAAGCGGCGCCGCGAAGTCAAGGCCCCCAAGGCGGCCTGAGCATGGCCGACGCGAAGGCCGACGCGCACGCCGGCGTGGAGGCCGGTCCCGCCGTGGTCACGCCCGCGGCGGGGCCGGGCGGCCCGTACAAGGTCGTCATCATCGGGACGGGCTTCTCCGGGCTCGGCATGGCGATCGGGCTGAAGAGGGCCGGCGTCCACGACTTCGTCATCCTGGAGAAGGCGGACGAGGTCGGCGGGACGTGGCGGGAGAACACCTACCCGGGGTGCGCGTGCGACATCATGTCGCTGCTGTACTCCTACTCGTTCGAGCCGAAGAACGACTGGTCGCGGATGTTCCCGAAGCAGGCGGAGCTCCTGCAGTACATCAAGGACATCGTCGACAAGTACGACCTGGCGCAGCACATCCGGTTCAACACCGAGGTGACCGGGACCGAGTACGACGACGCCACCGACACCTGGGAGGTGACCGCCGGCGACGGCGAGACCGTCCGGGGACGGGCGCTCGTCGCCGGGATGGGGCCGCTGCACCAGCCCAGCATCCCCGACCTGCCCGGCCTGGCCTCGTTCGCGGGGAGGACGTTCCACTCCGCCCAGTGGGACCACTCCTACGACCTGACCGGCAAGCGCGTCGCCGTGATCGGCACGGGCGCGTCCGCGATCCAGTTCGTCCCGCAGATCGCCGGGCGGGTCGGGCATCTGACGGTGTTCCAGCGGACGCCGCCGTGGATCATCCCGAAGCCCGACCGCCGGATCACCGGGCTGGAGCGGGCGCTGTTCCGCCGCGTCCCGCTCGTCCAGCGCGGCTACCGCAACGGCGTCTACCTGATGCAGGAGAGCTTCGTCCTCGGCTTCAAGAACCCCAGGCTGCTGAAGGCGGCCAGTTCGCTCGCGCGGTGGCATCTCGCCCGCCAGGTACCGGACCGCGACCTGCGCCGCAAGCTCACCCCGGACTACACGATGGGCTGCAAGCGGACGCTGGTGTCCAGCGACTACTATCCGGCGCTGATGCGGCCCGACGTGGAACTGGCCACCGACGGCATCGCGGAGGTCCGTGAGCACTCGATCGTCACCCGGGACGGACGCGAGCACGAGGTCGACGCGATCATCTTCGGGACCGGCTTCCACGTGACCGACGCGTTCGACGGCGCGCACATCGTCGGGCGGAACGGGCTGCGGATCCAGGACGCGTGGAAGGACGGCATCGAGGCGCATCTCGGCGTCGCGGTGGCGGGCTTCCCGAACCTGTTCCTGCTGCTCGGCCCCAACTCCGGCCTCGGCCACAACTCGATGATCTTCATGATCGAGGCGCAGGTCCGGTACGTCCTGCAATGCCTGGCGATGCTGGACGGCGCCGGCGGCACGCGGATCTCCGTGCGGCCGTCCGTCCAGGACTCGTTCAACTCGTGGGTGCAGCGCAGGTCCGCGGGCGCCGTGTGGGTGGCCGGGGGCTGCGACAGCTGGTACCTGGACCGCAGCGGCGTCAACCGGGCGGCGTGGCCGGCGTCCACCGTCGCCTTCTGGCTGCGGACCCGCAGGCTCGACCCGGCCGACTTCCAGATCGGGCGGCGGGACGACGCCGAGCGGCGGGACGAGGCGATGAGCCCGGTTTTGTAGGCGGGACGTGTATCGGCGGGGTCCCCGCACCCCGTAGAATCCCGCGCAATTGAACACGAAATCCAATTAGTGGCCGCGGGTTCGGCCGTCCGGCCCAGACCCGCGGTTCCGGCGTCGAGCACGCCGGTATCGAGCATCGAGCGGAGCGCGCAATGAGCATCGCGATCGTGACCGGAGGCGCATCCGGCATCGGCCGTGCGATCGCCACGTCCCTGGTGGCGCGCGGCGACACCGTCGTGGTCACCGACATCAACGCAGAGGGTGCGCAGAAGGTCGCCGACAAGCTCAACACCCTCGGCACGGGCAAGGCGGCCTCCGCGCATCTCGACGTCACCGACGCCGACGCCGTCGCCGACCTGTACAAGGGCGTGAAGGCCGACCACGGACGGCTCGACCTGGTGTTCAACAACGCCGGCATCGCCGTCGGCGGCCTGGCCGAGGAACTCACCCTCGACCACTGGAACCGCGCGATCGACATCAACCTCAAGGGCGTCGTGCACGGCGTCCACGCCGCCTACCCGATCATGCTGGATCAGGGCCGCGGGCACATCGTCAACACCGCCTCGCTCGCCGGCCTCGTCCCGATGCCGATCGGCATCCCCTACACCGCCACGAAGCACGCCGTCGTGGGCCTGTCCCTCGGCCTGCGCGCCGAGGCCGCCGGACGCGGCGTCAAGGTCAGCGTCGTGTGCCCGAGCTTCGTCGACACCCCGCTGCTCCACAACGTCAACCCGGACCTGCCCGAGACCCCGCTGAGCGGAGACGCCACCGGCGACATCGCCAAGGCGTCCCCCCGCCTCTACACGGCCGAGAAACTGGCCCGCGACATCATGCGCGGCGTCGGCAGGAACCAGGCCCTCATCGTCGCCCCCGCCCACGGCCGCATCGCCTGGCGCGGCGTCCGCCTCAACCCGGGCGCCGCCGTCCGCGTCGCCCAGATAGCCGTCGACCGCATCCGCTCGGGAAAGTGACCACCGGGCCGCCTACCGGCCGGGTCTGTTCTCCGCCTCGAGTTGGCGGAGCTTGGGGTAATGCAGGTCGAACGCCGGGCGTTCAGAGCGGATCTGCGGGATCGACTTGAAGTTGTGCCTCGGCGGTGGGCTGGACGTGGCCCATTCCAGCGAATTGCCGTACCCCCAGGGATCGTCGGCGTCCACCGGGGCGGTGTGCCGGACCGTCCGGTAGACGTTGTAGAGGAAGAACAGCGTCGACACGCCCAGCAGGAGCGCACCGGCACTGGACACCCGGTTCAGCGCCAGGAACTCCTCGGGGTAGTCGGCGTAGCGTCGCGGCATGCCCTCGGCGCCGAGCCAGTGCTGGACGAGGAACGTCGTGTGGAAGCCCACGAACAGCGTCCAGAAGTGGACCTTTCCCCATCCCTCGTGCAGCAGCCTCCCCGTCATCTTCGGCCACCAGAAGTAGAAGCCCGCGAACATCGCGAACACGACCGTCCCGAAGACGACGTAATGGAAGTGCGCCACCACGAAATAGGAGTCCTGGACCTGGAAGTCCAGCGGCGGTGAAGCCAGGATGACACCGGTCAGGCCGCCGAACAGGAACGTCACGAGGAACCCGACGGAGAACAGCATCGGCGTCTCGAAACTGAGACTCCCCCGCCACATCGTCCCGACCCAGTTGAAGAACTTCACACCCGTCGGCACCGCGATCAGGAACGACATGAACGAGAAGAACGGCAGCAGGACCCGGCCGGTCGTGAACATGTGATGCGCCCACACCGCCATTGACAGTCCCGCGATCATCATCGTGGCGCCGACCATCCCGAAGTAGCCGAACAGCGGCTTGCGGCTGAAGACGGGAATGACCTCGGTGACGATGCCGAAGAACGGCAGCGCGATGATGTAGACCTCGGGATGCCCGAAGAACCAGAACAGGTGCTGCCACATCAGCGCCCCGCCGTTCGCCGGGTCGAAGATGTGCGCGCCGAGCCGCCGGTCCGCCTCCAGCGCGAGCAGCGCGGCGGCGAGGACGGGGAACGCCATCAGCACCAGCAGGCTCGTGAAGAAGACGTTCCAGGTGAAGATCGGCATCCGGAACATCGTCATTCCGGGGGCGCGCATCCCGATGATGGTCGTGATGAAGTTGACGCCGCCGAGAATCGTCCCGAACCCCGACAGCGCCAACCCCATGATCCACATGTCGGCGCCGACGCCGGGCGTCCGGAGCTCGCTGCTGAGCGGCGTGTACCCCGTCCAGCCGAAGCTCGCGGCACCGCCCGGCGAGACGAACGAGGCCATCAGGATCAGCCCGCCGAACAGGAACAGCCAGTAGCTCAGCATGTTCATCCGCGGGAACGCCACGTCCGGCGACCCGATCTGCAACGGCATGATCACGTTCGCGAACCCGACGAACAGCGGCGTCGCGAACATCAGCAGCATGATCGTGCCGTGCATCGTGAACATCTGGTTGTACTGCTCGTTGCTCACGAACTGCGAGCCGGGCTCCGCCAGCTCACCGCGGATCACCATGGCCATCAGGCCGGCCAGCAGGAAGAAGACGAACGACGTGACCAGATACAGATACCCGATCACCTTGTGGTCGGTGGTGGTCAGCCAGGACACCAGGGCCGGGCCGCGGGGGCGGCGCGTGCGGGTCGCCTCGGGAAGTGGACGGCCGATGAGGACCATGCCGGGCTCCTGCAGACGGGGGATGCCCCCACTATTCGCCGGAGCCCCGCGGGACGCAAGACATCACCGCATGACGGGACACCGGATCACGATCAACAGCCGGTACCGGGGATCGTGCCGTCGAGAAGGTACGCGTTGACGGCCCTGGCCGCGCAGCGGTTCTGGGGGTAGGACCCGTGGCCCTCGGCCCGCACTGTCAGCAGGACGCCGACATCCTCGCCCAGCTCGTCCGCCATGCGCCTGGCGCCCGCGTACGGCGTCGTCGGGTCGCCGGTGTTGGCGACGACGAGGATCGGACGAGCGCCGTCCGCGCTGACGTCGGGAGTGGCGCTCTCGCCTTCGAACGGCCAGTCGTAGCAGAGGTAGAGGCCGCTGAACCAGGCCTCGCCGAAGACGGGCGAGGCCGCCTTCAAGCGCCTGATCATTTCCTTGACCCTGGTGAAGCCGAGGCGCAGGTTGGAGTCGGCGCAGGTGATCGCGACAAAGGCGGACGTGCCGTTGCCGCCCGGGGGCTTGCTGCGAGCGTTGACGCCGCCCCCGGCGTCGGCTCCGGCGCTGATCCGAGCGCCGTGGTCGTACCCCCTCTCCAGCAACTTGCTGCCGGTGCCCCGATCCATGACCTCGTTGAGCGCATCCACCAGCGGCCCCCAGCCTTCTTTGCCGAGGTCCAGGTAGTTCGCGATGGCGTGGGCCGCGAGACTTTCGTCGAGTCTCTTGTCGCCGTTCGTGGGTGCGGGCTCGTTCTCGAGTTTGTCCAGCATCTCGATGACGCGTTGGCCGGCCTGCTCGGGGTCGCTGCCAGTGGGGCAGTCGCCGTAGGCGCTCGCGCAGTGTTCGGCGAATCGGTCGAAGGCGAGCTGGACGGCCCTGACCTGGCGGAGGTCTTGCTGCAGGCGGTTCAGCGTCGGGTCGACGGGGGCTTCGAGCACGAGTCTGCCCACGTTCTTCGGGAACAGATGGGCGTAAACGCCGCCCAGTCTGGTGCCGTAGGAAACTCCGAAGTAGTTCAGCTCTTCGTCACCGAGGAGATAGCGCATCAGGTCCAGGTCGCGCGCCGTCTGCGAGGTCCCGACGTACGGCAGGAGCCGGCCGGAGTGCTTCTCGCAGGCGTCGCCGCCCTCGAACGTCTTCTTCCCGCATCTCACGGGGGCGGTCCCACCGACACCTCGCGGATCGAAGCTGACCAGGTCGTAGCGCTCGTTCAGCGGATCGTAGTCGCCCGCGTACCTGGGGAGCCCCACGACGCCGGACTCCCCGGGGCCGCCGAAGTTGAGGAGGAGCGATCCGATCCGCTTCCGCTCCGGTCCGGTGGCCCTTTTCCGGATCATGGCGACGTCGATCGTGCCGCGGCCGGGCCGCCGGTAGTCCAACGGCGCCTTCATCGTGGCGCACTCCCAGCCCTCGCCCGGGGCGTCACCGCCGCCCTGCGCCGCGGACGGTGCCGGGCAGGCCGACCAGTCGAGCCGCTGGCCGGCGGTGAAGGCCGCGGGCAGTCCCGGTGGCGGGTTCGGCGCCTTGCTCTCGACCCGGCGGGGCGTCTCGCCGCCCTCGGTCGATGCGGACGAGCCCGAGCCCCCGATGGCATCGCACCCGGCCCCGGCAGCCACCACGAGCACGATGGCGATGGCGAGCGGGCCGGCGGCAGCGCGGCGGCGCAGAGCAGTGGACACCACGGCAAGCCGCGAGCGACCACCGAACCTGTCCGCCCTCTTGCTATACGCCCAGGTCGAACGCCCCGAGATCCAAGTCCGCGTACGCATCCGCGAGTCCCCCCGCCCCCTGACGAACCAAAACGCCGGGCCACTCGAACTTCGATGGCGCGAACCCACTCATCATCAATCTTCGTTGGCAATTGATCAATGTCATGTCCCGTCCCGGGCGAACCGGCCCCCGTCTCAAGTCACCGGCTCGATTCGTTTGCGGTGGACCAGATCAACCGAGATCCGGCTCGACTGCGCGCCTCAACCGATCGTCGTCGCAGGTCAGGGGATATGGCACGGCATCAGATCCGTTGAGACAGAAGAATCATTCGATACGCCAGGCGAAGCTAGACGCGATCCGCTGCCTCATGACGAGATGTAGGTGAGCCAGGGCGCCGTCGAGTTCGCGACTCCGCCAGGTCGGTCGAGGGCGGGCAGCGCCGCACTCCCCTCATGGCGTTCACCACATCCCCCGTTCATCCCCCGCCCCCGGCTGTGACCCAGCCCGACATCAGGGCCGCCGGTCATCACGACGGCGCCGCCCACAGTGGGTACGGGGTCATGCGGATCGTGCAGGTACTCCGTTGCCGCCAGAGTCCCGACGTAAGCGCTCCTTCCGCCCCGAAGCGTCGTCCGCCGGCCAGCGGCACCTGGTCGGCGTCGGCAGTTCTCACCTGGGCGATCCTCCGTCTCACTCTTGAGACTCCTGCTCCCGTCGCGACCCGCGTCGGCAGTCGCGCCCCCACATAGGCTGGAGGACGTGGAACGCATCCTGGTCAGCTCTTGCCTGGTGGGCCGCCCCGTCCGCTACGACGGCGCGGCCAGGCCGGTGGCCGGCGGCCTCTTCGAACGCTGGCGCACCGAGGGTCGCCTCGTCCCGTTCTGCCCCGAGGTGTCGGGCGGCCTGGCCGTCCCCCGCCCTCCCGCCGAGATCGTCGGCGGCGATGGACACGCCGTCCTCGACGGGACGGCCAAGGTCCGCACGGACTCGGGCGAGGACGTGACGGCCGAGTTCCTGCGCGGCGCCGAACTGGCCCTCGCTGCCGCCCGGCGCTCCGGCGCCCGTATCGCCCTCCTCAAAGAGGGCAGCCCATCCTGCGGCAGCCACCGCATCTACGACGGCACCTTCACGGGTACGTCCGTCGCCGGGGACGGCATCACGACCGCGCTCCTCGAACGCGCGGGCATCCAGGTCTTCAGCGAGAACGACCTGACCGCCGTCGACTCCCTCCTGCGGAGCCTGGAGACAACCCCGCCGAGCGAGCCCTTCTCCACATGACCGGGACGAGACCACCACTCATTCTCGATCGCGGCACGATAGTTTCCATGGCCATTGTTTCCAAGTAGAGTATGAGGGATGACGCTGGATGACGCCGCCACCGGACGGCTGCTGTGGCAGGTCACCACCCGGTGGCGGGCCGCGGTGGACCGCGCCGTCGCACCGCTCGGCCTCACGCACGCCCAGTACACGCTGCTCGGCTCGCTGTACGGCCTCTCCCGGTCGGGAACCCGGCCCAGCCAGCGCGAGCTCGCCGACTTCGCCGGGCTCGAACCGATCTATGTCTCCAAACTCATCCGCGCACTGGAGAGCGCCGAAATGGTCGTCCGGGACCAACATCCCGACGACCCGCGAGCCCTGCGACTCACCCTCACCGACAAGGGCACAGCGGCCATCGGTGAGGCCATGACCGTCGTCCGCGCCCTCCAGGACGAACTCACCGCACCGATCGGCGGCAGCGCCGGCCCCCGCAACCGAGAACTCGTCCGGACCCTGCAAGCCCTGCTCGATCCTTCCGAGGAGAGCGAACGCATGACCGAGAATCCCGTACTGACCGGACAGGACATCTCCGAGGCGCACGGCGCCGTCCGCAAACTGCACGAACAGATACTTCACGGCACCGGCAGCACCTCGAACCAGCACATCGCCCTGCGGGTGGTGGCCGTCCGAGGCCCGTGGGCCGACCGGACGGCACTGCGCGACCACCTTTGCGACCAGCGGCAGCTCGGCCTCGACGAGGCCGCCGCCGACCGGCTGCTCGACGACCTGGAGCAGCAGGAAATGATCACCGGCGGAAACCCGGTGACGCTGACCCCCCAAGGCGAAGACCTGCATACCCGGCTGACGACCGCGGTCCAGGGCACCGCCGCCCAGCTCTACGACGGCCTCCCCCCGGACGATCTTGCGGTTGCACACCGCGTCCTGACGAAGGTCATCGAACGGGCCGACCGCCTGCGCCACGACCTCTGACCCTGCACAACACGGCCGGCCATCCACACGAAGGCGGCCCCGGCGGCTCCGCACTTCAGCTTCGCTCACTCGCCCTCACCGGCCGAGAAACCCACGAGGCTCGGTAGGACGTTGCCTTGCCGGCACAGCCGAGGTAGCCGCCCCGACCATGCACCGGGTGTTGCGTAAACCCCGATGCATCATGAGCCGTTGCCTGTGAGAATCACGGCTATGGGCAGTGAACAGGTCGTCATTCGCCGTGCCGGTGACTCGGACGCGGTCGAAATGGCCGACGTTTGGCTACGTTCATTCACCACCGCGTTGCCGACCGTGCAGCTTCTCCATGACGACGTCGAGGTCAGGGAGTGGTTCACACGCGTGGTCGTCCCAGCGCACGAGAGCTGGGTCGCGGTCACCGACGTCCGGGTCGTCGGACTACTCGTCCTCGGACGCAGCGAGCTGGAACAGCTCTATCTTGACCCTCAGTGGCGCGGCCGGGGCATTGGCGACCAGCTCATGCACCTTGCGAAGCGGCAACGTCCCGACGGCCTGCGGTTGTGGACATTCCAAGTCAACGGGCCGGCGCGACGTTTCTACGAGCGGCATGGCTTCGTCGCCGTCGAGTGGACCGATGGACACCGCAACGAGGAAAACGAGCCCGACATCCGATACATCTGGGGGCCGGTGAAATGAGAAAGGCCCCGCCGGTGACGGCGGGGCCTTCCTGCAATATGAGTCCGGCGGCGTCCTACTCTCCCACACAGTCTCCCGTGCAGTACCATCGGCGCTGAAGGGCTTAACTTCCGGGTTCGGGATGGGACCGGGTGTTTCCCCCTCGCCAAAACCACCGAACATCTCAAC